>CAKZJE010000124.1 GCA_936941155.1 uncultured Methylomonas sp. | reverse complement strand
CGATTTTTTTCAGATTGATGTAGCGGCGAATTTATTCGCCTTAGGCAATTAAAATGTTCCTGCTGCGCACGTTTGCAGGAGTAAAAAAGCTTTAGCTTTTTATGAGGTACAGCAATAGCTAAAGCTCGCACTTCGGGTCGAGAAATAAAGGCTAAAAACCTTTCAGGTCTTTGAGACCTGAAAGGTTTGGTGATAAAACTTTTGAGCAACGACTTATCAAACGGTTGTTAGGTCGTGATGGACTTTTCATCAATGCTGATTCCATCGTTTAATGGCGGTTAATAAATGTTCTGTATTAAACGGTTTCACGATGAAGTCATTCATACCCGCAGCATAGGCTAATTCTTGATCCGGTTTAAATGCTCCAGCACTGAGGGCAATAATGGGCAGTGATTTCCAGCGCGGCTCAGCACGAATAAGTTTAGTCGTTTGCAAACCATCAAGATCTGGCATTTGAATATCCATTAAAACAATATCCACATTGTCAGGATTCTCCTTAAGCCATGTCAAGGCTGCATATCCGCCACTTGCTAAAGTGACAATTGCGCCTTCGCCTTGCAGAATCAATTGTGCAACTTCTAGGTTAAACTCAGAATCATCCACAATCAGTATCCGCACGCCAGTTAAACGTTGTGAAGATGCACTAGCGGCGTTAGTGGTATTGTCAGAGCTGCTTTGTTTGTTTGGCTCTAAATTGTTGATTACTTTGTGCAATAAAGCAGAAGGCGTGACGGGCTTAGTTAAGAAGCCATCAATCAGCGCAACGCCTGCTTGATTTTCCAAGGCTTCGCCTGTATAGGCAGAAACAAACAGCACCAAAGGCATTTTGCGCTGTGGCGTTGGTTGAGATTGAAATGCGTCATGCAGAGTTTGGATGACTGCTAAGGTTTCTGGGTTGTCTGCATTCCAATTGCATAACAAAACATGATACGGTGTTGCGGTTTCCCAATCAGCAAGGATTTGCGACAACGCACCCAGATCAGAATCGACACTAAAAACTTGCCAGCCTAAGCTTTCAATTGAATTTGCTAACGCTTGCTGCGATTTTAAGCAAGCATCCCACAACAGAATTTTAAAATGACTGCTCGGTTCTGTCGTTTGTGTTTGCTCTTCTTGCAGTGGCAAAACAAAATAAAACTCACTACCTTCACCCACTTGAGTGTTGAGCGATAAAGTTCCGCCCATCAATTTAACTAGCTGTTGACTGATGGCAAGCCCCAATCCCGTGCCACCAAAACGCCGATTGATGCTGGCATCTTCCTGAATAAAAGCACTAAAAATGGTTTCTTTCTTTTCTTCTGAGACACCAATTCCGGTATCGGACACTGCAAATCGAATCTGTTGATTTTCCTGATCGACCGTTATTTTCAGTTCAATACTGCCTGTTTCAGTGAACTTAATGGCGTTACTCACCAAGTTGACTAAGACTTGCAGCAAGTGTTGGTAATCCCCCACCAGCGTTAATGGGCGATTCGGAGCACAAATAATTAATTCCAATGGCTTGTTTTGACAACAACTCATCATCACGGCGGCAAGTTGCTCAAGAATATTGTTTAAATCAAACGCTTCGTGTTCAATTTGCACATGTCCGGCTTCGATTTTAGAAAAATCTAAAATGTCATTAATAATGGCAAGCAACGAGTTTCCTGCCATATTAATTTTGTGCACCAATTGTTTGGCGTTATCGGTTAAGTTTTGTTGCTCCAGTAAATAACAAAAACCCAAGACTGCATTCATGGGCGTGCGAATTTCATGGCTCATATTTGCAAGAAAAGCACTTTTCGCTTGATTTGCCAATTCTGCTTGCTGTTTCGCTTTTTTAAGTGCGATTTCCATTTCTTTACGCTCGGTAATATCGGTGTGCAGCCCAATAGCCTGAGTTGGATTGCCTGCGGTGTCGAACTTAACCACTTTACCTCGACTCAGAATCCAGCGGTATTCGCCCGATTTAGAGCGCATCCGAAACTCAGATTCGTAATTTCTTTCAGAAATGAGTTTTTTTAGTGTTCTATTGAGTGCATCTTCATAATCATCAGGATGGAGCAAATCCAGCCAAAGCGAATATACATCTTGTTTTAACTCCTCAGGCTGATACCCCAACATCAAAAAATAATTCTTGGAGCAGTTTGTGATGTTGGTTTCCAGATTCCAATCCCATAACCCCGCATTAGTGGCTTTCATTGCGAATTTAAAGCGTTCATCACTGGTTTTTAATTGCTGATTGGCAAGTTCCAACGCAACTGTGCGTTCTTCAACCAAGTGTTCCAAATTTTGCCGATAAGCATTCAATTCTGCTGCAATGCGGTTTTTTTCAGTCACATCGCGAGCTGCTGCAAATACGCCGACGACATCGCCATTGTTGTCGTGAAAGACACTGCCGTTGTACAGCACCTCGGTCACTTTGCCGGAGGTGTGTAAGATGGATAGCGGAAAATCAGAAATGCTGCCAGACGAAAACACTTGCAAATACACTTGTTCAGCTTGGATTGGATCGGTAAAGTAATTGCTAAAATCACTGCCTACCAAGGTGTCGTGTGATAAACCTGTGACGATTTCAGTGGCGTGATTGACATCAGTAATTTTGCCTTGCGGACTAATGGTGACAAATGGGTCTAAGCTCGCTTCAATCAAACTACGCGCGTATCGCGCCCGTTCACGTTCTTTTTTTAGCTGAATCAGCTTGGTTTTGTGAATCGCCGTTTGGATGGCTTGCTTTAAGATTTGGGAGGTGATTTTATTTTTATCTAAAAAGTCTAAAGCCCCCTCTTGTAAAGCTTTGATAATTAAGCGACTATCTGAATGGGACGTTAGCATTAGAATTGCCGTATGGTTTAGATCGTCATTTTTTCTAATCTGCTCCAGAACCTGTAAGCCATCCATATCGGGCAAGTGATAATCCAGCAAAATACAATCGGGTTTGTGTTGTTGCGCTAATAGCAACCCTTCTACGGCTAATTCTGCTTCTAAAAGTTGATATTCACCCTGTAGAAAATATTCGTAGGTTTGCTTATCTTCAAGAGAGTCATCTATGATTAGTAATCTTATCTTTTGCGTCGTCATTACGATTTCCGCCTGAAAAAAATGAAAGAATTCATTGCGTTTTAGATTTAAATTCAGTTAGTTAAGTATTTAGAAATCGCTAGACTAAAACAAGCGGTATAGTCTGCTTTATATGTAAGACTTTTCTTACAAATGAGTAAGATTGTTTGTAACAGCTCACGCACTGCCATTCAGTTAAGAAAAAGTTCTTAATAACTGATGTTACGCATGAGAGTCATTTTTCCACGAAAAGCACGAAAAACACGAACAGGCGAGGCTGTATCTAACTTTAAACCGCATCCATTCAGAAACACATAGTTTTTTAAAATGGTTAGATGCTATGTAAACGTGTAGAGACGCAAAATATTGCGTCTCTACGGTTCAACAAAAAACTACGTTTCTCAAATTAGATGAGGTTTAATTAGAAAGCTCCAAGATTTTAACCGCCTATTTTCGTGTTTTTCGTGCTTTTTGTGGACAATTAAAGCTATCTGCGTAACATCAGTTAATAATCAAAATATTATTCCGTAGGCTGAGCACGCTTTTTTGCCCACCTTATGAGCGGCGGATAAATCGGTGGGCATGAACAGCGTGCCCACCCTACAAATATCGTATTGAAAAATCAAGTATAAACTCTTAACTTAATGGCAGTGAACTGCTCACGGGGAGGGATTTATCACTAAGTCGCTATTTTCCATAGCAAACTGATACAACTCTTTCATGGTGGCAATATTCAATTTTTCCATCAGCCGATATTTATGGGTGGTGACAGTTTTGTAACTGATATTTAATGACTGCGCAATGTTATTCATACTTATGCCATTGCTTAGCAAGTGAAAAATTTCCAGCTCGCGTTGTGACAGGGATTTTATAGAGTTGTTTGACATCGGCATGACAGCGTTGAAAGCAAGTTGTTCAGCAATTAAAGGGTCTAAATAACGCCCCGTGCTCACCACTTTTCTAATCGCTTCCAACAACTTTTCAGGATTACTGTCTTTGGTGATATAGCCATTAGCTCCAGCTTTTAAGGCTTTAGCCGCCACTTGCGACTCTATGTGCATACTCAAAATCAACACAATTAAGTTTGGAAAAAGCATTTTGAGTTGTTTAGTAATCTCAATACCATTCGCGCCCGGCATGGATATATCCAACAAAATTAAATCAGGGAGGTTTTCTGGGTTTAGTAAACTCAATAGCATGTTGCCGTCACTGGCTTCGCCGACTGTTTCGCAATCAGCTGTCAGCTTAAACAGATTAATTAAACCACTGCGCACAATGGCGTGGTCATCCACAATGATTATTTTTATCATGAGCGAAACTATAAATGGTTGTCAGGGATATTCAAAACAATGGTAGTGCCGTGACCTATTTTGCTAGTGATTTCAAATTGTGCATGTAAAGACAAGGCACGCTCCCGCATTCCGAAAATTCCAAAATGTGAATGATCATTGAGTATTTTTGTATCAAAGCCTGTGCCGTTGTCTTGAATGATAAGGGACAGTGAGTTGTTGGTTAATCGCATGACAATCACTGTAACATAGCTTGCCTGTGCATGACGCGAAACATTGGTTAACGACTCTTGGATGATGCGAAACAGTCCAATTAAAACAGATTGAGTAAAATTGACAGTTTCTACCCTAATAATCAGTTTGCAAGGAATATGCGTGTTTTCTGAAAATTGATTCACCAACCAATTCAAGGCATGTTTAAACCCCATATCCAAAGCAATCGGATATAAATTGGAAGCCACATTGCGGACTTGTTTAATTAGCTGATCGACTAAATTCAGCATGTCGTCGATTAGCAAAGGTTGTGGCGACGGTTGCTGATAGTGCAGCAGGGCAATTTGCATCCGTAATGCAGTTAAGTTTTGCCCCAGCTCATCATGCACTTCAATTGCAATTTGCTTTCTCTCATTTTCGCTGGCTAAGTCAACTTCAAACGCTAAGTCTCGTAAATGTTGCGTTGTTAATTCTAGTTTTTGACGACTTAACTCCAATTCTTGAGTACGTTGCTGAACAATAGACTCCAGTTCAGCATATAAAGTTTGTCGCTCACCTTCTAATTGTTTGCGCTCGGAAATATCATTCAAGAGTCCTAACACGCAGCTCTCTTCGCCTATTTTAATAATCTCCAAGTAAGCCAGTAACGTAAGGATTTGCCCTGATTTGTGTTGAATATTGACCTCAATATTTTTTAAACTTTTTTCCAATAGCAGTTTTTGCATAATCTTTTTGCGTTGCTCAGGACACTGCCAAAGATTCAATGCCACTGCTGTTTTGCCTATGATTTCTGCACGGCTGTAACCATGTATTTCGCAGAATGTTGGATTGACATCAATAAAAGTACCATCGGATATTTTAGAAATACCAATGCCGACTTTGCTGGCATTAAAAACTTTAGAAAACTTTTCTTCACTGCTGAGTAATTTTGCTTCTGTGTGTTTGCGTTCGCTAATATCAATCATAGCGGCAATAAAGTACAAAGGATTTCCTGCCTCATCTTTCACCAGTTGGGCACTGATAAATATCCAGACAGGATGCCCGTCTTTGTGAATATACCGCTTTTCACGCACATGCTGTTTTTTAGAACCTGCTAACATTTCTTGAACAGCAACTAAATCGGCAGCTAAATCTTCAGAATAGGTAATTTGCTTAAAAGTCAGTTTTTTTGCTAAAACTTCCTCTGCGGTATAGCCAAGCATTCGGCAGAATGCTTCATTGACGTGCAAAAACTCGCCCGTAAAAGAAGCTTGCGCCATCGCGACAGTCGCGTTGTTAAAGATTGCTGCAAATAATTTTAAATTTTCTTTCAGTGATGCTTCAATCTGTTTACGTTTTGAAATGTCGCGAAAAAAGGCAAAACATTCATCTGTTTCATACAGATAGTTTACCGAGACTTCAACGTCAAACACTGTGCCATTTTTACGGCGATGTTGGGTTTCAAAACACTGCGAGCCGGCGCGAATTAAATCTGCAATGTGCTGTTTAATTTCATCAGTCGATTCTGCTGCTTCCAGTTGATGAATTTGCATGGTTTTTAATTCTGCAATGCTATAACCCGACATATTGGCATAAGCCTGATTGACTTCTAATACATAACCTTTTGAATTGACAACCCAAAAGCCATCGCGGGCGGTATCGGTGATAAATTTATGCCGCAATAATAACTGCTCGGCTTTTTTAGTTGCGCTGATGTCTCGGATGATGCCATGCCACAAGATACTGCCATCGGCTAACAGCTCAGGATTTGATTGACCTAGCAACCATAGTAAGCCTTTTTGCGGTAAGATAACACGATATTCCAAATTCCAAGGTTGCAAGGTGCGTGCTGATTCCTGAATGCTGGCGATAACTTTTTCAGAATCATCAGGGTGTATGCGGCTAAAAACTAACGCGGCATCTTTTTTAATTTCTTCAGCGGTGACTTCGTAAATTTCTTGGCAGACATCACTGGCAAAAGGAAAACAAGATCGCCCATCTGCAAACAGCTGGAATTGACAGAGCATTCCTGGAACGAATTTAGATAGCTTGATAAGGAGATTATCGGCTTCTTTATTTGGGATGGAATTCATGGCGAAAATGAGAAGTGAGCGAGAAATACTGATGCTAAAATCATAACACGCAATTTTTGGTGATTGCCGGGATTCGTGAAAAGCGAAAGTTTTTTACTTCTGCATGTGTAGTGATAACTTCTGTAGCATAGTTGTCTACACATCTTGAAATTATAAAGTTGTTGTATATCAATATCATAAATTGATATGTAGGCTGGGTTAGCTGCTTTTTTCGATAGAAAAAAGAGCGTAACCCAGCAGCGGGTGTTTTAAAACGCTGAATGCTGGGTTACGATTATTTCGCTGTCGCTCAATAATCTAACCCAGCCTACAAATAATTAATTATTATCAATAATTTACAATAATATTGATGTTAAAAATTATGTAGATACTTATGCTTCTGTAGGGGGATTTTAATCGCCTAGGGCGAATGAATTCGCCCCTACATCAACATTCAAAAATCGGAAAATTATTGTTAGCCCACTTCTTAGGATTTTCAAAATGATACATAAAATCGCGCCTTATCTGTGTTTTGCAATTTTAGTTATATCTGCCAAAGCAATTGCAGCAGGAAATACACTTGCTATTGATGCTGGGCATTCAAAACTTCACTTTGGCGCAACCAGTGCCTCTGGAAAACCGGAATTTGCGTTCAATGCGCAGTTAGCGCAAACCATCAGTGATGTTATCGCCGCGCATGGTGTTGAGGTTGTGCGCATTGGATACGATGGCACTATCACCAATCTTAAAGACAGGACGCAACTGGCAAATGCTGCTGAGGCGCGATTTTTTTTATCAATTCACCATGATTCTGTGCAATCTCAGTTTCTTAAAACCGTGCACGCAAATGGCGTGACGCACAATGAGTCAGATTATGCTTCGGGTTTTTCTTTGTTTGTTTCGCGAAAAAATGCGGATGTAGAAACCAGCCTAAAATGTGCGAATGCAATCGGCGCGGCTTTGATGGCGAAAGGTTTGCATCCTTCTTTCCATCATGCAGAAAAAATTCGGGGCGAAAACAGGGAATGGGCAAATCAAGAAAACGGCGTTTATTATTACGATGATTTAATTGTGTTGAAAACTGCTAACATGCCCGCTGTGCTTTTGGAAGCAGGTGTGATTGTGAATCGCCAAGAAGAAGCAGCTTTGCAAACACCTGCGATGCAAAATACCATTGCAGCAGCGGTTGAAACAGGTTTATCCGAATGCAAAATGATTACACCAACGCATTAATGTCGTCCCCAGTGGTGTTCTCGCATTTCGCCGCCGCCGTAGTTGCGATAGCCCATCCAGCCTCTGCCGAAATAGGCTGGCGGTCTGGGGGCTAAAAATACGCGCGGTCTAGGTGTGTAAACAATCGCAGGTCTAACGGTGCGCACAATCACAGGTCTAGGCGCATCAACATAAGCTACGCCAGCTCTTGAGTGGGCATAGCAGCCTTCGAGTAATAGCAAAGTTACTAGGATAAAGGCTTTCATAAATGTATTCATTAATGTTCTCCGTTGAAAAACTTTAACGCAGAGTAGCAATCAATCTGTGAACGCGCGGTGAATTGATTTTAGGAAAGTTATTCACTCATAAGTGACTGGAAAAATTTTCAAGACGACCGGTCGTTTTGAAAATTTCAGAGCGTTTAAACGATTGACAGATTAAACCTCATCTAATTTGAGAAACGTAGTTTTTTGTTGAACCGTAGAGACGCAATATTTTGCGTCTCTACACGTTTACATAGCATCTAACCATTTTAAAAAACTATGTGTTTCTGAATGGATGCGGTTTAAGTCATCAAACAAAAATTTTATCGCTCAAACCTTTCAGGTCTTAAAGACCTGAAAGGTTTTTATACTTCAAAATTTTTCGGTATCTCTTTAATTTAAGCAACAGCGATTTATCATCAAAGCCGAACTAATAAACCTTAGCAATTTTTAGTCATGTTCATCAGAAATTAATCTGTTTTACCTAACATCAGAGCAGTAGCTTAAATCGAGAAAGTAACAAAAACGAAAAATACACAAGATTTAGCAAAAGTGATGATAAGGTAACTTTTTTTTTGCGCAATCATCGGTAGATTTAAGTTGTTAAACGTTTAGTGTAAGCTAGACAACGATTATTTTTGCAATTCAAATGACTCAACTTTTCAAAAATGACTATTCCAAATCAAACCTTTGCTATTGAAATCACTGAGCTAGGAGCTGCATCTGTTTTAAAACCCTGCCAACGCACGTTGTTTCCATTGGCAGCAGGACAGGTGTTAATTAAAGTGGCTGCTGCGGGGGTTAATTACGCTGACGTGATGCAGCGACAAGGCATTTATTTGCCGCCACTTGGCGCGACGGATATTCCGGGCTTGGAAGTGTCTGGAACAATTGTGGCGATGGCAGAAGATGTGAAAAACTGGAAACTAGGTGATGCCGTCTGTGCGTTACTCACAGGCGGTGGATATGCGCATTATTGCGTTGCCGACGTAGGCTCAGTGTTACCCATTCCAGCGGGATTAAACTTTATAGAGGCGGCATCGTTGCCAGAAACTTTTTTCACCGTTTGGAGCAATGTGTTTGAGCGAGCACAGCTTAAAAGTGGTGAAACCTTCTTAGTGCATGGTGGTTCGGGTGGCATTGGTTCAACGGCTATTCAACTTGCCAAAGCCTTTGGCGCAACGGTGATTACGACCGCAGGTTCTGAGGAAAAATGCCGCTTTTGTAAATCATTAGGCGCGGATGCTGCAATTAACTATCGTACCCAAGATTTTGTGGATGAAATCAGCATTCTTACGCATGGAAAAGGCGTGGATGTGATTTTAGACATTATTGGCGGTGATTATTTTCCACGCAATTTAAAATGTATGGCAACGGAAGGGCGGCTGGTGCAAATTGCCTTGCAAAACAATATTAAAAGTGAAATTAATTGGCTGCCGGTGTTGCATAAACGCTTAACTATTACCGGCTCAACATTAAGAGGGCGGGATGCGGCGTTTAAAGCCAGTATTGCTAAGCAATTGCTCAAACACGTTTGGCCGCTGATTAAGTCGCGCCAAATTGAACCGATTGTGCACAGCACTTTTCCTCTTATCGTCGCTTATAAAGGGCATCAGTTAATTGAAAGCAGTCAACATTTAGGCAAAATTATTCTTACGGTATAAATCATGGCATATAACACTTTAATTTCTGCATCCGAACTCAACGCCCATTGTGATGATAACCATTGGGTGATTTTCGATTGCCGTTTCTCTTTAGCCAACACTGAACAAGGCGCGACTGCTTATCGACACGGACACATTCCGCAAGCACGTTATGCGCATTTGGATAAAGATTTATGCGCTGCGATAACCACGTTTACGGGGCGACATCCTTTGCCGAATTTTGCGCAATTGGTGAAAAAGTTAGGAGATTGGGGCGTGGGCAATCATACACAAGTGGTTGTTTATGATGATGCTGGCGGAGCATTTGCTGGGCGGATGTGGTGGTTATTGCGTTGTTTAGGGCATGAAAAAGTGGCGGTGTTAAATGGCGGTTTTCCTGCATGGATAAAACACGGTTACGCAGTGAGCACGCATTTGCCAACTGTGAAAGCAACTGCGTTTAGGGCGTATTTGAATGATTCATTATGGCTATCAGCGCGAGAAGTGGAAAATGGTTTGGCGCAACGCACAATCACCGTGATAGATGCCAGAACGCCGGAGCGTTATCGTGGTGAGCAAGAGCCGATTGATCCTATCGCAGGGCATATTCCGTATGCGTTGAATCGTCCGTTTCAATTAAATTTAGATCGTTCTGGATTGTTTTTAGCCGCTGAAAGTTTGCGCCAGCAATTTCAACAGTTAATCGGCAACAGATTACCGAGCCAAGTGGTGCATAGCTGTGGTTCTGGAGTGACGGCTTGTCATAATTTATTAGCAATGGAAGTGGCGGGCTTAACGGGTTCTAAGCTTTATGCAGGCTCGTGGAGCGAATGGATTCGAGATAAAAATCGCACGGTGGCGCGTGGATAAATCACAGTGCAATATGAATACCTGAAAACTTCTTTTTATCTAGTTAGGACATGGCTAACGTTGATGTAGAGGCGAATTTATTCGCCCAGAGCGATTAAAATCGACCCTACAGGAATACAGGTAAGTTATGTTTGACCAAATCCTTAGTCAATTTAAGTCATTGAACAGAAGTTTTGATGTATAAAAACCTTCCAGGTCTTAGAGACCTGGAAGGTTTGGACGATAAAACTTTTGTTTAAACACTTAAGCATTTAATCTAGTTAGCGTTTCTTCTCGTTAAAAGCTTAATTAGCTATACTTCTTTTGTTAGTTAACATCAGCTGGTTAAAGAAAACAGCTGTTTTTTGCATACTGTTTTTGCAGTTCAAAATCTGTTTTGAACTCCTGCGTTTACACTCAAGTCAAACCTGAGCACTTTTCAAATAAACAATAAAAAATTACTATGCAAAAAAACTCTATGCAGTTGTTTTCAGAGATAAAAGCTTGGCAACTCTGGATGCTATCAGTGACGTTATCCATGATTTTAACTGAATGTATTGTCGTGATTATGGAGACCTTGCTAAAAGGCACTGTAACTTCCGCTGATTTGATAACCGGGTTGGTAGCCACTCTGGTTGTTGTTTCTTTGGTGGTGTCGCTATTCAATTATTTGCTCAAAGAAACCATTAAAATAATGCAAATGCAGTTGCAATCCACTTTGAAAGTGATGCCTGATTTACTATTTGAAGTGGATGCAAAAGCCGAGGTGCAAGATTACCACATTCATCAAACAGAATTATTAACCGTGCCGCTGGAGGCTGTTATTGGGCAACTGATTTCTGCCGTTTTGCCAGCTGATATTGCAAATGTGTGTTTATCCGCATTGCATGAAGCTCAACAGCAAGGCTGGTCAGTCGGAAAACAGTACTCATTTACGTTGGCAAAAGAAACCCGCTGGTTTGAGCTATCCGTTACTATTAAATCAGCGGAAGAAGATGAAGACCCGCGCTTTATTGTGGTGTCGCGTGATATTACCCAGCAGAAAAAAAACCAGCTTGCCTTGCAAGAAGCCATGCAACGTTTGGAAAAAATCGCCGGTCGAGTTCCCGGCATGGTTTATCAATTTCGTCGCGATGTTTATGGTAGCTATTGTTTCCCCTACGCCAGTCCTGCTATGTACGATATTTTTCAGGTGCATCCTGAAGAAGTGCGCAGCAGTGCCGAAAAAGTGCTTGCGTTAATACATCCTGATGATTATGAAGAAATGATTAGGTCAATGACGCAATCTGCTGAAAACTTAACCGCATGGCAACATGAATTTCGCTTGCGCTTTGCCGATGGCACGCTGCGATGGTTATATGGCAACGCCTTACCACAGCGCGGCTTTGACGGCTCAACGTTATGGCATGGTTTTGTTACTGACATTACCGAAAGCAAAAATCGCGATATTGAATATCAAGCAATCCTTGAAGTGACCCTGAATGGTTTTTGGTGTAATGATTTTAGTGGGCGGTTTTTAACGGTGAATCCTGCTTTGTGCAAAATGCTAGGGTATTCAAGCGAAGAATTATTGACAATGACAATTGCTGATATTGAAATCATTGAACAACCAGAGGAGGTAGAAGCACATCTGCAAAAAGTCATAGAACAAGGACATGATACTTTTGAGTCTGCACATCGGCGCAAAGATGGCGTGATTATTACCGTAGAAGTTAATGTGCTGTATCTGCCAGAATTAGGCGAGCGTGTTTTTGTTTTCGTCAATGATATTAGTCAACGCGACAAAGCAGAAAAAGAGCTGAAAGAAAGCGAAGAGCGTTTTCGCTTAGGATTTGATAACGCCAATATTGGTATGTGTTTGATTGATACTGACGGTGGGATTTTTAAAGTCAATCAGCAAATGTGTGAGATGTTTGGCTACAGCAAACTGGAAATGGAAACAATGCGTGTGAATGATATTGCGCATCCAGATCATTTTAGAGCAAGTTTTGAATTTATGCGCAATGCTAAAGAGGGAAAAGTTGACCATGCTGAATTTGAAAAAAAATATACTCACAAGCAAGGGCATGATGTGTGGGGATTAGTGTCGAGTTCCTTGGTGCGAAACAGCAAAGGTGAGCCGCTGTATTTTATTTCACATGTACTTGATATTACTGAGCGCAAACACGCTGACACAGAATTGCGGATTGCTGCCACTGTGTTTGAGTCGCAAGAAGGCATGATGATTATGGATGCGAATGGGACTTTTATAAAAGTAAATCAGGCATTTACGCACATCACAGGTTATAGCGAAGCCGAAGTCATCGGGCAAAATCCCAGAATGTTGAATTCAGAGCGACATGATAAAGCCTTTTATGAAGCGATGTGGGAAAGCATTTATGACACCGGCGCGTGGCAAGGCGAAATATGGAATCGCCTTAAAAATGGCAATATTTATCCTGAATGGCTAACGATTACCGCTGTCAGTGGTAATAGCAGCGGAACAATTACACATTATGTGGCGACTCTAACGGATATTACCGATCGCAAAAATGCAGAAGAGATGATTAATCGTTTAGCTTTTTATGACCCGTTGACCAATTTACCTAACAGACGACTTCTGCATGAGCGTATCAAACATGGCATTGAAATTTGTTATCGCAGCGGTAAAGAAATGGCGGTGATGATGATGGATTTGGATAAATTTAAAGTGGTAAATGACACGCTAGGACATAGCGCAGGTGATGAGTTATTGCAACAAGTGGCAGTGCGCATCAGCCATCGTTTGCGTGAAGTGGATACAGTGGCACGTTTAGGCGGGGATGAATTTGTGATTTTGATAGAAGACGTGCCGGATTGTCAAAACGTGGGCTTGCTTGCACAAATGATTATTGAAACCTTAAGTGAATCGTTTACCCTGCGTGAAAGTTATCAAGCGCATATTGGCGCAAGCATTGGAATTGCAATGTATCCAAAACATGGCGATAGTTTAGAAGCTTTAATGGACAATGCAGATACTGCGTTGTATCACGCCAAAGATAATGGACGCGGATGTTATGCTTATTTTTCTGCTGAACTTATTGCAAAAAGAGCATAAAAATAAGGCGGCTGAAGTTCGCGTAGTTAAAGCAAAGGATAAGTATTTTCTTGGTTAGAAAGATACCTCAGCTAACTTCGTCATACTGGCATGGATGCCAGTATCTAGTCACAAGGATGTGATAGTGATGTTACGCAGATAGCTTTTATTGTCCACGAAAAGCACGAAACACACGAAAAATAGGTGGTTAAAATCTTGGAGCTTTCTAATAAGAAACGTGAATGAAATAATCTCGACAACTGTAGGTGCGAATTCATTCGCACAGTGCGGATAAATAAACCAGCATAAGTTGTTTTATGCAGCAATTCTCATTATGACAACTCATTTAAAATCAAATAGATAAGACAATGGGATTTTTAATTTAGCCATTTTCAACCGCAATCAATGCTTAAATTATGTTTGCATTGATTAAGTTCTGAACAAAAAAGTCTCTTTATTCAAAAAATGAGTTATTTTGGCGAATATATTTCATTCTAAAAACTCACTTTAAAGGCTAAGATTAAAAAATAATTGTTTGTTTTTCAATTGGTTATTTAACAGAAGTTCATAATGAGAATTGCTGATATTTTGTATGAAATTTGCGCAGTTGTGCATCCTGATAAATACCCTGTTCTTAGTTCGCAAACTGAGGTGCAGTAGCTCAAAAATTCTGCGGTTTAAACCGTTGTGCTGTAAGTTGCACAACGGTATTTTGTTGATCACACGTTTAAAAAAAATGCTGGCAGTCCTACGATTTACATAACCTTGCCAATATCACGGACGTGTTTTTCTAAAACCATTCGCTCTAAGCCAGCAGGATTCAATGCGGTGAATAAAGTGATTCTTCGTTCTAAGATCACAAAAGTTTGTGCAAACGCGATAACTTTTTCATCATCGGCTGCTGCGGCAGGATCACTCACGCCCCAATGTGCAGTCACAGGTTGCCCCGGAAAAGTAGGGCATACTTCGCCTGCGGCGTTGTCACAAACAGTAATCACAAAATCGAGTACCGGAGCATCGGGCTGCGCAAATTCATCCCAGCTTTTGCTGCGCAGTTGCTCGGTGCTTATGTCTTCTTTGGCGATTTTTTCCAATGCAAAAGGATTAACCATACCTGTAGGATAACTGCCTGCACTATACGCATGAAAACGCCCCGCGCCGATTTTGTTTAGCAGGGCTTCTGCCATGATGCTACGCGCCGAATTACCCGTGCATAAAAAAAGAACGTTAAAAACTCTGTTTGCCATGATGCGCTTCCTCAAAAAAGTAGTAAAAATCAATAAAAGTTTCATATTTTACTACTGCAACGTTTCAGTATGATGTCATCAAAATCTTACAAAGCAGACACGTTCTTTTTTGTTGGCAAGAAACCACTACGTTTTAAATTGAAACTCAGCGAAAAACTCAAAAACGAGTGGTTTTATACAGGATTTGAATTATTTTTTAACGCCGCATTTGCCTTGACCACATTTGCTTTCGCCGCATTTGCCGTCTTTGCCTTTTACAATCGCAGTAGAAAAAGAGTCTGCTGCATGGGTTTGTGTGAGTTGATAGCCGCTTGATAATTCTTGCAGGCTAAATGGATTTTCGCCCGCTTGAGCGGGTGTGTTAGATAATCCGATTAATAATGCACTGCCTAAAGTCACGCCTAGTGTTTTTTTCATAATAATTTCTCGTTAAATGTTTACGTTGAATAGTGTTTCAAATCGAAACAAACATACTATAAATGAGCATGGCGACAATGGCTAGTTTGTGCGTTATCTCTTATCAGCTGATGTTACGCACGACTAAACTTTTTAAGCTAATTAAGGGTCTATGACACTGCTTTTTTTCTAAAAATTTTTAAGACGACCAGTCGTCTTGAAAAATTTCGTATTTTTATAAAAACACTGTTTTGTTTCGTTGTTATCGTGCGGGGCTTTTGCCACATCGCCTATATGTTTGATGTGTGAATGGCGTTGTTGCATTCTGTGTGGGATGTTGAAACAGGCGATAAAACAGGCTGGCGATTTTCATTGTGAATTATTCATTACGCACAAGTTGAACTTCTAAAACAATTCACTATGTGAGCCTGTTCTAACCAATGTTAAAGTCAATTCATCATTTTCTAATTTATAAATCAGCAATAAATCAGGTTTGATATGGCATTCTCGGTAGCCTTTCCAGTTACCTTTTAACAGGTGGTCTTTATATTTTTCAGGCAGGGCTTGCCCATTTGCCAACATTTCAATCACAGTTAAAAGTTCATTGACTGTTTCTGAATTGACCGAGTTGATTAATCGCTTATAGTCTTGCTTAAACTTTTTAGACCAAAAAATTGTTTTCGTCATGTTGGTTAAACGTGGGCTAATTTGCGTAATTCTTCAAGCGATGTTATTTCAACTTCGCCACGCTCAACTTCTTCAATAGCTAATAGCGTTTCTTGATTGGGGGATTGATACCCAGTAAAAAACCGCGCTTCTGTAATAAAACTTTGTTCGATTTCTTGAATGCGCTGTTTTAAAAACGCTTGTGGTAAGGTGTCAGGAACGTTGATTGTTATTTGCATGATTTTTCCTAAAAAACTTAATTAACCATTATTTCCCGTATTTTGTTGCACTTTATACGGGCTACTTGCTATTCGCAAAATTCTTAATCAAAAGCAAATTCTTCACGATTTGGCACACGAAAATAGCTTTATCCAATCATAAATCGCTATTAGGTTTGGCTTTTGCCACATCGCCTATATGTTTAATGATGCGTGCATACACTGCTATGCAATAGATGAAAATAATAATACCCCAAATAAAATCTGGCGCATCAGACCATTTATTGTCATTCAATTTGTAAGTAAAACCCAAATAGACCGCCACCAACATCCCTAATGAAATTAATAAAGGCAATAACCGAATAGAAACTACAAAGCTGATACTAAAGTATCTTTCAGCGAATTTGATGCCAGAATTTCCACCATTAGCGCGGAAAGCTAATATAGTGCCTATTAAAAAAATAAGTACAGCCGTAATGGATGCAGCATACACCCATAAATCAGACTCAGACTCTGAAGAAATTGATCCACTAGGAAAAGCATGAATTAAAATGTAATAAAGTAGTTGCTTCTCTGTTAAACCTGTTTCAATGAGTTGTTGTTTTAATTTGTTGATATTCCAAAAATACATGTTTTCCTCGCATGGAAAAAAGAGTTAGGAACTACATGATAACATCGAACAACCCGCCCGTTGCCGTGCCCAATCAGGACGTTTTTGCGCAAATTCTTCTTTCCCATCCTGTTCTGTGTAAGGATTTCGCAGCAATTCCAGCAATTCGCCAATCATCCAAAAATCACCATTTTCAGCTTTATCAATCGCTTGTTGTGCCAAATAATTACGCAACACAAATTTAGGATTTATCGCATTCATTTTTTCTTTTCTGATTTTATCTGACAAACCATCTTCACGAGCGCGATTTAGATAGCAGCGCAACCAATCTGCAATCCGTTTTTCAACCGCAGGAATTAATTTTTCTGGCTCATAATAAGCGACAAAAAGCGGCGCAATCAGTTCATCATCGCTTATTTTTTCTAAATCAAGATTCTCAATTTTAAAATTTGCCAGCTTGCGATAAAAAATCGTCATATCGGTTTCCACCAATTGCAAAACTTGTAATAACTCGGTCAGCAATTTTTCATCCGTTTCGGCTTGATAGGCTTGCAAACCTAATTTTGCCGCCATCATATCATTCCAACTTTTGGCAAAATGTTCGCCGTATAACGCCAACGCTTGTTTTAACGGCGCAACATCACCAATCAAACTAAAAATACTGCTGGCAAGCTGAGTCAGATTCCACAAACCAATCTGCGGCTGATTGCCAAAACAATACCGCCGCCCCGCCGCGTCGGTAGTGTTGGGAGTCCAACGCGGATCATAATTTTCCAACCACCCGTATGGGCCATAATCAATCGTCAATCCTAAAATCGACATGTTGTCAGTATTCATCACGCCATGCACAAAGCCGACCCGCTGCCAATGCACAATCAATTCCGCCGTTTTCAGACAAACTTCACTAAACCACGCCAAATAAACCTCGCGGCACGGTTCGCCCAAATGCGGAAAATCGGTGCGAATCGTGTAGTCGACTAATTTTTGTAACAAATCATGTTCTTTGCGCGAGTCAAAAATTTGAAAACTGCCAAAGCGGGTGAAAGACGGCGCAACCCGACACACCACCGCGCCGGGTTCTAGTTTTGCACGTCCATCGTAAAACATATCACGCATGACTTTTTCGCCGGTCAGCGTCAAACTTAACGCCCGTGTGGTTGGAATGCCTAAATGGTGCATCGCTTCGCTGCATAAAAATTCCCGTACTGACGAGCGCAGCACTGCTAAACCGTCTGCCGTGCGTGAATACGGCGTTTGCCCCGCGCCTTTCAGTTGTAACGTCAATCGCTGCCCTTGTGAATTTAACACTTCACCAAGATTAATCGCGCGTCCGTCACCGAGTTGCCCCGCCCAGTTGCCAAACTGATGCCCGCCATAACACAGCGCGTAAGGCTGCATTCCTGCAAGTAATTGATTACCCGTGAAAACTTGTGCAAACAAATCGCTTTCGCAGCTTTCGGTGCTTAAATCCAAACTCTGCGCGACTTCTTTTGAATACGCGACCAATTTTGGAGCTTTCACTGGCGTGGGTTCAACAAAGGAATAACACGCGCTAAACACTTGGCGGCAATGATTTTCGGTTAATGGATCGGCAGGCAGTTCACGAATAAATTGATTATCAAAGCGTAGATTTTCTAAGGCGACAGTGGCAGAAGGATGTGGATTCATTTGAGTTTTTTTGTATTGGATAGACATATTCATCATTATAATTGCGTCATCGTAACGCATCTTTATTCCAGACTAAAACACTATGTTAATAAAAACAACGTTTAAGCCCGCGTGGTGGTTGAAAAATCCGCATTTGCAAACCTTGTATCCGGCTTTGTTGCGAAAAACGGCTGCGCCAGCATTACGGCGCGAGCGGTTGATTACGCCGGATGGCGATTTTATTGATATAGATTGGTGTGGCGAAGATGACAATCCGTTGGTGATTTTGTTACACGGCTTAACGGGCAGTTCGCAATCGGTGTATATCAAAGGCTTGCAAGCTAAGTTGTTACAGCAAAATTTTCGTAGCGTGGCGTTGAATTTTCGCGGTTGCAGTGGTGAGTCGAATCATTCAGCGCGTTGTTATCATTCTGGCGACACGCAAGATATTCAGTTTCTCTATCAAGTTTTGCGCCAACGTGAACCGAAAATGCCCTTTGCGGCGATTGGTTTTTCCTTAGGCGGCAATGTGTTGTTGAAATGGTTGGGCGAGCAAGGCGAAAATTTGGATTTATTTGCGGCGGTCGCAGTGTCTGTGCCGTTAGTGTTAAGCACTTGTGCGACTAAATTGGATTATGGTTTTTCCAAAATTTATCGGGCAAACTTGCTCAAAGAATTAAAAGTTTATATTGCCGATAAACATCAGCATTTGCACGCGTTAGGGCACCAACATGAAGCGCGAAAAATCGAAAACTTAGGCGATTTATCAAAAATTAATTCGTTTTGGGAATATGACGAGCGAGTGGTGGCAAAATTGCATGGTTTTCAAAGTGCGCACGATTATTATCATCGTTCTAGTTCGCGGCAGTTTTTGAAAAATATTGCAGTGCCAACGTTGATTATTCAGGCGGTGGATGATCCTTTTATGACGGCGGAAGTAATTCCAAAAGTGGATGAATTGTCGTCGCATGTGCAATTGGAAGTGACGCAAGGCGGCGGGCATGTGGGATTTGTGGGTGGAAAAAATCCGTTTAAGCCGTTTTATTGGTTGGAAACGAGGATTCCTGAGTTTTTACTTCAAGCTAAAGTAAAATGAACTATCAGTCATTGAAATTTAAAGTATTTTGCATCATATATTCTCTGAGTTGTAGGGTATCGCATTGCCTACCAAAGCGTTTAATTGATGCCAATCAATGGGTTTTCGCTGCTTTTATTTTTACCCAAATATCATCAATGGTTTTATCACTTTCACCGCTATTTTCGCCTTCTATAAGGTGTTCGACTAAAAGATTTTGTTGTTGGTCACGGCGAATTAAATTGAGAATATAATCGCTGTAATCGGCATAATGCCCGCTGCTGATTTGTGATTCAACCCAGTTTTGCATAGGTTCGGGTAAAGAGATATTGAGCGTAGACATGATATTTCTCGTTTAATTTGGTGTGAAAATTAAATCAAAACCTTTATTTTCAAGTCCTTTTCGCAATTTAACATCTCCAGTCCATAATAAACCGTTCATTTCCAGTGTCAGCGCAACAAATAGCATATCTTTAGGGTCTATATCTTTGACTAGTTCCCACGCGCTTTGCAAAGCATTAACTGAGATAGTATTTTCATCAAAGAAATCAATATGGCGTATCAATTCATACAGAATTTCTAAAATTTCATCGGGCGAATGTTTGCTGACTTTGCAGATTTTTTCTTTATGTTTAAAAAGTTCAACAAAGCCGTATTTGGGCATGACCAAAGTTTGATTAGGCTGTAATAAAAACGTCGCACATTGAGTTTTTATTCACCAATGCCGAAAAAATGAGATTGGTATCAACAACAATGACACTCATTTTATTTTCTCTAAAAAGCGGGCTTGATTTTTTTGCCACCATTCTTCTTTTATTTCTTCATCGAGTTGTAAAGCTTGTTCTTCTGTCATTTGGCTTTTTGATAGCAACTCTTTAATCCGCAGTGTTTCTATAAATTTAACAACTTCGGATGAGCTTAAAAACTCCTTAGAAAAGCTTAAGTTTACAGTCGTGTTTGTGGTTTGATAGTTAAACATGATGTTTTTAGACCTCGTTTTTTAATTCTGATTTGTAAAGTATTGCATTGCGTACCAAAGCGTTTAAATATTAATCATCATAATGATAGCGACACTGCACAATGATTAAATCATCTTCAATAAACGTATAAACCAAACGGTGTTCATCATTAATGCGGCGCGACCAAAAGCCTGCAAACTGGTGTTTGAGTGGTTCGGGTTTACCAATGCCATCAAACGGATTGCGCTGTATGTCTTTAATCAGGCTATTGATGCGTTTTAAAATTTGTTTATCGGTTTGTTGCCAATGAAGATAGTCTTCCCAGGCGCGGTCACGAAAGCTAATCATTCTTCAATCAGGGCATGTTGGTGGATGTTTTTACGTTCAGCAATTTCTTTTACTGCATCAAGTAAGTCTTTGGCATTAGCGGCAGAGCGGGTTAAGTATTCGGTTTCTTGCCAAGCGTTAAAGTCTTCTAAGCTGATGAGTACAACGGCTTTGTGGTGGTCGTGGGTGATAATCAAAGGTTCGTGATTATCGCTGACTTTGTTCATTAAACTTGGGAAGTTTTGCAGGGCTTGGTTGTAGGT
Source organism: uncultured Methylomonas sp. (assembly GCA_936941155.1). Taxonomy (GTDB): domain Bacteria; phylum Pseudomonadota; class Gammaproteobacteria; order Methylococcales; family Methylomonadaceae; genus CAIQWF01. Next base: position 18,140 of record CAKZJE010000124.1, on the reverse strand, counting down.
GATAGCTTGCATGGTTTTGTCTCGATTTTGTAGGGTATCGCATTGCGTACCAAAAGCGTTTAAATAAAATGATGTGCTGAAAGGTATGAGTTTCATACCATAGTTGGCTTTATATCTAAAGAATTGCTTTAAATATATCCATTAAACGACTTGGAACTTCATCATCATCAATATATTTACCAAGTACCTCACCTAATATTGGTTTTGACATTTTCTTACTACCAGCAGCCAAACTTCTAAGTTCTTTAGAAAATTTAGATGATTGTTCAAGACAGTTTTTCTTTTTTGCTTCAATATTTTCGATTGTCCAATTATTGGGGATTGGTTTTTCAGATTCTTGTAAATACTCAAGCCAGCATCTGTGCAAAACATCAGTTTGAAAAGCATCTTCAAACTCTTTATTTCCAATAATGAATTTTCTCTCATCTGGAATACTCAATTTATTAATTAACTCTGATAACTCTTGTGAGGCATCATTATCAAAAACTAAATAAATATTTTCTGGATCATGCAATTCTAGTATTGCTCTAGCAAAACCATGTATATTTGATATTCCTTCAACATTGATAATTTTTATTAAATCAGAAGTTATTAATCTACCTATTTTATTCATGTAATAAGTAGATATAAATTTTTCCTCAGTTTCACCCTCTACTATTATTAAAACCCTCGAAAAAAATAAATGCGTATTTTCGACACCAAGCGATTTTAACAAGCGGTTTGAACTATCTATATCATCCCTTAATGTTTTTATTTTACTTATATTTCCATTATTTTCTAAAAGTCTAATTTGCTTCGGACTAATTGCATTTATGATGAAAGGGGAATGAGTTGTCAAAATGACTTGATTACCATTTTTTGCGAATGATTCCATTGTAGATAATAGCTCTAGTTGAGCTTTTACATGGAGATGAGTATCCGGTTCATCTAGCAAATAAAATGTAGTTTTGTCGTGAGATAATAAAGCCTCCTCTTTTTTAAACTCAAGAAGAGCCATGCTGATTCGCCTCTTTGTACCATCACCTTTGTTTTCTAAATTTATTTCTTGACCGTTTTCAAGAAATTTAACTTTAGCATCAATATTTAAATCTTTGGATTGATAAATTGGCTCAATCCTTATTTCTGTTAAATCCTTGATGAATAATTGTATTTTTTCTTTTATTCCTTTTTCTTCTATTTTTGCGGTAATTTCACTTGAATAAGAGTCTATTTTTGACTTAACAAACTCTTCAATTGTTTTTTCACCATCAACTTTTTCTTGCCAAATACTTGATTGTTTTTCTTTTAAAAAAACTTCTTTAAAAAATGTTGATACATTTTCAAACTGTCTACCATTTAGTTGTATGTTATTGAACTGTGGAAAAACAGCGTTTTCAATTAAAAAATTATCATTGCCTGTAGCGTCACTAATTTTTGATAAAATAGACTCTTTAAGACTTTCTATTTTTGAATTACTACGAACCAATAATCCAAATGTTTTAGCTGTATTTTTGACATATTCAATATTTTCATTGGCTGTAATGTCAAAATTAATATCATCAAAAGATATTTGTATTTTATTTAAATACTCTTTTGTTGGCTTGGCAATAATTGGAATATCCTTTATTAAACCATCTTTTTTAGTATATGTTTTTTCAAAAATAAAATTTTCTATTTCTACTTTTAAAGAAATTATATCTTTGCCATGATTAAAGTCGTCAATAGCAATGCTTTTGTTCTGGGTAACAACTTTTAAACACTCAATTAAAGATGTTTTTCCACTATCATTTTCTCCCACAATAACGGTTAAATCATCTTCAAAGATGATTTTAAAATCTAGTAGGCATCTAAAACCATCAATTTCTAATTTTTTAATTTTCATGATTTTTGTCTCATATTAATTTTTAAAGACGAACTGCCACGCAAAAATCCGATACCAATCTGCCGTTTTTAATCACAACACCAACCGCCTAATTAACAACGTTTCCATATCCCGCTGCCCATCAAGCACCGCACTTTTAGCAATATCGGTTAGTTATTTAAAATTTTCCATTTCTGCCAAAATAGCATCCACAGAATAATCCTTTTGCCACTGCTGCCTATCTTCAACATAATTCCCATATCCTTGAGTAAATTGCTGCATAAACCGAATAAAATCGCTTGCCCCTAAATCTTGATAAAGAATATCAAAATCTATTTTCTGAATTTCCTGCTCTGTTTTATAAACTACCGCGCTCATAGTAAATCCTCACACACCAAACCAAAGGACAATAGCTAACAAAATTTTGCCACTGATTAGCTTTTCACTTCTAACAATACACAATGATTTACATTAACTACCTGTGCCTTATTCACCAATCGCTTATCAAAAGTCACAAACTGCTCTGTCTGCAAACTCGACGCTAAATGCAACGCATCGGCAAAATCCATTCCTAAACTATACCAATGCACCGCCAAAATCACACTATCCAAATCTTCAATAATCACATCCGCTAATTTCAGTAAATGCTGAATACGACTCACAATCACATCACGCGCTAAAGCATAACCCTGTTTAGACCCCAAAACCCACACAGTTTCTAAAATGACTGTTTTCAAAATAAAACAGCGGTTATTTTTAAACAAATCAATTGCCAATTGAGCTTGTATTTCATCATCCTTAATCAAATAGCGCACCACGATATTCGTATCTATGGTTATCATTGATGCAAACCCGCTTCATATTCAATCGCTTGCTCCATATCTTCCAGCGATAAAACTTTACCTTGATAAACTGATTTTGTTTCCATTGTTTCCAATTCAGAAACTGGCAAACTATAAAAATCAGCCATTATTTTCTGTACAGAATTTTGTCGCGCTTTCATTTGCTGCTGCGTGAAAAATAATAACGCTTTTTCAATTAAAACTTTTTTATTATAAAGCCCTGAAACTCGCACGGCGTTATCAATTAAACAATTATCAATTTCTATTTGGTTGACTTGCATTATTTTCACCTTTTAACTTTTAATGTCCACTTCCAAAAAAACTCACCCACTAATTCACATTAAACGCCTGTGCCGCAATTAAAAGCCAACAAACTCACGCCCTCTCCTTCAACCACTTTTGCAAATCCTTCACACTCTCAAACTGAAAAAAATCATCCGCCAATTGCTCCAATTGCTCACTCGACAATTGCGCAATTTTTTTCGTCAGACGGCTATTTAATTGCCCAAAGCGTTTCTGCAACAACCGCATTAATAACAGTAATTCCCCCTCTTGTTTTCCTTTTCCCTCACCCATTAACATCCCTTCCTGATACCAACTGGTACGAGTAATATCAACATGCGCTAAATTAATCATTTTCCAAATCTCCTCTCGCGACGTGTGCGGTAATTTATATTTCAGTATTGTTTCAATCATATTCAGCAACAGCGGGTTTTCTTCTGCCTGAAATAACGGCTGCTGCAATAAATCTTTCGCGATTTCAATCGCTTGGCTTTCGTTTGCGATAATAATTGACAGCAAATTCAACTCATTGGCAGTATTCTGCGGCAAAACTTCATCCAAATAAATGCGCTGTAAATGGGGCAATTCCGTTTGGTAATAATCCAATTTCCCAACATCAACCACTCGGCTCGGAAAAATCGCCACCGCCTGCCAATTCACTTGTTTAGGCTGCTGTTGATACAAATACAGCATGATTTCACTAAAAAAACGCCCGTAAAAACGCGCATCTTTTTGAAATTGCACTTCAATAAAAATCAGCGGTAATTCAGCATCTTTCGATACAAAAAGCCCATCTAAACGAAACGCGGTTTGTTTTAATTCTACCGCTTGAAATCGGTAGCTGTCCGAATAAGGAATACCTGCCAGTTTAAAAAACAAATCAGGCAATGTTTGAAATAATTGGTAAAAGATGGCATCTGTTTTCATTTCAACTCTCAGACGAAAATTACCCTACAAAAGCCCCGATAAATTCATCGAGGCTTTTTACGTTAGATTATATCGAAGCCGTTCTTAAAACTTCCCGTAATACCCCTCTTTCAACGCATCAAACAAATTCGCAGCCGAGTGAATTTCGCCATCATATTCAATCTCTTCATTGCCTTTAAACTCCACCACTGAGCCATCATCCAGCGTAAATTGATAAGTGGTGTTTTCCAAATCCGACTCTTTCACCAACACGCCTTGGAACACCTCAGGATTAAACCGGAACGTGGTGCAACCTTTCAAACCCTGCTCATACGCATATTGATAAATATGTTTGAAATCCTCATACGAAAAGTCGGTCGGCACGTTAGCCGTTTTAGAAATGGACGAATCAATCCACCGCTGCGCCGCCGCCTGAATATCCACATGCTGCTTCGGCGTGACATCATCGGCGGCAATAAAATAATCTGGTAATTTATGCGCAGGATCATCGCTGTAAGGAAACGCCTCAGAATTCACCAAATGCCGATACGCCAACAACTCAAACGAATACACATCGACTTTCTCTTTCGATTTTTTCCCTTCCCGAATCACATTGCGTGAATAATGATGCGCAAAACTCGGCTCAATCCCGTTGCTGGCATTATTTGCGAGCGATAAAGAAATTGTGCCCGTCGGCGCAATAGATGTCGCATGAGTAAAACGCGCCCCCACTTCGGCTAATTGCGCCACCAATTCTGGCTCTTCCTGCGCAATTTTCTGCATATAACGGCTGTATTTTGCATGTAACACCTTGCCCGCGACTTCATCACCAAGCTTGAAACCATCCGCCAGCATTTCAGGGCGTTTGTGCAACATTTCTGGCGTAACGGTAAATAATTTCTCCATCACCGGAGCTGCACCTTTTTCTTTACTCAAATCTAACGCAACTTTCCAACCTTCAATCGCTAACGCTTTAGTTACTTCTTCAGTAAAACTTAACGATTGCTCATCACCATATTTCATTCCCAACATCGTCACAGTTGAGCCTAGCCCCAAATAACCCATGCCATGCCGACGTTTGCTGGTGATTTCATGGCGTTGTTTTTCCAACGGCAAACCGTTAATTTCCACCACGTTATCTAACATGCGAGTAAAAATACGGATGGTTCTGCGATAGCTTTCCCAATCAAAAGAAGCTTCTGCGGTGAAGGGCTTTTCCACAAAACCTGTTAGATTAATAGACCCTAGAAGGCACGAACCGTAAGGCGGGAGGGCTTGTTCGCCGCAGGGGTTGGTGGCCACAATATCCTCACACCACCAGTTATTATTCATTTCATTGACTTTATCAATCAAAATGAACCCCGGCTCGGCATAATCATAAGTTGAAGACATAATAATGTCCCACAACCGCCGCGCTGGAATGGTTTTGTAAATTTTGCAAGCAACCAACGATTGTTCATTGCGCACATAATCTTGTTGATACGGCAATTCACGCCAAATAATTTGCTCAGGATTAGTTAAATCCAAACCATCACGTTTGACTTCCTTTTCAGAGACTGGAAAGGATAACGGCCATTGTCCATTGTCTTTCACCGCTTCCATAAATTCGCGCGTAATCAACAACGATAAATTGAACTGCCGCAACCGTCCGTTTTCACGTTTTGCGCGGATAAAATCCACCACATCAGGATGCCCAATATCAAACGTTGCCATTTGCGCCCCGCGTCGTCCTCCCGCACTCGATACGGTAAAACACATCTTGTCGTAAATATCCATAAACGACAGTGGGCCAGAGGTATAAGCTCCCGCGCCAGAAACGTAAGCGTCTTTTGGGCGTAAGGTGGAAAAACAATATCCAATCCCCGCGCCGCTTTTTAGCGTTAAACCCGCTTCATGCACTTTGTGCAAAATATCATCCATCGAATCGGCAATTGAACCGGATACTGTGCAATTAATGGTTGAAGTGGCTGGTTTATAAGCTAATGCGCCAGCATTGGATGTGATTCGACCTGCGGGAATCGCGCCGTGTCGCAATGCCCATAAAAATTCTTTATACCAATGTTTTTTTTGCGCTTCCGTTGTTTCAACTTCGGCTAAGGCTTTGGCAACGCGCTGATAAGTTCCATCAATATCTTTATCAATCGGTGCGCCATCTTTGGTTTTGAGGCGGTATTTTGAATCCCAAATATCAACAGAGGCTGGTTGAAAAGGAATATCGGTGACGGTGTTTTTGACGACTTGTAACTGTGCTGGCATTGGCGTTTTTCCTGACTTTGAATAAGCGTTTAAATATCTTTAAACACGAAAGGGGGCGAATTCTACAGTAACAGGTCAATGACTTCTAGCGTGAATAAGAGCCTTTTCGACAAAAAACAATACAATCAATCAGTTACAAAAATAATAATATTTTTTAAAAAAATCAATAGGTTATAAAAATATTTTTTGAGTTTTTCATCCGGTGTAAACGCGGGGTTCAATCTACTTTTATAATCTCAACGCAAACAAGCAGATACACGCCAGAAAGTTGTATCCAGTCTTTTTAAATTAGAAAAATGAGTGAGGTATCTGAGTGTTTAATGGATAAACACTGTGTTCGCTCGATGATTTTTTTGAGATGTAGAGACGCAAAATATTGCGTCTCTACCGAGATTACAAAAATTTATCCACAATCGCCATGCTTGCTTCAAATGTAATCAAGCCAATTACAATCCACTCTAACATCAAAGAATGGCGGTGTTTTTGTTCATCAGCTAACACGTCAAACAATTCTTGAATCGTTTCCAGTTTTTTTGATAATACTTCGGTGCGTTGTGCTATTTCCAGATATTTGGCAGTAATCAGATAAAAGTTTTCGTATTCGGGATATTCCCAAAAAAAATCCGGCGTATCTAATAAGTCGTAATTTAAGAAAATATCACTTTTGGTTAAAAATAATTGCCCGCGAATTTTGGCGATGTTGCGCGAGTTTAGTTTGATGCTGCCGTTTTCGGCTAAGGATTGTGGAATGTAGCGGGTGTTGTTGATGGTTAAAATCGCATGGGTTTCAAACGAGGCGAGTTTGATAGATTGTCCCATGCCGTGTGATAGCGCAAAGATGGTGACAGGATCGTCGTCTTCAATTTCGATGCTGTCTTTGTAAATGCGGGTGGTGGGGCAATTTAGGCTGAAAGTGAAGTGTTCGGTTTCTGGCGTGTGGTGGATGTTTTTTGCGTGTTCTATCAGTAAGGCATCGAGCGTGGCTTGTTTGTCGTTGTCGACATTCCAATGCACAACCGCGCCGTAAGAAAAAATCACTGACCATGAGAAGTCGTCTTCAATTAATAAGGTGTCTTTGATAATCCGAATTAAGTTTGCGCCGGATAAGTGTTTTGCAAGGGCGGTAATATCAAAGCTTTGGGCGAGGCAGTAGGCTGTGCCTTTTTTGAGTAGTTTTTGCGCAGATTCCATCATGACTCCTTTTGGAATTGATGAATAACCAGAAAAGTGGGGAAATCAATTGCGTATAGGATAGCTTATTAATGGGTTTAACGCGCTGCTTTGGTGTAAGTTTAAAGGGGATTGATAAAAATCTCTTTTTGAGATATTATACGCACTTATTTTTTAAGTTTCACTTATCATCAGAGGATAACAATATGAGCAACAATGCAACTAACAGCGAAAAAGTGCCAATTTTTATCCAACTTATTTTTGCCAATAAGGCAAGGAGTATCCATGAGAGTGATAGCCAAACCAGCAATAGACCAATTTGTACGTCAACATCCCAACACAAAAGAATCACTCTACTCATGGTTTAAAATCCTTGAGAAAGCACAGTTTTCTAATTTTAACGAGTTAAGAGCTACTTTTCCCAGTGTGGATGTTGTTAAAAATAAAAAAGGCGTTAATTTAACGGTGTTTAATATTGGAGGAAATAATACGCGCTTAATTGCTGCTATTCATTATGACCATAGCAAACTGCATATTCGCCATATTTTGACACATGCTGACTATGACAAAGAAAAGTGGAAAAATTAACTACTGTGGAAAATCGCCATCTGTTGGCGGAGGTTATTATGACTAACAACACTGCATACTCCCTTGTACAAAATTGGCAACCCTTAGCTCCTTTATTGTCCGTTCCTTACACAGAACAGGATTATCAAGAGAAGCTTGTTTTATTAAATCAATTGATTGATGAGGTGGGGAATAACGAACAACATTCATTAGCTGCATTGCTCGATACCGTTGGGGTTTTGGTGGAAAATTATGAGCAACAACATTACACGCTTGAATTACCGGAAGCGACACCGCAAGAGGTTTTAGCGTTTTTGATGGCAGAGCATCAGCTAAAACAAAGTGATTTGGCTGAGATTGGTAGTCAAGGCGTGGTTTCAGAGATATTAAACGGGAAAAGACAATTGAATAAGCGGCAGATTCAGGAGTTGGCAAAGCGTTTTCAGGTTTCCCCTGAAGTGTTTTTTTGATGTGAAAATTTTCGGCATTTTAAAATTTGGACAGCCTCGGTTGTGAAAGCAAGCGGGGCTTTTTTATTTACAAAGTTGAAAATCACGATGAGTCTTTGATTACTGTCAGATATTTAACCAAACGCATTAATCGCAGATAAGCGTAAAAGATTTATTTAATATGTTAGGATGCGTACTTTTTTAGCTAACCTAACTATTATAATCATGAAACAAGTCGTATATTTAATTGCGTTAATTTCTCTTACTGGTTGCGCCACTATTGCCGGTAATTCTTCTTACCCTGTGACAATTAATAGCTCACCTAGTTCTGCAAAATTTATCATTACCAATCAAAGTGGTAGAGAAATTCATAGCGGTGAAACTCCTGCCACAGTTACGTTAAAAAGCGGTGCTGGTTACTTTGATGGCGAGCAATACACGGTTAAATTTTCAAAAAACGGTTACAACGGAGGCACATCAGTTATTGATAGCAGTATAAGCGGTTGGTATTTTGGCAATTTTTTATTTGGAGGGTTTGTAGGATTACTTGTAATTGATCCTATTAGTGGTGCAATGTGGAAGTTACCAGAGAATGTTTATGGTAACTTATCAAAAAATTCGTCAACTACAGAAAACAACATAGGTACTGCTGTAGTAACAACAAATCTTACAAACAAAACGCAATCAAACACTCCATTTCTTATTAATTCAAATTTAGTTCAAAAAATTCAAACGGCTTTAATAACTGAGCATTATTATCACGGAGACATAAGTGGTGAACTTAATGAAGACACGAAAAATGCTATTGCTATTTATAAACAAGTCAATAGCCTATCTGGTAAATCAATTGACAAAGCCTTTTTAAATGCTTTAGGAATAACGTGGTAAGAACTAAGTAGACCTTTCAGGTTTTAAAAACCTGAAAGGTCTGAAGCATGATTTTCAAAGTTTAAGGATGAACAAGATAATCGTGAGATAAAAACATCATCAAGAAAATCCTTAAATCCTGCCAATCCTGATTTAGACAATTTTTTCAAGACGACCAGTCGCCTTAGAAAATTCCTCAAGAATCAATCAACACCTGCCGCACCGTATCCTTCACATCCAAATTAGAACAGGAAACCGCAACCACATTACGCTGCCCGATATTTTTTACCGCATGAATCATATTCGCCTGCAAAGCAATCAACACCGCCCCGCGCCCACTAAAAACCTGCTGCTGCGCGACATCTGCCGTTAAATCTTGCCAAGCAAATAACCAATCATCTTCATAAACCACAATCAACGCTTCTTTGCGCTGCTGATGATAATGATTGCCGCGAATCGCATCCGGCAATAATTCCACAACGTGCATTTCTTGCACTGCTCCTAAAAAATCAAACACTTGTGGCGGCAAGATAAAACAAAAACCGCGTTGATCGCCATAATTGGCTAAAGGTTGAATCATATCTTCTATCATCATTTTGTCCTCCTAAAAACGGATTAAAACAGGGCAGCGGTGCTATGAAAATCAACACCCTACGCCAATAAACGCCAAAGCTCCTCCCACACAAAAGAATCCCCCGGATCAGTTTTTCGCAGCGGCGCAATATCACTGTGTCCGGTAATCCGCTGTTTGCTCAAGTTTGGATAATGTTTCAGCAAAACGTTAATCACTTGTGCCAACTGCTGATATTGCGCAGCGGTGTAGGGAATTGTTTCTGTTCCTTCCAACTCAATCCCAATCGAAAAATCATTGCAATTTTCCCGCCCCTGATAATTCGACACACCCGCGTGCCAAGCCCGTTGATTAAACGCCACATATTGCACTATTTCGCCATCACGTTTAATCAGCAAATGCGCCGATACTTGCAATTGATAAATCGTTTTAAAATACGGATGTTCATCAGGATTGAGACGATTGCAAAATAATTGTTCAATATAATCACCGCCAAAGTTCTGCGGCGGCAAACTGATACAATGAATCACAATCAGCGAAACATCGTTTTCATCGGGGCGTAAATTAAAATTAGGCGAAGGCATTTGCGTAATTTCCGTCAGCCAGTGGTTATGAATGTGCATCATATTAAAAAGTTTATTTAAAGGATTTGAGAAATGGTAACTGTACCGACAATAGATATAAACGCTTTTCTTAGCGAGGATATAGGCTCAGGCGATATAACGGCGGGATTAATTTCTGCAACAAAGCAGGCAACCGCACAAGTGATTACGCGTGAGGCGATGGTGGTTTGTGGGCAAGCTTGGTTTGATGCGGTGTTTCACGCGCTGAATCCTGAAATTGCCGTGCAATGGCAAGTGAACGAAGGCGGGGAAGTGGCTGCGAATACTTTATTATGTGAGTTAGCCGGTTCTGCTAGAGCCTTATTGACGGGAGAACGCACCGCGCTGAATTTATTACAAACGTTATCCGCCACCGCCACCGTTGCTCGCCAGTATGCTAACGCAGTGGCTGGCACACAATGCAAAGTGTTAGATACGCGCAAAACCATTCCTGGACTGCGTTTAGCGCAAAAATATGCGGTTGCTTGTGGCGGTTGCGTGAATCATCGCATCGGTTTATATGATGGTGTGTTGATTAAAGAAAATCATATTATCGCAGCCGGTTCAATTGCAAATGCCGTACAAGCGGCGCGAGCACAATGCAGCGTTCCTGTGGAAGTTGAGGTGGAATCCATTGCCGAATTGCAGCAAGCGTTATTGGCAAAACCGAATAGGATTATGCTGGATAATTTTTCTTTAGCTCTATTGAAAGAAGCGGTGGCTTTAAACAACGGACAAGCAGAGTTAGAAGCTTCCGGTGATATTACCTTGCAGAATATTCGCGCAGTGGCAGAAACGGGCGTGGATTTTATTTCTATCGGCGCGTTGACCAAGCACGTTAAAGCGGTTGATTTGTCGATGCGGATTAATTTGGAGAATCGCGATGAGTGAATTGCATGACATGTTAAAACAAATTACGCACGGCGTTTATGTGATTGGTGTGAGTGACGGCGATCATAAAAATGCGTTTACCGCGTCATGGGTGATGCAAGTTTCGTTTGATCCTTTGCTGCTGGCGTTTAGCATTAATCCGCAGCATCATTCTTATAAACTGTTGCGAACCGGCGGTGTGTGTGCGATTAGTGTGTTAAAACACGGGCAACTGGCAATTGCAGAACGTTTTTCGCATTCGGAACGCGAAAAAATGTCAGGCTATCAATGGCAAACGGGAAAAACCGGCGCACCGATTTTAATGGAGAGTTCTGCATTTTTTGATTGTGAAGTGAAGCATTATTTGGATGCCGGCGATCACAAAATTGTGGTGTGTAAAGTGGTTGATAATGGCTATTTGCAACAAGGCGAGCCGATGTTGTACAGCGAAACAGGTGATATGGATGGCAGCTGTGAGTTTTTGCCAAAGACGCTGGATTAATTTTTTTCGCTCATTTATGAATGCGTGATGCGAATTGCTGTCATTGAATTAATAATTTATTCTTTTATTTTCAATAAGGTATGTAGGTTTGGTTAGGAACGTGTACAAATGAAATTAGGCAAGTTTATTCTTAAAATCGCTGAGGTCACGACTGGCAGTCCTTTAAGGCATAGTTATCTACACATCTTTAGTTTAAAAAGTGTTTATATATCAATTGGATATTGAAATATGTAGGTTGGGTTAGCTGCTTTTTTCGTCAGAAAAAAGAGCGTAACCCAACAAAGTGCGTCTATTTTAACGCTGAATGTTGGGTTACGCTTATCTCGCTTCGCTCAATAATGCTAACCCAACCTACAAAAAATTCTTTATTATCAATGCTTTTGTTATAAAAACCATCAAACTATCTTGTGTAGATACCTATGCCTTTAAGGACTGCCAATCTAAAGTTGCCGAGTTTATTTCATGCGCATTCCTTAGCGTTTTTTGCTTTAGCAAAAAAGCGTATCCCAACAAAGCACATTTATTTCACCGCAAGATTTTGCGTCTCTAATTAGGTGAGAAAAAGTTTCAAGGCATTACTAAATACTGGAGGTCAGGCTTTGCCTGACATTGCAAGCAAAGCTTGTACTCCAGCATACCGAAAAACTTTTGTTTAATTATACGATTGAATAAATAGCTTCTAACCATTTTAAAAACTATATGTTTCTAAACGGATGTGGTTTAAAGCTGATCTTTTGTAGCTCTCAATACGCGCTCAAAAATAGGGCAAAAAATTTGGCAGCAAGATTTATTTTGGGTCATTTTAGGGATTAATAGCCCTGATATAGTGCAACACACACGGTTAAATTGTATGTTTCTTGATAATTCACTATCATTGCGCACCAATCTGACATTTGGCTTTATTTATTATAAAAACAGAGAAACATTATGAAATTAATCACAGCTATTATTAAACCTTTTAAAATGGATGATGTGAGAGAAGCATTATCAGAAATCGGCGTGGCAGGTGTCACCGCAACAGAAGTCAAAGGTTTTGGCAGACAAAAAGGGCACACAGAACTTTATCGCGGTGCAGAATATGTGGTGGATTTTTTGCCAAAAGTAAAATTGGAAATCGCTGTTGCTGATGACGTGGTTGATTTAGCCGTTGAAACGATTGTGAAAGCCGCCAATACCGGCAAAATTGGGGATGGAAAAATCTTTATTTCAAATCTGGAGCAAGTCATCCGTATTAGAACGGGTGAAACTGGCGAAGATGCAATTTAAGGGTAGGTTTTAGGAAAATATTATGTTGAACCTGAAGAAAAAGTGGTTGGCAAGCTTACTTATTTTAACCTTAACGCCGCAATTGGCGTGGTCGGCTGAATTGAATACAGGCAATACCGCATGGATATTGACTTCAACCGCCTTGGTTTTGTTTATGACTTTGCCCGGATTATCCTTGTTTTACGGTGGTTTAGTTAGAAGTAAAAACGTTTTGTCTGTGCTGATGCAATGTTTTTCAATTACTTGTGTCGTGTCATTGTTGTGGCTGGCAGGCGTTTATAGTTTTATTTTTGCAGATGGCGGTGTGGCACAAAAATTTATTGGCGGCGCATCAAAAATGTTTATGCCTGATTTGGGTGTTGCTAATTTAACCGGCGATATTCCTGAATCTGTGTTTTTTATGTTTCAAATGACGTTTGCAATTATCACACCTGCGTTGATTGTGGGCGCGTTTGCAGAACGGATGAAATTTTCTGCCATGCTGTGGTTTAGCGGTTTATGGCTGGTGATTGTGTATATGCCAATTTGTCATTGGATTTGGGGCGGTGGCTGGCTGGCAGATATGGGTGTGCGTGACTTTGCAGGCGGTATTGTGATTCACGTTAATGCCGGAGTTGCCGCGTTAGTTTCTGCTCTAGTCTTAGGACACAGAAAAGGCTTTCCTGCTGTGGCAATGCCTCCGCATAATATGACAATGGTAGTCACAGGCGCGGGCATGTTATGGGTCGGCTGGTTTGGCTTTAATGGCGGTAGCGCGTTAAAAGCCGACGGCAGCGCGGGAATGGCGGTTTTAGTCACCCATATCGCAGCGGCTGCGGGTTCATTAACGTGGATGATTATTGAATGGAAACGTTTTAACAGACCGAGTGTTTTGGGTATCGTCACAGGTATGGTGGCAGGCTTAGGCACAATTACGCCAGCTTCCGGTTTTGTGGGGCCCGTAGGTGGTTTTGTGATTGGCGTAGTGGCAGGAACAGTGTGTTTTTATGCGACTCAATATGTGAAACGTGTGTTAGTGGTGGATGATTCGTTAGACGTATTTCCAGTGCATGGCGTAGGCGGGATTGTAGGCTCGTTATTAACTGGCGTGTTTTCAGCCAAGGAATTAGGCGGTTTAGGTTTAAACGAAGGTGTTTCAGTTGTGCAACAAGTAGGCGTGCAAGCGGTGGCAATTATTGTGACGGTTATTTGGAGCGCGTTATTTACCTTTGTTATTTTAAAAGCCGTTGAAAAAATGGTGGGACTGCGCGTTTCGCCTGATGAAGAACAAGAAGGTTTGGATATTGTTCTGCATGAAGAAACGGGCTATCACAAGCTGTAGTCTTTAAAAATGCGCGTTATCAAAAATAGCGCGCATTTTCCTGAGCTTGAAGAAATTCTTAGTTGTTTTTCCACTTTTGTGTTTTCAACATCTCCAAAGCATAAAACGTATCGCGCCATTTCACCCCGCCTTGCCACAACGTGACCACAGCAGAATTCCACATCGCTAACAACGTCAACATGGCAGCGATAGGCAATGTCCACGTTATTTTCCATCCGCCCGCATGTAGTTTTTCGCAGCAATAGCCATAAACGCTGTGCATCACGAGCAAAGCCAAAACAAAACCTAAACAATCAAAACCTTGCAAAAAAAACAGCGCGAGATAAGGCGAGAAAACCAATAGTTTAAAAACGACCGTCAGCAACAACAATTTCGCTATCGAATAATCTAACGCAGCAAACGCATTTTTTTCAATTCCCTTAATCACGCCTTTTACCGTGCTATGCCACTTTAGGCTTAACAAATCATCTGCTAACAACAAATGTGAGGCAAAACCGTGTTGCTTTATCAATCGCCCCAAGCGCATATCATCAATAATTTCCAAGCGCAGCAATTGATGCCCGCCAAGCTGTTGATATGCGTTTTTTGAAACCAAATTAAACGCGCCGACTCCTGCATAAAACTTGCTGTTGTTTGAGTTAATCGCTTGTGGACACAATGACATAATAAAAGTCATGCCAAAAAAGTTCACCAGCGCGTTTTCCCAAAGCGTGCCGGAAAGAAAATGCGGAATCAAACACAAATGCGACAATTGCTGCGCCGTGACATAGCGCATGGCTTGTTCTAAAGCGGGCGTTTCGTAAATCACATCCCCGTCAGTAAACAGAAAAAACTCTCCTGTCGCTATTTGTCCAGCCGTGTGCATGGCGTGCACTTTCCCTAGCCAGCCTTCAGGGAGTGTTTCGATATGTAACACGCGAATTCGGGGATTGTCAGCCGCAAGCTTATCCATAATCTGTCCCGTTGCATCACGCGAGCGGTCATTGACGGCAATAATTTCCAAGTCTGGATAGCTCAGGTTGACTAAAGAAGTTAAGCATTGCGCAATTTTTTCCGCTTCATCTCGCGCGGTGACAATGATGGATAATTTTGGGTAACTTGTTAAAGCAGGTAGGTTTTTGCATTTATCGGTGAGTTTGTAATGGCGCAAAAAAGTTACCATTGTCCATGCTTGCGTTAGCCAAAACAGGCATAGAAAAAAGCCGAAGTATGTCATAAGCGTTGTTTTTTAAGTGATATGTTGTGAAAAGTGCAGTGTATTGCGCTTTCAGGATTATCGTATCACATCGCAATCTATCGGATAGATTTAACAAGCGAGGGTTCTGAATAGGCTTTGTAGACGTTGCAAAATTTTTTAAGACAACCAGTCGTCTTAGAAAATTTCATGCGTAAAAAATCTAAAAATAATTTTTATGTTAGGGGTAACATCTTATGATTAAAGCATCTTACAAGTTGCACCTTACAGAGAATCCACCGCACACAGTACGAATGGCAGGCACGGAATGCGCCGTACGCGGTAATCTCACAGAATGTAACAGGTGATTAATCTAGCGGGTATCAAGTTAAGCATTCTGTATTTCTTGATGGGCGATGTTTATCAGCATTCGTAAAGCATGATTAACGGCTTCGGAAGATTTGAAAATTTTGGCTACATCGTCTTCTAAAAAAATGACGTTGGTATTTTCTTGATAGGCTTTGAAATGTTTGCCGCGTACACCTTTTGAAAAATCATATTCAGGCAGCATTTCTTCTGCTTCGTCAGTTATTGTTTTCATAGTATTTTCTCTCCTGTTTGGTTGCAAGTCTGGCACTGATAATGCGGATGTTGTTTTCTTGTCGTTCAGTATAGGAAACCACTAATAAACGCCCTTGTTCTGATTTAGCGATGCTTAAAAAGCGATATTCGCTTATTGAGTGCGCAGGGTCATTGATGGTGATTTCTAATGGGTCTGCAAAAACGGTTGAGGCTTCGGAAAAGTGGATGCCGTGCTTTTGCAGATTTATGTCTGCTTTGTTTTTATCCCATTCAAACTTCATATTTTAAGTGTTTGTCCGGTTAATGATATTTGCATCGTTTTTGCCTCATTGCATAAGCGTCAAGTATGTTCAAAATGTACCCCGCACACGGTACGAGTGGCACGGAATGCACCGTACGCGGTTAACATTTAATCAATTAATCGTGTTAGTAAAATCTCTTCAAATTTGCGCAAAATGGCAATAATCTGTTGCAGGTCTTTCTCGTCCGTGCAGTCATAAGTCATTGAAACACAGTAATTTTTGCCTTCCATAATCACGAAATACCAAAGTCTTCTCACCACACAACAGCCATACAATGGTTTACCGTTTTTATTAATTTCCTGCGCTATTAAAAACGCCTCGACTAATTGCGCCATCGGGTCGCCATGCGGGTCTTTTTCACGTTTATATTCTTGAAAATGAAAATAAGGATTTTTGGCTAAATCTAAAATCCCTTTGGCAATCATAAAATCGGTTTTGGTTTTTAAAAAAATTCCCTCAACTGTGGCTGATATGGTTTTATCATAAAAAGTCCGAATGGTTTTAGTTGCTTTTAAGCCTGCTAAATCAATCACAAAGGCAATAAAATTCATTTTTAAATCTTCTTCTGCCCAAGCTTCAATATTTTGAACCGCTTCATTACGAATGCGCTGAAGAGTGAATTGTTCAAACTCGTTAAACTGTGCAGTTGCATTTAACCATTCTGTCATTAAAGGCGTTGGTGTTTTTAATTTGTCTAAAGCAAAAGTATCAATCAGTTCTGCTTCTGACCAAATGCGGATTTTATTTTGACGTGCCATGATTTTTTTTGAATTTATGTGATTGAAAAGTGTCGGGGATATTAAATAGTTATTTGCATCGTTTTTGCCTCATTGAACAAGCGTTAAGTAGGTTCAAAATGTAGTCAGTACGCAGCTACAATTGTTCAATTTCCTCTGCACTCAGTCCTGTTGCAATCATAATCAAAGATAAATCAACGTTATTTTCTTTTAACACTTTTGCTGCCTCTCGCTTGCCCTCTTCTTTGCCTTCTTCTCTCGATTCTTTTTTAGCCGTATCTATAACATTAATAAAATCACGATAATACTTTAAGCTCAACTCATAAGCATGACGGTCTTCGTAACTCATATTAGCCAATTTTGCTAATTCAAATGCGTTTTCAATAATATCGCCTTGAAATTCAGTTGGTACTTCATCGAATGTGACTAATTCGCGTAAAAAATATAACCACCATTCCAAATGACCGGATAATTCGCTTTCTGCTTTTTTAAACTTTGCCATTTCAATATAAATGAAGTTTAGCTTTTCAAACATCACTTTTTGACTGTGAATATCAGTAATTTGTCCAAAATGCAGATAATTATCGTCAGAAAAACTGGCTAATGAAAAATCCAAAATTCCGATAAAATAAATCGGTGTGAGTTCAAAATCCCATTTACCTTTTTTAGCTTGGTCTTGAATTAAAAAACTTGCATAATAAGCCGCACGGTCTTGAAAATGCTCTTGTTTTGCGCGTTGCAATTCCACAATAAATTCTTGATTTTTTTCATCGCGACAATAAATATCAAAAATGGCTCGTCTATCTTCTTCAAGAAGACCTAATTTTTCGATATTTTTAAATTCCAACGAAATGATTTTATTTTTTAAAGGCAGTAAATCATTTAAAAAGCTGATTAAAAGCGGTTTGCTTTCTTCACTGCCAAAGATTTTTTTAAATCCAAAATCTGTAAATGGATTTACAAATGTTCCTAATGATTTATCGGTCATTTTTACTCCTTTTCATTGCACAAGCGTTAAGTATGTTCAAAATGTA
>CAKZJE010000123.1 GCA_936941155.1 uncultured Methylomonas sp. | reverse complement strand
TTTATTTAACAACTTAAATTTCGCTACAAGCACCCACACAAATTATTTCGATTAGTTTGTTAAAGAGCTTTGAAAACTTTTGTTTTCGTTCACTGCAATCTCTCGAAGTGAGCCGTGCATTATACATCGTTAAAATTATCTGTCAACATATTTCAAAAAACTTTAACTTTGCTTCTTAAGCAGTCACGGCAACTGCTAAAGAACGGCGCATTATACCGACGTTATTTAATCCAGCAATCTTTATTTTAAAATCTCTCTTTTTTCCCAACAACACAACTATCCATTCTTTATAAAAGTTTATTCTTTTCAAGTAGATCTACCTAAAAAAAATTTTACCTCTCAACTCTAAAATAATTTACCTTTCCGGCTTAAACAGCCTGCAAATGAAATCAGTGATTTATCTTGCATATATATAAGTAGTCGCAGTTCTTTTGCAGGTTTAAACTATCAGCGCGTTTTAAGACGACTGCAATCTCAACAAATACAAAAAGTCGCTTATCCATTCAGCAAACAACCTTAATAGGCTGCCGCGCTATTATCCTTGAGGAGAAATATTATGAGTACCGTAGAAATAAAACCACCCGTTCCGCCCTTTACTCGTGAAACTGCCGCCCAAAAAGTTCGTATGGCAGAAGACGGCTGGAATAGCCGCGACCCACAGCGCGTTTCCTTGGTTTACACACCAGACAGTCAATGGCGCAATCGCGCAGAATTCCCACGCGGACGCGCAGAAATTATCGAATTTTTAACCCGCAAATGGGCAAAAGAACTCGACTATCGTTTAATTAAAGAATTATGGGCGTTCACCGAAAACCGCATCGCCGTGCGGTTTGCTTATGAATGGCACGATGAGGCAGGCAATTGGTTTCGCTCTTATGGCAATGAAAACTGGGAATTTAACGAAAATGGTCTGATGCAACGACGTTTTGCCAGCATCAACGATTTAGCCATTCAAGAAAGTGAACGCTTATTTCACTGGGAATTAGGTCGCCGCCCCGACGATCATCCGAGTTTAAGTGATTTAGGTTTGTAATCTTTAAAAAAAGCCTCATCCATTGGGGCTTTTTTCATCATATAATGTCACCGCTTTATCAACGGCTAAATCTTTGTAAAACACAGTTTTAGCATAAACAATCATTAAATTTTTAAAGACGACTGGTCGTCTATATTTTTTTCTATGAATAAATTCTATTTAAAACGCCGCAAGCGCAAACAATTACTCGATCAAGGTGTCAATTTACTAATGCTGCAAGGCTATCACGGCACAGGCTTGCAAGAAATTTTAGACACCGTAAGCGTTCCCAAAGGTTCTTTTTACAGCTATTTTTCCACTAAAGAAGACTTCTGCGCAGAAGTGATTGCGCATTACATTCAATCTTTTATTGAACAATTAGAAACGCATTTGCAAAATCCAGAGCAAGACGCATTAACCGCGTTACAAAAGTATTTTGCAGAATTAATCGCCGTTGTCGAACAATCGCATTTTAAAGGCGGCTGTTTACTCGGCAATTTAATGGGTGAAATTGGCGACACTAGCGAAATCTGCCGTTTAGCCTTAAAACTTGCCGTAGAGCGTTATCGGGATATTTTGCAGCAAGGTCTCGCCAAAGCTCAGCAACAAAGCACAATTCGCAGCGATAAATCAGCGCAACAAATGGCAGATTTATTAACCGATGCGTGGCAAGGCGCGTTGCTGCGGATGAAAATTGAAAAATCAATTGAGCCGTTGCAGCGTTGTTGTGATGATTTATTAGGCGATTTTTTTAAAGCCTAATCTTATTTGAATCAAACCTGTCGTAAGGTGGGCAAAAAAAGTGTGCCCACCTACATTTTAAACAGACCATAAAAATCATTTAGCAAAAGGTGCTTTTTTTCGCTAAATTTTAAAGACGACTGGTCGTATTTATTTTTTAACTTACAAAATTGGAGGTCAACATGCCAAAATTTATCATTGAACGAAATATTCCCGGTGCGGGAAATCTTACAGCAGAACAGTTGCAAGGGATTTCTGCTAAATCCTGCTGTGTGTTAAGCGAAATGGGTTCGCATATTCAGTGGCTGGAAAGTTATGTCACTGATGATAAAGTGTATTGCGTTTACATTGCGCCTGATGAGGCAACGATTCGCGAACACGCCACACGCGGCGAATTTCCTGCAAATCAAATCTCTCAAATTAAAACGATGATTGATCCAACCACCGCAGAAACGTTTTAATATCGTCTCCGTCTTTGAAAAGGAGAGTTAAGTGGATTTAATCTCCCCTGCCCCGCCTTTTCTTAAGAGGAAACAGAAAAAAGTACACATTTTAAATAATAATAAAAAGAGAAAGAGGAAGGAATGAAAACAACAATATTATGCAAATCAATCACTCGCGTGCTATGCAATAGTTTATTTACAGCATCCGCACTGACATTAGCCATGACTGCCATGCCGCTTGCTCAAGCGGATGAAACGTGTTCTTCACCGTATTCGGCAAAAATCACCGGACAAGAAGATTTTGTTTACGTTTGGACACTCGGCGTGGAAGGCTTGGGCGACGGGCAAGATAAGTTGGTCACGGTAGATGTGAATCCAAAATCGCAACACTATGGCAGAGCGATTCATTCATTGTCGGTAGGCGGACGCAATGAAGCGCATCATGCGGATTTCACCGACGACCGCCAA
Organism: uncultured Methylomonas sp.; assembly: GCA_936941155.1. GTDB lineage: Bacteria > Pseudomonadota > Gammaproteobacteria > Methylococcales > Methylomonadaceae > CAIQWF01. Next base: position 12,687 of record CAKZJE010000123.1, on the reverse strand, counting down.
TATTTATGGGGCGGTGGTTTAGATACGAATAAAATTTTTATTTTCGACATCCACACTAACCCCGCGAAACCAGTTTTGAAAAAAACCATTACCGATTTCGTATCAAAAAGTGGCGGCGTGGTGGGCCCGCACAGCACTTATGCCCTGCCCGGTCGAATGATTATCACCGGCTTGTCGAATAATAAAGATCACGGCGGACGCACGGCGTTGGTGGAATATACCAATGCGGGTGATTATGTCGCGACTTATTGGCTGCCGACTGACAGCAATTTGGAAGGCGCAATTAAATCCGGCAAGTATGCAGACGGTTACGGCTACGACGTGCGGGTGTTGCCTAGCAAAAATTTGATGCTAACGTCTTCATTCACTGGCTGGTCGAATTACATGATGGATTTTGGCAAGATGTTAGCGGATGGCGAGGCAATGAAACATTTTGGCAACACTGTTGTGCAATGGGATTTGCATACCAAACAGCCGAAAAAAGTGTTTGATGTGCCCGGTGCGCCGTTGGAAATTCGTTGTGCGTTAAAAGAAGAGCATCATTATTGCTTTACCACGACCGCGTTGACTTCAAAAATCTGGCTGATTTACGAAGATAAAAAAGGCGAGTGGCAAGCCAAAGATGTCGCGGATATTGGCGAACCGAGCAAAGTGCCGTTGCCGGTGGATATTTCCATTCAAAGTGATGACAAGATGTTGTGGGTAAACACGTTTATGGACGGCAAAACTCGTGCGTTTGATATTACCGATCCGTTTAAACCCAAACAGGTGTTTGAGCAAAAAATCGGGGCGCAAGTGAATATGGTTTCTTCCAGTTGGGATGGCAAACGCTTGTATTACACCTCTTCATTATTAGCGAATTGGGATAAAAAAGGCGCGGATAATGAGCAGTTTTTTAAAGCCTTTAATTGGGATGGTAAAAACTTAACGCCCGCTTTTAGCATTGATTTTACGAAGGAAAAATTAGGCAGAGCCCATCAAATGCGGTTTGGAGCGTATGCGCTTTATGGTGCTAAGAAAACTGCTCCGGTAGCTGCGGCAGCGAGTGCTAAAAAATAGGCGTTTTGTAGTTTAAAGTCGGGTTAGGTTTTTGTGATGCAAAATCTAGCCTGACAATAACGATTGCTCTCTTGTAAATATTTCTTGTTTTTTAACCTCAATTGAGGAAGAATAACAAGAAATTATCTAGGAGCAAAAAACATGCTACAACCCAAAATTATCACACTTCCTCAAGATGTAGAAACTGAACTAACGTTATTAAACATATCCGAAGAATACCTTATAGAGGCGGTAAAGCGTGGATATGCTGCTAGAAGTAATGCTACAGAAAATGACCCACCAAGTGCAGCAGGTAATAATGCGTTTTCTGCTATTGTGCGTGCAATTAGAGAATTTTTTATTCCTGATGGTTGGGAAAGACTCAATAAAAGTAATCTCTGTTTTACTGTTAATCTTGAAACTAAAGTTGCAATAGTTGTCTCAAGTGGCAATGCCAATGTTGGTGTTGCAGAAGAAGAACCAAGAACAAAAAATCCAAAAGGCGAACAATATAAAATCCTTACTTTTAACAATCGAGATATTTTTGGTTTTGAAGATAAAATTCAAACAATTCTTTTTCCTGACCTTCAAACGTTAGTTTTGCTGTATTACTACGACTGCAAAAAAGGTGAAATGCGATTAGAACTATCCTCACCTATTGAGATGGACATTAATGGATTTGTTAATGGATGGCATAAACGCATAATACTTACTCCAATTCCGTTTGATGCACAACTAACCCCTACAAGACAAACAGACTTATCCTCTGTTGATTCACAAGATATTGATATTCAAGTAAAGCGTCGTAAACAATGAACACCGAATTAGTTTTTAATCCTACCAGATTAAAATTGGCTAGAGAGAGACGTGCTTTGACAATAAAAGCATTAGCAGAATCGATTGATATGACCACTAGAACTCTCTCTGCCTATGAAAATATAAGCAAAAATAAAAACTCCTCCCCTCCCCCTCCTTCTACTTTAAAAAAAATTGCTCAAGTTCTTAATTATCCAGAAAGTTTTTTTTATGGTGAAAATATTGAAGAAATCGACAGTGAATGTGTGAGTTTTCGTTCAATGAAAGCCATGAAAGCCTCGCAAAAAAATGCAGCGTTAAGAGCGGCAGAAATAGCAGAAACATTATTCAATCCTTGGCTTGAAGCTAACTTTGAATTACCTGCTACAGATTTATGTAATTTCCGTGAAAGTGAAATCGAAAGCCCCGAAACCGCAGCGCGTGTTTTGCGTGGAAAATGGGGTTTAGGGGAATTACCTATAAAAAACATGATTCATTTGCTCGAAGCCAAAGGTGTTAAAGTTTTCTCACTTGAAGAAAAAAACAAGGAAGTAGATGCTTTTTCATTTTGGAAAAAAGATACTGCTTTTATATTTCTCAATACACAAAAATCGGCAGAAAGAAGTAGATTTGATGCTGCTCACGAATTGGGGCATTTAGTTTTACATAAGCACGGAATACAAGTCAGTGAAGAAACTGATGTAAGAAAAGACATGAATGAGGAAACAGGCAAAGAGAAAAATAAAAGAGCTGTTGAAAGAGAAGCTGATAGGTTTGCTTCCGCATTTTTGATGCCAGAAAGCAGTGTTAGAGCAAATGCACCCAGTTTTGTGACTATTGAAAACCTGATTCAACTCAAAAAATTCTGGAATGTTTCTGTAGCTTCTTTAGTTCGTAGGTTATTCGACTTGAATTTAATAACAGAATGGCATTACAGAAGTTTAAATATAGAAATGTCTAAGCGTGGGATGTTGAAGAAAGAACCTGAAGGTATTGCTAAAGAAAAATCTCAAATTCTTGATAAAGTTTTTAAATCTCTTTGGCAAGAAGGCATTACTAGAAACCATATTGCACACGAATTAAATTTACCCGTAGATGAAATAGACCAACTCACATTTAATTTAGCATTTATTGGCAAAACTATAAAAGGTACACCCCATAGACAAACCATCAATAAATCACAACCGACTTTACATTTAGTTAAAAATTAAAAGCAAGTAGCCCGCATGAAATGGAATGCGGGACAATCACAACAATAATTGTCACTTTTCCCGCGTTCCGCTACGCTTCACACGAGCTACAACTCGTAAGGCGGAATAGCAAAGGAGACTGTGAAAGTATTCAAATTTAACAAATTATTTATTTCATAACATATTAATTTAACGGAGTGCAAAACATGTTTTGCACTCCAAAATAACAAGCCCAAAAAAAATCTGTAAAAATATTCAAAAACATCAAAGCTTATTAACTTCTTGATTTATATAAAACCGGAGTCAAAACTCGCGAGTTTTGACTCCAAAATTACCTAAAACAAATCCTCTTTAATCTTCGCTGTTCAGGCTTCTAAATACGCGCACGAGCTATCGTTTTGACTGTTTTTTCAATTTTAATCACGCACCCACTCATCCACTAAGCGACTCGGAACATGCGGTGACTCACTAGACGGCATGTGTGGTTTTCCAGTTAAAATGTGATAACACACCCGCAAAGTATCAAGCACTAAAACCCACGTTAAAATCAAAAATAACGCCGTTAATGTCGCATCCAAATAATCGTTAAAAATCAATTGTGGCGCGGTAGCGATTTTATCCGCAGGTAAAGTGCCCGCTGCTAATTTTTCGCTCAAATCCTGCGCATGAGTTAAAAAACCCACCCGCAATTCAGAACTAAATAATTTTTCACACGCTGCCGTCGTCGTCACAATAATCAACCACACTAACGGCGTTGCTGTCACCCACGCAAATCGCGCTTTGCCGGTTTTCACCAAAATAGTCGTTGCCACACACAAGGCAATCGTCGCCAACATTTGATTCGCAATTCCAAACAACGGCCAGAGGCTGTTAATGCCGCCTTGCGGGTCTATCGTGCCGGTGTAAAGAAAATAACCCCACGCACACACCACTAAGCCAGAACTCAATAACACCGCCGGATACCAAGTAGTGCGCCCTAACGCAGGGACAAATGCGCCTAGCACTTCTTGCAACATAAACCGCGCGACTCGTGTGCCTGCATCCAATGTCGTGAGAATAAACAACGCTTCAAACATAATCACAAAGTGATACCAGACCGATAAAAATCCTGAGCCAAACGCGCTGGCAAATAAGCTCGCCATGCCAACCGCTAAGGAAGGCGCACCGCCTGTGCGGGCAAATAAACTTTCTTCGCCCATGTCTTTAGCTAGATTCGCCATTTGTTCAACCGTCACCGGAAAACCCCATGCGGAAATTTTCGCCACTGCCTCAACTGCTTCTTTGCCAACCATTCCAGCGGGACTATTAATTGCAAAATAAACCCCCGGTTCTAATACAGTGGCGGCAATCATCGCCATAATTGCCACAAACGATTCCATCATCATTGCGCCGTAACCAATAAAACGCGCATCGGCTTCATTAATCAATAACTTAGGCGTTGTGCCGGAGGAAATTAAGGCATGAAAACCAGAAATCGCGCCGCAAGCAATGGTGATAAATACAAAGGGAAAGAGTTTTCCGCCAAAAATCGGCCCTGTACCATCTATAAAACGGGTTAAAGCGGGCATTTTTACCTCAGGATGCAGCACGATAATCGCCACAGCTAACGCGCTAATCGTGCCGAGTTTCACAAAAGTGGATAAATAATCGCGCGGAGCTAATAACAACCAAACGGGTAAAACCGCTGCGGCAAAACCGTAAGCAATCACCATCAAAGCTAAATCAGGGGCTTCGTAATCAAATAAGCCGCGCCATTCTGGAGAGGCATCAATCCAGCCGCCGCCAATCACTGAGAAAATCAACAAGGTTACGCCAATCGCGGTGGCTTCTAAAACTCTGCCAGGGCGAATATTGCGCATATATAAACCAACAATCACCGCAATCGGAATCGTTGCAGCGACAGTGGAAGTTGCCCAAGGGCTGTGTTTCATGGCATTCACAACCACTAAACCCAGCACCGCAATCAAGATAATCATAATCATCATCACGCCGATCACAGCCGCTGTGCCACCGATTGCGCCGAGTTCGTCTTTTGCCATTTGCCCAAGCGAGCGTCCGTCGCGTCTGACTGAGAAAAATAGAATCACAAAATCTTGTACGCAGCCGCCTAGCACCGAGCCAATTAAAATCCATAATGTGCCGGGTAAATAGCCAAATTGCGCGGCAAGTGTTGGGCCAATCAACGGCCCCGGCCCTGCAATCGCAGCAAAATGATGTCCAAAAACCACCCATTTATGCGTGGGCACAAAGTCGCGTCCATCATTGAGGCGTTCTGCGGGCGTGGCACGGCTGGCATCTAACATCAGCACTTGTGTGGCGACAAACGCACTGTAAAACCGATAACCGAGTGCGTAAACGCAGACGGCGGCAATCACAAACCAGAAGCTGTTGATGGTTTCACCGCGATTTAAGGCAATGGCACTGATTGCCGTTGCGCCAAAAATTGCCACTAGCAGCCAACTTAAAAACTGCGAAATATTAGCAAGATTTTGTTTCATAAGGGAAACTCCTAGAAGTTAGATGAGGATTTTGTTTAATTTTAGCGCAAAATAAAACCTGAGAGGTTTTAAAAACCTGTCAGGTTTAGAAAGTTTTTTTAGAATGTCGCGACTGCCAGTCTTTTGAAGGCTGGCAGTTGTAAAATACCTTAAGAACGAGGTTTGCTTTTCCCCGAATGAGGAGGGCGTTTAGTGTGTGGATTAAAGGGTTTGGCAGCTTTTTTCGGTGGTTCGATAACTTCTAACAACCAATCTGGGTCAATCGAGCTAACCGGAACTTTTTGCGCAATATATTCTTCAATATCCGGCATGGAATAAGCATATTCTTCGCAAATAAAGCTAATCGCCTCGCCTTTTGCGCCAAATCGCGCGGTTCTGCCAATTCGATGCACATAATCTTCCGCTTCTTGTGGCAAGTCGTAATTAATCACATGCGAAACATCGGCAATATGCAAACCACGCGCCGCCACATCAGTTGCAATCATCAAAGTAAGTTTATTATTTTGAAAATCCGTCAACAAACGTTGCCGTTTTTCTTGCGCCACATCACCGCTTAACACTGCGACTTTGTAACCGTTTGCACTCAAATAATCATACAGCCGCTCTGCGCAGCGTTTGGTATTCACAAAAACAATACTGCGTTGCGGCTGATAATGTTTTAACACACCTAATAATAGCGGTACTTTTTGCTCATTTGAGGGGCAAAACGCGGTTTGCTTAATTGAGGTGGAAGTGACTTCTTCCGTTTCAATTTTAACCAACACCGGATTATTCATGTGTTCGTAAGCCAGTTCGGTGACTTTATACGATAAAGTTGCTGAAAATAGCATACTTAATCGTTTTTCCGCCTCTGGCATTCGCCGCAATAAAAAGCGAATATCGGCGATAAAGCCTAAATCAAACATCCTATCGGCTTCATCCAAAACCATCACCTGAATATTATCCAGCGTAAAAATCTTTTGCTTATAAAAGTCGATAATTCGCCCCGGCGTGCCGATGATAATATCAATGTTGTCCTTAAAACTATCGAGCTGTTTTTGATAATCGGTGCCGCCATAAATTAACGCGAATTTTAAACCCAGATGTTTTCCGAGCAACAAAGCGTCTTTATGAATTTGAATCGCCAATTCGCGAGTAGGCGCAAGAATCAGGGCGCGAGGATTTTTAATTTTCTCACTTTCATCATTAATTAAATGCTGAAAAGTTGCCAGCAAAAAAGTGGCTGTTTTGCCTGTGCCTGTTTGCGCTTGTCCTGCAATATCTTTACCGCGCAACGACAGCGGCAAGGATTTATCTTGTATCGGCGTACAGTGAATGAAACCTGCCTCAGTTAAACCTTTTAGGATAACGTCAGACAATTCCAGATTGCTAAAGCGTGTTTGAGTTAAATGTGTCGTATTCATAATGGATAGGATAACTTAAAAATCGCTTTGGCTGAAATTGATTGACAAAATAACGCTATCCCTCCTATAGTTTTGCTTTTGTAATTTTTGGAGAAATAGTGTGAGCGACTCAGTCATTCATGTAACTGATAGTGATTTTAATGATGTTGTGCTTAAAGCCGCAGGCCCTGTGTTGGTTGACTATTGGGCGGAATGGTGCGGTCCTTGCAAAATGATTGCTCCTGTGTTGGATGAAATTGCAAAGGATTATGCAGGTAAACTAACTGTTGCCAAACTTAATATTGATGAAAACTCTTCGACACCTTCTCATTACGGTGTGCGCGGCATCCCTACATTGATGCTGTTTAAAGGTGGTGAAGTTGAAGCCACTAAAGTCGGTGCATTAACCAAATCACAACTTGCCGCTTTTATCGACAGCAATATCTAATCTGTTTTTTCTTAAGCCCGTTACAAAATAATGTTTGGACGGGCTTAAGTGCTTACGTTATAATTTTCTAGCGTTCAATTCCAGTACGCGCCTAAATCACCGAAGTAAAACACTCCAAAAAAACTTAAGACAAATCTTTTGTCACAACGGTTTTCTACCGCTTTTACCTATCCTATCTTCTAAGTTCCCTTTACATATGAATCTTACCGAGTTAAAACTAAAACAAATCAGCGATATTATTGAAATAGCAGAATCTTTAGGGCTGGAAAACGTTGCCCGCATCCGAAAGCAAGAACTCATTTTTGCCATTTTAAAGGCACAGGCCAAAAGCGGCGAAGATATACATGGCGACGGTGTTTTAGAAATTTTACAAGATGGCTTTGGTTTTTTGCGTACCCCCGGTTGTTCGTATCTTGCAGGCCCCGATGACATCTACGTTTCCCCAAGTCAAATCAGACGCTTTAACCTCCGCACCGGCGACACGATTAGTGGCACAATTCGACCGCCGAAAGATAATGAACGTTATTTCGCCATGCTTAAAGTTGAGCAAATCAACTACGAATCCCCAGAAAACACCAAAAACAAAATCCTCTTTTCCAACCTCACCCCATTATTTGCCAATGAGCGTTTTACCTTAGAACAAGGCAATGGCTCTAGCGAAGATTTAACCAGCCGAATTATTGATTTAATCGCTCCGATTGGAAAAGGACAGCGTGGCTTGATTGTATCGCCACCGAAAGCGGGTAAAACCATGATTTTACAAAGCATTGCTCATGCAATTGCTGAAAATAATCCCGAATGTTATTTAATCGTGTTGCTGATTGATGAACGCCCTGAAGAGGTGACAGAAATGCAACGCTGTGTGCGTGGCGAAGTCGTTTCCAGCACATTTGATGAACCCGCCAGCCGCCATGTGCAAGTGGCAGAAATGGTGATCGAAAAAGCTCGCCGAATGGTTGAACATAAACATGACGTAGTTATTTTGTTAGATTCAATTACTCGTTTGGCTAGAGCTTATAATATGGTTGTACCATCCTCTGGAAAAATTTTATCAGGTGGTGTGGACGCTAATGCGTTGGAAAAACCAAAACGCTTTTTTGGTGCAGCACGGAATATTGAAGAAGGCGGCAGTTTAACCATTATTGCGACTGCTTTAGTGGATACCGGCTCACGCATGGACGAGGTAATTTTTGAAGAGTTTAAAGGCACAGGCAATATGGAGCTGCATTTAGATCGCAAAATTGCTGAAAAACGCGTTTATCCTGCGATTAATATCAATCGCTCTGGCACGCGCCGCGAAGAATATTTAGTCAATCCTACTGAATTGCAACAAACATGGATTTTGCGCAAAATTCTGCAACCGATGGATGAAATTGCAGCCTCAGAATTTTTGTTAGGTAAATTAAAAGATTTCAAAACCAATGCTGAGTTTTTTGCTTCTATGAAGCGTTAAGCGGCGTTCAGGCTTTTTTCTGTAAAGCGCATTGTTAACAAATAATGCGCCTTTCTGAATTCAAAACTCTAATCTATTGTTAATCATAGATTATTTCTTAAAATAAAAATAACTTGCGATGTTTAATGTCGGGCATATTGCCTTGTTAAGATTAAACACCTCAGTTGCAAAGCACCCACATCCGCTTTTTACACGCCATTTTTATTCAGATACTGGTTATAAAACTTGTGATAGCTTTAGCTATGAATTTTCCTGTTACTTTTCATAAAGCAAAAGCCAGTAATTTTTTTATGCTTATCGTTTTTTTATCAGGTATTCTATAACCTATTTACTGAGCGGATAGCACAAATAAATCTTGGTATAAGTAGCTACATAATATTCAAGAGTTAAATAGCTTTAGCTATTTTTTTAACCGCCAACAGCTAAAGCTGTTGTACTCCATTTTTAATTTTATGCCGCAAAACTTATGTTTAGTTACTTAGAATTTATCCGACGTTGATATTTTGCCTGTATCGTAACAACCCTCGCAGCCCAAACTGAAATAAATATCCATGAAAAAACAAAGATTTACTTTTCTGCTACTGGTAAACCTTTTCACCGTTAGCTGCTCAAATACACCATCGAAATACACCATCGGTGCTATTGAAGTCATTCAAGTGCAAGAACTTGAATATCGCGCCCGCATTGACACTGGCGCAGATACCACTTCAATCAATGCTTACAATATTGTGGTTGATGGCGAAGAGCCTAACTTACTGGCAAATATTGGCAAAGTGCTGCACTTTAACACTGCCAATGAAAAAGGCGATATGCAGTCGATTGAGGCAAAAATTGTGAAAGTCAATAACGTACATAACGCCATCGGCAATGAAACCCGCTATGTTGTGCTGTTAGCTCTGGCATGGGGCGATTATGTGAAAACGGTAGAGGTCAATTTGCGCGATCGCTCCAGAATGCAGTTTGCTTTATTAATTGGGCGCAATTGGCTGAAAGATGATTTTATTGTGGATGTGAGTGGTGAAGAACTGCGTTTAAAACAAAAAAATGATTATATTCAACGACTTTTACCTCGTATTTTGACACCTTAAACCGCTGTCATTAAACAACAATATTATGGCGATATTATTATTTTCCTTACGCGGCGTTCCAGAAGATGAAGCCTACGAAGTGCGCGAATTGCTTACCGAACACGAAATAAATTTTTACGAAACTTCCGCCGGAAACTGGGGAGTGTCGATGCCTGCGTTGTGGTTGAGAGATGATGGGGAACTTACAAAAGCGCGGCAATTGTTAGATGAGTATCAAGTGCAACGCCAAACCACCCAGCGGCAATTGTATTTGCAGCGCAAACAAACGGGGGAAACTAAATCATTATTCATGCACTTTAAAGAAAAACCTCTGCATATTCTCAGCTATTTAGCCGTAATGTGTTTAGTGGTGTATGTGTCGATTAAGTTATTGTTTGAATTAGGTTTGTAGGATTTGGCGACTAATTTTTTGATTTTAGGAATGGCAACCATGAATGAATTTTTATCTTTCCAAATACACGGCAATGCAGACGGCGGCGGTGATGGACTTGTTGGGAATCTTGATGCTTTATTAAGTTTTTTAACCGGATTATTAGGACAATCTGCGGGCGATATTTTTGCCAGTTTAATTCCCGGCATTGCGGCAATGGATAATATTCATCCTTTATTGGTGCATTTTCCTATCGCTTTTTTAACGGGATTTGTACTGATTGATATTGTTGGATGTTTTGCAAAAAAATCACAATGGCGCGAATTTGCCACAGGTTTATTATATTTAGGTACGCTGACAGCGGTTTTTACCGTGATTGCAGGATTTGTTGCCGCGCATTCCGTGTCGCATGGTCATAATGTTCATGCAATTATGGAACGGCACGAAGGTTTTGGTGTAACGATTTTAACCTTGGCTGCAATTTTGTCGGCGTGGCGGTGGAAAGCAGGTAGTCAATTGCACGGTGAAATGAATATTTTTTATCTGGTATTATCCGCTGTGCTTGGTGTGTGTATTGCGTTAGGGGCTGATTTAGGCGGGTTGATGGTTTATCAATATGGTGTGGCGGTGCAAGCAATGCCAAAAACGATTACCGATGCTTATGAGCATCATCACCACCATCACGATTAAATTTTAGCGATATTACGACTGGCAGTCCTTCAAGGACTGCCAGTCGTGACACTGGTGAAAAATTAAGAATGCGGTGATTTCTTTTTCAAAGCTTCAAGACTGCCTTCTGCCAAAAACATCGGATTAATAAATTGTAAATAAAATTTCACAAACAACGTTCCGCCCATTAACCACGCAACCTCTGCCACACGTTTTGCTAACACCGCATGTGGGCGCAAATATTCTAACGAATTAAAAGCTTTTGCCAATTTTGGTGCTGCCATACTCAATCCTCCAAGCGCAAACAAAATCAACATGGAATAGACTGGAATTTCATCAAATACCAACGCGCTAAGTTGCGTATGAAATCCATAGGCAAGCCCTGCAATCACCGAACCTAAAGGCACGCCTAACTTAACAGGCAAGACTTTTAAAGCTTTCAGCGGCACAAGTTTCGCAATTTCCAATTGTTGCAAGTAAACTTCGGTCGGTTTTGCCATCCAAGGCGCAATTTCAGTAAACTTCCACGTCGCTTTATTAATCACTTGATGATGCTGAGCAAAATCCAAATCTACCAATTCATTGGCAGTCATGTTGTAACCATCCATCATTAGGGAATAAGCTTCCACTTCGGTAAACGCATCTAAATCCGTGCGCATCAATGAGAGTTTTTCTTGTACTTTCACATCCACATTGAATTTTTTAGAATATGGCGCAATCCAATTATCCGCTTCAGGTTTTCCATGCTCATCTGTAGCAGCAGGCGCAACTTCTTTAATCCCTAAACCGCGCCGCAAATCGACAAACGCCACTTTGCCTTTTCCCATGCGCGTTAATAAATGTTTCAAACTTTCAGAGCGCACTCGGTCTTGTAAAATGCCGCTCACTCGCAATAACACAGAAATTGAACCCGTTGAAACCTCATTTTCTACGCCCATTTGCCCAGCCGCATCGCTAATCACAAAACAATTGCACTCATTTTGTAATAAACCTTCAATCGCTTGATTATCAAAAACCCCGCCATCGACTAATTGCGGCGTAATCGTTTCTTTTGCATCACTATCTTGATAAAGCCCCGTAATTGACAGCGGCGGAAATAAACCCGGCACACAAGCTGAGGCGGCGACCGCATGACCTAATGGCAAATTGCGCAGATTTGTACCTTCACTATTATCCGCCGCTGTGATATTTGCATAACTCACCGGACGGCGCAAACGAATGGTTTTTTTATCCACACTATCATCTTCCTTATCGGTGCTATGACTTTCATCATCGTTCCGCTCTGGCGGCTCACCCATTGTTCTAGCGGTAAATTGCCAATTCCGCCCCGTATTCAGCGTGGTTGCATTCAGCACCAAAATCGGCACTTTTGCTTTGCGGTTTGTGTTGTCTTCCCAAGGAATAAATTTTTTGTTGCCGTCTGGATAGATTTTTAACTCCTGCATTTGCACAGGACTGCTAACATCAGAACTCGCAGGCAACACCGATTGATACAAATGATGATTATAAAGTTCGGCTAATCTATCACTGCGCGAATAGCTGGCGGATGTCATTTTCAAATTGGCTTTAAAACTTGAAAAAGTTTGCATCCGAATATTGGTTTGTGTGGCGGCTAAAAAATCGCGCTCAATATCCTGCACAATTTTCACATAATCCAAATCCGTAATCACAGCATCTGTTTTTGGCTCTTTCCGACTTCAAGTGGAAAATAATTATATTTAAAATCAATAAATTATCTTAAAAATTAACGAGCTAA
>CAKZJE010000122.1 GCA_936941155.1 uncultured Methylomonas sp. | reverse complement strand
GATGTGCAAATCACTTCAGATGCCAATATCATCAAACAAGCAGAGCGCGTTGTTTTTCCCGGTGTTGGCGCAATTCGTGACTGTATGCACGCTTTGCAAGCAACCGGCTTAGCCGATGTCATCAAAGAAGTTGCTTTGCAAAAACCGCTGTTAGGCATTTGCTTAGGAATGCAGGCTTTGTTAAGCAATAGTGAAGAAAATAATCACACCGATTGCTTAAATATTCTGTCAGGACAGGTTGTGCATTTTCCACAACCCTTGCTGGATGAATCAGGTAACGTGTTGAAAATTCCGCACATGGGCTGGAATCAAGTGCAACAACAATGCAATCATCCGCTGTGGGAAAACATTGCCCAAAACAGCCGCTTTTATTTTGTGCATAGTTATTATGCCGTGCCAAATGATACAGAAATGATTGCCGCAACCAGTGATTATCCTGTGCCGTTTGCTTGCGCTTTAACGCAAAAGAATATTTTTGCCGTGCAGTTTCATCCTGAAAAAAGTCAAACTGTTGGTTTACAGTTGTTAAAGAATTTTTTACATTGGGAAGGCAATCTCTAGTTTTTACTCCTTACCCGCCTCTTGAGGTTTTTTTGTATGTTATTAATCCCCGCTATTGATTTAAAAGAAGGAAAATGTGTACGTTTACGCCAAGGTCGCATGGAAGATGATACGGTGTTTTCAGATGATCCAGTGGCCGTTGCAGGTCGTTGGGTAGAAGCCGGAGCAAGACGGATTCATTTGGTTGATTTGGATGGCGCGTTTGCCGGAAAACCCAAAAATGCAGACGTTGTGCATCGCATCGCAGCGGCGTATCCTGACTTGCCGATTCAAATCGGTGGCGGGATTCGTGATGAAGAAACCATTGAGGCTTATCTGAATGCGGGGGTGCAATACGTTATTATTGGCACAAAAGCGGTGAATACTCCGCACTTTGTCGCGGATGTGGCAATTGAATTTCCAGGTCATATTATTGTGGGATTGGATGCGAAAGACGGCAAAGTCGCTGTGGATGGCTGGTCTAAATTATCGCACCATGATGTGGTTGATTTAGCGCAAAAATTTGAAGCTAATGGCGTAGAAGCGATTGTTTATACGGACATTTCCAGAGATGGGATGATGCAAGGTGTAAATGTGGAAGCCACAGCACGTTTAGCCCGCGCGATTAGAATTCCGGTGATTGCTTCCGGCGGAATTACCAATATGGATGATATTCATGCTCTCGGTGCAGTGGCGCATGAAGGGATTATGGGCGCGATTACCGGACGGGCGATTTATGAAGGCACGTTGGATTTTGCGCAAGCTGAGAAAATTGCTGAGACTTATGAATGAATAGCTCGCAAGAAATAAAAAATCTCGCTTATCTACGATTAAGTGAAGCGGAAATTTTATGTGATGCTGGTAAATATGATGGTGCGTTTTATTTGGCGGGATATAGCGTTGAATTAATGTTGAAAGCCAAAATCTGTCAGCACTGGGATATTGATGGTTTATTTAGTAAAGATTTTATGCTTGACGATATTTCTAAAGCAATTATTGGTGAGGTTAAAACATCCATTCAAACACATGACTTAAAAATATTATTCATTTACAGTGGGTTAGTTAAAAAATTTCAGCTTGCAAAAGATAATAACGCTAAGTTAATGAAGACTTATGGATATTTAATGTCTATTTCAACGAATAACAACAATCAGCGTATACAATGGAGCGAACAAGCACGTTATTTGCCGATAGGATCTCAAAAAGCAGCAGAAGTTAAGGCATTTATTCAATTATTAAACGATGAGAATGGGTTATTAAAATGGATAGAGAACAATTAAATCAAGCGTTAGAAAGGTTTAAAAATGCTTGTATTGAAAAAGGTTATGCTTCTTTTGAAAATACCCCTATTCTTGATTTTGAAGAAATTTATCAAGGTGTTTATCTTGTTGATGTTTTTGTTAAAAAAGAATGGGCTGAACATCAAGAAGACCCTTTGAGTGAGTTAATTGATTTGCTTTATATAACAACAGAAGCAGAAACAAGAAGGAGCATATTAACTTTGCGCCTTAATTTTAATTATGCTCATTTTTTTGGAATTGGAACTGTCGAATGTCCTAGTGAAAAAAGGAAAGTCGTATGAGCCTCGCCAAACGTATTATTCCTTGCTTAGATGTTGATAACGGTCGCGTTGTAAAAGGCGTGCAGTTTGTTGATATTCGAGACGCTGGAGACCCTGTTGAAATCGCCCGCCGCTATGACCGTGAAGGCGCGGACGAAATTACTTTTTTAGATATTACAGCCACACATCATGAACGCAACACGATGGTACATGTGGTTGAACAAGTTGCCAGTGAAGTGTTTATTCCATTGACGGTCGGCGGCGGGATTCGTACTTTAGACGATATTCGCACCATGTTAAATGCCGGGGCAGATAAAGTCGGCATTAACAGCGCGGCAGTGTTTAGACCAGAATTTGTCAAAGAAGCCGCTGAACGTTTCGGATCACAATGTATTGTGGTGGCGATTGATGCGAAAAAAGTCAGTAGCGAAGGCGAGCCGAATCGTTGGGAAATTTTTACGCATGGCGGACGCAAACCTACAGGAATTGATGCCGTTGCGTGGGCTGTGAAAATGGTCGAATTCGGTGCAGGTGAAATTCTGTTGACCAGCATGGATAAAGACGGCACGAAAAGCGGTTTTAATTTGCCTTTGACTCGTGCGGTAAGTGAAGCGGTTTCTGTACCAGTGATTGCTTCCGGTGGCGTGGGGAATTTAGATCATTTAGCTGATGGGGTTTTGAAAGGCAAAGCCGATGCGGTGTTGGCAGCGAGTATTTTTCATTTTGGGGAATATACGATTGCGCAAGCGAAGCAACGAATGGCAGAGCGGGGAATTGAGGTACGATTATGAGCGGTTGGCTTAATGAAATCCGCTGGACAGCGGATGGCTTAGTTCCCGCCATTGCGCAAGATGCCAACACAGGCAAAATATTAATGTTCGCCTGGATGAATCGCGAATCCTTAGCTTTAACCGCGCAAGAAGGCTATGCGGTGTATTGGTCGCGTTCACGCAATAAATTATGGCGCAAAGGCGAAGAATCCGGTCATCGGCAAAAAATCATTAGCATTCAACTCGATTGCGACGAAGATGTGATTTTATTGAAAATCGAACAAGAAGGCGGCATTGCCTGTCATACAGGAAGAGAAAGCTGTTTTTATCGGCAATTGATTGATGGACAATGGCAAACGATTGAGCCAGTTTTGAAAAATCCTGCTGAAATTTACCGCTAAATCTGCCATTTGTTAATCAAAAAAATTAAAATTGCTATGTATTACACCATCAAAGCACAAATTTATGCAGGCGAAGAATCAGGCTTTATTGCAGAATGTATTGAACTGCCTATTGTGACGCAAGGACAGACATTAGATGCGGTGGTTAAAAACTTGCGCGACGCTATCAGTTTGCATTTAGAGGGAGAAGATTTAGCCAGTTTAGGATTTGCTCCGCACCCGCCGATTATTATTAATTACGAAATGGAATCGGTTTGTGCCTAAATTAAAACGCTTAACAGCAAAACAGATTTTGACGATTTTTATACAATTCGGTTTTACGATTGCATCGCAACGCGGTAGCCATATCAAATTGACTCGTATGGTGCAAAATCAAAAACAAATTCTAACTATTCCAAATCACGATGAACTAGATATTGGAACTTGCAAAGCCATTATGCGCCAAGCCTGCCGTTTTATCAGTGCAGAAGAATTATATGCACATTTTTATACTGATTGAAGTTTGAAAAATGAATAATACTCTATCCCAGCTCGCTGAAGTACTCGAACAACGCAAAACCCAATCTGCCGACAAATCCTACGTTGCCAGCTTGTATCATAAAGGCTTAGACACCATTTTAAAAAAAATTGGTGAAGAAGCCACTGAAACCGTGATTGCCGCAAAAAACGGCGACAAAGAACAAATTATTTACGAAACCGCTGATTTGTGGTTTCACTGCATGGTGATGTTAGCGCAACAAAACCTACATCCCGATGACGTATTAAAAGAATTACAACGGCGATTTGGGCTGTCCGGTTTAGAAGAAAAAGCCAGCCGCGACCAATAAAAACTTTTCCCTTAAGGAGTCCATCATGGGTTTTAGTATTCCACATTTACTCGTTGTGTTAGCCATTGCGATGGTGGTGTTTGGCACTAAAAAACTAAAAAACGTCGGTTCGGATTTAGGCGGCGCGATAAAAGGTTTTAAAGATGCGATGAAAGAAGGCGAAGACGAGCAAAACATCAGCAAAACCGAAGGTGCAACCCTTGAAGGCGAAGCGCGTGTTGAAACTAAATCGCCGCTTGAAAAATAATGTTTGATGTCGGTTTTTCTGAATTGCTGATGATTGGCTTAGTCAGCTTGCTGGTCATCGGCCCTGAACGATTGCCAAAAGTTGCCAGAGTGGTGGGTTTTTGGCTGGGGAAAATGCGGGCGATTTCTGCCAACCTTCGCGCTGAAATTCACCATGAATTACAACTGGAAGAAATGAAGCAAATCATGCAAGAACAACAAGCTTTGTTTGAGCAGCAAATGCGCGAACAACAAATGCAGCTTCATGCGGTTGAAAACGACATTGAGCATCTTGCCGATCTTGCGCATTCTAACGCAGAAAAAAACCTGACAGGTGTTAAAGACTTGTCAGATTTGAATACAAACGCTGATGAAACACGATAATTCCCACGCTGACAGCGAACAACCTTTTCTTTCCCACCTGATTGAATTACGCAGCCGCCTGTTAAATATTGTGCTGGCTGTGCTGCTGATATTCTTATGTTTAGCACCGTTTGCTAACGAAATTTACAGCTATTTATCCGTACCGCTGCTCAAACATTTGCCTGCCAACAGCACGATGGTAGCGATTGACGTAGCTTCACCGTTTTTCACTCCGTTTAAACTCTCGCTGGTTTGCGCTGGATTTATTGCCGTGCCGGTGATTTTGTATCAAATCTGGGCATTTGTTGCTCCCGGTTTGTATGCGCACGAGAAACGCCTCATTTTGCCATTGCTGATTGCCAGCACCGCGCTTTTTTATCTCGGAGTTGCATTTGCGTATTTCGTTGTCTTGCCGTTGGTATTTGCTTTTTTAACAACTACCGCGCCCGTCGGCGTGGCAGTGATGACCGATATTGCCAAATATTTAGATTTTACCCTGACTTTATTTTTCGCATTTGGGGTAACGTTTGAAGTGCCGATTTTCACCATTGTATTGGTTTGGACAGGTATGGTGACTCCGCAGCAATTTTCAGAAGCGCGTCCGTATATTATTGTTGGCGCGTTTGTGGTGGCAATGTTTTTAACTCCACCGGATGCTTTATCGCAAACTTTATTGGCTGTGCCAATTTGTTTGTTGTTTGAAGCAGGATTGTTGTTTGCGCGGTTTTTTATTCCTAAATCGCATTATCAAGATGATGATGAGAAGAATTTAATCGAGAAAAAGTAAATTTAAGCTTTAACTTTCAATAACTCATTAAGTTCTTTTAAATACGCAATTTCCCTATCTTTCATGGCAAGTTCTTTGTCTTTTAACTCATTAATCAGCAATTGTTTTTCTAATTCAGAATTTGGCAAACTAATACAAATTTTACTTTTAGGTGACTTTCTGTTTTCTTGATTAGAAAAGTTTATAGTTACAGTTCCTTTTTCGCTTAAATCTACGAGTTCAGATAACTCTATTTCAAATATTTCGGCTATTTTTTGTAGCTTTGATAATTTTGGGTCATTCTCCCCGCGTTCAATATTGCCGTAAGCATTCGGTGACATCTCTAATTTTTCAGCGACTTGTTCTTGCGTTAAGCCTTTTGCTTCTCGAATCAATCTTATTTTATCGTTTACTGACATTATCTCATTCCTACTGACAAATTCTCTGTGTGGCTTTATTGTAACAAACTTGAGGGAGTTTAAAATGACAATTGTCAATCTATAATTCAATTCGGAGAAACCTATGCTTCCTAATAGCAAAAATGATGGGATAAACAAAAAACAAGGTGATAACAATTCTAAAAAACAACCTTCACAATCTGACAAAGTTAGATGGAGTGTTGAAGAAAAAGTAGAGAAAGTGATTAACCCAAAAAAATAATAACAACTTAAGTTAAAGAGAACCATTATGACAACGCTTAAAGATATTATGAATTTGCCTGATGCAATTGGAAATGAGCTGGAATATCGCTCTCAGCTAAAAGCAGAGGCTTTAGCTCACAGACTTGTAAATAAATTTACAGGTAGCAATATGTCGACTAATCCAAATGCTTTTAATCCTTATTTGAATGAGTCGGAAGGACAATCAAATATGAGTTTAATGGCTCCTAATATCGAAAGGAAACGATAATGTCAAAAATTTATTGGTATAGAACATGCAAGCGTTGTGGTCACGATAATCCAGATGATGCGCGGCAGTGTAATAGCTGTGGAACATACATGGTTGAAAGTGGCATATTTTCTGATACTATCAACTATAATCGTCGTTGGGCTTGTCCAGAATCCTCTCATATGAACATGGATAGTAATGATACATGTATGTGTGGATTTAAAAAGCCAGGAGGATGTTATCTAACAACAGCATGTGTTGATTTTGCAGGGTTGTCAGATGATTGTAATTTACTTGTTTCAATGCGTAAGTTACGCGATTGTTATGTGGCAAAACAATCTAATGGCAATGAGTTAATTTCTGAGTATTATGCTGTTTCGCCTAAAATTGTCGCAGCAATTAACCAAAGGAATGACTGTTCTCAAGTCTACGAAATTATGTTGACAGAACTTGAAAAGATTAATGAAATGGTAAACTGTGAGAATTATGAAGATGCCGCTTCAGCTTATAAAGCAATGTATTTGAGTCTTCAAACTAAAATTCAGTATTGAGTAACTTCCTTCATATTTGAGTAGGGTGTACACGCTGTTTTGTACACCAACAACCTAAAATTAAACACATCATAGTGGGCAAAAAACGTGATCGCCCTACAAAAAACCGCCTTTTGGCAAAAAACCAAAGGCGGTTTTTATGTAAATGCGTATTCTGCCATTATGCTTAATTCAACGAATCCTTAAAAATCGCCTCTAAGGTTGGCGCATCTAACAAATCATCTGCCCATTGTTCCAATTGTTGCGCATTTGCTTGGTTAAGTCGGTTTTTTATCTCATCCGGCAACTGCCCAAAACGCCGCGTTAGCATTCGTTGCAACAAAATTTGTTCACCTTTCTGCAATCCTTCTTGCTTGCCTTCCTCCCAAACTTCTTGATAAAAAACGGTCTGTTTCAATTCAACATTTTGCACATTTAACATTTTTCTAATCTCCTCCCGACTCAAGCGGGGCAGTTTGTACACCAAAATAGTTTCAATAAAATCCAGCGTATCCGTGTCTATTTTTTCATTTCGCGCCACCAAATCCTGCACCAAATTGACTGTTTGCCGTTCATCGCAGGCAATCAAGCGAATCAACTCCAAATTTAAAGACAGTGTTTGGCAATCGCGATAATCTTCCAGATAAATTCGGCGCAGTTGTGGCAATGTCATAAACGGATTCAATTCAACGCCACCAAGCTTCTCTACTTTGCGCGAGGGATAAATCACCAATGCCAACCATGTGCGATTCGGTTTTTGTCGATATAAATACAGCAAAACTTCACTCAAAAAGCGTCCGTAAAATTCATCATCCGGCTGATATTGAACTTCAGCAAAAATCAACGGTTGATTTGGATTATCGCTTAACGGTTTAAAAATACCATCCAAACGAAACGCAGTTTGTTTGATTTCTTCGGACACAAAACAATAACTGTCACCGCTAAATTCTAGCTCTAATAATTCAGTGGCTAACTGCGGACAACGTTGAAACAAGCGGTAAAATAAGCTATCGGTTTTCATACAATATCATCCTGTTATCAATTCAGTCAGCCCTTAAAAACCACCAGTGGCAAAACCAAAGGCGATTTTTAATTTTAAAACGAATAATCGTAATCCATGATTAACGGCGCGTGGTCAGAAAAACGTTGTTCGGTGTAAATACTCGCCGCTTGCACTTTATCCATCAATCCCGCGCTGATAATTTGATAATCAATCCGCCAACCAACATTTTTAGCCCGCGCCTGCCCTCGATTTGACCACCAAGTATAGTGTTCTGCTTGTTGATTAATGAGTCGAAACGCATCAAACCATTCGTTTGTCGCAAATAAATCATCCATCCACGCCCGTTCTTCAGGCAAAAAACCGGAGTTTTTTGTGTTACCTTTCCAGTTTTTCAAATCAATTTCTTTATGCGCAATATTCCAATCACCGGCAATCACATAATCGCGTCCATTTTTTGCTAATTCTTGCAAATACGGTAAAAAACGTTCCAGAAAATTAAATTTCACAGCTTGTCTCTCATCTCCAGACGAACCGGACATTAAATACAGCGAAATTACGCTTAGTTTTCCAAATTGCGCCTCAATAAAACGCCCTTCAAAATCAACATCTTCCCAGCCAATTCCACTAATCACTTGATCCGGTTGTTTTTTGCAATACAACGCTACGCCGCTATAACCCTTTTTTTGCGCATCGTGATAAAAACAATGATAACCCTGCGGATGAAACACAGCTGCGGTTAATTGCTCGGCTTGAGCTTTGGTTTCCTGAATACAAACAACATCAGCATTTTGTTGCTCTAACCAGTCAAAAACACCTTTAGTTTGAGCTGAGCGAATGCCGTTAGCATTTAAAGTAATGATGCGCATATTAATTGTGGTTGCGATTTTGTTAAGGAACTCGTATTATACCTAGTTACCTTTTAAAACTGTAAGCCCCATTGTGGGTAATGTGAAATCATTATGAAACCAGAAATTCATCCTAACTATGCGCAAATTACTGTGACCTGTGGTTGTGGTAATAAATTTGAAACCGGCTCAGTATTAGCAAAAGATTTGCATATTGAGGTGTGTTCATCTTGCCATCCTTTTTATACTGGCAAACAAAGAGTTGTTGACACCGCAGGTCGTGTTGATAAATTCCGTAAAAAATTCGGCAGATAAGATTTTTTACTCTGTTGATTGTTGCTTAAAATTTTGTCTGGCAGTTTTCAAAGAGTCCTTCATATCAAACGCAACGGAGATTGCGAGAGTTTTACAACAAGGAAGATGGGTATTTAGGACTCTTAAGATTTTTCAAAATCTGTTTATTTCAAACACATCGCTTGATACCGCGCCAAATCCTCCGGCGTATCCACATCCCATTGCAGTTTTATTTCATGCGATTTAAGTCGTTGTTGGTAAATCCGCTCGCGCGTTTTGCTTAACACTTGCGCTGTTCCCCAAGGCATATCGACATCGCTCAATAACCGCGCTTGCGGCTGTTTCACGCCAATTAAGCTATAACCGCCATCTTCTGTCGGGGCTAACACCACATCTACGCCTTCTTTGAGAGCTGTAATCGCTGCAACAAAATCTTCCGCAGTGAATGACGGACAATCGCAGCCCACCAATATTGCTTGTTGAAAATCTTCCAATCCTGCATTTAACGCATGAAACATTCTCGCGCCTAATTGCCCCGCATGTTGTTGTCGCAAAGTGAGTGAATATTTTTCAGCTTGTTTGTGGAAAAACGCAAAATCGGTTGTAGGACTGCACCACAGTTGAATCGGACAAATCGCTGCTTCATGCAAAAGTTTCAATAATCGTTCGGTTAATTCAATATGCACTTGCATTGCATCTTCCGCAGTTAATGTTTTCATCAAGCGCGTTTTTACTTGCCCCGCAATCGGAGCTTTGCAAAACACTTGCATCACGCTGTCAGGATATTGAAAAATCATCACAATAACCTTTTAAGTTTTTTTAATGCTTGAAAGGGCAGAATCAACAAGCGCAAAAAATTTAAATCATCCTTGTTTCTAAAAGTCGCTAAACCAATCGCCATTTCGGTTTGTGGCGATTGCGACTGCGGCGTAAAAGTTTTAAACAATTTATCCCAACACGACAACGAAAAGCCGTAATTGCTGTCGGTTTCTTTGGGAATCACCGAATGATGAATTCTGTGTAAATCCGGCGTTATCAACACATAGCGCAGCCATTTCTCCAATCTAGGCGAAATATAAACATTGCTGTGATTAAAAGTCGCGGTCGCATTCAAAATCACTTCAAACGCAATCACCGCTAACGGATTTGCACCAATCAAAACAATACACAACACTTTGTAAGCCATCGATAGCATAATTTCTAACGGATGAAATCTCACTGCGGTGGTTGCGTCCATTTCCAAATCGGTGTGATGCACTTGATGCAGTCGCCATAACCATTGCCATTGATGCGCTAAAACGTGTTGTGCATAAATCGCAACATCTAAAAACAATAGTGTTATCAAAATCTTAAACCACAACGGACTGGTAAATTGATTTAATAAACCGAAAGACTGTTGCGTTGCTTTCATCGCAGTTAAATACGCAACGCCGCCGACAGTTAAACGCATCATCAGCATGTTGAATCCTGCTAAACCTAAATTAATCAGCCAACGCGACCTGCGTTCAATCGGCAAACTGCGGCGCGGGCTAAAAGCTTCCCAACTAATCATGGCTAAAAAAATAGCCAGCGCAACGCTTAAACGAATCATTGCTTCCACTGTGTTTCTCCTGTTTTTGGGGGCTTTGTTATAATGCAGGCAGTACACGCCTTTTTATGGTCTGAATCAAGATTTACAGGATTTTAAGATGAACAAGATTTTTTTGATAAACAGTATTTGTGTGTAAATACATCATCAAATTAATCCTAAAATTCTGTAAATCTTGATTCAGACAATCATATCCCTTTATTCATCTTTTTAGAGCCTCATTTTTCATGCAAATTATTTTGTGTTCTGTTGGTAACAATATGCCCGCGTGGGTGCAGCAAGGTTTTCAAGAATATGCGAAACGTCTGCCGCGCGAGTGTGAGTTGGTGTTGAAAGAAATTCCCGCCGGAAAACGCGGCAAAAACAGTGACGTGGCGCGAATTGTGAAAGAGGAAGGCGATAAAATGCTTGCCGCGTTGCCACCGCGAACCCATCTTGTCACTTTGGATATTCCCGGCAAACCTTGGACTACGCCTGAATTAGCCGGCAATTTAAAAAATTGGTTGGAAAGTGGGCAAAATATCGCGCTGTTAATCGGTGGCCCTGAAGGATTAGCGGATGCCGTGAAAGAACGCGCTAATCAATCGTGGCGTTTATCCAATCTGACTTTGCCACATCCGATGGTGCGGATTGTGGTTGCTGAACAAATTTATCGCGCGTGGTCTATTTTGAATAATCATCCTTATCATCGTTAAAGACTTAAATATCGCTTATTTGAAAAATGGTTTAAAAAACAAGGTTTGAGCGATCTTGACCTGAAAAAAGCGGTGATTGAAATAGAAAATGGTTTAGTGGATGCCAATTTAGGCGGAAATCTGTATAAAAAGCGGATTGGAAAACAAGGACAAGGAAAAAGAAGTGCGTATCGTGTGCTTTTTTTGATGAAAGTTGCGGATAAAGTCATTTTTGCGCACGGCTTTTCCAAATCAGAACAAGATAATATTACAAAACAACAGCTTGAAGGTTTTAAGATAATGGCTGAAGCGTTTCTGAGTTTAACAGATGAACAGATTAAGGTTTTAATTGATAATCAAAATTTAGTGGAGATAAACAATGAATAGCATTCAAGAAACACTGAACGAAATGGCAAAAGACCTTTACAGCGTAAGCGCAATTGATAAAGCCACTTTAATGCAATTCGATAGAAATTCATTGCCAGCCGTGCCAGATTATACGCCGAGTCAAATTGTGTCATTACGCGAAAAGTTAGGCTTAACGCAAGCTGTTTTTGCCGCTTATTTAAATGTGTCGGACAGCGCGGTGAAAAAATGGGAGCAAGGCGCAACAAAACCAAAAGGAGCAACACTAAAATTGTTATCTGTCGTGGATAGAAAAGGTTTGGATGTGATTGCCTGAGGAATGAGCACGAAACAACTTATGGAAGTTTATTTTGTGTAGGTGCGGATTTATCCGCACTGTGCGAATGAATTAGCACCTACAGTTGTCGAGCTTATTTTATGAACGCTCCTAATTAAATTTCCAAATCGTCATCATCTTTAAAACATCAGCAAATTGCATCAATATTTGAGTGAAAATTTTTCCAGACGACCAGTCGTCTTAGAAATTTTTCGCGTAACTTACCTATCTGAAAACAAGCTTTGCTAAAAATAAGAGCTCTCTATTTCCAGATCATAAAATCTGTTAATGAAAAAACAGGTTTTTCTTGTGTTTTTTTGAAATTCCCTCCTAAAATGCACTATTGCTTTCAAACAAGATTTATCTAATCTCGCGCTCTATCAGCAAATACTTACAAATTTCCCCCTGTCTGTAGGATGTGAAAATGCGAACACTCTTAAATTATCAGGTGTTAGAAAACTTAGGGGAAAGTCTGCACTCTGAAGTTTTCAAAGTGCAATCCACCCACACCACACATCCGCAAATTCTGGTTTTAAAACAGATTAAACCGCAATTTAATTCAGCCGGTTTATTAACCTATTTGCAGCAACAAATTGAACAACTTTCAGAATTGTCATTGCCATATACGTTGATTCCTATTCTTGAAACTCCCACCCGTGACAATTTGTTTTTAGTGCGCAATTTTTGTGAAGGAATTACCCTCACGCAATGGCTAAATAAACAACAAACCTTTAAAACAGTCAGTCCTTTAAAAAATTGGCAAGCGTATGTGCCTGAATTAAAAAAATCTTATATTTCTGTGCTGAAAGTGGTAATTTCTATTGCAGAGCGTTTAGCAGAAAATCATCAAGCCGGACATATTCACAAAGGCATTAAGCCAAATAATATTTTGATTAATGAAGACACCTTAGAAGCGCGATTGATTGACGATGTGCGCATTTTAGATATTAATCAAATTAGCCATTTTATTTACGAAGAAAGTTTTAGAGTTTCCACCTTACCGTATTTATCCCCCGAACAAACCGGACGCATTAAATATTCAGTCAATTACACCACTGATTTATATGCACTGGGGATGATTTTATATGAAGCCTTAACAGGTCATCCGCCGTTTTTATTTGCCGACCCGATTGCAATTATTCATTCCCATTTGGCTGAAATACCCGCCAGAATAGAAACAACTGATTCTGATGTTCCCATGATATTAGCGAATATTGTGGCAATTTTATTGGAAAAAGCTCCTGAAATGCGCTATCAAACTGCGACTGGATTAAAAGAGGATTTGCTAGCGTGTTTATTGGAATTGCAAGAAAATAAAACGCCGCTGTTTACGTTAAAACAAAAAGATTACAGCAATCGCATTACCATTCCTTCGTTAATGGTGGGGCGCGATAATGAAAAAAACCAACTTTTAGATGAATTTTCTACCGTTTGCGCCGGCGTTTTTAGAGCGGCTTTGATTTCAGGGCTTTCAGGAATTGGCAAAACCCGTTTAATTCAAGAATTACAATTGCCGATTGTGAATCATTATGGTTATTTTTGTGCCGGCAAATTTGATCAATTTAAAAAACATATCCCTTATAGCACCTTAATTCAGGCGTTTACCTCGTTAATGAAAACGTTGTTGACTGAAGATAGTCAGCGCATTAGTTATTGGCGTGAGCGCATCACTAAAAGCTTGGGTGAAAATGGGCATTTGATGACCGATTTGATTCCTGAATTGGAGTTGATTATTGGCAAGCAAGCGGCTGTGCCTGATTTGCCACCGATTGAGGCGCGAAATCGTTTTAATGATGTTGCCGGAAAATTTATTGCTTGTTTTGCCAGCAAAGAGCATCCCTTAACACTGTTTATTGATGATTTGCAATGGTGTGACGGCGCAAGTTTTGATTTATTGGAGCGATTTTTTGATAACTTGCTCGATTATCCGTATTTGTTTTGGCTGGGCGCGTATCGACATAATGAAGTGGATGCCAGTCATCGCTTAACGCGCTTGATAGAAAAAGTAAAAAGCAAAGATAGACCGCTGCTTGAAATTCGCTTAACTGCGTTAGGTTTAACCGAAGTGAATTTGATGACGGCGTATATTTTGAATACTTATCCGCTGCGCACACAGGCATTGTCGGAGGTTATTTTTCACACATCGGCTGGCAACCCCTTGTTTGTCAATGAAAGTTTGCGTTGGCTGCATACTTATCAGCATCTGCATTTAAGCAGCGAAGGAATATGGGAATGGGAAGAACAACAATTGCGCCATACGAAAATTCCTGATTCCGCGCTGGAATTGTTTAAAGACAAAATCGCTAAATTGCCAAATCAGGTACAGTCTTTGCTAGAAATTGCCGCATGTTTAGGGGCACGTTTTGCCGCCGCCGATTTAGCGGTGGTGACGGATTTAAGCTTGCCGCAGTTATATAAAGCCTTGAGCGAGGCTTTTGTGCAAAATATTTTATTACGCGAAAAAGAATTCCTCGCGTTTTTCCATGACCAAGTGCAAGCAGCGGCGGCTAGTCTTATGAACTCAAGTAAAAAACAACAGATTCACCAACAAATTGCAGACCGTTTTATTGCGCAAATTCCAGAAAACATCCCGCTGGAAGAATTGCCCAATCTGTTTTCGATTGTTGAGCATTTAGCTGAGGCGCATTCGGATGACTTAAGCGAGGCGCAAAAATTGCGAGTGGCGCAGTTTAATTATGCGGCGGGCGTGGTTGCGTTGCGGGCGTTGGCAATGGATAACGCCAATTTCTTTTTTCAACAAGCCTTGGCACTGATGCCCAATCAAGATTGGAATCAACATTATGCGTTTTTATTCAATTTGCACAAATACTTAGCGCGAACTGAAATGGCGTTAGGCAATCAAAATAAATCTGAAGTGATTTTAAACACCTTAATGCAGCAATCGCGCAATGATTTAGATCAAGTCGATTGTTTGTATGAGCAAACCGTCGGCTTATCGTCGTTAGGCAATTTTAACCGCGCGATTGAATTGGGAAATCGCGGCTTAGCTTTTTTTAATCGCGCTATTCCAGACAGTGATGCCGAAGCGTTAAACAGAGCCGCTGTGATTTTTGCGCAAATTCATCAGCCTAAGCGCGATGTGTGGCAAGAAATTTTAGATGTCAGCCCCAGCAATCAACGCAGTACCCAAATTGAAACCGGCATTTATAGCGAACTCATTCCAGACTATTATTTGGCAGGTATGGTGCCGCAATTGTATTTGGCAGCGATTCAGTCAACTGAAAACTGTTTAGCTGGCGGCGTGGATGAATCGGTGATTTATGGATTTTCGATGATGGGTTTGTATTTGCAGCGCAAAAAACAATATGACTTATCGTTTCGTTATGAAGATTTAGGCATGGCATTAGCCGCACGTTATCCTGATACGTTTGGTGCAACCAAAGGCATTAATGGGATTTTATGGACAAATCGGCATAACCGTAAAAATTCAGAATTGATTATCAGCGAGTGCCAACAAAATATTCATCGCGGTAAAACCTGTGGCGATTTGTACAACGCCGGCTTGTCTTATGGCCCGTATATTTGGCATTTGGTCACGCAAGGTACTGATTTACAGAAAGTTACTGAGATTGCGCAAGAGTGCATTACGTTTTCGCAAAAATTTAATTTGTCCTTGTCATTAGGCTTAGCAGAAAGTGCTTTAGAGGGGTGGTCAAGGTTAATGACTGGCAGTCCTTTAAAGGACGGCCAGTCATCTGAAACACTTATTGAGGAAAAATTAAAAAAATGGGAAGCCGATAAACATGTGGTTTCGATTGGCGGTTATTACACCTTAAAAGGTATTGCGCATCATTATTTAGGCGACTACAGCCAAGCGGCGGTGGATTTGATGTACGCACAACCTTACTTGCGTGGCTTAAGCGACAATATTTTGAATCGGCTTTGGTATGTGTTTCGCTATTTGAATGGCTTGCAACTCAATCTTAATGATGTGAGAGAGCGGTTGTTATTAGAGGATTGTTTGAAAAGCGTTGCAACCTGGGCTGAGTTAGGCGTTATTTTAAAACCGTATTTTGCTTTAATGCTGGCAGAACGCGCCCATCGTTACGAGAGTTTTAGTGAAGCGCGTCGCTGTTATTTGGATGCGATTGATTGTTGCCGAAAAGAAAAATTTATTTTGTTGGAAGGTTTTATCAAAGAACGCTTTGCGCAATTACTCATTAAAAACCAGCACGAATACACCAATTATTATTTGCAACGGGCGGTGAGTGCGTATCAACATTGTGGCGCAACGGTTAAAGCGAAACAGTTAATTGAAAATTATTCTTTAAATCTGCCCACAGCGCGGGTCATTGATGAAAATGCTGAAATCACCTTAGCGCATTTATTGGATGTGAATTATTTGGTGCAAGCCACGCGCGGCATCACGAGCCAGCTGAATTTTGACTCGTTATTAAAGGTGATTATCAAAGCGGTGATGGAACGTTTAGGGGCAAAACAAGGCTATTTATTAATTCCAAATGATAAATCGCTGGACATTTTAGCCAAAGGCATTAAACACGATAACGTAGAAATTGAAATTAAAAACGATCAAGCCTTGTCTGATGAAACCTTGAGTTGGGCGGTGGTGAATTATGTTTATCGCACTTTAGAAACAGTGGTATTGGAGAATGCCAGCGCGACTGGTGATTTCATGACCGATGAGGTGGTCGTCAAACAACAATTAAAATCCATTTTGTGTTTGCCATTACTCAAACAACAAAAACTCTTAGGCGTGTTATATTTGGAAAATAACTTAATCACCTCAGTATTTAATCCAGAGCATATTGAATTGACGAAATTATTAACCGCACAGGCAGCAATTGCGTTGGAAAATACCTTGTTAATCACAGAGATGAAAAACAAGCAGCAAGAAATTCAAGCATTTAATGAGCAGTTGGAAGCGCGAGTGGTCGCCAGAACTGAGGAGCTGAATAAAGTCAATGAAGAGTTAAAAAACTTTGCCTATGTGGTTTCTCACGATTTAAAAGCTCCATTACGCGCCATTAATCAGCTGGCTGGGTGGATTGAAGAAGATTATGCCAATTCTTTTGATGACGATGGCAGAGCGCAAATGAGTTTATTGCGTAGTCGTGCGCGAAAAATGCACGATATGATTGATGGGATTTTGCAATATTCGCGCATCGGTCGGGTGAAAGAAGCGATTGAACTGGTTGATTTAAACGCCCTTGTGCGTGATGTGATTGAAGCGATTTCGCCACCTGCACATATTCAAATAACCATACAAGAAAACTTACCTTCGGTGTATGGTGAAAAGTTAAGGATTTATCAAGTGCTACAAAATTTATTGGATAATGCCGTGAAGTATAATGATAAATCGCAGGGACACATTCAGCTGCGTTGCCAAGATTTTGCAGAATTTGAAGATTTTGCCAGTTTAAATGGTTCGCAATGGTGTTTTTGCGTGGAAGACAACGGCATTGGCATCGACAAACCGTATCAACAAAAAGTCTTTCAGTTATTTCAAACGTTAGAACCTAAAGATCAAACTAATAGCACCGGCGTGGGCTTGAGTTTGGTGGAAAAAATTATTCATACTTGGGGCGGTAAAATTTGGTTAGTCTCAACACTAGGGGAAGGCTCTCGTTTCTTTTTTACCATTCCAAAACAACAGGAATATGTCGATGAATAGCTTACACCCTGTGCTGTTGGTGGAAGATGATGCAGTGGATGTGATGACCGTGAAACGCTGCTTTAAACAATTGAAAATCCCTAACGATTTGATGATTGCAGGCAATGGCGAAGAGGCAATTGTGCTGTTATCCAATCCTGAAACACCGTTGCCGTGCATTATTTTGCTGGATATTAACATGCCGAAAATGAATGGTTTGGAGCTGCTGCATTATCTAAAAAGCTCGTCTAACTTTCAAAAAATGCCGGTGATTATGTTGACATCCTCCAAAGAAGAAACAGATGTGAATAAATGCTTTGAATTGGGCGTGGCAGGTTATCTGGTGAAACCTGTTGAATATCAAAGCTTTGTTTCAACCATCGAATTATTATCTGCATATTGGTCTAAAAGTGAGTTGCCGCAATGAACCGCATCCAATTATTATTGATTGAAGACGATATAACAGATCAAATGAGTTTTAAACGCTTTGTAAAGCGTGAGCAATTACCCTACGATTATCAAATTGCCGGCTCTGTGAATGCTGCAATTGAAATGCTTAGGTTGATGAGCTTTGATTTGATTCTTGCAGATCATGCCTTAGGTGATGGCACAGCCTTTGATTTGTTTGAATATATTCCTGTTTCCACACCCGTTGTGTTTGTTACAGGTTCGGGTGGTGAAGATGTGGCAGTTCGCGCCATGAAATCAGGGGCGGCGGATTATTTAACCAAAGATTTAAACGGTGATTATTTAAAACTATTGCCGTCCACGATTAATAACGTCATTAAAGCCAAATCCATTGAAAAAGAGTTAGAAAGTTACAAGCAATTGTTAGAAGAAATGGTGCTGGTGCGCACCGAGCAATTGCAGCAAGAAATTAACGAAAGAATGCAGATAGAACAACGCTTGATTGAAGAAAAAGAGCGGGCGCAAGTGACGTTAAAATCCATTGGGGATGCGGTGATTACCACCGATGTGCGCGGCATTATTGAGTTTGTGAATCCTGTTGCGGAGCAATTGACAGGCTGGCGTTCTGAAGAGGTGCGCGGTCAATCCATTGATAAAGTGTTTAAAATTGTTTACGAAAGTAATCGAAAACAAGCCGTTAATCCGGTGTTTCGCTGTCTTTCCAAAGATAAAATTGTCGGCTTAGAAGATAATGTTTTATTAATCAATCGCCTAGGCTTGGAATATAGCATTCAAGATTCAGCCGCGCCGATTCACGATGCCCAAGGGAAAGTTCAGGGCGCGGTGTTGGTGTTTAGCGATGTGACACAAGCACGCAAACTGAGTCGCGAACTTGCTTATCAAGCCACACACGATCCCTTAACCGGCTTGGTGAATCGGCGCGTGTTTGAGCAACGCTTAAATCGGGTGTTAGAATCACGGCGCGTATCGGGTGGCGTGCATATTTTTTGTTATTTGGATTTAGATCAATTCAAAATCATTAACGACACTTGTGGGCATACCGCAGGTGATGAGTTGTTAAAACAAGTCACAACCATTTTTCGCAATAAAATCCGCGTCCGCGACACCTTAGCCCGCTTAGGTGGCGATGAATTTGGAATTCTGATGGAGCATTGTTCTTTAGATAGAGCGGTATGTTTAGCGAATTCACTGCGAGAAATTATTGCCGACTTTCGCTTTAATTGGGACGACAAAAGCTTTCGGATTGGTGTTAGCATCGGCATTATTCAAATTAACGATGAATTTAATACCTTAAATGATTTGCTGATGACCGCTGATGCGTCTTGCTATGCGGCTAAAGATGCAGGTCGCAATCGCCTGCATATTTATCGCGATAATGATGAAAATATTAAATTGCGCTCAGGGCAAATTCAGTGGGTGGCTAAACTGAATAAAGCCTTAGATGAACGAAAATTCAAACTGTATAAACAGCCTTTGAAAACTATTCTGCCTCACATTGAGGGCGATCATTATGAGGTTTTGGTCAGGTTGGAAGGCGATAACGATGAAATCATTCCGCCCGGAGCGTTTATTCCAGCCGCTGAACGCTATGGCTTAATGCCGAAAATAGATCAATACATTATCAATAACACCTTAAGTTTTTTTGCAGACCATGCCACGCGCTTAGAAAATCTGTCTGTGTGCACAATTAATTTGTCAGGACACACGCTAGGCTCAGAATGGTTGTTAGAATTTATTCTAAAAACGCTGGATTATTACAACTTACCTGCCAAGAAATTTTGCTTTGAAATTACAGAAACCGCCGCGATTTCCAACTTGAATTTAGTGACAGGCTTAATTAAAAAACTCAAAGAACGCGGCTGTTTATTTGCTTTAGATGATTTTGGCAGCGGCTTATCTTCGTTTGCGTATTTAAAAAACTTGCCTGTTGATTATTTGAAAATTGATGGCATGTTTGTGAAAGATATTTGCAGCGATCCGGTGGATTTTGCAATGGTGCGGTCAATTAATGAAATTGGACATTTAATGCACAAACAAACAATTGCAGAGTTTGTGGAAACTGAGGATATTTATAATAAATTAGCGAAGATTGGGGTTGATTTTGCCCAAGGTTATTGGGTCAGCCATCCACATCCTTTAGAACAAGACTAAAGACTTTTTGAAGTGACGACTAGCAGTCTTTTGAGAGCTGCCAGTCGTGATTTACAGCAGTAAAACTATTTTAAAATGCTCATGCCTTTTAACAAGGTTAAAGCTTCATGCAACGCATAATCACTGACATCTAAAAGTGTTTTATCAGGCGACTCTTTTGAGTCTTTTGCATTTTTCAGATCTTTGCTTTCTTTCATCACATCTTTTTTTGCCGCTTTTTTCTCGCCATTAGCATTTTTCAAATGTCCTGTTAAATCTGCTTCTTTCACAGGTTCATATTTTGAAGAGCCTAATACTTCCAATTTCACTTGCGCCAACGCCACATCAGGCTCAATGCCTTCTGCTTGAATGGAGCGACCTGAAGGCGTGTAATAACGTGCAGTGGTTAATTTAACTGCGCCGCCATTACTGGTTGGCAATACTGTTTGCACTGAGCCTTTGCCAAACGATTTTTCGCCCATGATGATGGCGCGTTTTTGATCTTGCAATGCGCCTGCCACAATTTCGGATGCTGATGCTGAGCCTGAGTTGATTAATACAACTAACGGCGCACCGCTAATCAAATCGCCGCTTGCTGCATTAAAGCGAATTTCAGAGTTTTTAATTCTGCCTTGCGTGTAAACAATCAAGCCCTTTTCCAAAAATGCGTCACTGACATCAACCGCTGCGTTTAACAATCCGCCCGGATTATTGCGCAAATCTAATACCAGTCCTTTTAACGCGCCTTTGTTTTCTTTTTTCAGCTCTGCAATTGCGTCATTCAAACCTTGGCTAGTGCCTGATTGAAAGCTGCTAATCCGCAAATAGCCGTAATTTTTTTCCAGCAATTTCGACTTAACGCTTTTAACTTTGATGATGTCGCGAGTTAAAACAATTTTAAGCGGAGCTTCTTCGCCTTCTCTCACCACCAACAGCGTAATATTGCTGCCAACTTCGCCGCGCATTATTTTCACAGCTTCGTTAATTGTCATGCCTTTGACGGGTTTTTCATCCAATTTCACGATTAAATCGCCGGCTTTTAGCCCAGCCCGTTGTGCGGGCGTGTCATCTATTGGCGAAACAACTTTTACAAAACCATTTTCCATGGTGACTTCTATCCCTAAGCCGCCAAACTCGCCAGTTGTTCCTTCTTGCAGCTCTTTGTATTCTTCATTGTCCAGATAGGCGGAGTGTGGGTCTAAACCTGTCAGCATTCCACGAATCGCATCTTGCAATAGTTTTTTATCAGAAACAGGTTCAACATAATCTGTTTTGATGCGTCCAAAGATTTCGCTAAACGCGCGTAAATCTTCATAAGGTAAAACCTGAGAATCATTAACAGGCGCGGGGCTGCTTTTTTCGGCAAATACGCTGCCACAAGTAGCCATGAAAACACCTAGTGAAAAACCTAGGCCTAAAATTAATACACTTTGCTTCTTAACCATTATGCCTTAACACTCCCAATACCTAATTTTTTTTGAAAAAATTAACTTTTAAATTACAAAGCCAGATGCTTTACGATGCTTTTAACGATGTGTGCCTTGTTGTGAGCAAAAAACTTATCCTTTTTTACACCATATCATAGGATCAACCGGTTTTCCTTTGCTTCTAATTCCAAAATATAAACCAGACTCTTCGCGACCATCACTTTTTCCCACTGCGCCAATCACTGTACCTGCTTTCACTCTATCGCCTACTTTTTTATATACGCTTTGGTTGAATGCGTACAAGGTCATATAGCCATGTCCGTGATCAATAATAATCAGCAAGCCATAGCCACGCAACCAATCCGCAAAAACCACACGCCCACTGCTGGCTGCTTGAATATCTGTGCCTTCTTGTGCGGCAATTAGCAAGCCATCCCAGCGGGTGTCTGCCGAGCGACGACTACCAAACTTTTTAATGATTGTGCCTTTCACAGGCCAAGGCAACTGTCTTTTTAATTCTGCAAAAGGTTTGTCAACAACAGTGGCAACTGGACTTTCTGTTTGCACATCATTCGGACTCACCTGATTACCATCACCGTCTATTGCTTCGGCAACATCCGGTGGAGTTCTTACTGTGTCATTCTCTTCTTGCTGCCCCGCTACTGTGGGCGACTGCTGTAGCCTATCAATCAAGGCTTGAACTTCATCGGCATTTGCTTCAAGCAAGGCTAATTGCTGCGATTTTTTCTTAAATTCATTCCCTAAGTGCACTAACAACGCTTCACGTTGTTTTTGAATATCCGACAAACCGACTTGCACAGATTGATGCGAGCGTAATGCTTGATCTAAGGAGGTTGTTTCGCGCCGTTTTTCTTGCTCTAGGTGATCGAGCAAAGCAATCTTGGTTCTAATCTCAGTTAATTTTCTGATGCGACTTTTATTAAAGTACTCATAATAAACCAGCATTCGACTGGCTAACGCAGGATCTTGTTGATTTAAAAGAAGTTTTAATTGCTCTTTTTTACCCATAACAAATGAAGCACGCACTTGCTTGGCAAGCTCATTGTTTTGCAGCTTGAGTGCTGCATATTGTTTTTTCATCTCTTTGCTGAGGTGCTTTAACCGCTGCTGTTTTGTGTCAATTTGCAAGCTCAAACTATGCAAAGATTGCGCAATGTCTCCCTGCTGTTTCTCAATAGCTTGCAACTGAGTGACTAATTGCTCTTTCTGGAGTTTTATTTGCTCAATGCTTTGATTAGCTTTCGCAAGATTTGATTGGATTTGGCTGGAATTCTGATTGTTTGGCACAACAATAGGTTCTGCAAATCCTAAGTGCATCACACTCAGCAAAGCAACAACGATTAAAGCCTGACATTTCATAAATGCTTAAGCAGCCACGACCAAAGAACGTCCGGTCATTTCTTTCGGCTGTGCAACACCTAATAAACTTAAGATAGTCGGTGCAAGGTCTGCTAAAGAACCACCGTCTGCCAAAGTTGTATTATGTCCACCCAGATATAACAACGGCACTTTATTCATGCTATGCGCGGTGTGTGGCTGTCCTGTTTCTTCATCAACCATTTGCTCAATATTGCCATGATCAGCTGTGATAAGCATTTGCCCACCAACGCCTGCCAGCGCATCAGTAATTTGCTTTAAGCAACCATCAATGGTTTCCACAGCAATTAAAGCTGCATCTAACATGCCTGTGTGTCCAACCATATCGCAGTTAGCATAATTGCAGATGATAACATCAAACTCTCCGCTATTAATGCTCTCAACTAAGTGATCTGTGACGATTGCCGCATTCATTTCTGGTTGCATATCATAAGTTTTCACTTTTGGGGATGGCACTAAAATTCTGGACTCGCCTGGAAACGGCTCATCACGACCACCGTTTAAGAAAAACGTGACATGTGCATATTTTTCAGTTTCCGCTAAACGCAATTGCGTTAAACCTGCATTTGACAACACTTCACCTAAGCCATTTTTTACATCAATCGTAGGGTAGGCAATCGGATAAGTGAAATTTTGATGATATTCAGTCAACGTTACATAACAGCCGGTGTGATGCGGGCAGCCGCGTTCAAAGTCATTAAAATCTGCATCGGTGATTGCTTGCGAAATTTCGCGAGCGCGATCCGCTCTAAAGTTCATAAACACCACAGAATCTTCTGGGTCTAAACACACCACTTCGTTGTTTTCTCCCACAATCGCAGTCGGAGGCACAAACTCATCACTTTCATTGCGTTGATAAGCCGCTTCTAAACCTTCTAACGCTGTTTTCGCTTGATGCTCAGATTCACCTTTCGCAATCAAATTATAGGCAGACTGCACGCGCTCCCAGCGTTTATCACGATCCATTGCATAAAAGCGTCCGGTGATTGTGGCAATGCGCCCTACACCGATTTTAGCAAATGTCTCTTCAGCTAATTTTAATGAACTTGTTGCACTGCGTGGTGGCACATCACGACCATCTAAAAACGCATGGAGGTAAATCTTTTTCAAGCCACGTTTTGCCGCTAATTCCAACATCGCCATAATTTGCAATTCATGGCTGTGTACACCGCCCTCAGACAGCAAACCCATGACATGCAAGGCTTTATCTTTTGCAATCGCGGTATCGACAGCTTGACACAACGCTTCGTTGCTGAAAAAACTACCATCTTTCACGGCTTTGTTCACGCGCGATAAATCTTGAAACACAAAACGTCCACTACCAATGTGTAAATGACCCACTTCTGAATTGCCCATTTGGTCATCAGGCAAACCCACAACCTCACCGGCGCATTCTAGTAAAGTCATTGGATTATTTTTCTGCAAAGCATCCCAACAGGGGGTATTTGCTAGGGCAATAGCATTGGCATTGGCTGCTTCACGATAACCAAATCCATCCAGAATTACCAAAACCAAAGGTTTTACATTAGCTGACATATTATTTTTCATATTATTTTCGACTATACCTGACATTAACTCATACCTTAAACAATTGAACAAACGGAGTTATTTTGTTACATTTACTAAATTTTGCGGTGGCGGCTATTGAAAGATTCCACTCACAACGCCATTATACTTAAGATATGTTAATGACATCGTAGATAAATTCTTTTCTTTCGTATTTTGCTAAAACATAAAACCCACAACTCTCCCCACCTTAAATTAAGAACAAATCATCTTTTATGGAAAATCAAGAAAGCCTGCCACACTACAACGACGCGGACATAGCCAAAGCCGCACGCTGTATAAAAGCGATGTCACATCCTTTGCGTTTAAAAATTTTATGTGTATTGGGTAATCAGGCTCTTAGCGTACAAGATATTGTTGAAAAAGTGGGAACCAGTCAAAGCAATATTTCACAACATTTGGCAATTTTAAGAGAAAAAGATATTTTGGGGTATAAAAAAGAAGCCAATCGCGTTTATTATTTTATTGATGACCCAAGGATGCTGCAACTGATTCGTATGATGCGTGATCTATTTTGTCCAATGTAACCTACCACCTACTTTTTAATCCACTTAGCACTATAAAAATTATCCCATGGATCAATATTTAGAATTTATCTCCAATCACTCTATGCTATTTTTGGCACTGGCTGTTGTTACCTTTTTACTGATTAAAGAATTTACTGAAGCGGCTTTTAGTCCATTTAAAAATCTCTCCCCCATGAATGCAGTGGTTAAAATGAATAGCGACGAAGTGATTATTGTCGATGTTAGAGAGCCGCATGAATTTATTCTAGGACATATTGAAAATGCGATTAACACGCCGCTAGGCAAGCTGAAAGATCAACTGAATACGTTGGAAAAATACAAAAACAAAGACTTATTGCTCGTATGTCAGTCTGGAACACGTTCAGTGCCTGCTTGTAAAACACTGATTAATGCTGGATTTGAAAAAGTTTTCAATCTCGATGGAGGAATGCAAGCATGGGAAGATCATAAATTTCCAATAAAAATCACTAGCAAACACAAATCCTAGGCATAAACCGTTTTACCCAGCTATAAACACAGCTGTTTAGATTTTATACATTAAAACAACACCCTTTTTATTCACTTTACTAACTACACATATCATGGCTGAAGAAAATACTAACGTCGAAAACACATCTGTTGAAAAACAATTTGCCATTCAAAAAATTTATACCAAAGACATTTCTTTTGAAACACCCAACTCCCCACAAGTATTCACTCAAACATGGCAACCACACGTTGATTTTAACTTAGGTACAAATGTTAATTCAGTGGGCGAAAACTTATATGAAATTTCTTTAGCTGTCACTGTGACTGTTAAATCAGGCGAAAGCGTTGCGTATTTAGCGGAAGCAAATCAAGCGGGCGTTTTTGTGTTAGCAGGTTTTACAGAGCAAGAAATGGGACACATGGTTGGCAGCTTTTGCCCAAATATTCTGTTCCCTTATGCAAGAGAAGTGATTTCTGATTTAGTGACTAAAGGTGGTTTTCCACAATTGTTACTTGCACCAATCAATT
Organism: uncultured Methylomonas sp.; assembly: GCA_936941155.1. Classification (GTDB taxonomy): domain Bacteria; phylum Pseudomonadota; class Gammaproteobacteria; order Methylococcales; family Methylomonadaceae; genus CAIQWF01. The sequence goes on along the minus strand of CAKZJE010000122.1, from coordinate 25,821 downwards.
TTGATGCTTTGTTTGCACAACATGTACAGCAACTGCAAGAAGCGCAACAAGCTCCTAGCACTGACACTTTGAACTAAGTTTTTTAGATGACAACATCAATCGGCATTATAGGCGCGGGTTCTTGGGGAACTGCTTTGGCAATATTGGCAGCCCGCAACGGCTGTAAAACCCTGCTATGGGGACATAATCCAGAGCACATCCGTCGCCTGCAATATGACCGCGAAAATCAACGCTATTTGCCGCATGTTGCTTTTCCTGATGCTTTGTCCGTGACGGCTGATTTAAGTGAAGTGGCATCTTCTAGCCAAACTTTGCTGATTTCAGTGCCAAGTCATGCGTTTAAAGAAACGCTGTTAACCATAAAACCTTTAGTACAAGAGCATGTGCAAATTGCTTGGGCGACTAAAGGTTTTAATCCTGCTGACGGCTTGCTGCTGCATCAAATTGTTGGGCAAGTTTTTTCTCCAGAAACCCCCACAGCCGTTTTATCAGGCCCTACTTTTGCCAAAGAAGTCGCTGCAAATCTTCCTACCGCAATGACGATTGCCTCGGCAAACACACAGTTTTCCAGTCAACTCGCAGGCTTATTAAGCAGTTCACGTTTTCGCAGCTACACCAGCACCGATATTATTGGCGTGCAAGTCGGCGGCGCAATCAAAAACGTTTTAGCGATTGCCGCTGGAATTGCAGATGGCTTAGGGCTGGGCGCAAACACTCGTGCCGCTTTGATTACGCGCGGACTCACGGAAATCATCCGCTTAGGCACGCAACTGGGTGGCAAACAAGAAACTTTTATGGGCTTGGCAGGATTAGGCGATTTGATTTTAACCTGCACAGACAACCAATCGCGTAATCGCAGACTGGGTTTAGCTTTAGGGCAAGGAAAAAACAGACTGCAAGCCGCATTGGAAATAGGACAAGAAATTGAAGGCGTTTCGGCGGCAAAAGAAGCCTATTTGTTAGCCAAAAAATACAATATAGAAATGCCGATTACCGAACAAACCTACAAAGTGCTGTATGAAAATCTTGATCCGCGTATTGGCGTACAAAACTTATTAAACCGCGAACAAAAAGCCGAACTTTGAGAGTGCCGATGAAAAAACTCGCTTTATTTAATCACGGCAAAGACAGCGAACCTTGGGGCAGAAAAACCTTAGTTTTAGCTGAAGTGGCAAAAAAACACGGCTATCACGTTGAAAGCATAGATTATCGACACACCGTTAATCCGACACAACGGGTTGAAATCCTCTTGGCAACGGATTTATCTGAGTATGATGAAGTGGTGCTGATTGGCTCAAGCATGGGCGGCTATGTGGCAACTGTTGCCGCTGAATTTATGCAGCCGAAAGGTTTGTTTTTAATGGCTCCGGCGTTTTATTTGCCCGATTATCCGCAAACAGAATTTAAGCCAGTGCCTCACACCTTTGTTGTGCAAGGCTGGCAAGATAGGGTTGTTGCGCCAGAAAATGCGTGGCGTTTTAGCCAACAATATCAATGCCGATTAAAAATGCTCGATGCAGACCACAATCTGCTGAGCGTGTTAGATGAAGTGTGTGATGACTTTGCTTGGTTTTTGCAACATCTTAATTCGGTTTAATTCCTTTTAGTTTCTTCGCTTTGTACAATCAATTTTACACAGAAGTTGCAGCGAAATTTTTCAAGACGACTGGTTGTCTTAAAAAATTTTCAAAAATTTGAAAGAATTATTCCGGTGATTTACGCAATACTTGTAGTTCTGGATTGCAAAAAAAAACAGCAACCAGAGCTTTTAAACTTCCGGTTGCTGTTTTGTGTTCTGAACAGATTATTTTAAACTTTGATAATCCCGCTCAAATTTACCGCTGTGTTACAAATTATTTTTTCTCTTCTTCAATATTCCACAACGGATTTTTCAAATCATCTTCATGCAGTTTAGCTTGTTCGTCAGGATAAATATGCCAAAAGGATTTATCAATCGCGCCTTCGTTGTAGTCGCCGTTATCTTTTTTGTTATGACCAAACGGACACCACCAGTTTTCTACCACTTTTACCAAATAAGCATGCCACTCAAATAATGCAACGCTTGCAGGGCAATACCAAGTGCAATTTAACATCCAATACAATTTTGATTGCGAAAAACTAAGTTTGAAAGAGCCATCCATCGTAATTTGGTTTTTCATAGTGTAGCGATGTGTGGCGCGTTCTGGCATAAAGTCGCTCCATTTTTTCACATTTTTGCCGCCCACCATCAGCAAATGGAAATACGTTAAATACGCGCTGGTAATGACAAAAGGTAAGGTAAGTATCGGTAAATACACGAAAAGTAACCCAATCGCACGCACGGGCACACTAACTTGTTTGTGGTTCGCACCAATTTCGACACGATGGGAACAGGACTCGCAGGCTTTCATTTTGACCTCTTAAAAGTTTAATTATTGTTATCAGGGGGTGGTGGGGGAGTGTTTTCGTTGAGCAGTTGATAAATACATAAGCAACCTTCACAACAAAAATCTTTTTGTCCGTCAGCTGTTTGCAAACAAAAACCAGCTAATTCAACGGGTTGTTTGCACAGGGCGCAGGGAATGTTTTTTTCAGTATTGTTTTTCATCAATCTAAGTGACAGTCCAAGGTAGATTTTGATGATCTATTTTAGAGACAACTTTAGGATTTATATTTCCTTTTAGTTTGCGCTTTAAATCCATTTGAATCTCTGAACGATCCCAAGATGCTAACTGTAATTGTGACGGCAAAGGAGGTAACTCAAGATGTAGAATAGCCTCTATTTGAGGGACTTTAGAAAATAAATCTGCAATATTTCTTTCAGCAGTGACAGTTGCATTGATTTTCATAGGTAAAATTGCAGACAAAGTTAAAAGCACTTTTCCTAAAAACTGTTCAATCAAATCATCTAATCTTTTTTCTTGCGTCTCAAGTGTATAGTCCCTTACTTCAATTAAATAACCTGTAGTTGTATTTACAGCGAGAATATCTACAGCAGGAACACCTTTAAGAATTGTTCTGCTACAAGGATTTTTTTTATTTCTACAGGCTCGCACATGAATTTTGCCAAAATGATTGCGATAATAATCAGTGTTATCAAACTTTATAGCATCAAACGCAAAGTTAAAAATAAGAGTCCCTTCTGTAATGGGCGGCATTTAAACGTCCTCTTTCGATAGAAAGCGGCTGGATTGTTCAAGTGCTTCATCTAAAATAACAATATCGTCTAAATATTCAAAATCTTCACTTTGACTGACTCGCACTTCTTTATTTTCATCAAAGCCTAAACCAAAGTATTTAAGCTTATCTTCTTTTTTACGCAAAATTTCAATTTCTTTCACTAAAAATAAACTGTGGGTGGCAATAAAAATCTGCATTCCGGCGCGGCTCAGTTCCATTAATACTTCTGCCATTTTCCGAATTAAGCGCGGGTTTAAATTTGTTTCAGGTTCATCCCAAAATAAAATGCTGTTTTTAGTTAATGAACCATTCGCTAATAATTGCGCAATCATGCCGATTTTTCTAAATCCTTCGGCAATTAAGGCAATTTCGGTTTTACGATTGTTTTGCAGTAAATAAAATCGTCCATTTTCTAAAACGATTTTTCCTTCCAATATTTCTTCTAGTTTTAATAAAATTTTATATTCAACAGGATAGGAATCAAAGTTTTTTAAAATAGGTAGGCTTAATGCCTTGGCTAACTTGTAATAAACCGCATCAAAAGAAGTTTCTCTTTTTTCATACAAAGGAATGAATCCTTCATAGAATGATAAAATTTCCTTTGCAGGAATGAAGACAAATTCTTTTCCAATCAAACTACGAGAACATTCTTGAAGAATGACATCTCCTTTTGAGTTGATAGAAAAACCAATATAATAATTCTTTATATTGAGGCTTATGTTGCTTTCATCTTTTCCATTTGAAATAAGATTGCATAAGGAATCTACTTTAAAAACAATATTTAATCTTGATTTAATTGCAGTTTTTAATTTATCTATCAAGCCTTCAGAATTGGCATGAGATGAAAAGCTAGATATAAATACGGAAAGCAACTTAAGTAAATGGGTTTTTCCTAAGCCATTCTCGCCAATTACAACATTTAAACCTTCAGAAAATTCTAAACTTTCCTTTTTAAATACGGTAAAATTTTCAATAGTGATGTTTGTAATTTTTATATTTTGACTCAGAGTTGTTATTTCAATAGTTTCTAAGATACCTTTTATAAAATCATCATCATTAATTTGAGAAATGGGTTTTGCATAGGATTCTGTGACAGGATATTCAACAGGCTCTCTTAAAATCTCCCATTTATCAACGGTTAAATATCTGCCATCTTTGGAATTATCAACACATTTGCCATAATGGGTTATTGTAGAATCATCGGCTAATAGCAAAATATCTTCGGTTTCAACCCGCTTAACAATTTCTAAATACTTATCCTCATAACCATTAATCCATTCATCATTATTAATAAATTCGGCTTTTTTATTTTCTAAGCCCCATTTTGCCCGAACTAACCAATAATTCATTTTAATTCTTCTAAAGTTTCAATCGAGTTATAAAAAATAATTCAAGTTTTATGATTAATAAAATATCTTAAGCAGCTATTTCTTCTAGTAATGGAGATTCTGGTTGCTTGCCTGCTTTTGCACAATCTAATAAATAATCATCAATTACGGTTTTAAACGCCTGCTTTAACTCTTCTACTGAATAGCCATCAAAAGCAATAATATCGTGCTCAACATTCACAACCAGACCTATAAAAACATCATCCTCTTCACTATAGCTAATTTGTGCGTGGTAATTTTTATAAATCATGGCGTAACTCCTGCTTTGATTGTGCTTTATTTCACCACCTAAAGCGTTAATCAAACTTTCCACTTCTGACCATTCAATCGAATTTGGCACAGGTTTAGCAAAAATAGCAAAGAGTGTTTTTTGTTGCTTATTGTTCATGCCAATATCTTACAAACTACTCGAAACCGCACAAAAATAAGTTTTCAGATATTCCGTTTCAGGCAACGCCGGATGCACCGGATGATCGCCTCCTTGTCCGCCTTGCGCAAAAAACACCAAATGTCGATCAATATGCCGCGCTTGCGAACGCAAAATCTCATGCAGGTTTTCTTTACTCAAATGATGCGAACAAGAAGCCGAAATCAACACCCCATTTTTCGCCAACACTTGCAACGCCAATTGATTCAAGCGTCTGTAAGCCTCAAAACCGGCTTTAAAATCTTTTTTGCGCTTAATCAACGCGGGCGGGTCAAGCACAATCACATCAAAACGCTCTTGATTTTCACGCGCTGTTTTTAAAAACTCAAACACATCAGCACGCACAAACTGCATTTTTTCAGCGACATTATTCAGTTTTGCACTGTCCGCAGCTATTGCTAATGCACTTTCAGAACTATCCACACAAACGACTTCCGAAGCTCCTGCGATTGCCGCCGGAATTCCCCACGCGCCAGAATAGGAAAACAAATCCAACACGCGCTGATTTTTTGCCAACGCCGCACACCGCGCACGACTATCGCGATGGTCATAAAACCAACCGGTTTTTTGCCCATCCATAATATTGATTTTGAACTGCGCGTTATTCTCTTCAATCAAAACTTCATCAGGCAACGTACCGTAAACCACTTCAGATTCAGTGCTTAAGTTTTCCAATTCGCGCTGACCATTATCGTTTTTTAACACAATTGCTTGCGGTTGAAACAGCTCAACTAAGGTTGCCACCAAAATTTCTTTTTGTTTTTCAATGCCTGCGGTAGTGATTTGCAAAGAAAATACATCACCGAAGCGGTCTATCACTAAACCGGGAATGCCATCGCTTTCACCAAAAATCAAGCGATAAAAAGGCTTGCTGTATAACCGTTCACGCAAAATCAACGCCGTGCCGATTCTGTCTTTGAAAAAATTGCCGCCCAATTTCGCATTTGGTTTCCGCGAGATTAACCGCGCTGCAATCAAGGTGTGAGGATTAATATAAGCAGTCCCTAAGGCTTGTCCGGCATTATCTTTAATCAAGGCTAAATCGCCGGCTTGAAAGGCGGTGAGAGGGGAACGCGCTATATCAATTTCATTGCTAAAAACCCAAAGATGTCCTTGGCGCAAGCGTTTGTCTTCGTTTTTCTTTAAATAAATTTCTGGATGTGCCATGAATGTCGTGTATTGGGTAGGGGAAAACGATGCGTTTGAGCAATGTTGCGGAGTTTAACACGGGCAAGCGGTTTAAATTAATTCAAACGTGTAGCCGCCCACTTTCTGTGTTGGTGCTGCAATATCTAAACTCACTTCAATCGTTTCTGAGGCAGGCATTGGTTGAGAAGGTTCAAAACCTAAATACTCGCGTGGATAAAAAACGCGTTCTGCAAAAACTTGCCCAGAAAAATCCAGCAAGTCTAATTTAATGCGCGGATAATTTTGCTTAAATTCTGCTTGATTGCTCAACACGGTTTGAAAGACATAATGATGATTATCTTTTAATTGAAAATCACCGTGCAAAATTTCAAATTCATCCAAGTTTTTATAAACAGGGAGCTTGCAAAGCTGAATTCGACAATTTTTTTCTATCCAAATGCGCTGCTGTGGATTTTGGGCAAGTTGATTGTGAGCATAGACATAAACTTGCGCCATAAATAATAGCAAACAGAGGAAAAATCCTAATGTCCAAAGAAACCAATAAGACGATGCGTTTTTTTCACTTTTGAAAAAAAAATCTGACTTAAATAATTTCAAGCGTCCTAGCATTTCCTCACAATGAGGACAAAACAATTCAGTAGAGCAGCTCTGCAATTCTGCAATACTGAGATTGTACGTTTTTTTGCAGTGTGAGCATTGAGTTAGCATGATTTACACGGCTTTTACGCCATCTAAACGACACCAATCTTCCTGAGTTACGGCGGGGCTCATTGTCATTGTGCCACTGTATGCTGCGCTGACGGTTTCGGCTTGTTCATTAAGAATGCCTGATAGCACCAGCTGACCTTGTAGTTTTACTAACTCCGTAATCACAGGAGCTAATTCTATGAGCGGTTTTGCCAAAATATTGGCTAAGACGACATCGGCGGCTAAAGGCGTAAATTGTTCCGGCAAATAACAGCTGATTTTAGCGGTAACGTTGTTTTTTTCTGCATTGCTTAGCGTCGCAGTAATAGCTTGCGGGTCAATGTCAATCGCGTGCGCATGTTTCGCACCCAGCAATACAGCCGCTACCGCAAGAATCCCTGAGCCGCAACCGTAATCTATCACCACTTTGTCGGTTAAATCATGGCTTGCTAACCATTCTAAACATAACGCTGTGGTTGGGTGAGTGCCTGTGCCAAACGCTAAACCGGGGTCTAAAGTTAAACAAACAGTGTTTGCTTCGTGATTTTCTTGTCCGGTGGGACACACCCACAGTTTATCGGCAAACTTCATCGGGTGATAATAAGTCATCCATGAACGCTCCCAATCTTGATCCTCTAACAACTCAACTTGCCAGTTCGACAATTGACTTTGCGAAAATTTTGCAAACAACACTGACTGAATCAGTTCGGGGTTTTTATCCAACTCGTACAGCGCGACAACAACCGTATTGTTCCAAATTTTGGTTTCATTGAGAGCGGGTTCGTAAATAGGCACATCCTCAGCATCAAGATAGGTGACTGATAATGCGCCTAATTCACTGAAAAAGTCGGCGATTTGGGGTGAGGTCTGTTCGTCGCTGGTAATAGATATTTGATGCCAAGCCATAATGTTATTGCATACAGCATTTTTTGTATTTTTTACCGCTTTTACACGGGCAAGGATCATTTCTGCCAACTTTCTCGTTGGGTTTAACAGAAACTTTGTCAGTTAAGAAATTTGCAATAGAAATATCTCTATCGGTCGTGTTTTCTATATCAATGATTCCAACGACTTGGTATTGCGTAATATCGGGCGATTCTTCAGTAATTTTATTGAAAACTTCATTATCTAATACAACAACAGGGCAAGTGCTGCAAAAACGTCCGCCATCATTACTAGAGGCAAAAGCGTTGGTTTGACCATTTTCTAACACCGCAATCGCATAAGCGTGAGCTTCGCGAGTGAGTATTTCGTTACATTCGGGACAAATTGAAGGTGTTTTTAAGTTGTGTGCCCAGTACATTCTTCTGCGAATAGCAGGGTCGAATTTTTTTGTTGTCATTTTGTACTCTAAAGTTAAAACAGTAAGGTGGGCACGCTGTTTTGCCCACCATGTTAGAAAAAATATACTTGTTTGATTGCTTGCGGTGAGCTAAAAAACTGCCCACCTTACAAAAATCAGCTACTAATACCCAATTTTTTCTCTAAATAATGAATATTTTGACCGCCTGCACAAAAAGCAGCATCGTGCATGATGTCAGTTTGCAAAGGAATATTTGTTTTGATGCCATCAATCACCATTTCATGCAATGCAGTACGCATTCTGGCAATCGCATTGTCACGAGTTTCGCCATGCGCAATCAATTTGCCTATCATTGAATCATAATAAGGTGGCACTTTATAACCATTATAAATGTGCGTTTCGCAACGAATTCCAGGCCCGCCCGGCATGTGAAATTGGTCAATCACGCCCGGACATGGCATAAAAGTACGCGGGTCTTCGGCATTCAAACGGCATTCAATCGCATGACCTGTAAAAGTAACTTGCTCTTGCGTAATAGAAAGTCTTTCTCCAGAAGCAATCCGCAATTGTTCTTTTACAATGTCAAAACCGGTAATCATTTCCGTGACGGGATGCTCAACTTGCACACGAGTGTTCATCTCAATGAAGAAAAACTCACCTTTTTCATATAAAAACTCAAACGTACCTGCGCCTAAATAGCCAATATCGCGACAGGCTTTTGCACATAACTCGCCCATGCGATTGCGTTGTTCTGCGGTGATGCCCGGTGCTGGAGCTTCTTCCACCACTTTTTGATGGCGACGCTGCATAGAACAATCACGTTCACCTAAATGAATCGCGTTGCCGTGTGAATCGGCTAAGACTTGAAACTCAATATGGCGCGGGTCTTCTAAAAACTTTTCCATATAGACCGTATCGTTACCAAACGCAGCTCCTGCTTCAGCTTTGGTCATCGCAATTGAATTTAGCAATGCCGCTTCAGTATGTACGGTACGCATTCCACGACCACCACCACCACCAGAAGCTTTGATAATCACAGGATAGCCAATTTCCTCTGCCATTTTTAAGTTTGCTTCGCCATCATCACCTAGTGGATTACCGTTGCCGGGTACACAAGGAATGCCAGCCGCCTGCATCGCTTTTTTGGCAGAAATTTTATCGCCCATCATCCGAATGGTATCAGCACGAGGACCTATGAAAACAAAGCCACTTTGGTGCACTTTTTCAGCAAAATCGGCATTTTCAGATAAAAAGCCGTAGCCTGGATGAATCGCCTCAGCATCAGTCACTTCTGCCGCGCTGATAATCGCAGGAATGTTTAAATAACTTTCCATAGAAGACGCAGGCCCAATACAGACAGATTCATCAGCAAGGCGAACATGTTTTAAATCACGGTCTGCGGTGGAATGCACAGCGACCGTTTTCACGCCTAATTCACGACAGGCGCGTAAGATGCGGAGGGCAATTTCACCCCGATTAGCAATAACAATTTTATCGAACATATTTATACCGTGCTGTGCTTATTCAATAATGAATAAAGGTTGGTCGTATTCTACCGGCTGGGCGTTTTCGACCAGAACTTTTTTCACTACGCCAGTTTTATCCGATTCAATTTGATTGAGAATTTTCATAGCCTCAATAATACACAAGGTTTGTCCTTGCACAACTGACTGTCCTACTTCCACAAAAGGCGCGGCGGTAGGCGTAGCAGAGCGATAAAAACTACCGACCATAGGCGATCTGACAATATGTCCGGTGATTTTTTCTTCTACCGCTCCTGCCGCCGCAGCAACAGCAGCGGCTACAGGTGCTGCTGCCATCACAGGTGCTGCAACCGCTGTGGTCACAACAGGAGCGGCTGAATAGCGACTGATGCGAATTGAATCTTCGCCTTCATTAATTTCTAACTCAGCAATATCCGAATTTGAAATCATCTCGACAAGTTGTTTTATTTTTTTAATATCCATAATCTGTTTTATCTCGTGGTTAATATCTGGTGTGCGGCTTGTAACGCCAACTCATAGCCTATCGCCCCTAGTCCACAAATCACCCCTTGTGCAATATCTGAAAAGTACGAATGCTTTCTAAAAGGCTCACGCGCGTGAACATTAGACAAATGCACTTCGATAAAAGGAATTTTGGTGGCTAACAAGGCATCGCGCAGGGCAACGCTGGTATGAGTAAAAGCTGCTGGGTTTATAATAATAAAATCAACACCGTCATAATAAGCCTGATGAATATGCTCAACGAGTTGGTGTTCGGCGTTGTGTTGTACAAAACTTAATTGATGCTTGAGAGCTAAAGCTTGGCTTTCAAGTGTTTTTTGGATGTCGCTAAGAGTTTTATGACCGTAAAGAGTTGGCTCTCTAATACCTAATAAATTCAAATTAGGGCCATTTAAAACGCAAATAGTCGCCATATATAAAATGTTTGAAGAGTAAAATAAACCGTTAATTTTACCTTAGTACCTTATTTTGTCCAGTTATATGTCAAATACTGTCATGTCCTGATAAAACTGACTATTTTTGCAAAAACATCCTTATTTCTGCAGATTTTCATTAAAAAGCTTTAAAATTTAACGGATAACAGACAACGGCATTTCCCCCTAAACTTCGTATTTTAAATCGCTCAATTGCTCACGGAACCATTCAAACATGATAAAAAAACTCAGCCGGCAACTGTCTGAAAAGTTGCATCATTTCTTAGCCGACAATTCCAGAAATAAATGGGTTTACAATTATTTGTATTACAACAAATGGATAACCGGTCATTTAAGTTTTTTTAATACTGGGATTGCGCCTGTTGATGAAGAGTTATTAACCTTAAGACCGAATGATTTTGAAAATTATCAAGCGCAGGTTTATCACGAAACAATTAAAGCCTATCGGCGTATTGCAAGTGATAAAAATTCCTTAACGGTATTAGAAGTTGCTTGTGGTTTAGGCGGCGGGATTAAATATTTCACGCATATTTTGCCAAACGCAACCGTGTTTGGCATTGACTTGTCTTTTACCTCCGTTTATCGCTCAAAAAAACTGTGTGATGCGGCGCATTATGCTGTGGCAAACGCCCATCAATTGCCTTTTAAATCAGCGAGTTTTGATTTAATTGTTGCAGTGGAGTGTTTAAATAAACTGGATATGGATTTATTTTTTGCAGAAACAGAGAGATTGCTGCGCCCTGAGGGTGTGTTGTCTGTGGTCGATTTTCGCCCAATGATGTTTGTGGATATTCAGGAAAAGATAAAAAATATTTGCGCAGGTTATTCTTTACATATCAAAGAAATAACGGATTTAACCGATAGAGTTTTAGAGGCATCAGAACAAGACAGAGTGCGACAAAATCGGGTTTTAGGCAGAATTCCTTGGGGCTTTCGGCAAGTGGCACGCGAGTTAATGGTAATGCCGGGGTCAAAACGCCACACCAGTTATTTGCATAAACTGCGTTGTTATTATTTGTTTACTGCTCAAAAATCGTCTTCTTTATAAATTTATGAAAAATTTTCTGCCGCTGTTGTTGCTGTTATTAGCGCAATCGAGTTATGCGGATTTGTACAAGTGCAATCTTGGCAATGAAACCACTTATCAAGATAAACCGTGTGAAAAATCGCAAACACAACGTGTGATTGCGCAAAAAAACTTTCCAGCACCGCAAGCAACTGCGTTAGTGGTTGAAAATAGTGCCGTTATTGAGCGAGATGCGCATGGCAGAATTAAGCGCAGTGAAAAAGCAAAAGCTGATTTTAAGGCGGGAAATCCGTGTCCAGCAAATCACAATCGCGCCGGTGCGTGTCCCGGTTATGTGATAGATCATATTAATCCGCTGGCGTGCGGCGGAGCGGATAGTCCTGAGAATATGCAATGGCAAACTGTTGCAGATGGCAAAGCAAAAGATGGTTGGGAGCGTGATGATTGCAAGCACATAAAATCGCCTGCGGTTGATGTCAATGTTTCTGTGCCAAATCAACAGGAATCAATTCCGGCAAATACAAAAACGCAAACTGTGTATATTGGTAAACGCGGCGGACGTTATGTGTTGTCAAAGTCAGGTAGAAAACGTTATCTCAAACGCTAAGGATTTGGCAAATGTTGCTGTGGGGACAAATTTATTCGCACTGAGCGATTAAAATCGTCTCTACAGAAGTCATCTTAACAAAAGCCTATTCAAGAAGAAGTTGCTGCAAAATTTTTCAAGACGACTGGTCGTCTTGAAAATTTCACAGGATTTTAGCCATTGAAAAACTAATGCGATTTATGTTTTGCAAGCGTAGAGACGTTGCAATGTAACGTCTCTACTCACCGTGAAAACTACTCACCCGCAATCGACATTTGCTCGATTAAAATAGAACCGGTGCGAGTATTGCCGCGCGTATCCACATCATTGCCTACCGCAACAATATTTTTAAACATCTCTTTTAAATTGCCAGCAATAGTAATTTCTTCCACCGGATATTGAATCTGTCCATTTTCCACCCAAAAACCAGCTGCCCCGCGTGAATAATCACCAGTCACGCGGTTTACGCCTTGTCCCATCAACTCCGTCACTAACAAACCAGTATTTAAGCGTTTTAACATAGCTTCAAAATCATCCGCGCCAGCATCAATGGTTAAATTGTGTACGCCGCTGGCATTGCCTGTGGATTGCATTCCTAATTTGCGGGCGGAATAAGAGCTGAGTAAATAACTTCTTAAAATGCCATCACTGACAATATCGCGCGTTTTTGTTGCGACACCTTCGCCGTCAAACGCCGCGCTGCCTAAGGCTTTTTTCAAATACGGCTGTTCATGGATGTGAATAAAATCGGGCAAAATTTGCTTATCTAAACTGTCTAATAAAAACGATGATTTGCGATATAAACTGCTGCCACTAATCGCGCCCATTAACGCGCCTAATAAACTGGCTGCCATTTCGGGTGCATACAATACTGGTGCAACCCGCGAGCTAAGACTGCGACCACCTAAGCGTCTTAACGTGCGCATTGCGGCTTTTTCACCAATCGCGGCGGCTTGTTCTAAGTCGTTGGCATTTCTTGCCACGCTATACCAATAATCGCGCTGCATTTCTTCGCCACGTTGCCCAATCACCGAACAACTTAAGGAATGGCGCGTGCTTTGATAGCCTTGTAAAAAGCCTAAGGTATTGCCAAAAATTTTAATTCCTTGATGGCTATTCACCGCCGCGCCTTCAGAATTGGTAATTTCGCTGTGATAAAAACGCGCTGCATCTTCACATTCAATCGCCAATTTTATCGCCTGTTCTGCATCAACATCCCAAGGATGATACAAATCTAAATCAGGAAATTCAGTGGCGAGCATTTCTGGGTCTGGCAAACCGGAAAACTCGTCTGCACTGGAAAATTTTGCAATGCTGCACGCGGCGGCAACGGTTTTTTTAATTGAATCTGATGATAAATCGGTGCTGCTGGCTGAGCCTTTGCGTTTGTCAAAATAAACGGTGATGCCTAAGCCTTGGTCGCAGTCGTATTCAATATTTTCCACATCGCCTAAACGTGCAGAAACAGATAATCCGTTGCCGATACTTAAAGCAGCTTCTGCGGCACTCGCGCCTTGTTTTAACGCTTCGTCTAAAAATTCTTGCACGAGGCTTTTTAACTGATTGATTTGTTCTGAGTTTTGCACGGTAGTCTCGTGTTAAGAAGTAGCTAAAAAAGTGGGCAAAATTTTCAACCCACTCTAGGTTTGATATTGAAATTAATTAATACTGATTGTATGAGTTGCACTGTTATTGTTCGGCTGAGAATCTATTTCACCAGAGGCGGCTGTGGCTGAAACAAGCACTTGCCCTTTGCTTAAGCCTTTCACGGTAACTTGCACGGTGGGTTGCGCTCCTTTGGCAACTGCACCTAATCGACACACAGAAATAACACCTTTCAGGCAACTACCTTGTGAGGGCGTTAATGACAGAATGCTTAATGCAGGTGGTAGTTGCAAAATAACATTCGTTTGCGCGGCTATTGCAGCTCCGGCATTAGTCACGGTGGCTGTGTAGGTGTATTGCTGACCTTGTAAGCTTGTACTTGGTGCGCTTAATGCAATTCCGACATTAGCATTTTTGATTTTATTCGCCACAGTATCACGCAAAAACACATCTGTCATCGCGCTGTCAGTATCATCAGGCGTTAAGTCTTTCGCGCCCGTTTCAAAACTGATAAAACGACCGTCAGCCGATAAATCCGGTCTTGCTACATAAGAAGGAATTGCATCGCCTGAGCTTTGTAAACCTGTGGTTGTGACATTAACACGACTGGTTTTGCGAGTTTTACGATCATAAAGAAAGGTATCCCACGCATTATTCGTGTCGTTTGCCACTAAATTGCTGGCTTGCGATAAAAAAGCCACATAACGCCCATCAGCGGAAATATGCGGCAATACTGACTGTCCGTTAGAATTGACAGTCACTTTGCTGTTGAATTTAGTCACGCGATCATAGACAAAAATATCGGACACAAAATCATCCGTATCTGTGGCAATCAGCTTGCTTGAGCCGGATTGAAACGCAATAAAGCGTCCATCACCCGAGATAGAAGGCTGCGTACTTTTGCCACTGACACTGGTTGGGGTATCACGAACAATGGTACTCACCGCTGTGGTGGTGGCAGTTTTGATGTCATGTAAAAAAATATCTTCGGTGGTGTTGGTGTCGTTGCTGGCTAAATTGCTTGATGGAGATGAGAACACCACATAGCGTCCATCGGCTGAAATATCCAATGTTCCGGTTGCCCCAATACCAAAGCTGCCTTCTGTTCCGGTTGAAGAAACACTCACGCGCGTGGTTTTGCTGGTTTTGCGATTATGTACAAATATATCGGCATAACCATTGTTATCATTAGCGACTAAATTAGAAGCGGTGGAAGAAAAAGCAATCACATTGCCATCAGCAGAAATCGCTGAAAAATAACTTATATTATTGCTAGCAACGCCTTGAGAATCTTTGCTGATTAATTCTGTTGTTTGGGTTTGCGTATCGTACAGGCGAATATGATTGCCAGTGCTGGAGCGAAAGACGACATAACGTCCGTTAGCAGAAATTTCAGGCATTGAACCGGCTTCAGGAACATTGATGGATGTGCCGCTGAGCCTGTCATAAATAAACGGCTGCGGCAAAAAACTTTTGCTGGCGACTAAAGCCACAAATCGCCCATCTGCCGAAAGCGATGACCAAGTTGTCGAGGCATAACTGCTTACATCGCCAACCCGACTACCTAACGATAGCGTTTCGCCAACAGCATGAGCTGTGTTAACACTCGCTAACGTCATAGCCACGCATAGGATAAATTGCAAAAAAGATGTTTTTTTCATAACGACACCTAATTATTAAATTGTAATCGAATAAATTATAGATAAATGCTAGAAGATTAATGCAAACAGCACTTTTTGTATTTTTTACCACTTCCACAAGGGCAAAGGTCATTACGACCGATTTTTACCGATTTCGTTGGCTTGGGGTTTTCATCATCGTCATATTCAGCACCAAAGTTTTGTTTAAGAACTTCTCTTATTGCCTGAATTTTAGGTGAAATGGGTCGTGGCGTTGATCTTTGTTGGCGTAATCCCAATTCAATTTCAACTTGTTCAATATCGCCTACAACATCAATGTCAATATAACCATGCTGAAAAGCTTCTCGAATAATTTCTATCTCTTCTCTTGCATCCAAATCGAGTAAAGCTGAAACGAGGAATCCTGCTAGGGTAGATTCTTGCGTGGTTATTTGTTTTAAACAACTCACCAGAATTTCTTGGCATTGCGCTTTAAATTCAGGTTCATTTTGGGCTATTTGAGAAAAAACTCCAGTGATGCCAAGTTTTGCATCCTCATCAATATTTTCATCAACTAGATATGCCAGCATTGGCAAAATCGCTTTTTCACCAATTAAGGCTAAAACATTAGGAATTTCTTCAGAAAACCAATCCTCTGGATCGACTTGTTGGAATTCATTTAGCAAAGGAGAAATAGCTTGCTCAGCCTTTAGTAGTCCCAAAACTCGCCACGCATGATACGGCGCAGAATAAAGCGGCTCTTCTTCTTCCCAAAATAACTTTTCATCCAGTGCTAACTGCAACAAAGCAGGAATATCATCAGGGGTAAATCCTAATCTTAAATAACCTTCTTGTACTTCTTTTGACCAACGCTTTTGGAAGTCAATAGCACCATAACTAAGCAAATTGTCTACATTAGCTGAATATCTCATTATCGCTACCATCTGGATAAATTAAACGCTCGTCCCGCCCACCGTTAACCCATCAATTTTCAAGGTAGGTTGACCGACACCGACCGGCACACTTTGACCTTCTTTGCCGCAAGTGCCTACGCCGCTATCTAACGCCAAATCAGTACCAACCATTGACACTTTGGTCAACACATCGGGGCCATTGCCAATTAAGGTCGCGCCTTTTACTGGACGGGTGATTTTGCCATCTTCAATTAAATACGCTTCGCTGGTGGAAAACACAAATTTGCCGGAGGTAATATCCACTTGTCCGCCGCCAAAGTTTTTCGCATACAATCCTTTTTTCACCGATTTGATAATTTCTTCAGGATTATGCTGTCCGGGCAACATATAAGTGTTGGTCATGCGCGGCATCGGCAAATGCGCATAGGATTCACGTCTGCCATTGCCAGTGGATTTTACTCCCATCAATCGCGCATTCAGTTGATCCTGCATATAACCTTTTAAAATCCCGTTTTCAATCAACACGGTATTTTCAGAAGGCGTGCCTTCGTCATCAATGCTTAACGAACCGCGCCGCCCGTGCAATGTGCCATCATCAACAATCGTGCATAAATCAGAAGCAACGCGCTGTCCCACTAAGCCACTAAATGCGGAAGTGCCTTTGCGATTAAAATCCCCTTCCAAGCCATGCCCAATCGCTTCGTGCAATAAAATCCCTGGCCAACCTGAGCCTAACACCACAGTCATGTTTCCAGCCGGAGCATCAACGGCTTCCAAATTCACCAAGGCTTGCCGCACCGCTTCTTTGCCATAATTCAGCGCGGTTTCTTCGGCAATAAAATAACCATAATCCCCGCGTGTACCGCCGCCCATGCTGCCTTGTTCGCGTCTGCCGTTGTCAGAAATAATCACACTGACATTCATCCGCACCAGCGGTCTAATATCCGCCATGAGCGAGCCGTTTTGATTCGCCACCAACACCGATTCATGCACACCCATCAAGCTGATAATCACCTCTTCAATGCGTTGATCAAGCAAGCGCGTTTGTTTATCCACTGTCCGCAATAAATCGACTTTTTCTTGATCGGTAAGCGACGTTAATGGATTGGCAACCGCATAATAATGTTGCCAATGCAATGGCGCAGGTATTTGCACAGCAGCATTTTGCGCTTGCCGCACAATCGCTTTCACATTGTCAGCCGCTTGCAATAACACCGGCAGTTCAATCCGCTCGCTATAGGCAAAGCCGGTTTTATCACCCGAAACCGCCCGCACGCCCGCACCTTGTTCAATGCTATACGAGCCTTCTTTGATAATTCCAGATTCTAAAACCCACGATTCAAAGTGATTGGATTGAAAATAAATATCGGCGGCATCCACTTTGGCATCAAGCAAGCGATTCATCACTTGCTCAATATCTTTGGTTTGCAATCCGGTAGGGTCAAGCACAGCTTGTTTCGCAAGGTTTAAGCGGTCTATGGAATTTGTCATGGTTATTGTGCCAAAGGTAAGTCGTCATGCAAGGTTGTATAAAGGGTTTGCAGAAATTTTGCTAAACCGTTGTCAGCAGGGGTGGGGTCAGCATATCCATCTTGATGAGAGTCACGACTTTCTGCATATTCCAAGAACTCAGCTTTCATGGATGTGCCTTCTGAAGTGTCTGTAAATGTTAATAAATATCGTGCTTTGTTGTATTTGCCGGAGATAAAAAAAGAGGTGAAGATATTATCCGAATTTTTATTGTCTGCGAGGTCTGGATCAAACACCACATAATATTGCCCTTTTTGAATATTTTTATCTGAAATTTCCATACCACTGAGGTTGATGGCTTTTTCAACCTGTTTCCAAGCCTCACCAAATGACAATATCATCAACAAATGCGAGTCATCGGTTCGTTTTACAACATCCCCTAATCCTTTATTCGCTTGTTGCGTTGTTTTATCTGAAGAGCTTTCAGTTGCTGCCTGTTCAGTAGTTGAGCTGACAACGCCTAATTCCGGTGGTTTTTCCAATTCGGAAGTATCTTGATATTTTTTAGGGGTAGGCGCACAGCCTGTTAAACCTATGGATACGAAGAAAAACAATGTTGCAACAGTGTATTTTTGCCAGCTCACTTTGACTCTCATCTCTTGTTATTTGCAGAAAAAACGTCTGTGTTTGAGTACGGGAAATGTGGTGCGTACTTTTTCTAAACGCTCTTTATCAATATTGGCAGACACAAACCCGCCGCCGGTTTTATAACAATCTAACACAGTTCCCCAAGGGTCAATAATCATGCTATGCCCAAAGGTTTTGCGTCCGTTTAAATGAAAGCCGCCTTGATTTGGCGCAATCACATAACATAAATTTTCAATCGCCCGCGCCCGCAATAACACTTCCCAATGCGCCGCGCCTGTTTCAGCGGTGAATGCAGCAGGAACAACTAAAATTTCTACGCCCAAATCTAATAAATCACGGAACAATTCAGGAAAACGCAAATCATAACAAACCGCCACACCCAATTTTCCAAACGGCGTATCAATCACAAACGGAATGTCGCCCGCTTCGATTGAGTTTGATTCGCGATATTCTTCGTTAGTATTCGGCACACTGACATCAAACAAATGAATTTTGTCATAACGCCCCACGCGCTCACCTGCGTTGTTATAAACCAAACAGGCGGCTCTGACTTTTCTTTCATCATCTGCTGCCAAAGGAATTGTGCCACCGACCACCCACACGTCATATTTTTTGGCAACCATGCTTAAAAAATCTTGAATCGGCCCTGTGCCATCCACTTCTTTTTGCTTGTTTTTATCAAACTCAGCAACGCCCATAATGGCGAAATTTTCTGGCAAGGCAACAAGTTTCGCGCCTGCTTTTGCAGCTTCTGCAATTAATTTTTCAGCTTCAATCAGATTGGCTCTGACGCTAGGGCTAGATGCCATTTGAATGGCGGCACATTTGCTCATATTTGTTCTTAATCCTGTTTTTGTTGTGTTATCCAAGAAAAGTCAGTGAGACCTCGCCAGGTTTTGGTAAATAATCCATCTTGTTCATGCAGCGGCAACACATTTAAATCATTCCATTTGCCTTTCACCCGATATTTAGAACGCGAATAATAACCCGCCTCATATTCTCCGGTCAGGGTTTGCGTGACAAGTGTAGTTATTTTGTCAACAATTGTACCAGCAATGGGAACGGCATCTAAACTTTTAGGAATCACTGAGATTTGTTGGTCTAAGGTTTGCTCATACAAATTTAACTCGCCTGTTAAATTGATGGTAGCTGGCACAGCATTCACCGTTAAATTGTTAGTATTTACTTTGCCATTATGCAGATCAAAATGTCCTTTAATCTCATTGAAACTCAAGCCTTTTTTATAAATATCACCAAAATCCAACTGCAAACGTCTGAGCCATTGTTCCATCGCCAAAACGCCCAATAAACGCCCGAAGCCCGGTTCAATGCTGGAAATGCGTCCGGCTTCCAAATTAATATCCATTGTTCCCGATAAAGTGCTTAAGGCGAATTGATACGGTGCGCCTTGCCAAAACAACGCTAAATCAATTTTTGCCTCCGTTTCTTCAATATCATCATTTAATTGCAATTTTTTCAGCCAATCACCTAAGTTTTTTGAACTAAACTGACCACTAACACGGGTAATCTCCTGATGTGGGCATGACTGCCAGTCCTGCAAAGGATTAGCGGTCATTGAACACGCTTCTTTATTATTGAATACTTGCCAATCACCGGTTAAAGACAGAGTTTCATCTTTCCCACTGAGTAAAAATTGCTTAAATTTAATCGCCTTACCATTGCGCTCGGTATCAATCGCCAGTTTCCCTAAGTTAATTCCACGCAATAACACCGCTTGGCTATCTATTTCAAACAACGGCAACTGAGTTGGCAAACTATTGTTTTTCTTAGGTAACTTCAAACGCATCAAGCTCGATAAATCCAACTGCGACAAATCCAACTTAATTTTGCTATTTGGATTGTCATCAACGGGAATTTGCAAGCGACCTGTGGCGGCAACGCAAGCAAATGTGCCAGACCAATCTTTTGAATTTTGATGCAGATTTAGCGCAAATTCGCCCAATTGTTGCCCAGACCACAGCAAGTGCGGCGTACTAATTTCCAAATCCGTTAATAATTGCGCTTTATCGCTGCTCATCTGCATTTTATCCAAAGCCGCAATCCAAACCGGGGCAGAAAACTGTGCTTGTTTGATGCTCACTTTAAATTCACCGACTTGTGGACTTTCCAGACCTGTCTGGTTTTTAAAACCTGACAGGTCTATTGTCGCGCCTGCAACGGATTTATCTGCTTTTTTAATCAATAAGTTAGCATTGAGTTGTTTGTCATACTGCACATTCACAGGCAACAGCGGCGCGGCGGTTAAATTAAACTTAATGTCTAAATCTTTGCTATCAAGCGTGGTTTTTTCCAATGTATCAGGCAACGCCAAACTCACGCCTTGCAGATTTGAATGCAGCATTAATTCTGGTGCAGTTTTTTCTGCAAACGGCAAACTCAATTGCGCACTATAAGTGCTTGCGCCGTCCGCTAAATTTTGCGCCGGCAATTTAAATTGTTGTTCTAACTCTTTCACACTGGTTTTGCCAGCCACGCTAATCAAAGTGTGGTCGGATTTTAAATCCACTTTTGTTTGCAGCGGATAACCTAAAGAAAACGCATTCAAGGTATCGCTGTAAAAACCGTTCTCCGTAAAACGAAACACGCCAGTTAAATTAGTCACTGGTAAATCAATGGCTAACACATTTAGTTTTGCATTGTTTACGCTGGCAGTGCCTGTCACTTTTGCCGGAACTTTCTCGCTAAGCGGAATTTTTATCGCTAATGTGCCTTGCGTATTGCCTGTGATAGTTAATTGTTCTGACACGCTTTTGAGCGGCAACGACAACGGCGTATGGCGCAAAAAATCTAATCCGGCATTAATTTCTGCACTAAATAGCCCTTTTTCAACCTCCACATAATTGCTATCGCTAAAAGACGGAATACTGATTTTTGCCTGATTAATCGTAGCGCGTTCTGCTTGTGCTTGTTTGATATTCACTTCTAAACTGTCATTTTCAAACAAAATTCTCGCCGCCAATCCTTCAAAAAAAGGCCAACCTTCGGCGTATTTCATCGTCACATTATCGGCATCAAATAACACCTGAAACACGCCTTCATGTTTGATAAACGGAAAATCTTTTAAATAACCATGCAACAGCAAATCACCGCGCGGCACGCGTCCTTTGATAAAGGCTTGATCTAAATACTGAAGTAGCTCTTGACTCATCAATGTGACAGGAAAATACACCTTCGCATTGCTAACATCATTTAAATTAAAAAACGCGCTGCGCAAATCCATAAATACCGGCTTCCCATCTTTCGGCAGCGTAATTTTCAAATCACTACTACTTTGTGCGTAAGGCGTGTTGAGAATTAAATTAAGTGCGGATAACAACCACTGCGTTTCAGTTTGTTGCCAAAAAAGTTTCCCTGCCAGTTGTGTGATTGCCAGTGGCGTTCTAAACATCGGCTGCACAATAAAATTGGCGTTCTGACTGCTTAAACTCAACACGCCTTGTGTTTGATTGCCATTAATTGTGCCGGATAAATTTTGTAAGCTGGGAAAAGCCGCAGGAGCGGTAATTGAAAGATGTTTAAACTCGCCAGCCACTTTATATTGTTGCTGCTTTAAATCAGCAAAAAGCGTTATGTCGCTAAGCTGTCCTTTCACACTCAATCCTGCCAGTTTTTTAAAATCAGGAAGGTCTTTGCCAAAAAAATCTGCCAAAATTTGCACCGCTTCTAAATCGAGTGCTTTGATTGTTGCAGAAAAATGTTGTGCGGTTTTGTTTTGAGAGCCGAGATAAAACTGCGCGGGCAAATAATTTTTTTGCGGCAAGCCTAAATTGAAATTATCAATCACTAAACTCCAATTATTCGCGTGATTGCGCCAATCAAACTGGCTATTGAGATGCGTAAATTGCAATTTTTTTTCATCTGCGCGTTGCACGGTTAAATGTTCACTTTGAAAATTGCCACTGAGCGCGGTGAGCTGCAAGTTTTGTACACTGCCCCACAACTCAAAATCACCATCACCGCCTTTCAAGCGCAGTTTTAGCGGTAACTCGTCCAGCAAAAATTTAGCAAAATGTAGATTTTTTCCGGCAATGAAAAATCTGCCATTTAATGCTTCAGAACTAAACACATCGCCAGTGAAATCCGCAGAAACCCGCACAGAATCACCGTAAGCGCGTGGTAAAACGCTGAGTAAATTCAGCCGATGTCGTCCGGTGCGTAAATCATTTTTAATCGAAATATCAACATGTTGAAAAGTACGAGCGCGGCGGTGATTTTTTTCATCCAGCCAAGTGATGTCGCTTTGCAGCAATTGATAGTGGCGACCTTGCAGCAACCATGTTGGTTGCTCATCACCACCTTGTAAGCCCAGCACAGTCAAGCTGCCGTCTGGTTTGTGAATAACTGATAATTTTGCGCCCACCAAGGTAATCCAAGTGGCGGGAATAATTTGTTGTTGCTTGAGAATGTCTAATAAATCTAGCCCGACGCGAATTTCTTGCAACTCAATCGCGGTTTTATTCGTAGCGTGTAAATCAGAAATACTGATATTTTTTAAAATTAGCTCAGGTTTTAAACCGTGTCGCAGGTGTGCGTGAATTTTTTCAATTTTAACTGGCGCATTTAATAATTCAGTAAATTTAACTTCCAGCTCTGCTTTGTAAAAGTCCAGACAAAACAAGGCAATGCGCAGGAGGGTAAGAATACCCGCAACCAACACTAAATTCCAAAAAATCAAATGCCGCGATACCCGCGTTATGAAATGCAACACGCATTATCCTAAATAAGTTTAGTTAGCCAATTTCATTTGAGCTTAAGATTTGCTCAGACTCATTTTCGCATGAGTTGAAAACAGTTATTTTTCTAAAATCCCTAACAAAACTGCAAACAGTTTTTCGATATGAGAAGGTACAAGAAAGGCATCAATATCTTTGCTAATCGTTTTAGTGGCACGATCAAGCATTCCAAATCGCCACATGTCCCCCATTGATACCGCGCCATAAATTAAAGGCTGGGTGTTTTCTAAGTAATTATCCATTGCAATCAATTCAATCGCTAATTGCGTAAAGCCTTTATCAAGGTCAGAGTTTTTTGCCTCAATCACAATTAAATTAGTCGCTGACTTGAGCAAATAATCAATCGTGCCTTTTAATTGTTCATTGATATAAATGGAATATTCCACGTCAATTTCAATGTCAATATAATCGAGCAAGCTAATCAAGAGTGGCGAAATTAAAAACTCACGTTTGGCAATTTCAGAGTTAAGTGAAATATGCGGTAGTTTTTTGTAATACAGATTTTTAAGGCTTTCAAAATGAGGATTGCTAATAACTTTTTCAGGTAATATCAATTGCTCGGATTTAAAGTGATACCCTAATTCACTCAAAATATCGCGGGTCGGACAGGTAAGCTTGAAATAATCCGAAAAAGTGTAGGATTTGTTTTGCTCTAAAATTGATTTTTTCATATCGTTTGCAAAAAAAAGTTTATAACAACACCACATCATATTGTTCTTGATTGTATTCCGCTTCCGCACGAAACTTAATTTGCACATTTAAAAACGTTTCCAGTTCTGACAGCATATCCGCCTCTTCATCTAATAACATTTCTACCACTTCATTTGATGCCAGCACCAGTAATTCCTGCACATTGTATTGCCGCACTTCGCGGATAATTTCACGGAAGATTTCCAAACACACCGATTCGGGAGTTTTCAACACGCCGCGTCCATTACAAGTTGAGCAGGTTTCACACAGAATATGCTCCAAACTTTCACGGGTGCGTTTGCGGGTCATTTCCACCAAACCTAACACTGAAACTTCGGTGATTTTGGTTTTCGCGTGGTCTTTTTCCAAATGCCGCTCTAAGGCTTGCAACACTTGGCGTTTATGCTCTTCGCTCTGCATATCAATAAAATCAATAATGATAATGCCGCCTAAATTGCGCAGTTTTAATTGCCGGGCAATGGTTTGACTGGCTTCCAAATTGGTTTTAAAAATGGTTTCTTCCAAATTACGCCCGCCGATATAACCGCCGGTATTCACATCAACAGTTGTCATTGCCTCGGTTTGGTCAAACACCAAATAACCACCCGATTTAAGCTTCACTTTTCTGTCTAACGCTTTTTTGATTTCATCTTCAACGTTGTAAATATCAAACACCGGTTGCTCACCAGAATAGTGTTCAATAATCGGGAGAATTTTCGGAATAAATTTCGTGGCAAAATCAATCAAGCGGAAATAAGTTTCGCGCGAGTCCACGCGCACGCGCTCAATGCCTTCGTTATAAAAGTCGCGTAAAGTGCGTTCACTGAGCGGTAAGTCTTGATGAATCAAGGTTTTAGCAGGCACATTGGCGATTTTTTCCGTAATCGCTTCCCATAATTTCAGCAAAAAATCCATGTCCGCAAACAATTCTTCTTCACCCACGCATTCGGCTGCGGTACGCGCAATAAAACCACCGCATTTATGTCGGGATTGAAAAGTGCTGATAATGGCTTTGAGTCGTGCGCGTTCCGCATCATCTTCTATGCGCTGCGATACGCCACAGGTTTCTGTGTAAGGCATGTAGACTTGAAACCGCGAGGGAATGGATATTTCCGTAGACAGCCGCGCTCCTTTATTGCCGAGCGGGTCTTTAGTGACTTGCACGATAACCGTTTGTTTATCATACAAATAATGCTCAATTTGCATAGAGCCGCGTTTTTCTAATTCTTTGGTATTAAAATCAGACAGATGCAAAAAAGCCGCGCGGGGCAAACCAATATCCACAAAGGCTGCCTGCATTCCCGGCAACACGCGACACACCTCACCTTTATAAATATTGCCAACCAAGCCGCGTTGCAAAGTGCGCTCAATAATCAGTTCTTGCAACATTCCGTTTTCAATTACCGCCACGCGCGTCTCCGGCGGGGTAACGTTAATTAAAATTTCTTCACTCATCGCAGTATTTTAACTCCCTGTTTTTCCAATAGTTGTGCGGTTTCAAACAGCGGCAACCCCATCACCGCTGAAAAGCTGCCTTGTATTTTCTCGATAAAAATGCTGCCTAAACCTTGGATTGCATAACCGCCGGCTTTGTCGCAGGGCTCGCCAGTTTGCCAATAAGCGGCTATTTCAGCAAGGGTTAGTTTTTTAAATGTCACTTCTGTGATGTTGACTGCTTGCCAATGGTTGAAACCTTCCAGGTTTTTTAAACCTGGAAGGTTTGGGCGACGCAGAGAAATCGCGCTGTAAACTTGGTGTGTTGTGCCGGATAGTTGCAGCAGCATTTCCTGTGCGTGTTGCTGATTTTCAGGTTTTCCCATGATTTTATTTTGCAAAACGACGGAGGTGTCGGCAGCTAAAATCGGTAAATCGCCATCGTAAATTGCCAAACACGCAGCGGACTTTTCTGCGGCAACGCGTTGTACATAATCGAAGGGTAATTCATTTGGCAACGG
>CAKZJE010000121.1 GCA_936941155.1 uncultured Methylomonas sp. | reverse complement strand
TCAGCATTTTTCTAATTTTTCAGTGTTTTTTTTCTCTAAGATACCGCTGGTTTTGAATACTTTCACTGTCTCTTTAGTGTTAGAACTTTAGCTTTAAAGCACGGATTATCACAAGAAGAGGCTAATGATTTATCAAAACTATTAATAGATATGGCTGCTATGAAATTTTCATTTAGTCATGAGTTATCTGACCATATAGAGAAAAATAAACTAGGGCATCAATATTCTAATATAGCGGGAATTGTTACTATGACAGACGGTTATAGTCAATGGCCTTTTTATGATGGTTTTTCTAAGAAAATTTACAAGATAATTTGCAAAGAGCTTAAGCTACAAAATAAATGTACTTCCGCTAGACCAATTAGCTTTGTGTCTCATAAGGATATGCAATGTTAAAAACAAGCAAGGTAGATTGCAGCTAATAATCAATTAACAACACAAAGAGGCAAATATGTTTGGATTTTTAAACGGCGATAAAAAAAGGGTAAAAGAATTAAATGAGAAGTGGCTGAGGTTATATAAATCGGAAAAATACACCGAAGCAGAACCACTTATATTGCAAACATTGGAGCTTTGTGAAAAAATTTTAGGTAAAGATCATATTGATATTGCTCAGCTTTTAACCTATTTAGCAATCACTTATGAAAGTCAAAACAAATACAATAACGCTGAGAATTCATACTTACGCAGTATAGCTATTTGCGAAAAATCACTAGGAAAAGATAATCCTATGGTTGAAAGATATTTAGCAGATTTAGCATCTTTTTCTTATCGCAAAAAAAATACAAACTTCAAAGCAACAACAAATAATTCTATTTTAGCTCTAACTAAATTAAGTTTTGAGGGTAAAAAAATCACCGAACTTTCTGATTCAATTGATGACCTCAGTAATTTAACTGAATTGGTTTTATCCAATAATAAACTCATAAAACTCCCTGATTCTATTGGCAATCTTACTAAATTAACTTTATTGGATTTAAAATGTAATCAACTCACATCCCTTCCTGATTCCATTGGCAATCTCATTAACTTAACTACGTTACAAATAAATGTAAATCAACTCACAACACTTCCTGAATCCATTGGCAAACTCACCAATTTAACTAAGTTGTTTTTATATAATAATAAACTCATAAAACTCCCTGATTCTATTGGCAATCTTACTAAATTAACTGTATTGAATTTAAAAAGTAATCAACTGAGAGAATTACCAGAATCCATTGGAAAGCTCACTAAGTTAAGTGAGTTTGATTTGCAAGATAACCCTATTAAATACCCTCTGCCAACAAAATTACGTCATATTGAGGACGTTATAAACGATACTAACGAATCCTATATGGAGGAGCTATATAGAAATGAGCTGCTAAATAGCCAAGAAACATATGAGTAAAGTAGGGTAGGAAAATATAGAGCTTTTGGAATATTCAACATGAATAAAAATCACTTTGGAACGGTAGAAAATGAGTAGCATAAATTATGAAAAATATGGCTTTGGCGTAAAAGGCATTATAAAAGTGAATTCACCAGAAGGTGTTTTAAAAATTACAACATCTGGATTAAAAGAAACTTTGATGAGAATAGAGGCTATAAATGCACTTCGTAGTCTAGGAAAAAATGTCACATCAAAAGTCAAAGATGATGAAATGATGAAAGAACTAATTCAAAAAATTTCTGGAGAGATAGAGATTCTGTCACATGAGGCTATATGAATAGTATCAAATCATCTAAAAAAATTTAAGAGGTTAAAACCCATTACAAAAGGCAGAACATAACCGCCTTTTTATTAATAAGGATAAACAGCCAGGTAGGGTGTGCACGCTGTTTTGCACACCAAACAACGCAACATTAAACACATTATGGCGGGCAAAAAAGCGTGCCCGCCCTACGGAAAAAAGCACAGAACACATAATCAAACGTATTGCGCCGCCTCTTGCGTTAAAAGCCAAAAACAAATAGCAAGATTTTTTAAATGTAACTTTTTAACTCTCAAATGTACGAACTTGAATTTGAAACCGACATTATCACTGAATTTTTAAAAATTCCTCATTTCGAGCAATTTAAAAATAAACACGTCCGTATAGTCATTCAAACGGATTTTGAACAACCCAAACCAAAAAAGCATAAAACATTAGCAGGCGCATTAAATAAATATGCAAAACCGGAATTAATAGCCTCAGAAAAAGAAATTGCATGGTCTGCTGTTGCAGAAGGAAAACGATGATTTATCTGGATACAAATGTTGTGCTGCGTTATCTTCTCGAAGATCATGCTGAGTTTTTTCCGCGCTCCGTAGAATTGATTGAAAATAACGATGTTTATATTAAAAACGAAGTCTTAGCCGAAATCGTTTATGTGCTTCACAAAACTTATTCAGTTTCTAAACAAGACCTTAGCACTGTTTTGATTGATTTTCTGAATATGGACAATGTTTATCTTGATTCAAAACAAGTTGCTTGTATCGCAGTCAAGATTTTTTCTGAACGTAATATTGATTTTGTTGATGCGTTATTATGCGCATTGCAAAAACAGGAAAATATTACTGTCGTGACTTTCGATAAACGCTTAAATAATTGTCTTTCTAACTCGTAGACGTAGGGTGCAATAGCGATAGCGTATTGCACCGAATATAAGACACAGCATCCGGCGGATTACGCTATCGCTAATCCGCCCTACATTTAAATGCAATAGTAAAACGTATTGCGCCGCCTCTTGCGTTAAAAGCCAAAAACGAAAGTAGAAAACCAAACAGGGGATTTTATTATGACAGCAACAATCACATTACAACTCGATGAAAAACTAATAGATTCCGTGCAAAATTACGCTATTCAACACGGACAATCCTTATCCGAATTAATCGAAAACTATTTAAAAAATCTTGCCTCTCAATCCGTTAAAAAAAGAACGGCAAAACTGTTCCCTCTTACAACGATTGAACAAGGATTCGGCTGCACAAATTATCAAGGCAAAGTTATTTCTTTAGCAGAAATGGAACAAGGGATTACAGAAGAATTACAAAAACAATGGCTGAATCAATGGCTGAATCAATGATAGCGGTAGATACCAATATCTTAGTGCGCTATGTTGTCAATGATGATGCAGAGCAAGCGCAACAAGCGAAAGAATTATTACGCGAAAATGCGGTATTTATTAGCAAAACCGTTATTTTAGAAACGGAATGGGTATTGCGCGGCGTTTATAAATTGTCACAAGAAGCGGTTTTAAAAGCTTTACTGTCAATATTAGGTTTAGAAAACGTATCGGTGGAAAATGAACATCAAATTGCGCAGGCAATTGAATATTACAAAAAAGGATTAGATTTTGCAGATGCTTTGCATTATGTGGCTAATAAACAGGTAGATAATTTCTATACCTTTGATGAAAAGTTTGTGAAAAAATCTCAACTATTGAGTCTAAAGGTAACTGGATTAAAAGCGCGTAGGTTGGGGTGAGGTACGAACCCCAACAAAAACAACTCTGTGCAGTAAATGTTGGGGTTCATTTCATTCACCCCAACCTACATTGAGCAAAATGCAATCGTAAAACGTATTGCGCCGCCCCTTGCGTGTGAGCCAAAAACAAAAGCAAATAGCAAAATTTTTTAAATGTAACTTTTTAACTCTCAAATGTACGAACTTGAATTTGAAACCGACATTATCACTGAGTTTTTAAAAATCCCTCATTTTGAGCAATTTAAAAATAAGCACGTCCGTATAGTCATTCAAACGGATTTTGAACAACCCAAACCAAAAAAATCTAAAACATTAGCTCGATAGGATGTGCTGAACGAAGGGAAGCACATCACAAAAAAACAAGGGCGGAACACAACCGCCCTTTTTTCGCCTGTTCAAAAACATCACACCATTAACCAACTAGGTTATAATTTCCAAATGGAAAAACACACCCCACATTGCAAACTGTCCGTGATTAAAACTTTGGTTGAAAACGGCAAAGTTAGCTCCACCGTCACCGCGTTAAAAGGTGCGGCGGCACTGGGGTTTGATTTTGCCGACATGCTGAAAGTGATTACCGCGCTCACCCCCGCTGATTTTTACAAAAGCATGACCACCCATGCCGACCATCGCGTTTGGCAAGATGTTTATCACGCCAACACCGAAAACGGCGCAGTGTATTTAAAACTCACCGTGATTGCGAATGTCCTCATCGTCTCATTTAAGGAGTTGTAATATGAAATGTTTAGCCTGTGGCGCGGCGGAATTGATAAAAGACAACCGCGAGTTGCCCTATACCTACAAAGGCGAATCTACCGTGATTGAAAATGTAACGGGTGAGTTTTGCCCCGCCTGTGACGAAGTGGTTTTGAATGCAACCGAATCGCAACGAGTCAGCGCGGCAATGCTCAGTTTTAACAAGCAAGTGAACGCCGCCAAAGTGAATCCTGATTTTATTGCCAGTGTGCGAAAAAAATTGCTACTGGGGCAACAAGAAGCAGCTGAAATTTTCGGCGGCGGCGTGAATGCTTTTTCACGTTATGAGACTGGGAAAACCAAACCGCCGTTAGCCTTGGTGAAATTGCTGAAAGTGCTAGACCGTCATCCTGAATTGTTGGATGAAGTCAGAGCGCAATAAATCCTATAAAAAGATAAGTTGAGCACACGGTTTTTCCCACCTTTTTAGCTGAAATTTACAATACGACCAGTCGTCTTAAAAAATTTCGCTGTAACTTTCTCGTTTTCATGCGCAGTGTGAGAACAAGCGCAAACAAGTATTTTTTGTCACATCCTTGCCTAATTTAACGTATAATTCAGCCACTTGAATCATAAATCATCAACAATCCGCAGCGATTACCTTTACGCATAACTCACCACCATCCCACGTTTTAAAATTCTGGAATCATCATGGACACTATCAGCATTAGAGGTGCTAGGACGCACAACCTGAAAAATATTGACCTCGATTTACCGCGCGACAAACTCATTGTCATCACCGGCTTATCCGGCTCAGGTAAATCTTCGCTCGCTTTTGACACCATTTATGCCGAAGGGCAACGCCGCTATGTAGAATCGCTGTCCGCTTATGCGCGGCAATTTTTGTCCATGATGGAAAAACCGGATGTGGATCATATTGAAGGTTTATCGCCGGCGATTTCGATTGAGCAAAAATCCACCTCGCATAATCCGCGCTCTACCGTCGGCACGATTACCGAAATTTACGATTATTTGCGTTTGCTCTACGCGCGGGTTGGCACGCCGTGCTGTCCTGAACACGGGCAATCATTGGAAGCGCAAACCATCAGTCAAATGGTGGATACGGTGTTGAGTCAAGCGGAAGGACAACGTTGGATGTTGCTTGCGCCAGTGGTGAATCAACGCAAAGGCGAGCATGTGCAACTCTTACAAAGCCTGCGTGCGCAAGGTTTTATTCGCGCCCGCATTAATGGTGAAGTGGTGGATTTGGACGAGCCGCCGACTTTAGATTTACGCAAAAAACATACGATTGAAGTGGTGGTTGATCGTTTCAAAATTAATACAGAACTGCGCTTGCGTTTGGCAGAATCGTTTGCGACTGCGTTGCGCATCGCTGACGGAATTGCGATTGTGCAAAGTTTGGATGCTGAGGAGCAATTATTATTTTCAGAAAAATATGCCTGTCCACATTGCGGCTATAGCTTGCACGAACTCGAACCGCGCATTTTTTCTTTTAACAATCCGAAAGGTGCGTGTCCAACGTGCGACGGTTTAGGCGTAAAACAACATTTTGACCCACAACTGGTGGTGCATAATCCAAAACTCAGTTTGGCAAACGGCGCGATTCGCGGTTGGGATAAACGCGGTTTTTATTATTATCAAATTTTGACTGCTTTAGCGGCGCATTATCAGTTTGATTTGGAAATCCCGTTTGCCAGTTTGCCGCAAAAAATTCAGGATGTGTTGTTGTATGGTAGCGAAGGTGAATTGATTGCGTTTGAAGTGCTGGGTGCGGCGGGCAAAACTTTCGTTAAAAAGCATAGTTTTGAAGGCATTATTCCGACGATGGAACGTCGCTATTTGGAAACCGATTCGCAAACCGTGCGGGATGATTTAGCGAAATATTTGGCGCAAATTCCTTGCCCAACGTGTGATGGCGCACGGTTGAATTTAGCCGCGCGGCATGTGTTTGTAAACAAACAACCACTGCATAAAATCACCGCGCTTTCGATTCAAAAAACCTTGGATTTTTTCCAAAGTTTACTGTTAAGCGGACATCGCGGTGAAGTGGCGGCAAAAATCAACAAAGAAATTCAGGCGCGCTTGGAATTTTTAATCAATGTCGGCTTGGATTATTTAACCTTAGATCGTAGCGCGGATACGCTCTCCGGTGGCGAAGCGCAACGGATTCGCTTGGCAAGTCAAATCGGTGCAGGCTTAGTCGGTGTAATGTATGTGTTAGATGAGCCTTCCATCGGTTTGCATCAACGCGATAATGATCGGTTGCTGAAAACCTTGTTTCGCTTGCGTGACATGGGCAACACCGTGATTGTGGTCGAACATGATGAAGATGCGATTCGTGCTGCCGATTATGTGGTGGACATCGGCGCGGGTGCAGGTGTGCATGGTGGTTCTATCGTCGCGCAAGGGTCACCGCAGCAAATTATGGAAAATCCTGATTCATTAACGGGTCAGTATTTGTCTGGCAGTCTGAGCATCGAAATTCCGAAAAAACTCACTAAAGCGGATAAAGACAAACAAATTATTATTCGCAAAGCCAGCGGTAATAATCTGAAAAAAGTGGATGTGGCGTTTCCAATTGGTTTATTAACCTGCGTCACGGGCGTGTCGGGTTCGGGAAAATCAACGCTGGTGAATGACACCTTATATCGCTACGTCGCGCGAGTGCTCAATGATGCGAATACCCAATCCGCACCGTGCGAAACCATTGATGGTTTGGAGCAAATTGATAAAGTGGTGGATATAGACCAAAGCCCAATCGGACGCACCCCGCGTTCCAATCCTGCCACTTATACCGGCATTTTTACGCCGATTCGGGAATTATTTTCTGCTACACCCGAAGCGCGTTCACGCGGTTACACACCCGGACGCTTTAGTTTTAACGTAAAAGGTGGACGCTGCGAAGCCTGCGCAGGCGATGGCGTGATTAAGGTCGAAATGCACTTTTTAGCCGATATTTTCGTCAGTTGCGATATTTGCGCAGGCAAACGCTATAACCGCGAAACGCTGGATGTGCGTTATAAAGGTAAAAATATCAGTGAAGTATTGGACATGACTGTCGAAGATGCAGCGCAATTTTTCAGTGCTGTGCCGATGCTGGCGAAAAAACTCAACACCTTGATTGATGTGGGCTTAAGTTACATCACGCTGGGGCAAAATGCGGTAACTCTTTCAGGCGGTGAAGCGCAACGTGTTAAACTAGCCAAAGAATTATCCAAACGCGATACCGGAAAAACCCTGTATATTTTGGATGAACCGACCACGGGGTTACATTTTCACGACATCAAACAACTGTTGACAGTGCTGCATAAACTGCGCGATCACGGCAATACAGTCATCGTGATTGAACATAATTTGGATGTGATTAAAACCGCTGATTGGGTAATTGATATGGGGCCTGAAGGCGGTGATGGTGGTGGTGGTTTGGTGGCAGAAGGCACACCGAAAGAGATTTCCCGCCATAAAAAATCGCACACGGGTTTTTATTTAAAACGTTTTTTTTAAATCTTTCGTAGAGCCGACAGAAGTTATTTCTACACGTTAAAACAGCTCACAGGAACACTGTTCGTTATGGTCAACCGCATAAAAATTTCGCACAAGTACAAACTACTTGGCATTGCTTTGTTAGCTTTTAGCCTACAACATTACAACACTAGCTATGCAGTTGAGCCGCAAACTCCAGAGCCTGCGCAACCCTTAACACCCGCCACGCCAGCAGTTGCTGTACCTGTAGCAACAACACCGCCACCTGCCGCGCCTAACTATACCGCAGACATTATTGCACAGATGATTAAAGGCATGATTGCCAGCAGTCCTTGGCAAAAAGAAGCAATGACAGAAATTTATCGCCTCTCCGATCATCACTTAATCTGGTTGAATAATAAAAATACTGACGTTGCCTTAAAACTGTTAGCAAACATGCCAGCGAGCAAAGGGTTACACAGTGAAGATTATGCCGTGCAATGGCTTAACACTCGTTGGCAAGAATTGAAAGCATCAGCAGATCCAAGCTTTGAAGAACTGGCTTTATTTGATGCAACCTTGAGTAACAGTTTATTAAGTTATTATTCTGATTTACGTCATGGGCGCGTCAATCCTCACAAAGTCAGCTTCGATTTTCAGGTGAATAAAGAACATTTAAAACTAGCGCAATGGACTTTAAACGCTTCTAAAGACGGTTCATTAAACACATTGGCAGAAAATCTTGAGCCAAAACTGCTTTTTTATCGCAACTTAAGACGCGCATTCAATCAATATCAGCAAGCAGCGCAAGAAAATAAAAATCTGCAATTTAAGTTTTCGCAACCGCTTTTAGAAAACAATTCTGACCCACAAGTGATTCCATTGAGGCA
Organism: uncultured Methylomonas sp.; assembly: GCA_936941155.1. Classification (GTDB taxonomy): domain Bacteria; phylum Pseudomonadota; class Gammaproteobacteria; order Methylococcales; family Methylomonadaceae; genus CAIQWF01. The sequence goes on along the minus strand of CAKZJE010000121.1, from coordinate 44,866 downwards.
ATTACTTACCACGTTAGGCGACGTGATTGCTTCTAAAAACAGCAGCAATGCCAAAAGCAGCGTTTATGATTTAGCGTTGATAGCTGGGGTGAAAAATTTTCAATACCGACACGGTTTAGCAACAACGGGTTTATTAAGTAAAGAAACCGTTGCCATGCTGAATGTGCCGTTGGAATATCGGATTTCACAAATTGAATTAGGCTTAGAAAGGATGCGCTGGGTGCCTGACCAAACCGAAGGACGCTTGATTGTGGTGAATATTCCTAGTTTCAGATTATGGGCGTTTGATGCTATCAATGACCCAAAATCCAAACCGCTCACCATGCGGGTGGTGGTGGGCGAAGCTGAAGATAAACAAACTCCGAGTTTGAGTTCTACGATGAATCAAATTGAATTTCGCCCGACTTGGACTGTGCCGCAAAGTATTATCAAAAATGAATTTTTGGATAAATTGGAAAATAATCCCAGTTACTTTACCAAACGCCACATGAAAGTGACTTATCGTGATAACGGCCAGATTTCGATTCGACAAGCGGCGGGTGATAAAAACGCTTTGGGTTTAGTAAAATTTTTGTTCCCAAATAATCATGCGGTTTATTTTCACGATACCACCGCGCAACAATATTTCAGCCGCTCACGCCGCGATTTTAGTCACGGCTGTGTTCGTTTAGCCAATCCTGATTTACTTGCCGAATTTGTGTTAAAAAAACAAACGGGGGCATGGACTCCTGAAAAAATTGATACTGCAATGCACAAAGGCGGTTCAAAACGAGTGCTGCTAGATAACCCGATTCCGGTGATGATTTTGTATAACTCTGCTATGGCAATTGATAACAGCGGTGTGGCGTTTTTTCAAGATATTTATGGTCATGACGAAACCTTAAAACAGGCATTGGCAGCAAAGCAAAAGGCACACGCAAACTCAGCAAAGAAACGCTTAAAATGACTGAGCAGCAGAATAATCCACTTCACGGCGTTACGTTAGAAGCCATGCTAACTCAGTTAGTTGCGCATTATGGTTGGGATGAATTGGCAGAAATGGTTGATATTAATTGTTTTGTCAATCAGCCCAGCATCAAATCCAGTTTAAAGTTTTTACGCAGAACGCCTTGGGCTCGCGCTGAAGTGGAAAAATTGTATTTACGGTTTTTGTATTGGCAAAAACGTTAACGGCGCGTCACGACTGGCAGTCCTCAAAAACATAGTTATCTACACATCTTTAGTTTAAAAAAGTGTTTATATATCAATTGGATATTGAAATATGTAGGTTGGGTTAGCTGCTTTTTTCGTCAGAAAAAAGAGCGTAACCCAACAAAGTGCGTCTATTTTAACGCTGAATGTTGGGTTACGCTTATCTCGCTTCGCTCAATAATGCTAACCCAACCTACAAAAAATTCTTTATTATCAATGCTTTTGTTATAAAAACCATCAAACTATCTTGTGTAGATACTTATGCCTCAAAAAACTGCCAGTGGTGATAGCAAACGACTAAAAAAATTACGAAATTGTTTCGCGTAAACTGTTAAATTTCAAAACTCGACTTTCTTTCACAAAAAGTCAATTTTCAGAAACTGTCACACTAATGGCATAATTACAGAGTTTGAGAGTAATTAATCAGCACAATCGCTTCCCACACACATATTTTTAGATAAAAAATTTGCGTAGCAGCGATGAAAAAAATAACCACTTTAAAATTTGGAAAAACTATGACGCATTACACTGGCTTAATTGCCCACTACAAAGATCGTTTACCCGTTAGCGAAAGCACACGCTTAATTAGTTTGGGTGAGGGCAATACGCCATTAATACAACTGCACCACATTCCACGCATTATTGGCAAAGATGTTGATATTTATGTGAAATACGAAGGCTTAAATCCAACGGGTTCATTTAAAGATCGCGGCATGACGATGGCTGTTACCAAAGCCGTTGAAGAAGGCAGCCAAGCGATTATTTGTGCATCCACAGGCAATACTTCTGCCGCAGCCGCTGCTTATGCAGTCCGTGCAGGCATTAAAGCATTTGTGCTGATTCCAGAAGGGAAAATTGCTTTAGGAAAATTAGCCCAAACGTTAATGTACGGTGCGCAAATCATTCAAATTAATGGCAATTTTGATAGAGGCATGGCTTTAGTGAAAGAAGTAGCAAGCCACGCACCCGTCACGATTGTGAATTCAATCAATCCATTCCGTTTGGAAGGACAAAAAACCGCTGCGTTTGAAATCGTGGATGAATTGGGCTTTGCACCCGATTATCACTGCTTACCCGTTGGCAACGCGGGCAATATTACGGCGTATTGGAAAGGCTACAGCGAATACTCAACTGACAGCGCGACTCACAAAGCAGTGACGAATACCCGTCCTGTCATGTGTGGCTATCAAGCAGCAGGCGCAGCACCATTTACCGCAGGTCACATGATTGATAATCCTGAAACAATTGCAACTGCAATTCGGATTGGTCATCCGCAATCGTGGGATTTAGCGTGGAATGTACAACGTGAATCAAACGGTTGGTTTGATAGCTTGACTGATACCGAAATTTTGGCAGCACAAAAGCTGTTGTCTCAGTTTGAAGGGATTTTCTGCGAGCCTGCATCAGCAGCTTCATTAGCTGGCGCAATGCGTGATATTCAAGCGGGAAAAATTCCAGAAGGTAGCAAAATCGTTTGTACTTTAACAGGAAACGGCTTAAAAGATCCTGATACAGCAATCAGCCAATGTGCAGATGCGCATCCTGTTACAATTGATGCGTCTTTAGATGCGGTAAAACGCGCGATTTTAGATAATATGTAATCAATTTTGATTGTTCCCACACCAAAATGTGGGAACAATTTTTTAAATCAACTCAGTAGAATTTACTCAAACACTTTTACAAAGCTGCTTTGATTTCTTGGTAAATTTTAACAGCATCAGTCAACAAAGCGATTGCTTTGTCTTTTTCACCTTTTGTAACCGCAGTACGCGCGTCTTTCAATTTCGCGCTGCCTTGATTACGTTTCACATCTAATCTGCCCACTTCAATGCGTTTTGATTCTTGACGTGCAGAGGTAATATGTTGCAACACAACTTCCTGATTTGCATCATTTTGCATACCTAATAAAGCTTGCTCTGAGCTAGTAATCGCAGCTTCCACAGCTTCTTTTACTTGCGCTGCTGTAGCATTTTCTATTTTACCAGCAGCCATTGCTGGAGAAACTGAAGCAAAAGAACAAGCAATAGCCACAGCAAGAGTCAGGTGTTTTAGTAATTTCATGGGTTTTGTTACCTTGATATGAAGAAATATTTTTTGTGAGACGCTATCAATAATGTTTTGAGTCGTTGCTCACAAAAAACATAGTATCACAGTCGGAAATTAATCGGTAATTTTGTTTGGCTTAAATCAAATCTCCAGAAATACAACAATATCTATAACTAAATAATTTTTTTTATATTTCCTTTTCAAATCAATACATTAATTTTTTTTAAACGATGTATTTTAAAATCACAGTGCTGAGTATTTTCAAAAAATAGTAATTTAACTGCGACGCAAAAATTAAAAAATACTAGCAATCCCAATAGAAATAAAATTATCATCAACTCTTGGCTTATTCACAACAGGATGATATTTGCCAGATTTAGAATTTATTTCTGATAGCCTTGTAATTAAACCAGCCATAAACAACTTATCATTACCAGCAATAATTTTTGTATTTACAAAACTCATTAATCCAATACTATTTTGAAAGTTATACTCATTTGCCACATTATTAGCTATGGTATTATTAATATTGCCATTAGTAATTTTGCTCCCTAATGTCACTTTGGCAATTGCATTGGTTATTTGTGCTGGAGTATAAACGGTATTATTCACAATTTGCCCGTTAATTGAATCATAAAGCCCAATTCCCTGCCAAGTAAAAGACATCACAATATTGTTTTTAATTTGGACATTCGTAACAGGGCCATCAAAAAAACCAATTCCTTGCATAGTCTCTGAATAAGAGTTCACAAGCAGATTACCTGCGACTAACTTTATTTTTTTATCTCTGTTTAAAACTATATTGCCAATCACTGATACATTAGCTAAGTTCATTTGTGGGTTAAAAGAAAAACCTTGAATTCCATCAGGATGATTTGCATCAATAACATAATTATTTTTAATAACATTATCCTCAACCACAATGTTATTTGCTACAGCTCTTATTCCATCCATACAAAAATCAGTAATAACGTTATTTTGAATGCGTGAATAAGGACTTATCATATTAATCCCAAAAGATACGTTATTGATATAGTTATTAATGACATACAAGTTTTTTGCATTTCTGCCCATAGTGACGGCTGTTTTTGCCTTTGCAATCCAATCTGCACTTGTTAATGTTTCTGGTGCTTCACTAAATGAATAAATGCTTGAGTCTGTTAAATAAATATTACTGGTATCACCTAAATAATTGTTTTCACCTATAGTCACAATTGAGTTTGATTTAATTCCTATTGCAGAAAATACAGGGCTAATGGTTAAACGAGAAAACTTCCAATTTTTAGCTGATATAATATCTAACCCACTAATTATAGGTTTTTCATTATAAGCAGGTGTTACAGTAATATAATTATCATTAAAAGCGTTTTTAATTTGAATAAAGCCATGATAACCTGATTTTAATACAATGGTATCACCTGCTTTAATCGGAGCTCCTTGATTAACAAACGTCCCTAATACATCTTTAGTTTCAATTAAACGTGAGTTAATAACTTCTTCTAAAGTCTTCCAAGGATTATTTGCCGAACCATCACCTGCAATATTTCCTTTTATAGGGTCTATATAAAAATTTTTTGCATGAATAATAGGAGCTTGAGATAAAGTTAATAATACCACTACAATTTGTATAAAAATTTTCATGTTTATTTTAGAGAGTTATGGTTAAGATTAAATATGATACTAAAGGATATTATGTAAGCATAATGTTACGCAATTATAAATTTTTTGCTTCTAATGTTTTTTTTGTAAAAATAAAGACTGTGTTGTAGAAATAAAAATCGCGCTGAACTTCTGCAACCCTAATAACATGAAGCCATAACAACAATTATGAGTGCTTCAAAATAAAACAGTTTAAAAGGGTTGCCCAAATTTGTAATTCTGTGACCTGACGAACAAAATTGTTAACCACTATTTGCTCGCCTAATAATTTGAAACAACGCATTTTAGTTTACACCAAACTGCGTTGATGATAGATGGTGCATTTTCCCAAAGGAAAGAAAATACAGTCGCTTACAACGTTATTAAATAATCAGAATAAACACCGGCATTTTTTCAGTTACCGTTTACATCAGAGTTGTTGCTAGGTAGAGTACAAAAAATCGTTTTAACTCTAAAATCATTATGCAAAAACAGCAATTTTTCAATTCAATCACTGCTTTAAGTTGGGCAATTATTTTTTCTTAGCCTGAAAAGACAATATCATACTGCTGCATGACAGCGGCAATATTTTCGCGCTGAATTTCTTGCACAGGCAAACTTAAATCCGCAACGGTTAAACGCCGTTCTTGCAAAGATTGTGCTTCCAAAAAAATATCTTCCACATCATACATTTCCAACGCTTTAAAAATCGCTGCTGTATCTTTTATCGCCTGTTTTTCTGGTTGCTGATGCACTTTTAACGCAAAAACAGCATCATCGAGCAATAACAACGCAACTTTTTGCTCAAAAGCGGCAGTAATGAGAATAATATCCAGCATTTCTTGCAGCGCACAACCACTGTGCGGGGCGGAACGTAACACAAATAAATAACTTTTCATTCTTTAAAACACCAGCAAACAATCAGCTTCCAGCGTTGCTTCCACCAATTGCCCTAAACCGGAAATCCGAAAACCTTCTGCGACATCATTATCTTGTTTGCCTTGTCGCCGCGCTTCATCGAAATGCAACAAACCGCGTCGCTGTGCGGCTGAAATACAAACAACTAAATCTATGTTGTTTTCGCGCGCCAGTTCAGACCATTTTTGCGTCAGATTAAACTCATCATCGGGTGGCGTGGCGTATCTAAAGCCATGATAAATTCCATCTTGATAAAAAAAAATTCGAAAGATTTGATGATTAGCGGCTAAGGCTGCGTTGATAAAGTGATAAGCAGTAAGTCCTCGATTGGATGAATAAGGACTGGACTGAATTTGAATGGCGTATTTCATTGGGTGATTTTTAGCGAATTAACTCAAACAAGCGAAGTGGAATTTTTAAGAATAAAAACAAAAAATTGCTATATAAATCATTTTCTTTACAAGCGCGGATAATTTCTCGATTGAGTTTGATGCTGGCTTTTAAGCCGCGCGTACTCACGCCGCCGGCTCGCATGGTGACGGTGACTTTATCCAAAAATGCCCAAGAAATCTGCTGTTTTAAACATAATCTTGCCAACATTTCAAAATCGGCGGCAATTTTGTAATCGGTTTTATACAATCCGGCTTGTTGATAGCACGATTTTTTGCAATAAAACGTCGGATGCGCAGGCATCACCCCAATCCGCAGCAAGATAGAGTTAAGTTTTGCCACGCGATATTTACGAATAATTTTTTGTACGTTTTGTTGCGCAACGATATTCAAACAGGAAAAAACCGCATCGGCGGAAGTTTGCTGAAATTTATCTACAATATTTTGCAAAACTTCGTTATCGGCAAACAGATCATCCGCATTCAACATGCCAATATACTCACCTGTAGCCAACGCAATGCCTTTGTTCATGGCATCGTAAATACCGCTGTCTTTTTCGCTGCGCCAATACGCAAGTTGATGATTATATTCTTGTAAAATTTCAACCGTGCCATCCGTTGAGCCGCCATCGAGCACAATATGTTCAACGTTTTCATAGCCTTGCATGGCAACGCTTTCAATGGTGTCGCGCAAAGTTTCTGCGCCATTAAACACAACAGTAATCACCGAAATTAATGGTTTTTCAGGCGTGGATTGCTTTTGTGCGCCTTGTGTGCGCAGTCCGCCTTCTAAATAAGTGCTTGTATTTGCTGAGTTTATCACAGTGCGGATTCTACGCTAGGAATGTTTGCAAAGGCTTCGCCGTCCCAAAACTTACGTTTCAAAGCCAAACAACGCCCTAAAAAGTCTTTTCGCAGTGGCAAACACGGCAGCGGAATAGTGTTGCTGCGCATGATCGCTATATTTTCAAGCAAGCTGGCAAGAAAAGTTTGATAAATAAATTCAGCAGCCTTTCCTACTTGATAGCCCGAATACAACTGCACTTGCGTTGGTGAAATAATCCTAAGTCCGTGAAAATGATAGAAAACTGGATTTATGCTGCCCTGCCCTTGCTCGGCAAAATAACGCACATTCCAAGGCGCGAGGGTTTTGTGCATTTGTGCCAAAATGTGGATTTCTTCTGCAAACAGCACAGGCCATTGATCGAGATATTTTTGATCGCCAAATTTGCCGTCTTCCGCTCTGGCGTAGCACCATTCTAAACAGCGGTCTTGCCACCAGTGCATGACTTTCGCGCTTTCTGGCGTTTGCCGAAAGGTCATAAATTGCACACAAAATCTGCCAGAACGCTCGGCGCGTCCAAAGCGTTGATAACGCGGATCGTAAGCGTGTTCAGTAATCAACACATGTCTGCCGGAATTTTCAAACTCATCCAGCAATAGTTTTGGATCAGCAAAGAAAAATAAATCTGCGTCTAAATAAGTGACGCGCTGCACATCCGGCTGTCGCTCAAACACAAATTGTGGGGTAAACGAAGTCAACGTCCAGCAATATTCACCGCGACTGCGGGTAGGTTTCACTGCAAGCAAACGGCTGTCTTCCACTTCACTAACAGGAATTAAACTGACGTGCGGTAAGGAAAGTTTCTGCAAATTTTGCGCAACCAATTCATCCATACACACAATCCACAGATGAAACGAGCTAGATTGTTTCAGCAGCGATGCGTGTAAACACAAGCCGACGGGCAAAAAGTTGTTGTCGAATAAGGTGACAAAATGTTCAACAGGATTTTTTGAATTAGTGGAAAGCATTGATGGCAGCAATTACAGTGGCAATATCGGCATCGCTCATTTGCGGATGACAAGGAATGGAAAGACAGTTGGCGGCATGAAATTCAGCGGCGGGTAAACCGTTGGGATCGCAGCGCAATTCTTTACAAGGTGTTTGAAAATGCACCGGCACAGGATAATGCACATAATTTTCCACGCCGTTGGCTTTTAAATAATTGGCTAATCGCTCTCGTTCTGGGCAAAGCAACACAAATAAATGATACACATGGCTTGTCTCTTGGAGCGGTGCGGCTAATAATTGAATGTGTGGATTGTTGATTTTCTCGCGGTAGGCTTGCGCAATTTCACGCCGCCGTTGGGTAAATTCAGGCAACTTTTCTAATCTAACCCGCAACAACGCCGCTTGTATTTCGTCTAAACGGCTGTTTAAGCCTAATTCGGTGTGATAATAACGCACACTTTGTCCATAATTACGCAGTATTCCTGCTTGCTGTGCGATAGTTTCATCATTGCAAACCAACGCTCCGGCATCGCCTAACGCGCCTAAATTTTTGGTCGGATAAAAACTATACGCGCCGAATTGCCCAAAACTGCCTGCTGTTTTACCGTTCCATTGTGCTAAATGCGCTTGCGCACAATCTTCTAATAAGGCAATGCCGTGTGTTTCGCATAATGCAGTCCATGATTCCATGTCACGAATTTGTCCGTACAAATGCACTAGCAACACCGCTTTGGTTTTTGCACTGATGCAACGTTCTACACTGGCGGGGTCTAATAAAGCGGTTTCAGGATTAATATCTGCTAATACAGGAATTGCGCCTGCTCGCAAAACTGCCAACACCGTCGCAAAGGCAGTCATCGGTGTGGTAATCACTTCATCACCTGCGCCAATTCCCAAAGCTCGCAGACCAATTTCAATGGCATCCATGCCATTACCAACGCCAATTGCATAAGGCATTGCGCAACGCTGCGCCCATTCTGCCTCAAAGGTTTTGACTTCGTTGCCAAGCACATACCAACCGGAACGCAACACTCTGTCAACCGCGCTTAATTGTGCTAGCCGCAGCTCTTCCGGTTCGGCTTTAAAATCATTCATTAAAATCATGCGGCACTCCAATAGGCTTGCTGATGTTGTTGATAATAATCAAGACAGCTTTTTAAACCTTGTTCTAAATTAATTTTTGGCTCCCAGCCTAAAGTCGCGGTGAATTTGTCGTAATTACTATAATAATCACCAATATCAATGGCTTTGCGCTCCGGTGGAAATGGCACGATCTCATAACTTGCCGCAGGTTTTAAGTCGCACAACATTTGCGCCAGTTGTTTGAGATTCACCACTTCTTTGCTGCCGAGATTAAACACTTGCCCATTCACCTGCGAACTTAACGCCGCCATCAGCAATGCGTCCACCACATCATCAATATAATTAAAATCTCGCAATTGCAGACCGTCACCGAACACCAATACAGGTTTGCCTTCAATCAGATTTTTTAGCCAAATCCCTAAAAACGTTTGTTTGGCATCTTTCACCCGCATTCCAGGGCCATAAGTATTGGTCAAGCGCAACGCACAAGCTTGAATGCCATACACATTGTTATACAGCAGGTGATACCACTCGCCTGCTAACTTATTGATTCCGTTTACATCTACGGGGCGAATTGGATGCGCTTCATCCACTGGCAAATATTCCGGTTTGCCATAAATTTGCCGTGTGCTGGCAAAAACAATTTTAATTTGCGGATTATGTTGGCGACAGGCTTCTAAAATGGAAAGTTGCGCGGCAGCGTTAATATCTAAATCGGCTTGCGGGTTGGTCATTGAATCGAGATGGCTAGTTTGCCCTGCAAGATTAAATAAATAATCTTGATTTTGAACAAGATACGCCATTGAAAAAGCGTCGCGCACATCGCTGATATTGACGGTAACTTGCTCTTTGATGTCAGCGATATTTTGCAAATTGCCGCCGTACATGGGAATCAAACTATCCACCAAGGTAACTTTTGCTCCGCATGACACCAAGCGACGCGCTAAATTTGAGCCAATAAAGCCAATGCCGCCCGTGATTAAGATTTTTTTGTCTTGAAAGCTTTGATAATCAATCATTTATAGTTTCCTAACCAGCACGGCTTGGTCTAAATACAAATCTGCATTCGCAGGGAGGAGTTTATGCAAAACCGCGCCTAAAATATTACTTGGCGACATAATTATTATGCAAATCATTAGGTTAAGAACTTTTGATTTTGTCCAGAGCACTTTAAATAAATACGCATTCAGCAGTTGAAATAATACCCGCACATCGGCATTGATTTTGTGGTGATCTATCACTTCAAAGCTATTGTTTTCCAACAAACTTTTTAACCCAAAGGAAGAATAACGCGCGTAATCCCAAGGTTGTTCGTGTTCATCCCAAACAAACGGCACGGTGAGCAACAACAAGCCATTCGGTTTTAACACGCGGTGAATTTCGCTTAAAAACTGTGCAGGAGTAAAAACGTGTTCTAAAACTTGATTGCATAACGCGCTATCGAAACTGTCGTCTGGAAATGGAAAAGTAGTGCCATCGTAAAAAAAATCCGCTTGTTTATTGGCGCGATTTTCAGGGCTGTCAATTTCTAAGCCGACATACTCGCGGGTTGCAAATAGCTCACGGTAAGGTTTGCGACCACAACCGATGTCTAATAAGCGTCCGTTGAGTTGCCCTGCCGTCTCTTGAATAGTAGCGCGTAACCCAGCGCGTGAATGGTAAAACGGATTCAGCCACAAGCCGAAAAAATCGGGGGCGTATTGTTGTTTTAACACATAAGCTTTTGCCGCGCCGCCTAAAATCAATCGGGCTTTGCGTATTGCCCGTGCCAGCAATGTTGGATGCGTTCGTTTATGAAAATTGACTATTGCCAGTCTGTCTGACTGCTTTTCGGCAATTTCATTATTGCCAATCACAATCGGCTGACTAGCAAGCGTGCTATGAAAATCATCAGTTGCAGCACAATGTGCCCCGCTGCCATCCATGCCGATGTTATGAACCAAACTGCGCCCCGGATAAAGTGTTAATTTGTTGTGTAAAAAAGCACTGGCATACCAACGAATCGCCCACGAGTTATTTTTGCCAGCGATTTGATTTTTCAGCATTTTGGTATAAGGATAACTACCATCAAAATCAAATTGATAAGTCAGTTTACGCTGCTCTAACTCATCCAACAACTTTTGCCCGTTTGCTTCAAATAATTGCCAACCGCGTTGCCAAGTTGCCCAGCCCCAACAATCCGCACCTTTTAAAAAGAATGTTTCCGGTAATGTTTCTTCTATAGGATAAACGTATCCGTGAATGCTGATAACTTGTTGTTCGTCTTTATATTTTTCTAATCCATCATTCATGTATTTGAGAAAATAAGGCGATGTAACCAGATCATCCTCTAACACAATTACTTGTTCATGTTTATCACAAACAAAAGTTACCCCATCAATAATTGAACGCGCTAAACCAAGGTTTTCTTCTCGTTCAATAATCGTCACGGATTGAAAATCTGTGATTTCACGCAAAAACGTTCTTACCTGAGCAACGGCTGGTACTTCATTTTCTGTTTTTGCAGCATCAGAAAAAATATAAAGCGGCGTTTTTGCAGCTTCGGGGTTGGCTAATAAGGCTGTCACCGTTTGCTGAGTATGCCAAGGGCGGTTATAGACAAAGAAGGCAATGGGTGCGTAACTCACATTATCACCTTGGCTAAAATCATTAATAACAAAGAATTAAACATTTTTTGGAAAACTTTCATTTGCAACAAAGAAAAATGTATTTACTGTTTTTGCAACGGGACGATAATTGTGTTGAGACAATATCTGCGCAGTAGGATTTGTTTGGATGTTTTGAATATCAGTGTTTAATAATTCAATTAAAAGTACACGAGGGCGATAAACATTCCAATCATTCGATGACACAATCTCATGGTCAAATCCTTCGGCATCAATTGTCATAAAGTCAATTGGCGTGTTATTGGGTAAATATTGGTCGAGAATTTGTTTTAAAGTGACAACGGGAATCTGTAGGGTATTAACAATATGATATGGAGAATGATTTTTTCTTTCTGCTTCTTGTTCTGAAAAAGTATTCAACGCAGGTTCGTTAAAAGAAAAATAAGTCATCATTTTTTCTTCTGCGCCAACACCCGATTCGATTGTTATATCCCTAGCTCTTAAGCGTTGAAACAGTTTTTTTGTTCCTGGTAACGCATCAACATTAAGACCTTTCCAACCACGCTTATAAAAATAATAAGTATTTGAATAGCGAGTTGGATGATGCGCACCAATATCTACAAAAAAACCTGTGGTGAGGTTTAGCTCTCCAAGAATTCGGGCTAGCACTAAATCTTCTCCTTCTTGAGAATAAGATAAGCGACCACCAATCGGAATATAGTTTCGTAGCCATAAACCTAGTTTTTTTAAATAGTTAAGTTGCGTACTCATAGCGATATACTGTTTTTCTCAATCATTAAAACACCTTGTTTGATTTTCCAAACTTCATCTACATTTTCAATGATGTGATTGTCGTGGGTAATAAATAGCAAAATTTTGTGCTGAAATAAGTCGCGTAACTGCTGCACAATCGCATCGCGGGTTTGTCCGTCTAAAGCACTGGTCGCCTCATCAAGAATCAGCACATCAGGTTTTCTTACAATTGCTCGCGCCAAACCAATGCGCTGGCGTTGTCCGCCCGATAGATTCGCGCCTTGATAATCCAAATGCGTTTCCAAACCATTTGCTAAACTATTGATAAACTCTGATAAATCTGCTGCTTGAATCGCCGTTTGCATTTCTTCTTCAGCAACTGCGAGTCCAAAGGCAATATTTTCCCGCACCGTGCCGCTAAATATTCGGGTTTGTTGTTCCACCAACACCACTTTACGGCGCAAAGACACTAAATCAATCTCTTGATAAGGCACATCATCAATGTACATTTCACCTGACATGGGGGTTAATAACCCTAACAGCACATCAGAAAGCGTAGATTTTCCAGAGCCGGATCGTCCCATCAGCGCATAACAATACCCGGCGGTTAATTGTGCAGAAATATCGGTTAAAACCAATTCCCCCGCCACATAACCACAAGATAAATTGCTGATGCGGATGCTCTCAACAGTGGAAATGATTTTGCCAGTGTGTGGTGTTTCTGAATCGTTGGAGGTATTTTTAATAATATCATCCAAATCAAACGCGGCGCGAATATCAATGACAACGCGACCACCTGACGAAACCACTGTGCCTAAAAATGCCAGCACGCGAATCAGCATGGTAGTAACGGTGAAAAAGTAAATCACTGAGAAATCCTGCATAAAACCAGAGGATGGAAATAATGCAATCAAGCCTAAGCCAATCAAAATCAGTGCGGGTAAAGAACGCAAACTGTGATTAAGAATATCTAGCAAAAACAACATTCGCGCATAACGGTTGATAAGATTATTGTAGCGATCCACCACAAAGCCTTCGCCTGCCATTGAGCGGATGGAACGAATGCCGTTAAACGCTTCAATAAACGTGGTGCTGGCTTCGCGCGATAATAATGCCGATGCGGTGCTCCACGAAAAAATCCGTTTCATTGCAAATCCCATCGCTATTCCTGACAACAATAAAAACACTAAAGTCAGTTGAAATACCAAAGGCGAAAATAGCAGTAATACCAGCAAGCCGATACTGGCTGCAATCAAGCCGGATAGGGCTTGCGAGAGATTGAAAAACACTTGTCCAACGCGAAAAGATTCATCTCCAGCAAGGGCGGTGTAATAGCCGACACTGCGATGATAGATTTCAGCTAACGGTTCATTTTGTACGACGCGCGAAAAAATGCCGCCGCTTAACGAAGCATGGATGCGTTTAGAAACCCAAGTGTTTAATGCTGTTTGTGCAACGCTAATTGCAATCCGCACTCCTAAAAGCAATAAAAACAACCATAACCAAGTGCGTGGATTGTCTGGCAAGCCAATTCCGATGGCGATTTTGTGCCAAATTTCAATCACAAACTTTGAGGTATTACTGGCAGTTTGTCCATTGACACTCGCAAGCGGCAACATCACACTTAAGGTTGCGTACTCAAAAATCACTCCTAAAATGGCCACCAACAGCGCGAACCGTGCGGAGGGAAAATGATGGAATACATATCTGGTAAAGCGCGGCAAATATTTAAGCACTTTTAAAATGCCATAAGCCTGGGAGCGGTTTTTTTCCATTTTATGCCACCCACGCTTTTTGAATCACGAAATTTGCAGCAGCGTTTTCTGGAAAAATTGAAAAACACAGTTTGTTATCAATTGTTTCGTTAATGTGAAAAACAACTTCGCTCATTTCTTTAGCTATATCAACTGAATAACGATCGTTTAAGCGCAGTTGTACGTTTTGTATTTGTGTTGTTTTAATCAGCAAATGCACTGATGAAGTTTCTTGAGTATTCAAATAGATAATAAAAAAATTTCGCGATTGCATACCATCAGTAGTGGTTGTTTGATGGCTATTAAAACCCGAATAAAAATAAGGCAAGTCTTGTTCTATGGCTGAATCTATTGCTTTAGATGGAGAAAACTCTAAGCGTTTATTAATCTCACGGGCGGGGCTTCCGGCAACAATGCTATACGGGGCAACGTTTTTTGTGACAACTGAATTTGCGCCAATCACCGCGCCTTTACCAATGGTGATGCCGGGCATAATTACCGCATTAATGCCGATAAAACAATCGTCTTCAATCAGCACAGGGCGGCTATGTGCAGCAGCAAGAGTTTTGTTTTCTGCAACTAATTTGTCTTGTTGTTTAATCGGCAACCAAGGTTTAAAGTCAAAATAATGTCTACCCGATGAGATATAAACATTGTATGAAAACAAACAGTTATCACCAATTGTAATATCACCCAACAATACGCAACGGTCTTGAATTGAACTGTGATTGCCAATCGTGATGCTGTTGCCCGCGCCGATTTCAACATAGCGTCCGATATAACAGTCTGTGCCTAGCGTAAGTTTTCCGTTTTTTGGAATGTTGAGAATCGCATTTTTACCGATAATGCAACGATGCCCGTATCTAAAACCACCGAGAATATCCAAAGTTACGCCGCCAGCAATGCGAATACCTCGGTAATTTAACCGCGCTATCAAGCCTATTCGGTTAAACAATTGCCCTATTTTGCGTAATTTTACGCTAATAACCATCATTAAATTAACGGACACTATTTAAACGCCACATACACATCAGGAAATTTTTCAACGCATTGATTGAGTTTATCTGTGCTGTTTTCAGCTAATTTTGCTTTTGCGTAATAAGCCCCAAATAAGCAGTTGCTAAATTGAATTTGCAAAATTAACCGATCATCGTGTTTCACATGCTTGCCTTTATGTAATCCGCGCGTATCTTCGGCAATAATTGTCCCACGCGGCGCGGAAAACTCAACAACGCTTTGTTTACCATAATGACTTTCAACTTCTGCATCAGTTAAGCGTGCATAACCTTTGCTCAACATGGAAGCAGGAATATTTCCAGTTTTTTGCGAGCCTGCAATAAACGTATGCGGGCCATTATCGGTCGTCACATCGGTGAGATAAATAAAAAACTTCAGCCATTTCGGTCTATCCATATCGAAATGATAATACTGCGCAGCATCCATATCGGGTTTGTCTGAATAATTGGTATGCCACCACATTGCTAACACATCAAGTATGGGCTTGGATTGTAAATAATCTTGCGCAATCGTTGCAAACGACAAGTCTGCGAGCAAATCTTGCACATCGGGATTGTCCAATAAATCCTGCTGGGTAAAATCATAACGTACCGTTTCTGGATTACCTCTAGGATAAATCACACGAGCGGCTTTTTTTCCAGTTTCACCATCCATAGGACGCATAGTGGAAGGGTGTGAAACGGCAAAAGCAAGCAAACGCTCGCAGAGTTCTTCCGGCAATTTTTCAGCAAAAACGTGATAGCCTTGCTCGCGCAAATCTGCAATAACGGTTGGTTTTTCTGCATTGGCAGCCACAGCTAACACGCCTTCCGCCGCTCCAAAATCGTAAGTTTTTTTAATCTTGCCAATCACAGCCGATAGCACATCATTAGAAACACCTTTGGTGATGCAAAATAAATGCACCATACCTTGATAGGCAAACGGCAAGGTTTTTTTGCTAACCGCATACACAACTAAGCCTGTCAATAATCCAGCAAGGTAAATCATGCTTTTAATGAGTTTCATAAAATCGTTATCCTATTGAATTAACAATGATTTTTTAATCATTTGGAGCTATCATTTTTTCCAAACAGCGTTGATAACCGGAAAGAGATGTCATGTTTTGCAACATCTCCGGCAAATTAGCCTCAGAGCTTGCGTGTTCACAAATCATCCGAAACTTCATCATCGCATCGCGCAATTCTGCCATCTCAGCCGTTAAATTCAGATTGTGCATGTAATAAAACCTCAAACTTTGCTCTCGCATCGTGGTTTTATCAATGCCAATTTGCGCAGGCTGTTTTAAAAATTGCGCATATTCTTCACGGCTTTTGGCTGTTCTGCAAAAATCAAAACAAATATGCGGATGATGGGCGCAGGCAATCGTTGGGATGCCAAGATACGCCATTTCATGTGCAACCGTGCCATAAACCGTCACCGCACACGCCATTCCTGCGTCTGCTAATTGCTTATTGCTCACGCCACTAGGAATCATTGCCAGACCTGAATAGCGTTGTTGCAATTTGTCCAGCACATCATTGCTCAAATTAATTTGATTCGGATGTGGTTTTATAAAAAATGCAATGTGCGCATTTTGCAATGTTTCAATCGTAAAACAAATCCATTCCCAAAAATCAGGAAACAACATTTCTCGATACACATGCGGGCTGTCATAAAAATCATGCAAAAAAATAACCACCGCATCCCGCACATCAGGCACGGGAAGATCGGATTGTGAATAAGCCGATTTTTTCATATAGGCGGTGGCATTATCAACACCACCGGATAAGCGTTTTGCCAATGCCGCTTCTGCTAAAGCAAGCTTTTCATCTTGATGATTTAGCAAGGAAAATTCTTTTGCATAATCGTCAGGATTTTTGGTATGCACCCAATCATTGAGGTTTAATTGTTTGGCAAATTCTTGATAATTGCCAAAGGAAAATACCCGCACACCTTGTTGCAATGCCACCCGCACCGGAATGCCATGCTGAATATAAGTGCTGTAAGAAGTTAAATATAAAATAGGTTTGCGTTGTAAAAAATAGGCTTTTGCACGGCGCACATCTCGATAAGCTTGCCAAATTAACACCAGCAAATAGTTATCGTGCAAATCAACGGTTGGGGCTGGCTTAAAACGTAGAAAACTGTCATTAATCAAATCGCCGACCAATACGCCATCAAGTTGTAATTTAATCAATTCGGTTTTATCAGTTAAGTTTTTCCAAACTTGCCATGCGCGATAACAATCAATGACATCAGTATAGGGATGCCAGCTTGCATTCTTATAACCAACGCCATCACAAAAAGAATGATATATCCCTATCCATTTTAAATTATGAATTGGATTAATCAGGTAACGAGAGATAAGAAAACTAAATAACGATTTTGACTCACCAATCCGCAAACTGCGCAACACAAATTGCTCAACGCGGATAGCGTTTTTCTCACGCAATGAAGAGGTGATTTGCCCAAATAAACCAAAATAATATAAATCTTCAACACATTGGACTAAAACTAAAGTATTCGTGTTTGATGATGAATTATTTAAGCCTTTGAAATATTGATGCAATGTTTTTTGCACATCGCTGCTTAATATATTTTTAATTGCTTGAATAGTTTTCTTCACTTGTTTCATTTTTGTCTCAAAATATCAACTTTAGTCCAACAAATAAAAGCACGTACAGCAGGTTTAAATAATTTCTGGTTTTCAAAAAAACTGGAAAACAATAATGAAAACAAATAAATACTTGGCAACGCAATAATTGATACAACCCCTGTTTTTAAGTATGAATCCATCATCCAATTCTGCGTAATTGAATAAGTCAGCAATAATAGTGGAAAATGAATTACATAGAGAGAATAGGAACTAGATCCACTCGCTACCGCCCAATTTGGAATATTAAAATTTTCTATAGTTTCTGAAAACACAACAATTTGCAGATAAAGAAGACAGAATAATATTTGTGCCAAATGACTAAAAAATGTGTTTTTAATATATATTGCATCAGACACATTGAAATATAAAAAACAAATACCTGAAACTATAAATAGATTTATAAAGGTAGTTAAGTTGGCAATTTTATATCGCTTTCCAAAACTAACAGCTACTGCACTCATACTGCCCAAAAACCAAATGATTGCATAAAATAAAAACTCTTCATTAATTTTATTGCCATAAATAAAGAAAAATCCGATAGCCAGCCCTGATAAAATACGATATAGATTTGATTTAACAGTGATTGTAATTGTAAAAAACATAGCAATAACATAGAGATGCCACTCTATATATAATGACCATAAAGGGCCGTTTGCCTGTAAAAAACCATTTGCCATGAGTAATGTTCTTTTGACATCACGCCAACTTATGTCAAATCTTTCTCGTGCAATATATTTATCAGTTGCTATTCCATAATGAGTATATCCGGGCAAATGAAAAACTCGGATAACAAACCATGCAATCACCACTAAAATGATTGCCCCAATAAGTGGCGGATAAATTCGCGCTATTCGAGCAGCAGCATACTCTGTCCAATCAAATCTTTGATTTCTAATGATATTGGTCAGAATACTGAGCGTGATTAAGTAGCCGCTAAGAAGAAAAAACAGTAGTACTGCATGTCGCCCAAATAAGCCTGAAATCAATGCAATATCGCTAGAACTGCCTATCAATCTAAACCAATATAGCTGAATAGCATGTACTATTAATACGATTATTGCAGCAATTCCTCTTAGTAGCTCAAATTTTGGATGATATTCAATAGGCTGTAATTTGGAAATCATTGTCCTTAGCCAATTAAATCCCATGACATTGCCGTACCGCGTTTCACATCTTGACTGAGTTTTTTTCCAAGCAATGTGGCGAAGTATTTAGGTGGTAAACCCAAACCTGGGCGAATCGCTCTGAGGTTTTGAGCTGTTAGCACTTCGCCTGCTTGCATATCTTTTACAATATACAAAGAACGGCGAAAAACTAATGATTTTTTTTCTTTTTCAGTCGCGCCATAACTGACTTTGCCTAAAGATTGCCAAGCGCGTTCAGTTTCTATCACCAATTGACTCATTTCAGCAGGTTCCATCGAAAACTTGCTGTCAACGCCGCCATCGGCACGGTTGAGAGTGAAATGTTTTTCAATCACGGTTGCACCCAAAGCAACGCTGGCAACAGAAACACCGACTCCCATCGTGTGATCGGATAATCCGACTTCGCAATCAAATAATTTGCGTAAATGTGGAATGGTTAAAATATTGGTGTTATCGGCTGTGGCAGGATAAGTGCTGGTACATTTGAGCAAAATCAAATCGTTACAACCTGCTTCCCGCGCGGCGCGGACGGTTTCATCCAATTCTGCGACAGTTGCCATGCCTGTGGAAATAATCAGTGGTTTGCCAGTCGCTGCAACACGACGAATCAAAGGTAAGTCGGTATTTTCAAATGAAGCAATTTTGTAGCAAGGCACATCAAGGCTTTCCAGTAGATCAACGGCAGTATCATCAAACGGTGTGCTAAACGGAATAATGCCCAATTCACGCGCTCGTGCAAAAATCGGTTTGTGCCATTCCCAAGGCGTGTAAGCCTCACCATAAAGTTTATATAAAGAAGTGCCTGTCCATAAACTATTGGGATCACTGATATGAAACTCGCGCTCATCCAAATCCAGCGTCATGGTATCGGGCGTGTAGGTTTGAATTTTAAGCGCGTGTGCACCGGTTTTTGCCGCTGCTTCTACAATTTCCAAAGCTCGTTCCAGCGATTGGTTATGATTGCCAGACATTTCAGCAATGATAAATGGTGGGTGTCCAAGACCAATTGAGCGATGGGCAATTTTTAAAGTTTCAGTCATGTTTTAATTCTTTTTTGTAGCAAGTGGAGTCAATTTGATAGCCTAGAGCAGCAAATAACTTATGTGAGGGTATATTATCTCCTAGCACATTAGCGTTAATTTGAGAAACAGCAGGAAAATTCGCAGCAAACCATCGTTCAGCACTTTTTAATAAGTTTTTGCCTTGCCCTGCAAACGAGCCATCAGGAACAAGATAAATTGATATTTCGGCATCATTATTTTGCACATCAAAGCGAACTACGCCGACAGGGGATTCTTTAATCCATCCAATTAACAAAGCTTTTTTTGAATCAGAAAGCGTGGAAGAGAACCACTTTTGGTGTTCTGACCATGCAATTAAACCAGTATGGTTGGAAACAGCTCTAATCCTAGCATGATTGCGCCATTGAAAAATGTTTTCAGAATCTTCCAATCTTGCTCTCCGCATTTCGATATGATTGTTTTCAAGAGAGGATATGACTCGCAATATCCCTTGTCCATCAACTGCTTGCATACAGTTACGCGAAATGAATTCTCTTAGGTAGTTATTTTCTATAAGAGCAGCAATATGCGTTTGCAGTTGTTGAAACTCTTTTTTTATCTCTGGTGAATATAACCATCCTACTAAGGCGGTATCTGCAAGTTGTTTTTGTTGATTATCAGCGGTACAAATCGCTAATGTGGGCAACCCCAAACAACAACGTTCCCAGGTTGCCGAACCACCAGCACCAATAGCTAAATCAGCTTCTGCCATTAATTGCGCCATTTTATCTGTTTGAATATGGCAGTTAAAACCGCGCTCTGCACAGGATGATTTAATTTGCTCTCTATAAGGATGTCCTGCGCCTATCACCACATCAATCTGAATTTCAGAAAAAGCAATCGCCGCTAAGGCTGCTATCGCCAGCCCTGTGTAATTATCGGCATCCACACCGCCAAAAAAAACCAATATCCGTTTAATTGCACCGCTACGAGGCTTAATTTGTGCTCGTTTTTGCAAAAACTCATCACGCAACAACGCATACCCTGCGCCTAACAATAACTGACATTGCGTTGGCACTTTGCCGAGATAGCGCGTTTCCATATCGGCATAGTAGTTTTGATCCAACAACACATCACACTCATGCTTACGGTCGGCAAGATCATCAATCACCAGAATTTTTTTAACCTTTTTACGCAACTTTTTTTCCCAGCGAGCATCCAGCGCGTAGTGGTCAACCACCAACCAATCCCAGTTTTTACCCGCTAGAGCTTGCAAGGTCGCGTGAGCATCTTCAGTTTGCGAACAACCTAGCCAATGAGAATGCGCTAAGTCACCCGTAATATCATCATTGATATTTTTAGCCAAAGCGACAAATTCTATTGATTTTGTTTGCAGCATGGTTTGCAAATGCGCCGGTAAATCACGACTGATAAAACGAATTTGTGCGCCGCGTTTTTTTAAGTTTTCCGCCAACGTTAAGCAACGCATAAAATGCCCTGTCCCCATCTTGTAGGTTGCATCGGTACGAAAAACTATAAAATCTTTGCTATCCACTTGCTATCTCACCAACAAACCCAGCCACCATCCACTATAAGATTACTTCCATTAACATAAGAGGAGGCTGAAGAAGCAAGAAATAAAGTAGGTCCTTTAATTTCATTTGGAAAACCAATGCGTCCCATTGGTACTTTCTTTTTAAGTTTTTCTATAAAATCAGGATCATTTTTTTGCACATTCTCAGAAGGAAATGGTCCGGGTGAAATGGAATTGACACGAATACCTTCATGTCCAAATTCACAGGCAGCATAACGAGTCCATTGTATTAATGCTGCTTTGGCAGCTCCGTAAAAAGGCGGATTAGCTGAGAACGCTGAATTATAAATACCTAGGTCTGGACTAACCATTCCATACATTGAACCAATATTGATGACAGAGGCATCCTTTGATTCTTGTACAGCACAGCGTAGATTGGGCAAAGCAGTTTTTATTAAATTATGTGCAGCAATAACAGATATATCATAACTTTCTTGATACGCATTAGCCGATGAATGCTCGATAGTGCCAGCTCCGCCCGCATAAGCATTATTAATAAGGATATGCAATGGTTGATCATCAAGTGAAGAAAAAAAACTCTCAACCTCCTCTTGTACTGCAACATTAAAAACAGCTGTATCTGCTGAAAAATTGGATGCTTTTAAGTTATTAACTAAAGCTTCACTTCGTTCTTTTGAGCGGGAGTTAATAAAAACGTGAGCTCCCGCCTCCGCTAAAATACTTGCTATAGCAGATCCTAAATGACCGGTTGCTCCAGTCACTAAGGCATTTTTCCCCTTTAAAGAAAAAATATTGACTCCCTTTTGCATTATCAATTTCTCCAAAATGCAGGATTGAGAGTTATATCATTCAGTTTTGGGCGACTCTTTTTTATCTGCTGAATTTCCATATCATTCAAGGAGGGGGAATTAAGATGTTTAATATTTTCAATAACTTGCTCTAAAGTTTCCATTCCTATCACTATGCCATCAATCCAATTTTGTGCATTAACATAACTTAAACATAAATCGGTGGTATTCAATCTAGCACAAAATGTAGTTTGCTTTACTAACCATTGAATGACTTCCTCGCCATTTTCAACATTAGCTTTTTTCCATAAATTAATATCGTTACTTGATAACAAGCCTTGTAAAAGCGAACTACGAACATGAATAGTTAATTTTCGCTCAAGTTTTGCAGATAAAATTTTCGCTATCATTGAATCCCAACGCCAGTCCATTATATTAAAAGGCATTTGAATAAATGTTATCTCTTGAGTTGATAGAGCTTTTTCAAGCTCATCAGGATTTTGGACTGACACACCCAATTCTTTAATGACGTTAGAAGCCTTAAGTTGCAATAGTCGTTGCCAAATCATTCCTTCCCATTCATCAATATGTGCTGCTCGATGTAACATTAAAACATCAAGGTTTTTCACACCAAGAGCTGTGCAAGATTGATAAACACTTGCATCTACAAATGCTTTAATTGTTTCCTTGGTTGCATGAACAGGGCACTCCAATAAAGGAGATAGTTTTGTGACTATCGTTACTTTTTCTTTCCAGCCTCCATGCAAAACTTTTCCAAGCACTTCTTCACTTCTGCCATAAGCACGAGCGGTATCTAAAAACATCACTCCGTTAGCAATAGCTGTTTTGATTAGCTTCTGACAAAGTAGTTCATTTGGTTGTCCCGTTTTGTTTGCAATCCCATAATCAAAACCTAACTGAGCTGCACCAAAAACCAACTTCGGAACTGGATGTTTTTCTATCGGCTGCCATTGACAAGTTTCTAGCTTTTCAATAAGTTCAAAGGCAGAAATATTGATAGGGTTTTCAACATCTGCAAACACTTTTGACACACAAAGATAATCATCTAAACAATCTATAGTGCAACGAAAATGCCCTTTTTGAAAATTCTTATACTTTTCAAAATGATGAGCTCCAAACTTTCTGATAAGGTAAGGCGTGACATGTTCTTTATCATAAACACTTTCACTTTCTCTATTTGCTTCACGCAAATATCTAAGCCGTGTGACTTCTACGCTGATTCCATAGGGCAAACCTGAAGCTTCTCCATTGCAGCATAAATAATCGAGATTTTTAGAGTTAAACTCGTGTTCAAGATCATCAAGAAGTTTTCCATCGGGAAAAACATTATCCGCAGTTAATCGAAAGACAATTGTAGAGTCATCATAATCTGAAAGCGCGTTAACAAATCTTTCCAAAGTATTTTCTAGGCTACCTCGCGCACACGAAAATCCATAACTTTCAACCATTGATGCTAATCCATCATCACTTGATTCATTAGAAGTTGCTATGATGATTTTCTTGCCAGTGTTGGCAGCACGCTTTGCAGCCAAAATTACGACAGGCATAGTGGCTATTGGCAGCAAAACTTTAGCAGGAAGACGTGAGGAGTTGGTTCTTGCTTGTAGAACTACAATGCTTTTCAAAACAATGCCTTATGAAGTAAATCAATTACAAGGTCTTGCTGAGTCTCAGTTAGCGTTGGATACATCGGCAAACTTATCGCTTCTTGATAATAAGCTTCAGCGATGGGAAAATCACCGATTTTAAAACCCAAGTTTTGATAATAAGGTTGAGTATGCACCGGAATATAATGCACATTTACACCAATATCTGCGCTGCGCAGTTTATCGAAAACAGATTTTCGATTGTTGATACGGATAGGATAAAGATGATAAGCAGAAAAAGTATCCGGATGTTGCCAAGGTGTATTAATCGGCAGCTCAGATAATTGTTGCGTGTAACGTTGTGCAATTGCATGACGTTTGAGAATAAAATCATCCAATCGCTGCATTTGGCTTAATCCTAATGCCGCTTGCATATCGGTCATTCGATAATTAAACCCTAAATCCTGTTGCTGGTAATACCACGCGCCGTGATTTTCAGTCATTTGCTTGGCATCACGGGTAATGCCATGACTACGCAATAATGCCATGCGCTGCGCTAATTCAGGATTATTAGTCAATGCCATGCCGCCTTCTGCAGTGGTAATAATTTTCACCGGATGAAAACTGAAAATTGTAATATCGGCGTAGCGGCACAAACCAATCGGTTCATTCAAATAACGACCGCCAATCGCATGAGAAGCATCTTCAATAATCTGAAAACCGTATTGATCTGCCAACGCTTTTATCGCTTTCATTTCACAAGATTGACCTGCAAAATGCACAGGAATAACAACTTTGGGAAGGCGACCTGTTTTCTCAGCATTTATGAGCTTGGTGCGCAAGGCCTCTACACTCATGTTATAGGTTTGCGCGTCAATATCTACAAAATCAACATCTGCACCACAATACAGTGCGCAATTTGCAGAGGCAACGAACGTTATCGGGCTAGTCCAAACCAGGTCGTTTTTACCCACGCCCAAGGCTAAACACGCAAGATGTAAAGCACTGGTCGCACTATTGACTGCCAGCGCGTATTGAGCACCGCAATAATCAGCCACACTTTTTTCAAAAGCAGGAACCGCTGGGCCTTGCGTCAACCAATCAGAGCGCAGCGTTTCAATTACCGCATCAATATCTGCCTGATTAATATCCTGACGACCATAGGGAATCATTAAGCACCTGCGATTCGATTAAATTCACTGATTTCTGCTAAGCTGAGAAAATGTTCATTTTTCCCTGAGTTATATTCGCGTCCTTGTTCAACCGGAACACCTTTTTCACCTAATAGGTTAACGCTAAAATCATTAGTGCGTTTACTGAAGATGATAGATGGGCGAATCACAAAATGGTCAGAAAATTCAAGGGTTAAATGCGAGTCATCCGCAGGACACATCACTTCGTGCAGTTTTTCACCCGGACGAATCCCAATGATTTTATGCGGCAACTCAGGAGCCATTGCTCGCGCTAAATCCACAACTCTCACCGAGGGAATTTTGGGCACGAATATCTCACCACCTGCCATGCGCTCAAAATTCGTCAGCACAAAATTAACCCCATCTTGCAGGGTAATCCAAAAGCGCGTCATCCGCTCATCGGTAATCGGCAAATGATCGCTGTTATTTTCAATTAATTTTCTGAAAAAAGGCACAACCGAGCCGCGCGAGCCAACAACATTGCCATAACGCACCACAGAGAATTCAGTGGGATGACCACCTGCCATATTGTTAGCGGCAACAAACAATTTATCCGAGGCAAGTTTTGTTGCGCCATAAAGATTAATCGGATTCGCCGCTTTGTCGGTGGAAAGCGCGATCACTTTTTGCACACCGTTGGCTAACGCAGCATGAATCACATTTTCCGCGCCGTGAATATTGGTTTTGATACATTCCATTGGATTGTATTCAGCTGCCGGAACTTGTTTTAATGCCGCCGCGTGAATTACATAATCCACATCATGCAAGGCTTGGGTCAGGCGTTCTTTATCACGCACATCGCCGATAAAATAGCGCATACAGGGTTGGTTAAATTCTTGCTGCATTTCATATTGTTTCAGCTCATCGCGGGAATAAACAATAATCCGGCGCGGCGCAAATCGCTTTAACAAGGTTTTGACATATTGTTTGCCAAAAGAACCCGTACCGCCGGTAATTAAAATGCTTTTTTGATTAAACATAAATTTTTATACTCTTTATCATGGAGCTAAGTTAATTAGCTGTAACTTGCTTAAACGCTTCATAGGTTAGTGCAATTCCCTCGCGCAGATTCACATGGGCTTGCCAACCTAACGCTTTGAGTTTAGAAACATCCAATACTTTGCGCATCGTGCCATCGGGTTTTGAGGTGTCATGTACAAATTTGCCTGTATAGTCAATCACTTGTGCAATGGTGTCTGCTAAACTGCGAATGGTTAAAT
Source organism: uncultured Methylomonas sp. (assembly GCA_936941155.1). GTDB lineage: Bacteria > Pseudomonadota > Gammaproteobacteria > Methylococcales > Methylomonadaceae > CAIQWF01. The sequence continues at coordinate 18,535 of CAKZJE010000121.1, read as the reverse complement.
CCTCACCCGTACCGACATTAATCACCGGACATTGCGCAGGATTAACTAATTCTGCATAAGTTTCGTCATTTAATGAGGCTAAAAACACTAAAGCATTTGCCAAATCATCTACATACAAAAACTCACGTTTCGGTGTACCGCTACCCCACAACACCACTTCGCTGGCATTGGCTTGTTTGGCTTCGTGAATTTTGCGAATTAACGCAGGTAAGACATGAGAATTTTGCAAATCATAATTATCGCCTTGCCCGTACAGATTAGTCGGCATTGCCGCCAGCCATTGTGTGCCATATTGCCGATTGTATGACCAACACATTTCAATTCCGGCAATTTTCGCTAGCGCGTAAGGGCGATTGGTTGCTTCAAGTGCGCCAGTCAATAAATATTCTTCTTTAATTGGCTGCGGACAATCACGCGGATAAATGCAAGAACTGCCTAAAAAGAGTAATCGTTTAACCCCAGAACTATATGCGGCACGACAAATATTCGCCTCAATTAGCAAATTGCTCATTAAAAATTCAACCGGATAACTGTTGTTGGCATGAATGCCGCCGACTTTTGCCGCTGCCAAAAACACAATCTCAGGTTTTTCTTGTTGAAAAAATTGCAAGGTCGCTTGCGCATCTTCCAAATCTAATTCTGCATGAGTACGGCAAATTAAATTGTCATAACCTTGCTGTTGCAGCTCACGCACAATCGCGCTGCCTGCTAACCCGCGATGCCCTGCAATATATATTTTCGCTTGTTTGTTCATTAAAGCTTACTCGTGATAATCGTAGGCGGCAAAACCGTGATCTTTTACTAATTCATCACGTTGCGCACTTTTAAAATCTTCCCGCACCATTTCTTGCACCAGTTCTTGAAAAGAAATTTTCGGACTCCAGCCCAATTTTGCTTTGGCTTTGCTCGGATCGCCTAATAAAGTCTCCACTTCCGTTGGACGAAAATAACGCGGATCAACCTGCACAATGCAGTTGCCTTGCGCATCAAAACCTTTTTCAGCTACGCCCGCGCCTTCCCAGCGGATTGTCATCTCCAATTCCCGCGCCGCATATTCCACAAATTGCCGCACGCTGTATTGCACGCCGGTGGCAATCACAAAATCTTCCGCCTCGTCTTGTTGCAACATTAGCCATTGCGCTTCCACATAATCTTTGGCATGTCCCCAATCGCGCAGTGCGTCCATGTTGCCTAAATACAAACAGTCTTGCAAACCGAGTTTAATGCGCGCCAATGCACGGGTAATTTTGCGGGTGACAAAGGTTTCGCCGCGCACTTTGCTTTCGTGATTAAACAAAATCCCGTTGCAAGCAAACATGCCATAGGCCTCCCGATAATTCACCGTAATCCAATAGCCATACAATTTAGCCACTGCATAAGGCGAGCGTGGATAAAACGGCGTGGTTTCTTTTTGCGGCACTTCTTGCACTAAACCGTACAATTCAGAGGTTGAGGCTTGATAAAAACGCGTTTTCTTTTCTAAACCTAAAATCCGAATCGCCTCTAAAATCCGCAAAGTGCCGATACCATCCGCATTAGCCGTGTATTCAGGTGTTTCAAAACTCACTGCAACGTGGCTCATCGCCGCGAGATTGTAAATTTCATCCGGTTGCACTTGTTGAATAATCCGAATCAAGTTTGTGGAATCGGTTAAATCACCAAAATGCAAATGAAAGCGTTTGTTTTCAAGATGCGGGTCTTGATAAATATGATCAATCCGGTCGGTATTAAACAGTGAGGAACGGCGTTTAACGCCATGTACTTCATAGCCTTTTTCCAGTAAAAACTCGGCTAAATACGCGCCGTCTTGTCCTGTGATCCCTGTAATTAACGCTTTTTTCATGGTTTCAATTGAATCAATTAGTTGAATAATTAACGAGTGAGGTTATCGGTGATAGACATCATCAAAACGCTCTATATCATCTTCTTCGACATATTCACCAACTTGCACCTCAATCAGATGCACCGGAATTTTGCCGCGATTTTCTAAGCGATGTTTTTCACCGACGGGAATATAAGTGGATTGATTTTTAGTGACGATAATTGTTTTGTCATTGCAGGTGACGGTTGCTGTACCCGACACCACTACCCAATGTTCAGAGCGATGTTGATGACTTTGCAACGACAAAGACGCGCCCGCATTTACCACAATCCGCTTGATTTTAAAACCTGCCTGATTTTCCAATATCGTGTACGATCCCCAAGGACGGCTAACGGTTAAATGCAGTTGCGTTTCTTGAATATTGCGTTTTTGCAACTCATCCACAATCTCTTTCACGCGCTGCGTGTCACCGCGTTTGCTTAATAAAATCGCATCTTGAGTTTCCACCAAACAAATATCTTCAACGCCGACAGCCGCCACCAAGCGATGATGGCTTTTTAGCAAACTATTTTTGCAATCCAACGCGAGTACATTGCCTTGCGTGACATTATTTGCATTATCTTTTTCGGAAATTTCATGCACCGCATCCCAACTGCCTACATCGTTCCATTGAATATCGCAGGGAATCACTAACAGTTTATTCTGTTCAGAAACTATTTTTTCCAACACGCCATAATCAATGGAAATATTGGGCATTGTTGCAAAACACTGATTCACTGCGTCTTGGAACGACAAACCTTGCTGAATTTCTGCAACGATGGTGCTGAGAACTTGGTCTAATTCGGGCAAATATTTTTTAATTGCCGCCAAAATAACCGAAGCTTTCCAGACAAACATCCCCGAATTCCAATAATAACCGCCTTGCGCTAAATAAGATTCTGCGGTTTTCAAGTTCGGTTTTTCGGCAAAACATTCTACCGCAAAGGTGTTTTCAGGTAACGCGCTGCTGTTTGCAGTCATGGCTTTAATATAGCCAAAACCCGTTTCAGGATGCGTGGGTAAAATCCCAAACGTGACTAAATAATCTTGCGCGGCGGCGTTAATCGCTTGTTGCAAAACCTGATGAAACGCGGGCACATCTTGAATAATATGATCGGCTGGCAAAATCAGCATCACGGGGTCAATTTCAGGATTTTGCTGCTGTAAATACGCAGCGGCTAAAGCAATGGCGGGAGCAGTATTTCTACCCACAGGTTCTGCAATCACTTGATAAGATTGCAATAATTGATACGCTTCGCCTGTGGTGTGTTGGCTGCTGGAGACCACAATCACTTCATTTTTGTCACAAAACGGCACAATTCTATTCACCGTTTCTGTCAACATGCTTTCTGTGCCCGTTAAACACAAAAATTGCTTGGGAGTTTGTTTGCGAGACAACGGCCATAACCGTGCACCGCTGCCGCCTGCCAAAATAACCGCGTTTACTTTTATACTGTGAGTTTTTGCTGTCATTTCAAACATAAATGTTTTGATAAGTCCGTTTGCGCCAAGCTTTTGCTGTACATAATTGGTGCATTCTATCATGTTATCGCTGTTTAGTCGCCTTGCAAGACGCAAGTTTATTGCGATTATTTCAATAAAATACCGATGCTAAGCACTATTCACAGAAATCACTAAGCGCATCTAATTTGCCAAAATTTTCTAAGACGACCAGTCGTCTTGAAAAATTTCAGCGCATTACAACAATCAATCTGTTTTGCCTAACATCAACAAACTTAGATAGATTGATAACCGTCTGTATTTTCAGCAACCCAGCGCGTTTTTTCCATTGCCAAATATTCTTTTTTCCAAAACGGTGCAGTTGATTTCAAGGCTTCCATAATATATCGACTTGCATCAAACGCATCGCCACGATGTGTTGTCCAAACTGCCACTAACACAATTGGCTGATTTGGAAAAATATCGCCCACTTTATGCACAACTAACGCATCTATCACAGCCCATTTTCTGCTTGCATCATCAACAATTAATTCCAGTTGTTTTTCTGTCATGCCGGGATAATGTTCTAAGTGCATTGCTTGCACTTCATCGCCCTGATTAAAATCACGCATCGTGCCAACAAAAATACTGGTTGCGCCAAACTTTCCTGCAATTGCACTATTGTGTTGATAGCTTTGTATTTCTTGCCAAGGATCAAAATCAGCTGTTGTTATTTTAATAGTCATCACTAACCGCCAGTTACGGGAGGAAAAAACGCCACTTCGTCGCCATCTTTTACATGCGCATGAAGCGTGACATAAGTCATATTCACCGCAATCAACGTGTTTTCAGGAAGTGGACGGTTTGGGTTAGCACTGTGCCAAACCCCACCCGCTGTCATAATATCCGTTGCATCCACTTCATCAGCACCTCGACCTAGCATTTCTTTTAAACTCGCAAAATAACGAACTTTTATTGTCATTGTGATTACCTCAAATCTACAAAAAAATAGATAATGGAATATTATCTTAAAGGCTATGGAAAATTATGACACACTCATCTATTTCATTAACGCATTTTAATCAAGCCGGAGAAGCACAGATGGTTGACGTAGGCGACAAGGCTGTGACACAGCGGATTGCCATCACGGAAGGTACGATTGAAATGTTGCCAGAAACATTGGCATTAATTATGGCTGGCGGACATAAAAAAGGTGATGTTTTAGGGATTGCCAGAATTGCCGGCATTATGGCTGCCAAAAAAACTGCGGATTTAATTCCATTGTGTCATCCATTGCCTTTGACGCATGTTGAATTAAATTTAACCCCGTTGCTGGAAAAAAATGCCGTTTATTGTCAAACAACGGTGAAAACTAACGGGCAAACTGGCGTGGAAATGGAGGCGTTGTGCGCTACACAAATTGCGTTACTCACTATTTATGATATGTGCAAAGCCGTCGATCGCGGCATGGTGATTCAATCGGTGCGCTTATTGGAAAAAGATGGCGGCAAATCAGGACATTGGCAGCTTGCAAATGCTGAATGAAAAATTAATTGCCTTAGAACGGCAATTTCAGCCTTCGCCATTAACGCCGATTTTTGAAGATTTTTTAAAGGCGCGACACATTCAATTGTGGCTGAAACGCGATGATTTAATTCACCCAATTATTTCTGGCAATAAATGGCGCAAATTGAAATACAGCCTTAATCACGCGCTGTTTTTGCAAAAAGATACTTTAATCAGCATGGGCGGGGCATATTCCAATCATCTGCACGCGCTGGCTTATGCAGGTAAGTGTTTGAATCTTAAGACTCGTGCATTTATTCGTGGTGAAGAACCAGCAGTTTTAAATCCTACTTTGCAAGATTTAAAAACCTGGGGAATGGATTTGCAATTTGTCAGCCGTAGCGATTATCGCGCGTTAAGAGATTTTAAAACCTTCGATGCTTTGCCCGACATAAAACCAAATGAATATTGGATTCCTGAAGGCGGCGCACTTGCACTGGCATTGCAAGGCGTTGCGGAATTAATTTCTGAAATATCAATAGATTATGATGTGATTTGCACGGCTTGCGGCACAGGAACTACCTTAGCAGGCATTATTTCTGCGGTGGCTGAAAATACACAAGTGCTTGGTTTTTCTGCCTTAAAAGGTGGAGGCTTTTTAAATGCAGATGTTGAAAATATTTTAAGGACTGCCAGTCCTTTAAAGGACTGGCAGTCCTGCTTGAGTGCGAATAAAAACTGGCAGATTCATTTAAATTATCACTTGGGTGGATTTGCCAAAAGCACTCCAGAATTATCAGCGTTTATGGCTGAATTTGAACAGCGGCATGGGATTGTTTTAGAACCGATTTACACCGGAAAAATGCTGTTTGGTTTGTACAATTTAATTCAACAAAATTATTTTCACAACGGGCAAAAAATTATTGCGATTCACACCGGCGGTTTGCAGGGAAATCGTAGCTCTGTAAAGTTAGACGGCTCAGTAATTTGAGCTTGAAATAACAGAAAAATTTAGCAAAATCTGCTACGTTTATTAATATCTAAGGAAAGTGTATAAAACAACTTATGCAGGTTGATGTAGGTGCGGATTTATCCGCACAGTGCGAATGAATTCGCACCTACAGTTGTCGAGATTATTACATACACATTCCTAAACGAAAGCTTTTACGCTACAAAAACGACTTCCAGTCCTTTGCAGACTAGGAGTCGTGGGCAGTTTTAATAGTTGTCATACGGGTTTAATTTTTAACTGCTATACAGAACAGCTAAATATTAATTATTTACCTCTTTAATTCAAACAGAAACACACAATGGAAACTATAGACCTTAATCAACCCCAATTGTATATCAACCGTGAACTCAGCCTTTTGGAGTTTAATATGCGGGTGCTTGCGCAGGCAAAAAAAGAAGATATTCCTTTGTTGGAGCGGCTCAATTATTTATGTATTTCTTGCTCTAATTTGGATGAATTTTTTGAAGTGCGCGTTGCCAGTATTTTGCAGATGGCAAATATTGACCCCGACGCAAAAGGCTTAGATGGACTTACGCCAGCGCAGCAATTGGCGCAAATTGATGTGAAATCGCATCAATTGGTGGCAGAGCAATATAAAGTGTTAAATGAAATGTTGATTCCTTTATTGGAAGAGAAAAACATTCATTTTGTGCGCCGCGATCATTGGACACCAAAACAGCGCGAATGGCTGCAAGAATATTTTAACGAAGCGTTATTGCCGATTTTAACGCCGGTTGGCTTGGATTCTGCGCATCCGTTTCCACGCATTTTGAATAAAAGTTTAAATTTTATTATTTCGTTAACCGGAAAAGATGCGTTTGGCAGAAACAGTGGTCGCGCCATTCTGCAAGCTCCACGCGCCCTGCCCCGTATTGTGAAATTGCCGGATGAAGTGACTAACGGTGATGGTGATTATTTTGTGTTTTTGTCTTCGATTATTCATGCGTTTATCAATGAATTATTCAATGGCATGACGATTAAAGGTTGTCATCAATTTCGTGTGACCCGCAACAGTGATTTTTTTGTGGATGATGATGCCATTGACGATTTGCTTCATGCGGTTGAAGGCGAACTTGCCATGCGCAATTATGGCGATGAAGTGCGTTTGGAAATTGACGGCAAATGTCCTGATGAAACCATTGATTTTCTGTTAGCGCGATTTAATTTATCCAGAGATCGCTTGTTTTTAGCCAGTGGCCCAGTCAATTTGAATCGTGTGCAATCCATTTATAGCTCAATTGATAGACCGGACTTGAAGTTTCCAGCATTTAAGCCTTCCACATTGCCGCAATTGGGGCGCACGAAAGATATTTTCGCAGCGATTAGAAAACAAGATATTTTGTTACACCATCCGTTTGAATCGTTTAGTCCGGTGATTGAATTTATTCGCCAAGCCGCCGCCGATCCTGATGTTTTAGCGATTAAACAAACACTGTATCGCACCGGAGTTAATTCACCGATTGTCAGTGCATTGATTAAAGCGGCGTTGGCAGGCAAAGCCGTGACAGTGGTAATTGAATTACGCGCCCGTTTTGATGAAAAAGACAATATTGATTTAGCTTCAAAATTACAAGAAGCCGCAGTGCATGTGGTGTTTGGCGTGGTGGGCTATAAAACTCACGCGAAAATGTGTTTGGTTTTACGCAAAGAAGGCAAAACTTTACGCAATTATGTGCATTTGGGCACAGGCAATTATCATCCTAAAACAGCACAAATTTATACCGATTATGGTTTGTTTTCGTGCTGCAAAGAATTAGGCGAAGATGTGCGCCGCATTTTTGTACAGCTCACCAGTTTAGGGAAAGTGCCGCAATTGCATAAATTATTGCAATCACCGTTTACTTTGCATAAAGGTTTAATTGAAAAAATTGAACGTGAAATTCAACATGCAAAAGATGGCAAACCGGCAAAAATTATTATTAAAGTCAACGCGGTGGTAGAAGAACAATCCATTCAAGCCTTATATCGCGCTTCGCAAGCAGGCGTTGAAGTGAAATTGATTGTGCGCGGCGTGTGTTGTTTAAAACCTGGCGTGAAAGGCGTTTCTGAAAATATTGAAGTGCGCTCAATTGTCGGACGCTTTTTAGAACACACCCGCGTTTATGCGTTTGCCAATGATGGCAACTGGGAAGTGTATTGCGCCAGTGCTGATTTAATGGGACGCAATATGTTTCGGCGCGTGGAAACGTGTTTTCCGATTGAAAGCAAAAAACTCCATGACAGAATTTTGCATGATTTAAATAGTTATCTTAAAGACAATGTGCAAGCATGGATTTTACAAAGTGATGGTAGTTACACACCTGCTGAGCGAGCCGAAGGCGAAGAAAAGTTTCAAGCCCAAGCTCAATTATTAAAAGAGCTTGCTGTTTAAACCTACACTCTTTGTATCATTACAAAAACAATAGCCCTTGGTGTACAATTGCGAAAGTTTGCATAGTCATTATTTTTATAAGTTTATGCAGCAAAATAAAGGCTTTCGCCTCACTAAAGATACATCACAATAAAAAATAAGGAGCCTGTTATGGCAAGTTTAGATCAAATTACAAGAGAAATAGTCACCTCTGTGGATGGTGCACTTGGTTGCGCTGTTGTTGACTTGTCCTGCGGCTTATTGCTCAGCGTTTCTCACAACGTGCCGTATTTTACCCAAACTTATTTAGAAGCCGTTGCTGCTGCTGCGGTTGATATGTTTAGAGGTAAAAACGTGCAGGCAGTAGAAAGCTTGTTAAGCAATCAACGTGGCAAAACGGTTGAAAACTCTGTGCAAGAAATGCAGATGACAACCCCAGCGACACTGCATTTTATGGCGATTGTTCCTGATAAGCCAAATGGCTTGGTGGTGTTAATCACTAGCAAAAAAACCAATCAAGGTATGGGTTGGGCACAATTGCGGAAAAGCTTAAGCATGATTTCACCTTTAGTGCCTTAAGCAAAAAAACTTATCGTCCAAATAAACCTTTCAGGTTTCTAAAACCTGAAAGGTTTTTATCCCCAGATTCAGAAAACGCAATCTCTGCTAAAAATCCATTTTCTGCATCATCAAAAAAATCTTTCCAGTTTGTGCAGTTTCTTTCTTCAACACAAGATTTAACAACTTCCCAGCTCTGTCTGCCATAATAGTCGATTGCAATACCTACACTCTCCTTGGGTGCTTTTATGAAACTAGAAATTCTCGGTGCAATTGACGGACAAATTCACTATAACAATCAACAAATACACACATTGCTTGCAGAGCAGCATACAGAGCTCACTTATGGCGCGGCTTTTATGGGTCGCCCCGGCACCTGTTTGTATGCCAGCACAGACGACATTATTAAATTGCATGGCGATTTGGATTTAAATGAACTCAGAGCGCGACATTTTTTAAATCACACGTTGCAGCAAGAGCGAAGAATAGCCGTACATCATCCGCATAAAACGTGGTTTTTATTTCAGCAGAGTGAAGATCATTTTAAAATCGGCAATATTTGCCCGCGCTTAACGCCGCTGCATACATTGCCAGAGCAAACTGCGCAAGAAATCAGCACAAAATTTAAGTATCTGGAGAGCTTGTATCGGTGTTATTTTCAAACCGCAAGCGAATGCTCAGCACGTCTTGATGAAGGACTGTCAAACTTTGGAATTGATGCGCAAGGACAGCTTTATTATCTGGACGATGATATATACAAATGGGATAGCTTTATTTCTTTTGCGCATATTTTAGGGGTGTTAATTCGCAATAATGCTTGGCTGAGTGAAGAATACGCCGTGATTTTTGGCACACAATTGCAGCATTTAATCAGCGAGTTTTTTGAAGATTCGCATACCAGCGTGATGGTTGCCAGAAAATTGCGCGATGTGTTTATTCCTGATAAGAATCGCAAGCGGGTGCGCGATATTATTATTGAGCAATTACAAGAAAAAAGGGTGATTACGCAAAAAATCCTTCCCTATCAACAAGATCGTATTGCGATTTTGTCAGATATTCACGCCAATTTACCCGCCTTAGAAGCCATTTTAGCGTATTTAGCCGCAGAGAATATCAACCAAGGTATGGTGTTAGGTGATATTGTGGGATATGGCCCGCATCCTGCCGAATGTATTTCGCGCTTGCAAGAAACGCAATTGCAGGTGCTAAAAGGTAATCACGATCACGCTGCCGCAACGGGTGATTGCAAACTGGGGATGTCAGTTTTAGCGCATTGGTCTATTGAATGGACTATTCCGCGTCTTTCCGTTGCGCAAAAGCAATGGTTGAATAATTTACCGTTGGAGTTAGACAGCACGGAGAGTGCTAAAAATTGGCTGGCAGTTCATGGCGCACCGATAGATCCGAATTATTTTTACGCTTATGTTTATCAAATGACGTATGAAGAAAATTTAGATGTGTTGGCAGAGCGCAATTTAGCTTTGTGTTTTCATGGGCATTCGCATATTCAAGGAATGTATGTGCGTAATCAATTGGGTTTTGATAGTTTTATCAGACCCTCGCCTAAACTGGGTTTGGATGAGTTTAAACACGCGCTGATTTGTCCGGGCGCGGTCGGGCAGCCGCGTGATGGTTCTGTGGGGGCAGAATTTGCAATTTATAATCAACGCAGCCATGAAATTGAATTTATTTTGCTTGATTATGATATGGATAAAACCATTGCTGATATGCAGACGTTGAGTTTTCCTGATACGTTGTGGCTGCGTTTGCAGCGCGGTGCGTAGCAATTTAGTTTATGCCCACCATTTCAACGGCACAGCATGAATTTTTTGGCAAAATTTATCAGATTTTGGGGATTGAAAAGGTGGGCAAAACAGCGTGCCCACCCTACCGGACTTTGCTTGGAGCGGAATATTTACGGGATTATTGTGTCTAACGCCAAAAAAATGGGGCAAAAAACCTAAAATTTGCGTAAAAAGTGGTGAGAAAACGTTTGTTTGAACAAGTTTTTCTGGTGTTTTCAGTTTTTGTCCTTCTAAGATGCCGCTGGTTTTGGATACTTTCATAGTCTCTAAAAAACCCGCACAGCCCTAACGTATAAGATGCCGTTCTTACTGTAGTAGTCCTGGTAGCCATTGCTGAAATACTGATACCAAGCGGCGACGTAGTTGTCATACTCGGAGGAACTCCAATAGTAGCTGGACACAAAACCCCCAGCGTTAGTCAGCGGCGCAGCCGCCAGTTGACCAATATTTTCATACATTAAATTCAACTCATCTTTGGAAGGTAAAAACCAATCACTATAACCGTTAAGCACTAAATCATCACACAACTTTGCGGCATAACTGCCCGCGCCTTGTTTGGCAACGATGTTAGCGGTATTGGTTTTTCCTGTTCCCACTTTCCAGCTCGTTTCACCAACACTCACAAAAGAACCGTTATACCATTGAATTCCCGTACTTTGATCTTTGGCAGCGGCAATTAAACCATGTTGTCTTGTCCGATTCAGATAAAAAATAATCCCACCTTGATAGGTTTGACCGATTTTTAAAGCAGGTGTCATATCAAAACTCACCGCCGCCACGCTTAACATTTCGGTTGCTGGTAAAGTCAGTGGATTTACTGTCACATAAGCTGCATTAGTCATTTTCCATTGCACTGTTGTGCCTAATTTTAATAGCAACCATTTTCCTTGATTTGTAGCTTGATTCACTGAAACCTCAAAACAGGGATAAGTTGTACCGGTGCTAGAACACACTGTATTTCCAGTTAAGTTCCCTTTTGGATAAACTCGATACAGTGCATTGGTTGCCGTGCCATTAGTCGGTACTCGCACATACACTTTATAAGTCGCTGATGGCGAATCCGCAGGCATCGCCCAAGTAAACGTCACATCACTACCGCCGCGTGCGAGTCCTGTCGCGCCGACTAATCGACCTCGTGGCGTTACTGCTTGTACCGCGCTTAAACTCATTACCGTTAAAATCAACGTGAGCGTCAATTGCTTGATTAAATTTTTCATGATATTTCTCGCTATGCGTAAAAAGAATCGACCTAAATTAACATCTAAGTCAAGGAGCATTACACCACGAATAATAAGGGGAATCAAGAGTCATGATTTTTGATTTCCCTTATTATTTGTCAACCATCGCCTAACGCTTTACATAATGCCACTAATTGCAAGCTTTGTTTGGCTTAATCTGTTTTCTTTGTAAAAAGCAGCAATCAACTTTGAAATTTTTTAAGACGACCAGTCGTCTTTATAAATTTCCGTTAATAAGGCGATTTATGCAAACAAAAATAATACCGCTTTTCTTGTTCGATTTACTTTTGGTGAGTTGTGTTGGATTATCAAAGTAGCTTGATAATATATCCAAATACTTAGCTAAAATACTCATATAAAAAAACTTAATTTCATCGGCACAAGCCTTGACGATTTAAAAAACTTTCCTGCCTAAGCTCGCCGTAGCGCAGGATTTGAGCTTGATACTGTGCAACGCGGTAATATGCCTTCTGACTTTAAACCCTTGTTATCCGTAGGCGCGGGGGCTTATGAGATTCGGATTCATGTGCAAGGCGAGTTCGCCAAACTCGACGACGCGGTGTAGGTTCTCCATGCTTTTCATAAAACAACTCAAAAAACACGCCATGAAGATGTTGAACTGGCAGCGCGGCGTTATAAACAACTGGTGAATTCCCATGACTAAAGAACCTATGATTGAATCCTGTGGCAATGTGTTTGCTGATTTGGGATTTTCAGCCGAAGAAGCGACGCTTTTGGCAATGCGTGCGCAGTTGCTGGCAACCTTGCGCGAGACGATTATTGAACGCGGCTGGACGCAGGTGCAAACGGCTGAGCATTTGGGTATTGGACAGTCTAGGGTATCTGATTTAATGCGCAATAAATGGGATAAGTTTAGCCTTGATATGTTGGTGACATTGGCGACTCGTGCAGGGCGAAAAATTGAGTTATTGGCGGCTTGATTGACAAAACGGAGAAAAAACATGAATTGGCAAAAACATATCGAAATTAACCCACAAATTCTGGTTGGAAAACCTGTTATTAAAGGTACGCGGCTATCTGTTGAGTTTTTACTCGATTTATTGGCAAATCATTGGACAGTTGAGCAAATCCTTGAAAACTATCCAAAACTCACCCGCCAAGACATTCAAGCTATTTTTGCTTTTTCTTCTATACGTCAAAAGCGTATAATTTCTTTATGTACACTCTCATAGAAACGCCTATCTTTGAAAAATATGCCGCTGCTGTTTGGTCTGATGACGAAAGAGAAGCGTTTAACATGGATTGCTCAAAATCCTAACGCGGGCGATGTGATTCCGCAAAGCGGCGGCTTACGCAAAGTGCGTTGGTGTGCTGATGGCAAAGGCAAACGCGGCGGTGCACGAGTGATTTATTTTAAACGTCTGGAGAATGGTGTCATCGTACTTCTAATCGTTTATACCAAAGCCAAATTTGATAATTTACCCCTTAACTTTTTAAAACAACTGAGAGAGGCGGCAGAAAATGGACAGTGAAATGGAACAGTTTTGCAGTGATTTATTGCAATCTGTGCAAGAAATGAATACAGAAAAAATGGCGCGAAAAACTGAGTTTATTCCACAAGATAACGGTACGGTAAAACGTTTGGTGACATTGGCGGATGGTACGCTGGAACGCGAAGATATTTTGTCTGATATTGTTTATACGCGGATAAAAACCCAGTTATCCCAATCGCAGTTTGCGAAATTGCTGGGCGTGTCGGTGCGGACTTTGCAGGAATGGGAACAGGGCAGAAAACAACCGTCAGGCGCGGCGAAAACGTTGCTGAAGGTGGCTGAAAAGCATCCTGATATTTTGCTGGAGTTGGCTGTTTAAAAGAAACGAAAAAACGACAGACGGATTTATGAAAACCAAATTAAAAATTCAGGATAAGCGATTATGAAACTAAAGATTATTATTCACCCCGCAGAAGAAGGCGGATTTTGGGCTGAAGTGCCCGCGATTCAAGGCTGTGCAACGCAAGGTGAAACAATTGAAGAACTTTTAACCAATTTGTATGAGGCGGTTGAAGCCTGTCTTTCGGTGGATTTAGAAGAAATCGAACTGGCGCAAAACGATAGAGTTTTGGAGATTGCGGTGTGAAATCAATCTCAGGAAAACAGTTTGCGCGAATGTTGGAAAGTCGCGGTTGGGTTTTAATGCGGGTCAATGGCAGTCATCATGTTTATATGAAAGCGGGAAATCCTGCCCGTATTTCGTTGCCTATTCATAAAAATGAAGATTTGAAAATTGGTTTGCTCAAACATTTTATGAAAGTGGCTGGCATTAATGAAGCGGATTTATAAAACAGGTTTTTGCTGAAATAGGCAATTTTATGAAAACAAAAATAACAACGGTTTGCTTATTGTTGAGTTTGAATTTTGTAATGTGTGCAAACACATTTGATGTTCATCACGCATAACATTACTATCTGCTTATGAGCATTAAGTCTTTCAAATGTAGAGAAACTGAATCCCTTTTTAAACGGCAACGCATCAAGCGATTTACCAATATCGAATCTGTAGCACGACGAAAACTTGAACAGCTTGATTGGGCAAGCGTTTTAGATGATTTGCGTGTGCCACCTGGCAATCGTTTGGAAGCTTTAAAACATGACCGTGCCGGACAACACAGCATTCGCATTAACGACCAATTCCGCGTGTGCTTTGTGTGGACAGGTGATGGAGCTGAAGATGTCGAGATTGTTGATTACCATTAATGGAGTCTTATGATGAGCGAAATAAATAAACTTCCCCCTATTACGCCGGGTGAAATGCTACTTGAAGAGTTTTTAAAACCGATGGGAATTTCCCAATATCGGCTGGCTAAAGAGATTGGCGTTCCTGCGCAACGAATTAGTGAAATTATAGCGGGGCGGCGTGCAATTACGGCTGATACGGATTTAAGGTTATGCCGTTTTTTTGGATTATCCGATGGCTGGTGGCTGCGCGGTCAAGCCCGTTACGATACGGAGTGCGCTAAGGATGCTTTGGCAGAGACTTTGAGTAAAATTAAGCCTTGGACGGAAATTGTCAGTCATGCCTAGCGTGTTGAGTTTGAATTTTGTAACGTGTGCAAATGCGGCTTAATTGGTGTGTGGTTAAGTTGAGTGAGTTTAAGAAAAAAGCAGGGTAAAGCGTGAAGTTTTGCGCTTTTTCGGGTATCCAATATATGTTATACAACAAAGAGGACTTCATGAATTTAAACATAAACTCTGCTTGGTGTGCAGCAAGTGCAGTGCTAAAAAACAATTTTTCTTTTTACGACATTAAGGAAATTGTTGGTCTTGCAGGATTCGATAACAGCCAAATCGCTCATTTAGTCCAACGTTCAGGAAGTAGCGTCAGCAAAGGGCAATTAATAACTGAAATTGAACAAAAGTTTTCTCAGTTCGATGACGAAAGTAAACGTCATTTTTTAAATATCGTAATTGAAGAAATGATTGAAAGATCTAGCGCAGTTGAAGAACAGTTAGAAAAATATCTTTTGCGTCTTGGATGGCAAATCATTGATAACTCTGTAATTCCTATAGGATTACTTGATAGAAATGATCTTGAAGAGTTAGATGAAGTTTCCAAAGAGGATTTAATAAAATCTGCTAAGCGATTTAAAGATGGCGACCTAAGTGGTGCGCTTTCTGCGGCTTGTGCAGCAGTTGATAGCATTACAAATAAAATCTATCAAAATAGAAATCTTGGTGATGCTACAAAAGCATCCTTTCAAGAACGTTGCGTAGTGGCTCTTAAAGCTGTAGGTGTATATACAGCAATAAGCAATCAACTGAAAGATATTGACTGGAAAGATTCAGGTATTATCCCTTTTAATAAAAGTTTTGAAAGTTCTTTAAATCAAGCTGCCTTTGTAATGCAAAATTTAAGGGCAAATATGTCAGATGTTCATGGAACAAAGCCGGTATTAAGACCATTAGTTTTTGATAGCATTAAATGGGCGCAAATTTTAGTAAGGCTTTTGAGTGGTGAATATAACGTATAAGACCTAACAGCGCGGCGTATTAAGCCGTGTGTTTTGCCGCAAAACAAAAATCCAAAAACAAAAGTAATATGAAATACGAATGGGATAACAACAAAGCCGCGATAAATCTATCCAAACACGGTGTTAGCTTTGAAGAAGCCAAAACCGTATTTGATGACCCGCTCTATATTGACTTCTATGACCCTGACCATTCGATAAGCGAACACCGTTACATTTTATTAGGTCAATCACAACCAGGACGGTTGCTATTTATTTCCTATATGGAACGGGATGATGTCATTCGTATTATCAGCGCAAGAGAAGCTAACGCGTCGGAGAGAAAAAGCTATGAACAAAATTGACACAACAGATGAATTAAGAGCTGAATACGATTTAACAAACTTACAGGTCAGAAAATTAGGCACTAAGCGCAAAAGCTTTGGTAATTTAGTCTATTTAGAAGCGGATGTTATTGAAGCATTTCCAAATGCAGAATTAGTTAATGAGGCGTTACGCTCATTAATTGCCACCGCAAAACGCACTAATGATTCAACTCAACATCCCGCCGAAATACATTAACAATTCGCTTTGATGGAATGAAATCAAAATAAACCGGAAATAAATGAGAGGTTAAAAAAATGTTGCAACAAACGCAAACCATTCATCTTGGTGATTATTGGTCTCACTTTATCGAAGCAAGGTAGCCCGTATGGAATGAAATGGAATACGGGGATTGTGGTGAAAACATTCCCGTTACGAAACTGGACAATAACCACTTCAAAATGAGGAAAACACACCATGCAAATCCAAACAACACGTCTTTCTAGCAAAGGACACATCGTTATTCCAAAAGCCATTCTCGATGCTTATCATTTAACCATTGGACAGGAATTTGAAATTGAAACAACCTCACAAGGCATTTTATTAAAAGCTAAAAACAGCCCCGCAAAAACAACCCTGCATGACTTAATCGGTTGCACAGGCTATCAAGGAAAAGCCAAAACCATCGAAGAAATGGACGAGGGAGTTCGACAAGGCATTATTGCAGAATGGGGAGAAAAATGATTTCCGTTGATACCAATATCTTGGTTCGACTTGTGACAAATGACGACCCAGAACAAGTGCAACGTGCTGCTAAATTGCGACAAGGGAACGAAATACCTGTCACCAAAACGGTCATTTTAGAATTGGAATGGGTATTGCGATTTACCTATAAATTAGACCGTTCCATTATTTTAGCAACTGTACAAAAAATATTAGCGACGGTTAATTTTACAGTGGAACAAAATCGAGCCGTTGAGCAAGCCTTACTCTGGTATGAACAAGGCATGGACTTTGCGGACGCTTTACATCTTGCAAGCAGTTTACACGCCGATAAATTTGCCAGTTTTGATAAAAAATTTCGCAATAAAGCCAGT
Organism: uncultured Methylomonas sp.; assembly: GCA_936941155.1. Lineage (GTDB taxonomy): Bacteria > Pseudomonadota > Gammaproteobacteria > Methylococcales > Methylomonadaceae > CAIQWF01. Next base: position 1,378 of record CAKZJE010000121.1, on the reverse strand, counting down.
ACGTTAAAGACAGGTGTTATGCTCGTTGAACCGTAACGATTTCACAAACAATCTTTTATTCCCAGCAAGAAGCCCTGATGGAATAATATGGAATCAGAGGAAACATAATTGAATTAAATAGCACAACAAGTTAATTTCAATTCTTAATTAGCCAAACTAAGCAAAATGTATTACTTGCCCCTCCTCAGCCCAGCAAACACACAATCAACACATAAAGCCCCTCTGAACATTCTCCATTTGCTATACTATCTGCTGTTTTATGAACACCTTCGTTAAGCCCAGCCTAATCAAGTTAAGGAAAAAAAGATGAAATTTTATGTTGTTGAAAATCAAAAATTAGTCATTGGATGGAGTCCTAAATGCGCCTGTACTGCAATTTGCGATTGGCTAGTACACGGCGTTATTAAGCCAGCCTCTTTTACCGGAACAAGTCGAATTTATTTAGAAAAAAACGGTTATTTAGCCTCTCCTAAAAAAGCGACAGCTTTAATTCTGGAACATGGATTTAAATCTATCTTCTTTACTCGTGACCCTGCAAGCCGTATTGTCAGCGCGTTTATTAACAAATTTATTGTGCGCTCAGGAAAAGCACTCAGAACACCTGACAGATTTGAAAACTTTGCCACCATGCTCATCGACGACTTGTATAAGCTCAACAATTACACAGGCGACTACAAAGGCATCTCGTTTCTTGAATTTATCACCTATATTGACCACACACTGCTTGAAAAACAAAAACATTTAAATGCACATTGGAGCCCTCAAGTAGAAGGTCTTTCAGAAGAACTAAAACAGCGCATTCAGGCTGGCAAATGTTTTATGGTAAAACAAGAATCTTTTCAACATGATTTGAAAAACGTCAATTTTGCGCTAGGTTTTGATTACCTACCGCCCCATTTAAATGTGTCAGATTGGCCAAGATTGTGGAAAGCACTGCCGCCTAACAGAAACTGTAGTGCTATTGAAAATAAACTGCTGATTAGAAGAAAACTTAAATTATCAAAAAGCAATTTTTTAACTGACACCACAAAACCCATGATTGCGCGTATTTATCACGATGACTATCAAGTGTTCTCTTATCCTGAAAAATAACACATTTTAAATCAATAGTTTAGAAAAATAGCGTGGGCACACTGTTTGCCCATCGTTTCATCGTTCTGCCCTACCCCAGCTTCTTCTTAGTAATCTGTACAAATCAACTTAGGCAAGTTTATTCTTAAAATCGCTGAGGTTACGACTGGCAGTCCTTAAAGGCATAGGTATCTACACAAAATAGCTTGACAGTTTTTATAATGAAATCTTTGATAATAAAGAGTTTTTGTAGGTTGGGTTAGCATTATTGAGCGAAGCGAGATAAGCGTAACCCAACATGCAGCGT
>CAKZJE010000120.1 GCA_936941155.1 uncultured Methylomonas sp. | reverse complement strand
GGAATACCCATATTGCGAAAAACGGTGATTCCAGTTTACGCAAGGCTTTGTATATGCCCGCGATGGTTGCTTGGAAATACAACCCTTTGATTCACATCTTCTGCGAACGTCTCAAAGCCAATGGCAAGAAAACAGCTATTTATGGTTAACACGCGCCAAAGATCACACAACTGTGACATTTGAAAAGCAAACGCTGACCTGCCCGATGATTGCAAACAGCTTGTCTTTCAATAAGATACGCGAAGTGAATTATCATGGTAAATCGCAGTGGCAATGGGTTGCGGAAGCAAAAATTGTCATTACTCGTCATGCGCATGTGCGGAAAAATCAGAAAAGAACAACCGTTGCAGGAAAGCCTGTTGAAGCGCGATTGGTGGTCAGTCGAGTGATGTCCGATGCTGGCACGATTCTGGCGCAATGGGTATTAATCACTAATGTGCAAAGGGTTGACGCGAATGAAATCGCGCTGTGGTACTACTGGCGGTGGAAAATCGAAAGCTTTTTTAAATTGCTTAAAAGTGCGGGGCAAAACCTGGAGTCTTGGCAGCAAGAAACGGGGCTTGCGATTGCCAAACGCCTCCTTGTTGTGAGTATGGCTTGTGTGGTGGTTTGGGAGATTGCTGCCACCGAAAATGAGGAAACTCGCTCGTTGCGAACTTTTTTGATTAAGTTAAGTGGGCGACAGATGAAATGGGGTGTAGAGTTTACTAATCCAGCATTGCTGGCAGGTTTGTGGGTGTTTCTTTCCATGCTAGAGATGATGGAAAGCTACTCACCAGAAGATTTAGCTGTTTTACGAAAAACGGCTAAATCTTTTTTCGGATAACTTGTGTAGATACCTATGCCTTAAAGGACTGTCAGTCGTGACCTCAGCGATTTTAAAAATAAACTTGCCTAAATTGATTTGTACACGTTCCTAAAACTATAAAAACTCGCCATTTATTCCACTGCAAAATCCACAATCTCTTTCAACATCTGATTCATTGTGGCAAAAAAAGCATTCAACTCGGCATTCTCGCTATCGGTAGGCAACAAATGCGTTTTCACAATGGTTTTGCCCTGAAACTGATACAACACAATATTGCAAGGCATGTAATGAACCAAATGCGGCGAAATCTCTAACATCGTTTTTGCATGAGTCAGATTGCAAAATTGAATCGTATCGTACTCAGGAAAACCCACCGCGCCGCGCTCCCGAATCACTTTCCCCACCCGACTATGCGCGGTAATTCTAAAATTATGTTCAGCAATTGCGCCTTGCACCTCGCTTAACACATCATCATAAGGTTTCGTGGTGCTCACTTCGTAATATTGAATAATTTCACTATTCGCAGGCAAAGTGTTGCATCCTGCCAAACTGAACAAACTTGCGAAAATGACAATTCTTAGTAGCATAACAATCTCCCCTGATGAAAATAACAGCGTAGCATGATGAATACACAAACAAAAATAACCGGCGTGATTTTGGCGGGCGGCTTGGCACGGCGCATGAATCATCAAGATAAAGGTTTGGTGCGCTATCACGGCATAGCGTTAATAAATTACGCCATTACCGCAATCGCGCCGTTAGTATCGCAATTGCTGATTAATGCCAACCGCAATCAAGATGAATATAAACAATGGGGTTTTCCGGTGATTGCAGATCAAACCGCCAATTTTGACGGGCCTTTAGCAGGTATTTTAACGGCAATGCTCAATTGCACAGGTGATATTTTAGTGGTGATGCCGTGCGATTCGCCGTTGATAAAATCTGAACATTTGCAAAAAATTATCAGCACATTGCAAGAAAGCAAAAGTCAGATTGCAGTGGCGCACGATGGTGAGAAATTGCAGCCGGTTTTTTTAGCGGTAAATCCTGATTTAAAACATGATTTGCAAGCTTATTTAAATAGCGGTGAACGCAAATTAGAAAACTGGATAAAGCGGCATGATTTCGTGACGGTTGATTTCAGCAATGCCGCCACTATTTTTTTAAATTTAAACACACTCAGTGAATTATCTGCCTTAGAAAAATCATCTCTGCAAAGCTAAAAAACTAACAACGTATTACAATACAGACTTTGAAAAATATAACAATTTTTAGGAGCATCAGAAGTGGAACATTTTAAACTTTCTTTTCAAGTGACTGCCGTGTGCTTGGTTATCGCGCTTTTGTGGGGCGGCGCAACTGGCGATGGCGTTATCGTAGGTTCATTATCGGCAGTTTTTATTACTATTATTTTAGGGGTGATGGAAGTCAGTCTCTCGTTTGACAACGCGATTGTCAACGCGGCGGTGTTAAAAAATATGGAAGAAAAATGGCAACGCTATTTTTTAACCTGGGGGATTTTAATTGCAGTGTTTGGAATGCGCTTAATTTTCCCACTGGCAATTGTTGGGGTTGCTACGCACATGGGCATGTTAGATGTTGCTGCAATGGCGATTGCGCATCCGCAAGAATATGCAAAACATTTAACTGATTCGCACGTTTTGATTTCTGCTTTCGGTGGCACATTTTTGTTGATGGTGTTCTTAGACTTTATTTTGGATGAAGGCAAAGAATTACACTGGATTAAAATTATTGAAGAAAAATTGGTGTTGCTCGGCAAACTTGAATCTATTGAAATTATGGTGACGTTGATTTCATTATTGGTTGCGCAATCGTATTTAGACAGCGTGGATGAAAAAGCCAGTGCCATGACTGCCGGTGTGGTTGGGATTGTGTTGTATGTGATTGTTGGCAGTTTGTCTTCTTTGTTTGAAAATGAAGAAGAAGGCGAAGTGGCTGTGAAAGGTGTGCAAAAAGCTGGGATTATGAGCTTTATTTATTTAGAAATTCTGGATGCGTCCTTCTCGTTTGATGGTGTAATCGGTGCGTTTGCAATCACTAAAGACGTGGTGATTATCATGTTAGGGTTAGGCATCGGCGCAATGTTTGTCAGAAGTTTGACGGTATTTTTGGTGAAACAAGGCACATTAGATTTGTATATTTTCTTAGAGCACGGTGCACATTATGCAATTGGCGCGTTGGCGGTGATTATGTTGTGCAGCATGTCGATTCATATTTCTGAAGTGATCACAGGTTTAATTGGCGCGGCGTTTATTGGTTTATCGTTTTATTCGTCATTACGGCATAATAAATTAAATCCACCGCAAGAAAACTAAGATGTTTTAAGCGGTAGAAACATAAAAGTTAAGAGCATAAAAAAGGTGTTCAAGCTGATTACGGCTTCCAGTATTCAAACGACTGGAAGTCGTTTTGTACAATCACAGTTAAGATTAAATTACTTAATCAAATGCTGAAAATTTCTCAGAATAACGAGTAAAAAATAAAAAATTCTGGAAAAAGCAATCACTTTTAACGGATAAACCACATCTAATTTGAGAAACGTTGAATCGTAGAGACGCAATATTTTGCGTCTCTACACGTTTGCATAGCGTCTAACCATTTAAAAAACTATGTATTTCTAAATGGATGCGGTTTATATCTATGAATGGAATAATAAAAATTTACTAAAAGGGAAAAAGAGAATATGCACGCCCAATACCATCTTGGTTTAGTTGTCGCTTCAGTTCTTATTGCTATTCTTTGTTCATCTGTGGCGTTATTTTTACTCAGTGGTTTTGATGCGTTGAGTAGTAATATCAAACGCTTACGGATAGTTTTCTCAGGATTGGCTTTTGCGACAGGCACTTGGTCTATGCACTTTATAGGGATGTTGGCAGTGACTTTGCCCATCGCGCTTGCTTATGACCCTATCATTACGCTGTGCTCCTATTTATTTGCAGTGATAGGTGCAATTCCCGCCATGCTGATTATCAGCCGAAATACACACACCCACTGGCGCAAATTTAAAGCTACGTTATGTCTGACAACGGCGATTTGCGTGATGCACTACTCCGGCATGGCTTCAATGCGGATGAGTCCGCCGATAGATTATGATGTAATTTGGTTTTCCACGTCGATTATCGTAGCGTTTGTGGTGTCCTACGTTGGATTACAAATTACTGAATATTGGAAGCAAAGCCCGATTCAAAAATCCTATCGTTTGCTGTTATTGACCGGAACTATTTTAGGACTAGCCGTCAGTGCAATGCACTACACAGCGATGGCGGCGGCACATTTTCACAGCGATAGCATTTCCCTTGCTGTGCTTACGCATGGCATTAAAAGCAGCAACTTATTTTATGCAGTGGTGTGTTCCAATTTATTGTTAATGCTATTGCTGTTGTTTGCGTTATTAGCGGATAACAAAGTCGTGTTGTGGAAAGTGTTGCTGATTGTTGGGGTTTCTGAAGGCACTATTATGTTAGTGATGCCCATCATCTTGCCTGACAATGCCACAAACGGATGGAAAGTATTTTTGGATGTCGGTTTTTTATTGCTGTTTGTCTCGCCCGTTGCATGGCGATTGAAAGTTACGGCGGAATCCTTATTAAACAATACGCGCGAGTTACAGCAAAACTTAGAATCACAACAAGCCACTAACCAATTGTTATCCTTGCCAATTCATCAATTGGATATGGAAGAAATGCTACAAAAATCCCTCAACATTGTGCTTGGTTTATCATGGTTAAAATCCAGTCCGAAAGGCGTGCTTTTTTTAACGGATGCAGAAGAACAAGTTTTAACTTTAGCAACGTATTATCCGGCTTTAACAGAGAGTCTCAAGCTATGTAAACATATTGAATATGGCTATTGCGCATGTGGCCAAGCGGTTGGCTTGCTAGAGATACAGCACCATACCCGCGCTGCAAAGTGTTGTGGCGAAATGATCAACGACAATCACTATGTTGTACCGTTGTTATCCGACCAGCAATTATTAGGCACGTTATATGTGTCGATTAGTCACAAAAGCGAATTAAACAAAGCGGAAAGAAACACGTTAAAAACATTTGCTGGCACGATTGCAGAATTAATTCGCTTTAAACAAGCGTTGGATGAAGTGTCGTTAGCCGACACGGTGTTTAAACATAATTTGGCGTGTTTAATTGTCACCGATGCCAATAAAAAAATTCTCAGCGTCAATCCTGTCTTCACGGAAATCACAGGTTATAGCTTGGCGGATGTGATAGGAAAAACGCCGGCGATTTTAAGTTCGGGCAAACACCATGCTCAATTTTATGTGGAAATGTGGAAAACCTTAGCAGAGACCGGACGTTGGAAAGGTGAAATTTGGAACAGACGCAAAAACGGTGAATTCTATTTGGAATGGCTCACCATCACGGCGGTATATGACCATAAAGGACGAGTGAAAAATTATATTGGTGTGTTTGATGATATTTCTTTGCGAAAAGAACACGAAGAGCGCATTAACCAACTGGCTTTTTTTGATGCTTTGACAGGATTAACCAATCGCACTTTATTTTATGACAAATTAGAACAAGCGATAATTCAGGCAAAACAATATCAATCTAAATTAGCGTTATTATTCATTGACTTAGATCGTTTTAAAGATGTCAATGATACTTTGGGACATGATGCAGGTGATGAGCTGTTAAAAACAGTGGCGTTAAGAATTGCCTCTTGCTTACGTTCTTCAGATACGCTGGCGCGACTGGGTGGCGATGAGTTTGTGGTGATTTTGGATGACGTAGAGCAAATTGAAACCAGCGTCACCGTGCAAATCTGTGAAAAAATTGCCAAAAGCATCATTCTTCGCTTAAGTGAAAGTCACAGCTATAAAGATTACACTTTTTATGGCGGCGCAAGTATTGGGATTGTGATTTACCCGGATGATGCCCACAATATTAACGATTTGATTCAACTGGCTGACACAGCCATGTATGAAGCCAAAAACAGTGGTCGCAATACTTATCGTTTTTTTTCCAGCGATATGATTGACACGATTAAAATGCGTGTCACGATGATTCATAAATTGAAAAATGCAATTAAAAATAATGAGTTATATTTAACCTACCAACCGCTTGTTAATATAAAAAATAAACAAATTATTGGTGCGGAAGTGTTGTTGCGCTGGCAAAGCCCAGAACTAGGGTTGATTTCTCCCGTTGACTTTATCCCGTTAGCAGAAGATACCGGACTGATTTTATCTATTGGTGAATGGGTGCTGGAGCAAGCCTGCCTGCAAATCAACCGTTGGGAATTGAATGAAAACATCAATATTCATTATTTAGCGGTGAATGTTTCTATTCATCAATTGATTCAGCCGGATTTTGTGGAAAAACTGGTGAATATTTGTGAAAAATCCGGTGTTTCTAGCGATAAAATTGAATTAGAAATCACCGAAAGCGCGTTGGCACAATATCCTGACAATGTGACTGAGATTTTAAATCGCTTAAGTCACTTAGGTTATAAGTTAGCGATTGATGATTTCGGCACGGATTATTCGTGTTTAAGTCGTTTAAAATCATTTAATGTCGATTTGCTGAAAATTGACCGCTCGTTTGTTCTCGATATGATAACCAATAAAGATGATGCCGCGATTGCCAAAGCCGTGATTGATTTAGCAAAAGCTTTGGATTTAACCACGCTTGCAGAAGGTGTTGAAAAACAAGGACAATTCGATTTGCTCAAACAATTTGGTTGTGAACGTGCGCAAGGCTATTTATTTGGCAAACCTATGATGGCGGAGGAGTTTGAAAATTATTTTATCGCGCACACAAACGTAGCTGAGAACGTTTACAAAGATTTTGATATTTAACAACGCGATGCCTTATTCTCAAAATCTTGCCCCTGTTGATGGCGAACTCTATTTAATCAAACAATTTTATTCATACACCGAGGCGGATAGCTTATTTCAACAATTGCTGACGGAATTGGCGTGGCAGGAAGAAAGTATTTTTTTATACGGTCGCTGGGTGAAAGTGCCGCGTTTGATGTGCTGGTACGGTGATAAAGACGCGAGTTATCAATATTCGCATGTTGTGCATCAACCGTTGCCTTGGATAGAAAGTTTAAAAACTATTCAGCAGCAAGTAGAAAACATCAGTGGCTATCGTTTTAACAGCGTCTTAGGCAATTTATACCGAGACGGCAATGATTCGATGGGCTGTCATGCGGATGATGAACCAGAACTTGGGAAAAATCCTGTGATTGCCTCGTTAAGTTTAGGCGATAGTCGCTTGTTAAAATTCAAACATCAACAACAGAAAATCACTCTGGATGTGCCACTAGAACATGGCGATTTGCTGATAATGGCGGGGGCATTGCAAAATTATTGGCAACATTCTGTGCCAAAAACACGCCTTAAAAAATCGGCGCGGATTAATCTGACTTTTAGAACTATTTTTTCTTCCTCACGTTGAAAAAATCCTGTACTAAACTAAAGCTTGTCTCATTTAAGAAACTTTAAAAAACGGCATTTTCAATTGAGCCGTAGAGACGCAAAATCTTGCGTCTCTATCGATTCAAATATCTTGAACAAGCTATTGAAAACGTTCTTTGTCAAACACCTTCATGCACGTTTAGCGATATTATTCACCGCATGAACCTTGAATCTGTATTTATTAAGCTGAATCATTTTAATTATGATAAACCTAAAAAAAACCACCAGAAAAAGTTTATTGCCCGATATTATTATTACCTGCATTACGCTTTTTATCGTGCTGTATTCGAGTTACCAAAATTGGAAAACTAATCAAGAAACCATTGTGCAAACTGAAATGGCGATTAATAACGAGGCAGATCTTGCGGTGCTCGATATTAATAAGCGATTGAAATATTTAATGGAAACAGGGCAAAATTTTGCTGACGCGCTCACCAATGGACAAATTCCGTATGCTAATGTCGAGCATCAAGCTGAACAAGTGATGATAAAAAATCGCACTGATGACGCGCCGTCTAAGTTTTATAACTTTAGCGTGTCGTTTGCCAAAGGTGCTTATGATGTCAATCAGCCTAATCAATTAGCCAATTGGATTTATATTGCGGATAAAAAAACTGGGCAAGTTAAATCGCTAAAACGTGATTACGACTACAGCATTGACGATAAAACATCCAAAACCAGCTGGTTTGTGAAAGCGGCAGTGGATAAAAAACCGTTTTGGCAACAACCCAAATATGCGGATGTTTCTAACAACTTTTTGGTGGCTTATAGCATTCCTTTTTTCACCTCACCGAAAAAAGACAAAGTTGCCGGTGTGGTTGCTGTTGGCTTTTCCACTGATGAATTAAAAAGCCTGATGTATCAACAAGATTATCGCAAAACAGGTTATGGAATGGTGTTTTCCGATGAAGGGCATTTAGTTTATCACCCGAATGATTTGATGCCATTAGCGGAGGTGAGCAAACATTACGAATATTTTAAAAATGAATTTGATTTTATTAATCAAATCAGACAAGACAGGAAAGTCAATAAAGATATTCAATCGTATCGTTTGCCGAAAACACATGAAAAAGCATGGGTATTATTTAAAAATATTTCTGCCTCCAATTGGAGTTATCAAATTGTTTTTTTAGAAAGCGAATTAGGCATTCAGCAAAAAACCTTAGAAACACGGCTTTATTTACTTGTTTCTTTAATTGCCTTTTCTATTGTCTTAGCTTTTATTGTCTTTATTCGGCATTATAAAAAAATTAATGATTTATGGTATTTTAGTACCATTATTACCGCCGCTTTTGTAATTGGAACGGCTTTTTTATGGCACAATGCTGATTTAAAAGAAATTGAATTGCCGCCGCATACCGAAAAAATTGAATCATCCAAAGATATTGCCGAATACAAAAAAAGCCAAGATGAATTTTTAGATGCCATGCACAAAAAACAACGCTTTTATATTCCCACTGGCGTATTTGTGAAAGCGGCGGAATTTGAAGGTTCTAATAATGTGTTAATAGCCGGTTATATTTGGCAAAAATATCAATTAGATAATTCATTGCCACCGAATGTAATACCAGAAGATTTTTGTTCTATGGCTACAGACAAAATCCCGAAAGAAAAAAGTATTATGCTGATTGAGGCATTTGAAGACCAAGACAAAACCAATTTGTCTTGTAATGATGCGACTTATAAGGAAGTTGTTGACCATACCGTGACAATTGGCTGGTATTTTAATGTGAAACTGCGCCAATCCTTTGATTATTCAAGCTTTCCATTGGATAAAAATATTATTTGGTTGCGAATGCACCCGACCAGTCACACCGATTATATTGTGCTTACCCCAGACTTTACGAGCTATCCTTATATTTATGGCAAATTTTTAATGGGGGTAGATTCTGAAAATTTTGTGCTGCCCAGCTGGAATGTATTTGCGACGTTTTATGGGCATTTAAAAGCCACGCTGAATAGTAATTTTGGGATGGATAATTATAAAGGACAGGTTTCTCAAGAATTAATTTTTAATATTGCAATTAAGCGCGTATTTTTAGATACGATTTTTTCAACGGTTGTGCCTATTTTTATTATTTATTTGATTCTATTTGTGCTTTTATTTGGCACTTTAGATGATCTTTTAGCGGTGCTGGCAATTAATGCAGGGTTATTATTTTCGGTAGCGTTATGGCATAGTGGATTGCGAGCCAGTTTGTCATCGACGGGGATAACGTATTTTGAAACCTTTTATTTTGTTTGCTATTTTAGTATTTCATTAGTTTGTATTAATAGCGTATTGCTGGCTTGTCGATATGAGATGATTTTATTGCATTACAAAGATAATTTATTTTCAAAGTTAATATTTTTACCGTTGGTGTCGGCAATTACCTTTGTGATAACAATCTGTATGCTATTTTAATTAGGCAAAAATGTAGAGGCGCGATTCATTGCATCTCTACTACAAAACTTTATAACCCAAACCTGACAGGTCTTTAAGACCTGTCAGGTTTTAAATGGACGTTTTAAGCATAAAAATTTTCAAGACGACCAGTCGTCTTAAAAATTTTCGCACTAACTTATAGCTGAAATGCGTTTTTGAAAGAATGATTAATCCTACGAATTTGATAATCACGTTTTCTACAGATTAAAAAGAGGGCAAGTTATTCGGAACTTAGAAGGGATTACAGTAGATTAGATTCAACGGAAGCGACTTTTGCTATTCTTTGAGAGGGCATAATTAACGTCATCACGGCACAGGCGGTATGCACAATCGCCAATACCCGCACAGGCCCAATCACAGGGTCAATCACGATAAATAACACTAATACCGCATCCACAGGCAATCCTAACGGAGCTAAAACCAAACTGAGCATAGACAAAAGCACCACGCCCGATGCGCCTGCGGTTGCGAGTCCTGCAAACACGGAGCTGAACACAACCGTTATGATGCCGTTTATCCCTAAATCTACATCATAAAGTTGCGCAACAAATAAGGTGGCGAGCGCGAAGTATAAAGTGGGGCCTGTTCTGCATATCATAAAAGTTAGCGGCGCGAGTAAATCAACCGTTTTTTTATCATAGCCGAGTGTTTCGTGCATGGCGGTCAAGGTTGAAGGCAAACAAGCAAGCGTGTTTCCTGTGCCTAATGCCATGATAATTGGGTCTTTCAGAGCAATTAGCGGTTTACTAAATGAGCCGGTGCGATGCCACATAATGGTGCTGCTCAAAATAAACAGCAATAAAAAAGCTAACAGCGCGATCGGGATAAACTTAAGCATGGCGATTAAAACATCAGAGCCTACTTGCGAGACATCGTGAGCTATTAAGCCTAACAATCCGAAGGGGAGAAAATACATTAACCAATAAACCAACTTGGCAAAAGCGAGATAAACGCCGTCGAGCGTTGTCATTAAGTGATCTGAAATCTCTTTATTTAAAGAGCCAATCGCCAAACCAAACAACAGGGAGAAAAATAAAACTTTTAAACTGCTGCCTGTGCTAAGCGCGGAAAAAATATTTTCAGGGACTAAACTGGTGAAAAAGGTTTTAACAAACGACTCTCTTTCTTTTGGCACATAAGGTGCTGTTAAGGAGATTTCAAGATCAGGCGAGTTAGAGCTTTGAATAATAGAGCCTAATGCAGAGAGTGACGCGCTGTCATAGCCTGAACCTGGTTGTCCCATGATGCCTGTTGTTACGCCTAGAACAGCCGATAAAAACACACCGCTAGTAAAGACAATCAGCATTCTGCGGATATAGCGCGTGTTTTCTTTCGCTTGTAATAAACGGGCAATACTGACCGAAATTGCAGAGACCAAAATGGGTAAAATGCACATTTTTAAAGTATCCAGATAAATTTGCCCAACCGGTGCAACAAAATCTACATACTCATGTTTAAAAAGTCCCAGATATAAGCCTATCATAACGCCTAATAAAACCGCCCAACTGCTGCGTAGTGTTTTAAAAGTGCATATTTGTGATAACTTAATCATGAATCTCCTTTTGGGGTTCTGAAATTTAATGGCATTATCGTAATCGTTTAATAAAGTGGATTCAACTGACAAGCCTGAAGCCTTGCTTTAAAGATAATAGCCGCTTTCTGACTATTTACTAGAAAGAGTGAACTTAATGCCAGCCGCCATAACGTTGCGTTGGATTGCCATGCGCTCCGGCAGTTGCTTTAGCGTTATCAGACATTGAAGACACTGTTTCAGCCGCTTGCCGCAGATTAGTATCGGTATAACCGCCTAATGTCATCGCTTTTTTGGCGATTGCGGTGGTCAACGGATTAATATCATATTTAGTGATAGATGGGTGAATAACCACCGCAATAAAACTTTCTTTATCTGCACTAGAAAAAGTAAGCAGCAAAGGTAAGCGCGTATTAGCGGGAATTTCCAAGGAATAGTTTTTGCTATCTTGCAAAGTAGCGGTACTGATAAACTCGCCATCCAAATGCGTTGCTGTAACCGTTCCATGAGTTGCAAAGCCGTTATCATCACTCACTGCACCATGCAGAGTTGTGGCTTTTTCATACTGTTTAGTTGTGGTTTGCGCTGGCAAACTATTGCTAGGTTGTTTTGAGTCACAGCCATTCAAAAAAACACTACTGAGCAATATCAACAATGTGCTGAGCAAGAATCTTTTTTTTATCATAATCGTAAGCTCCTAATGGTAAGTGTAAAGATACGTCATTGATTTTTATAACGAGTTTATTTGCTAACGGTATCCGCTTTTTTAACTCTAATTTTAACGCCTGATATTTCTTTGCCATTCAATGCAACAATCGCAGCTTTCGCTTCATTGACTAGCGGCATTTCTGCAAAACCAAAGCCTTTCGACTGCCCAGTTGCTGGGTCTGTGACTAAATTGCACGATTGCAAACGACCATGTTCAGAAAATAGTGCGGTCAGTTCTGCTTCTGTTAATTCACGAGGTAAATTGCGGGCTAGTATTTTCATATTCATTTCCAAAAAATTAAGGGTTTAGTTTACTCGAAATAACATCATTGAGAGGGAATTATCCCAAACGCCGCTGTCAATTGTCATTGTACTTATTAAATGGTGTTTTGAGTAAAGACTGAAGCTTGTTGTCAGAATGAGGATTTATCAGATTTTGGGATGCGCATTGTATAAATAAAGCTTACTTGCAAATTTTTTATCATAAATTCCTTTTTATAAAAAAGGTAATTTCCTATTCAACAAACGGAAATAAAGATTATCTGTAGGATGTAACTCTTTTTTAAATCGAATAAAAATCAATCTTGAAATTGTAAATAACCCCAATGTGATATTCGTTATAAATGTTGTCATAAAAGCTAGATAAAAAACGAGCAAAACCTTAAAAGACAAGCCTTGTAGCGGTTTAAAAGCTTGACACCCCATAAGGGCATTGATATAAATAGCTCAGGTTCTTAGCGTTACACTAGGCTTAGCGTGGGGAATTTAAGATGCTTTTTACAGAATGTTACAATAAACAAACTACCTAAGGGGAATATAATGAATAAATCGGAACTAATAGACGCAATTGCTGCCGCTTCTGAACTAACAAAATCAGATGCAGGAAAAGCTTTAGATGGTTTTCTTGATGCGGTAAAAACTGCGCTAGGTAATGGTGAATCCGTTGCCCTGGTTGGGTTTGGAACGTTTTCTGTAAAGGAAAGAGCAGAGCGAAAAGGTCGTAATCCACAGACTGGAGATGAGATTATTATCAAAGCTGCAAAGATTCCTTCATTTAAAGCTGGTAAAACTTTAAAAGATGCTGTAAACTAGCATTTCTTTAGTCGGGTGCTTAGCTCAGTTGGGAGAGCATCGCCCTTACAAGGCGAGGGTCGGGGGTTCGAACCCCTCAGCACCCACCAGATTAAGGAGTGGTAGTTCAGTTGGTTAGAATACCGGCCTGTCACGCCGGGGGTCGCGGGTTCGAGTCCCGTCCACTCCGCCAAACTTAAAAAACCCCGGATCTTTTGGTTCGGGGTTTTTTTTTGTCTGTTTTTACAGCCTGCACGTTGGGCTATGTCTATTTTTTAAGGTCTAAGGCATCTATATATGTTGACGAAAATTAGAGAAAGTTCAAGAGCCTTTTCATGGTTGCTTGTTTTGGTCATTGGTGTTCCTTTTTCACTATGGGGCATTGAAAATTATCTTGGCGGTGGCTCAGAAAAAGCTGTGGCATCTGTTAATAACAAAGAGTTTTTTCAAAACGATGTCAACAAAGCTTATCAGCAATATAGCCAGCAATTTCAAGGCATGAATATTGACGAAACCATTTTAAAAAAGCAGGCTTTAGACAAGTTAATAAAAGATGAGGTGTTATTGCAACACGTTCAAAAAGAAAACCTTGTTGCAACAGATAAAAACACCCGCGAATTGATTCAAGGATTGGATTATTTTAAAAAGGATGGAAAGTTTGATAAAGCCCAATATCAAAGCTTATTATCCTCTCAACATCTGTCATCCGCTGAGTTTGTAAATCGGATTAAAAAAAGCGAAGTGATGGAGCAATACCAGCGCAGCGTTACAGAAAGCAGTTTTGCTACGCAATATGACATTGAACATTTCTTTAAAATTCAAAATCAACAGCGCGACATAGAATACACAACCGTTGCTGTGACTCCCACCGCTAATCAGCCGACAGAAGCTGAAATCAAAGCTTATTACCTACAACACCAAAACCAATATCAGTCACCTGAAAAAATATCCATCGAATTTGTTACTTTGTCATTGGATAATTTGGCAAAAGAAGTTCCTGTCGCTGAGCCACAGCTCAAAGCATTTTATGAAGAGCAAAAACAGCTTTATAGCTCGAAAGAACGCCGCAAAGTCAGCCATATTTTATTTGCTTTTACCAAAGGCGCGGATGAAAAAGCCGTGTTGAAAAAAGCAGAAGCTGCGCAAGAAGCGTTAAAAACCAAATCGTTTGAAGCATTAGCGGCAGAGGTTTCAGAAGATAAAGCAACGGCTGCAAAAGGTGGCGATTTGGGTTTATTTGAAAAAGGCGTGATGGAGAAAAACTTTGAAGAAGTTGCCGCTAAGTTGCAACTGAATGAAGTTTCAAAACCTGTGAAATCCGCTTATGGTTATCATTTAATCAAAGTCACTGAATTAGTGCCAGCGGTTGTGAAATCGTTTGAAACGGTAAAAGCAGAAGTCACAAAAGCCTATCAACGCAAAGAAGCTGAAGCGAATTTTTATGCGTTAAATGACAAACTCGCAGAAGTCAGTTATCAAAACCCTGATAGCTTAACAGCGGTTGCAGAATCGTTAGGCGTGCAAATTGAAAAAACCGAATTGTTCACTAAAGATGCAGGCGATGGTGTTGCCAAAGAAGCAGCAATTCGTAGCGCGGCATTTTCTGAAGAAGTTTTAAAAGGCAATAACAGCGAACCTGTGGAATTAGGCACGGATAAAGTTGTGGTATTGCGGATGAAAGAACATCATCCAGCTGCAACGCGTGATTTAAAAGAAGTTCAACCGATGATTGTCGGTGCATTATTAACGGAAAAAGCTCAGAAAGAAGCGGTTAAATTAGCGGGTGAACTGAAAAAACAATTGTTAGCAGGTAAAAAACTAGCAGCATTAGCGGCTGAACACAAATTAGTTGCAACTACTGTTGCACAACTCACTCGTAACGGTACGCAAGTACCTCCGCAAGTCAATCAAGCGGTCTTTAAAGCCGCAAAACCTGTGGCTGGCAAACCGACTGTTTTGACCGTTGCAATGCCCAATGGTGAGCAAGTTGTAGTGAGCTTAAACAAAGTCACAGAAGGCGTGATGAGTGAAAGCGATAAAAAACAAAAACAATTGGCAGAAAAAAATCTTGCAAAAGCAGTTGGTGATGCTTTGTTTGAAGCGGTGATAAATAGCTTGCAAGCCAGTGCCGATGTGAGTGTTGCCTTACCTGCGCCAGCAAAACAATAAAGAGTCAGTCTAAAAAAACAGGCAACCTCTTTAAGCTTTCTTGCTTAAAAGGTTGTCTGATAAACATCTAAACTGGCAGTTTTCTAACAACTACCAGTTTCAAATTCCCTTCGTAAACACACCTTTCTTTCCTTTTGTCGTTTTGACTACATTCCACGATTCATTTGAAATCGGCTGGCGTGGTTAAATCCACATTGCTTTTCTGTTAGTCTTTGTTCAATTTTGCATTATTCCCACACGATTCATAAAGGCATGAGTATTGCTTGATATTTTCATTATTTTATTTAAGGAGAATAGCATGGCTAAAGTAGGTATATTTTTTGGAACAGATACTGGCAATACGCGCCGGATTGCGAAAGACATTTCTACCGCATTAGGCTCGGCTGTGGCGGCAAAACCTGTAAACGTACGCACTGCCAGTGTCGCTGATTTGCAAGCCTACGATTTTTTGATTTTAGGCACGCCCACTTATGGTGAAGGACTTTTGCCGGGCTTATCAACAGGCAATGCGACTGAAAGCTGGGAGGAGTTTTTGCCAAAAATGGTAGGTCACGACTTTTCTGGAAAAACAGTGGCTATTTATGGTTTAGGCAATCAAAAAAGCTATCCGAATGAATTTATTGATGCCGTTTTTTATTTGTATCAACAATTTCAAGACTGTGGCGCAACCGTTGTCGGCGATTGGTCAACGGAAGGATACAATTTTAAAGCCTCTAAATCCGTTGTTGCCGATCGTTTTTTAGGACTCGCTTTAGATCAAGAAAATCAAAAAGACCTTACCCCAGAACGATTAGCAACATGGCTAAAAACCTTAGCGCAATACTGGAGTTAGTTCGTATTGTGATTGAAAAATTGAGGAGACATGATGGCAAAACCACTCCAAAAACCTATTTGCACCCGCGCGGAATTGGATAAAGTCAGCTTTTTAATTCGACCTATTCTGTTGAAAAATAAGCCGACTTCCGCGCTTATTTTTGCATTTGAAGGCGAAGTGTATGCTTACGTTAATCATTGTATGCACATGCACAGACCGTTAAATTGCGAAGAAGATGCGGTGTTTGATGAAACTGGAAAGTATTTGCGTTGTTCAATGCACGGTTTTATTTTTGCCCCAAAAACGGGCGAATGCCAAAGTCCGGTGTGTTTTGGGCAGCGTTTGCAGGCACTGCGAATAGAAAGTAATGATGGGTTGCTGTACTTTGCGGAAAAGCATTTAAGTTTGCCTGCGGATTAAGTCAGATTTAAAGCGAATTTAAAAACATGACTGCCAGTCCTTCAAAGGACTGGCAGTCATAGCGCGTTAGATATTCTACAAATTTTTTTAAGACGACCAGTCGTCTTAAAAAATTTTGATTCAAATAATGCCATAAAAAACCGCCCTTAAGTTTCCTCAAGGGCGGCTTTGTTTTATGGATTTGCAGATAAGACCTACCAAATTTTCGCTTTAAATTTTGCATCATTTCGCACAACCAATTGATCGCCTGTTTGTCCAATCACAAACAAGCCTTTTTTGTAGGCGTATTGAGCAACATTATCAGGAATAATCATGCCAGTCACAGCTCCCATCACTTGTTTATTAGCGTTGCTTGGCAGAACTCGTTTTAATTTATCCAAACGTTCTAAGTGTTCATTTACATCATCAATGCCGAGTGTACTTTTACATTCAATGGCTACGGCAACTGTATCATTGATGACTAATAAATCCACCTCAATGCCTTCACCATTGCGATGTGCAGATACATTACGGTGTACTTCGTGAACTTCAATACCGCGATCTTTAAACAAGC
The DNA here is from genome assembly GCA_936941155.1 of uncultured Methylomonas sp. Classification (GTDB taxonomy): domain Bacteria; phylum Pseudomonadota; class Gammaproteobacteria; order Methylococcales; family Methylomonadaceae; genus CAIQWF01. Next base: position 36,898 of record CAKZJE010000120.1, on the reverse strand, counting down.
GTACAGCGGCTGGATAAAGCATTTCCTCAATAAAATCGCCGAGTTTATTGCCTAAACGACCTAAATCCGTGCTGACTTTATTAATTTTTTCGGTCAGTTTTTCATCGAGTTTTTTACTTTCTTCCTGCATTTGCAGAAATTTTCTGTCTGTTTCTTGAAACAGTTTCCAAATATCTTCTAAAGTCGGGTTGGCAAGGCTCATGGCGTTCTCCTAAAGTGTTTAGCGTATTTTAACAAACCTTGCATTTTTGCAGGCAACAAAAAACCGCCCTTAAGTTTCCTCAAGGGCGGTTTTGTTTTTCAAGAATATCTCTGTAGCATCAATTAAGCGTAATGCAGCACCACGTTATGCACTCTCTGAGTTGCCCGCAGAGGAATTTCTACTGTTTCAAAATAATCGCCAGGGTAAAGATAGTCCTCGCCTGAATCATCAATCAGCCGTAGCATTCCGTGAGAATCCTCGACTTCAAGCACTTCATAAAGTCGTCCGAGCGTTAAATCATCGCAGGAAAAATCCCCCATCTCTTCTGTTTTTAAGCAAACAACAAATTTCATAACCACCTCTTTACTTTCATTTTCACTTTGCCGATACCGTGCGCTTCGTACCAGTGTATTTCAGCCATTTGCCGTTCAACACTGGGTAATTCTACAACTGCAACGCCTTTTCTTTTGTACCAATTCCCTAGTCCATAACGTTGCCGCAACAAGGCTAACTCACGAATACCAGTTCCTTGTGCAATGGTTTCAATCGCCGATATGTCACCTAAAATTTTCATCGGCTTTTTTCTTTAATTCAAGTTCATTTGCCAGTGTAACAAAAAACCGCCCTTAAGTTTCCTCAAGGGCGGTTTTGTTTTATCGCGTTTTTCCCGCATTTCATTTTATTTCATGCGGGCTACTTGCTATTCCGTTTCCATTAGTTCACGAACTTTGTTGAGAGCCGCTTCCCATTCTTTTCCAATAAGAGAGCGAATGTCTTGTTCCAATTTTTTAGTTGTTTCTTCGTTAAACCAATCTCTATTATGTCCGACAATGCGGTTTCTATAACCCGTACCGTATTCAGCCCAACATTGATTCCACAACTGCATAGCATTCTCTGATGCTAACTCGCTACTAAAATAAGTTTTGCCTGTAGAATCAGCTTTGGTAAGCAAACTTTGAAAAGCAGAGAAAAGTGTATTTTCAGCTTGACGGATAAAATTCTGAGCATCTGAATATTCAGGGTTATTACTTAATGTATTACAGAAGTCTTTAAAATAGGAGATGTTTTGTTCAAGTTGCCTATTGGCAAGTAGGCGTGAACCATAACCTAAGTGATAACAATAATTTAAGTTGTACCAATCTCCTTTGCGCCAAACACTTGCTCTAATTGTTCTTGCGTGTGTTCCATTCATTACTCTCAATAAGTCATCATGGACATTAATATAGACAGGAGCTAACGCTTCATGCTCTTTTAACCAGTTTTCGATTAGTTTTTCTGCATTACGAATGACAGCTCGAACTTGTTCTTGCCCCTGATTTGCCAATAAACTTTTACTATCCTCAATCGTACTATCTAGTCTGTGCCGAAATGAATCACGCACAGCCGTTAAACGTTCTCCAAGGAAGTCTTTCAATTCTGTTACGTCATCTTGATAAGAATCAAAGAAGTGAATTGGGAATTGTTTGAAACCTAAAGGTTGCAAAGCATCTTCCACAGTTATTTTTTTTAATTCACAACCTTCTTTATCAGATTCAACATCTTCACCTGAGTCATATCTTTCTTTTAATGCCTGACCTCTTTGTGGCAATACAAGTAAAGACGAGTTAAGTTCTAAATCTTGAACTTGAATACCAACATCTTTCGCTCTTTCCAATAACTGATATAAATTTGTTGCTGGAGCATTATAAAAACCAGAACATAAAACGGTAATTGTATGCAAATCATACAAATGATTTTCTAAGTCGGCTCTAGCGGCTGTTTCTTTGGGATCAATACCTTTAGTGTCAATAACGCGCACCCAACATTCTTCATGCTCCAACAAAGCATCCCTTACTACAACTTCGATACGTTTAGGCAGAGTGAAATCAGGATGACGACCGTTATTAATAGCTTCAAATGTGTCCTTCAGCCATTTTAAGGGAGGCTTACCTGTGCTGCTGTGATAGGCAATACTTCTACTATCCCTTTTAGGCAGTTCCATACGGGACATAATTTCGATAACTAAATCACGCTCTTCAGTAATTTTTTGCGCCAATTCTTTTGCTTTATCGATACGAATTTTTTTACCATCAATTTCTTCTTCACGACTGGTTAAACTAGACATATTTCGTAATGCACGACCTATCTCTTTAGAAATGCCCTGAGATTCATCTGATTTTAATAAAACTCCTACAAAGTCGTGGACATGATTGCGAATTTCATCTTCTGTACATGGCTCAATTCTGATTTCATATTCCGCGCCTGTTAGCAAATGGACTTCACAAACAGTGATATAGCCCGAACCAGTTTGTAAAACAGTATCAAAATTACCGCTAGAATTAGGAATGGTTAAATTAGCCAATTTGCAAATTGCGGTTGATTTACCAATACCAACTTCACCAATAAAAGCGATTTGATGCTCTTGCTTTAGTAAACACGCAGTATTGCTTTTGATGTCGTCTATATATTTTTGCAAACGCTTTTGAAATGCTTGTTTAGTGTCCGGTTGTTCAGATAATTCAACGAGTTCTTGTGCTGTTTTCTCAGCCTCCCAAAGTATTTCTTGGTCTGGATGATTTAACGGTGGTCTAGGTAAAACTAACCATTGCCGTTGTAATACTTCTGATAAACGTAAGGCTTCTGGTGTATTAATCGCTTCTACAATGATTTGTAACTCATCAGGCGATAATGAACGGTCGCCTAACTCGATACGCGAAAGCATTGCAGGACTCCATGTGATTTTTTTTGCTAATTCAGCCTGCTTCATTCCAGCTTGCTCTCTGATTTGACCAATAAAGTTACCTATTTCAATAGGACTAATTTCGTTGTTTGCACTCATGATTTGCTCCGTTATTTTAATGAATCGCATTTAAGTTAAATTACATTATAGTAATATATTTTATGATTGCAATCATAAATGACAAATAAACGTATTTTGTCTGTATTAAAAATACAAAAAACATCGCGCTGCGATACGCTTCGTTACGTTAGCTGCATTCTACGGGTAATAGTTTTACGGCAAATTTTTTCCAGATGACCGGTCGTCTTAAAAAATTTCACCCGACCACAACATCCACGCCGATTTTGCTGACTCAGGTAGAATATAGCGTTTTTTCGACCATCAAAAAAATCCATGCTTTCGCTCCTAGTTCGCTTTTCCATCCGCTTTTACGGCGTAGTCATCGCCCTCGCTTTACTCCTGCTTTGCTACGGCAGCTATCGTTTTTCCACCGCCGGCTTAGATATTTTCCCCGAATTTTCGCCCAAACAAGTCATCATTCAAACGGAAGCGAGCGGGCTTTCTGCCGAACAAGTGGAAATTTTAGTCACGCACAAAATCGAAGCGCAATTAAGCGGCGTAATTGGTTTAAAAACCATTCGCTCCGAATCTATTCAAGGTTTATCCATTGTTACGGTGATTTTCGACGAACACAGCGACGTTTATCGCAATCGGCAACTGGTCAGTGAACGGCTTGCCAGCCTCGCGACACAATTACCTGCTGGCGTGGCAGCTTCGCCGGTACCGTTGCCAATGTCTTCCTCTTCGGCAACGGTTTTAACGCTGGGTTTAAGTTCTGACAGCAAAAGTTTAATGGAATTGCGCAGCTTGGTGGATTGGACGCTCGTGCCGCGTTTATTGGCTGTGCCGGGCGTGGCGGATGTGAATGTGTTTGGCGGTGACGTGCAGCAATTGCAAGTACAAATCAATCCGCAGCAATTGCAACGCTTTGATTTATCAGTAGATGATGTGGTGAACGCAGCAGCGCAAGCAGGTGATATTCAAGGCAGCGGTTTTGTCGAAAACAGCAATCAACGCTTTACCCTAACAACAACTGGGCAACCTTCCACGCCGGAACAGTTGCAAACCATTATCGTGAAACGTGCGCACGGGCAAAATATTACTTTAGGCGATGTGGCACATATTGCTTACGCGCCCGAACCGCCGATTGGCGCGGCGCAAATCATGGGCAAACAAGGGATTGTGCTGATGGTGATTGGGCAATATGGCGCGAATACCTTGTCAGTATCAAAAGCAGCAGAACAAACGTTAGCCGAATTTAACCCGCTGTTTAAAAAGCAAGATATTGATTTTTATTCACATTTATTTCGTCCAGCGGATTATATCGAAACTTCAGTCAGCAATCTTTCCAGTCATTTATTGATGGGCGGCTTATTTGTGATGATTATTTTGTATCTGTTTTTGTTCAACTTTCGCACCGCATTTATTTCTGCGGTGGCGATTCCATTGTCGTTAATGACGGCGGTGATTGTGTTATTAGAAAGCGGAATTAACTTAAATATCATGGTTTTGGGCGGTTTAGCGATTGCGCTGGGTGAAGTGGTGGACGATGCAATTATTGATACGGAAAATATATTTCGGCGTTTGCGAGAAAATCAATTTTTAGAAATGCCGCGTGCAATTGCGAGTGTGGTTTTCGATGCTTCAATGGAAGTGCGCAGCTCGGTGGTTTATGCGAGTTTTATTGTCGCTTTGGTGTTTGTGCCGTTATTAACCTTAGGCGGCGTGGCGGGGCGATTATTTTCACCGTTGGGTTTTTCGTATATTTTGGCGATTTTGATGTCGCTGCTTGTTGCTCTGACACTGACTCCGGCGTTGTGTTATGTGTTGCTGGGGAAAGGTAAGCAGGACTGCCAGTCCTTTAAAGGACTGGCAGTCCTAGATTCGCAAGACCCGCCCTTAATTCGCTGGCTGAAACCTATTTATCAACGCTTATTAACCTTCGTATCGCGACATTTTATTTTGGTGATGACATTCAGCATTGTCATTTGTGTCGCGGGTTTATCCGCCTTTTTCACCTTGGACAGCAAATTTTTACCCGAACTGCGCGAAGGTCATTACATCGTCCACACCACCAGCATTCCCGGCACCTCATTGGCAGAATCCTTGCGCATCGGCAGCCATTTAACCGCGCAATTTAAAAAAATCGCCGGCGTAGAATCAGTTTCGCAATGGGCAGGACGCGCAGAACGGGGCGCGGATACTTATGGCAGCCATTACAGCGAATACGAAATCCGCCTAAAACCCAGTTCTGGCAAGCAACAGCAACAGATTTTGCAACAATTACGCGCGATTTTAGGCAAGTTTCCAGGGATTTTGTTTGAGGCGAATACTTTTTTAATTGAGCGCGTGGATGAAACGATTTCGGGCTACACCGCAGCTGTGGTGATTAATATTTATGGCAATGATTTGAATCAGTTAGATAGCAAAGCGCAAGCAATTGCCGATATTCTCAATGACATGACTGGCGCGACCGATGTGCAACTCCGTTCTCCCCCCGCTACTCCGGTGTTAGATGTCGCGTTGAATCTTGAACAGCTCAATTTCTGGGGCGTGCGACCTGAGCAAGTTATCAACACTTTGCAAACCGCTTACGCTGGGAAAATTGTGGGAAAAAATCTGCACGGCAATCGTTTATACGATGTGGCGGTAACGTTGAGTCCTGAATTGAAACGACAACCGGACGCGCTGGGTGAGTTATTAATTCGCACGGAAGACGGAAACTTAATTAAATTGGAGCAATTGGCAGATATTCGCCATACGGAAGGTCGTTACAATATTTTGCATCAAGGGGCGCAACGTAAACAAACTGTGACTGCGAATGTGGAAAAACGTGATTTGGATGAGTTTATGCGCGAATTAAAACAGCGCGTTTTCAAAGAAGTGCCGTTTTCTGCGGATAGTTATCCTGAGTTCACAGGCGCAGCGGTTGAACAAGCGCAAGCGCGGCTCGATTTGATTTTGCATTCGCTGCTGGCCGGCGCGGGCGTGTTGATTTTTATTTATTTGGCGATTGGCTCATTGCGAAATATGTTGCTGACCTTGGTGAATTTGCCGTTTGCTTTGGTCGGTGGCGTGGCGGCGGTATTGCTCACCGGAGCGACATTATCGGTGGGTTCGGTGGTGGGATTCGTGACGCTGTTTGGAATCACCGTGCGCAATAGCATTATGTTGTTGTCGCATTATCAGCATTTGGTGGAAATTGAAGGCAAAAGCTGGAATATGGCGACGGCAATTCAGGGGGCGCAGGAGCGGTTGCCGTCTATTTTGATGACGGCGTTAGTCACTGCATTGGCAATGTTTCCGATTGCGTTTAATAGTGACAATCCCGGACGAGAAATTATGGGGCCAATGGCGGCGATTATTATTGGCGGTTTAGCTTCGTCGACTGTGTTGAATTTATTACTGTTACCGACTTTGTTATTACGTTATGGCAAGTTTCAAAAATAAGTAGCGGATGTTACGCACGGTACAAAAAAGGTTTCAAACAGAAGTTGCTGCAAAAATTTTTAAGACGACTGGTCGTCTTGAAAAAATTTAGAGCAGTGCAGCAAATAAAATGAGTCAAAAATCACGATTTTTGACTCCGATAATCGTTTAAGCAACTTTAGTCATGTAATAAAGCATCTGTAGGTTCGAATTTATTCGAACAATGGGAATTTGTCGCACCTACAAAAAAACATTAACCACCTAATAACACAATGTAATATGTTCCACTAAAGGGGTTGAATTTAATACTTCCCCTAATTGACAAGGAATTCTCTTACCATTAGTCAACACAAAAATATTCTCGCCCATTTGGTAATCACGATCTTTATGAACTAAAATTCCGACATCATAATTAGGAGAGCCAAATAAAAAAATAACCCATTCATTTTCTGTTTTTTTATTTTCGCGCTCAATATAAATCAAAGTGGATTCTAAACCAATTAATTGAATGCCAAATATCACATGATTATCAATAATTTTAATTCGCCTAATTAAACCAACTTCAATTTTTTTTGCAGTTGAATTAAAGTCTGGAATAACCCCTATGACTTCACCTATTTGTAATTTTCCAACAGAAGTTCCTTCCCAAGACACACCATAACCATTCATGCTGCTATCTACAATATGTAAATTTTCAACCATGTAGTTATCATCATTCAATTCCTTTTCACAATCCCAATCTAATATTAATTGAAAACTCTCAAAATCATCGGTTGGTTCGTTGACTTTTTTAACAGGCGTAGTCGCCTCTTTTTTTCCTTCTTTATCTTGTAAAAACTCAATTAAACTAATAATTCCAACAACCGCGCTGCAATTATATTGTTTGCTAATCCGCCGTTGCCGCTTGTGTTTTTGATGCTCTAATGTGGTAAGAATCCGCGAAAAAACATCAGGACTAACTAAATTTCGTTCTGAAGGCTCTTTTGCTTCCCGCAATAGAAACTGTATGATTTTGATAACTTCATATTTTTCTATATATTTTACAAATTCAGGAGATTCTAAGTCGTCAGTTATTTGAGTTGTAGGTGCTTCATCATGCTGCAAACAAAATCCAAAAACTTCACTGTCAAAATTCATATCAATAATTGCTAAAGCATAACTTTGAATATAATTAATCCCGCGTAACAATACTTGAAAAATATCGCTATTTTCTTTAGCGGATAGTTGGTTTTTATCAATAATATAAAATACAATAAGTTGTTTAAATAATACAGCGACAGAATAAATACTATTATCAATTTTTATTTTATTGTCTAATAGTTTATATTCGTCAGATAACTTAAAGAGTTGATAACATAATAACCAAAATCCTTTAGGTGGATTAGTATATTTTTCTGCTGCTGTTAAAAAAACGATACCGAGTCCTTGCAATCCTTTACACGCAGTTAACCCCAAAAACTGCTCAGAAAGTTGCTCTTCTGCTATTTTATTAGTCAGCATGATTCCATAATAAGCACGAGCCACTTCCATATAAGTATCAATAATAAGATCAACAGTTTTTTGTTGATTTTTATGCAATGGAATTTTGCTGTTTAAATAGCTTATGTGTAGTTTTTCATAAATTTCTTGCAAAGAAGAATTGATTTCAATTAAAGAAAACAATTTTTCTTTTTCAACTAACTCAAGTTCTTTAAATTTTTTTAATACTTGGTTAATTTCTTTACACAACGCATAGCTTTCCTCGTGCGTCATCGTATCTAACCAATATTTTGAAATTCTTAAAGATTCCAGCCAATCCAAAAATTCTTGCTTTTGTCCTTTAAATAGAAAATTTGATTCTGTGTTTTGTATGTTAGAACTCATTGATACATTTCCATTAAGTCTTATTAGATTTTTGACCTAAATAAGCTTTGTAATTAACCATTAGAGAGAAATTATTCCCTATTTAAGAGAGGGTATTATAGCAAAATGGTTATTTTTAGAGGTTTTTCTTAAGTTGTTTGTTAGTTTTGGTGTTAAAAGTCGAGATGGCTGCGATTGCGAGTGTTTTTCCTACTTCAAGTGGTAAGTATTGTATAATCAATCTTAACTTTTGATGTTTTATGCAAGGTGCGGCTAAAAACTTTTAGATGGCTGGCATCTTAAATTCATTAAGAATCTGCAAGTATACCTATCTAAAACGAATATTTAAGCACAAGCACTTAACTGCGTTATTAAATTTTTTAAAAACTGAGACTATAGAGACCCTTATGGCACTTCATTGTGGAATTGTTGGCTTACCAAACGTGGGTAAATCAACTTTGTTTAATGCACTTACTAAAGCAAAAATTGCGGCTGAGAATTATCCTTTTTGCACGATAGACCCCAATGTGGGCGTAGTGCCTGTGCCTGATTTGCGGATGGATGAATTGGCAAAAATTGTGAAGCCTGAGCGGATTTTGCCGACTACGATTGAGTTTGTGGATATTGCAGGATTGGTGGCGGGTGCTTCAAAAGGCGAGGGCTTGGGCAATCAGTTTTTGGGCAATATTCGTGAAACCGATGCGATTGTGCATGTGGTACGTTGTTTTGAAGACAATAATGTGATTCATGTGGCTGGCAAAGTTCATCCTTTGGATGATATTGAAGTGATTAACACTGAATTGGCATTAGCAGATATGGCTTCGGTGGAGCGGGCGTTGCAGAAAGCGGCAAAAATGTCTAAATCGGGCAATAAAGATGAGTTGGCTAGAAAGCTGGTGCTTGAAAAAGTTGCGGTGCATTTGGATAAAGCCGAGCCGGTGCGGACTTTGGGCTTGTCTGAAGATGAAGTTAAGTTAATCAAAGAGTTATGTTTGATTACAATTAAGCCGACCCTGTATGTTGCGAATGTACAAGATGATGGATTTGAAAATAATCCGTTATTGGATCAGGTGATAGAGTTTGCAACAAAGGAAGGCGCAAGTGTTGTGCCGGTGTGTGCTGCGATTGAAGCTGAAATTGTGCAATTGGACGATGATGAGCGGCAAGAGTTTATGGATGATTTAGGATTGACTGAGCCGGGTTTAAATCGCGTGGTGCGGGCTGCGTATAAGTTATTGAATTTATCAACCTATTTTACCGCAGGCGTTAAAGAAGTTAGAGCGTGGACAATTCCTAATGGAGCGACTGCGCCACAAGCCGCAGGTGTTATTCATACCGATTTTGAACGCGGCTTTATTCGTGCTGAAATTATTTCTTATCAAGATTTTATTGATAATAAAGGCGAGCAAGGCGCAAAAGATGCAGGAAAATGGCGTTTAGAAGGAAAAGAGTATCTGGTAAAAGATGGTGATGTCGTGCATTTTAGATTTAATGTTTGACAAAGTGAAGTTGAACATCTATAATGCCCGCTCTTTTACAGACCCATCCTATAAGGCAATGTAGCTCAATCGGTTAGAGCGCGGGATTCATAACCCCGAGGTTGGTGGTTCGATTCCACCCATCGCCACCATTAGGCGGTTCAGTAGAGTTCAACAAGATTCATAAAACCCGCAACTGGCAACGGTTAGCGGGTTTTTTTATGTTCAATGAAATTCAATAAGGTTCGTTGACAATCAAGCAAATCAAGGGGTATAAACGGGGGTACATTGGCACCTCAAAAACTTATACCCCCTATGTCCCTAATAGATACCGCCATAAGAAACGCTAAACCCAACCCCGACAAGGATTACAAGCTTAAGCCGAGTTAGAAAGGCATGTATGTGCTTGTTCACAAAAAAGGCGGTAAATATTTTCGCCCCGACTTTATCGAACACCAATTAGCGCACTCAGTACGCGACCCCAACGGACGCGCCTACAATCGCACGTCACATTTAGCAGAACGCCACAAAATGATGCAGGCGTGGGCGGATTATTTGGACAACCTAAAAACGCAGGTTGTAATCGCACCGGCAAAAGAATCAACCTAAACAAATGTAACCCAACACCGCGCCATAATTATGATTAACAAGCCTTTGCTCACGAAAGTGGCAAGGGCTTTTTTTTGACAAGTGAAAAGCCACGCTATACACTGAAATTATGATTAAAACTTTTCAACACAAAGGCTTAAAGGCATTCTTTGAAACGGGTAGCAAGGTGGGAATACAAGCCCAGCACGCTACGCGCTTACGTTTACAGCTTGCAAAACTTAACGCCGCTCAAAATGCCACCGATATGGATTTACCCAACTGGCGGTTGCATCCGTTAAAAGGTAACTTGGTTAATTATTGGGCGGTATGGGTAGACAAAAACTGGCGGCTTACGTTCACTTTTGAGGATAACAACGCCATGCTAGTTGATTATCAAGATTATCACTAAGGAGGCTTAACCATGATTCAACATAACCCGCCACATCCTGGCGAAGTTTTAAAAGATGGCGTTTTTGATAATTCCACGCTGACAGTCACCGATTTTGCCAAACAAATAGGCGTAACCCGCGCGGCGTTGTCGCGTGTATTGAATGGAAAGGCAGCAATATCGCCCGACATGGCGTTGCGCATTGCGGATGCTTTGGGGGGAAGTGCTGAGAGTTGGTTACACATGCAAGCGGATTATGATTTGTGGCAAGCAAGGCAAAAGCCGCGCTACCCTGTTCAACGCTTACAACTCAGTGCTTAAACCAGTTTAAACCAAGCCTAGCCAAATAAAGCGAAAAGCTCAAAGGAGTATAAAACCATGACAGAAACAAGCATTGATTACCGCGACATTATCACGATTGAACAGGGAAAGCGTAGTGGCAAGCCGTGCATACGCGGCTTAAGAATTACCGTTGATGATATTCTTGATTGTTTTGCCGCTGGCATGACCGAGATAGAGGTTTTAGAAGATTATGATTATTTAACTAAAGAGGATATTCGCGCGTGTTTTGCTTATGCTGCTGACCGAGAAAGGCATTCAAGGGTTATTAGCGCATGAAATTGTTATTTGATGAAAATTTATCGCCTAAAGTTGTGTGGATTAAGAAAGGCAACTGCTCTAACCGACAAATCCAATTAATCCTAAGAAACAAAGTGGAGGCTCTTGAGATTTTTTATCAAGATGCTAACGAGTCATTTATCCGCATAAGATAACCCAGTTTAAACCAAGCCTAACCCGACAAAAAGTAGATAATCACTTGCCGATTGGCAATTTCATTCGTTTGAATCACCTTGATAGCATGGTAGAACTTACAAAATTTTTGAAGATGACCAGTCGTCTTGAAAATTTTCAGCGAGGATTTCAAAGTCGTGACTTTGAAATCCGTTATTCTCCCGTGTGCGAATTAATAAAAGCCATTGCGGTTTGTTCATCCGTTTCAATGGCGATTTCCACCGCGCGTTTGGCAGTTTCTAATAAATTTTCGCTTGTTGCTTTTAAAGAAAAACTTTGTTGGATTAAGCTGGCAATTTTGGTTTGAATTTCAGAATCAACTAGCGGAATTGGATAATTTGAAAATTCTTGAATTGATAAATGACCATTTGTTGCTCCTGTAATATCTTTTTTGCAAAACTCTTGAATTAATGGGCTTGATAAGACAACTAAAAGATAAAAAGGTGATATTGCTTTTGGCTTAATTCCAATTAAATCGCCACTTATTGCAACAGGTTCATTAGTGTTATTGATTGCAACTTTTCCTATCGTTGCTCCAGTAATTGCGAATACAAGTGAATTTGGCTCGACAAGAACAGTTTTTTCATTTGTTCTTTCTGTTGTGTTTATTGAGTAGTTATTACAATCTTTAATGCTGGCGTAAAGAAAACCACTGCTTTTTTCCTCAGAACGCGCTTGTACACCTTTTTGTATTTGAGCTAAATTTTTTAAACTGTCAAAGTTATTAGTTTTTAAAGAAAATAGAATCTCGTCATATTTCGGCTGGTAATATTCCGCATCTAAGCGACCCGTTGTAAGAAATGAATCTTTGAATGATTTGATATTGACGTTTTCAGTGCTGGGTGAAAAATCCGCCATGTCTAGCGCGTTGAATAATAAGTTTTCGGCTTGAGCGTAATTATTTTTAGAGTCTTTGCGTTTATCTTCTGATTCTTCAATTAGTTTTTGAATACTGTTTTGTAATTCTGCACTAACTTTAGGTATTTTGATTGCTTTTATCTTCTCGAAATTCAAATATAGCTGAACATTACCAGTAGCAGATTTAACTGTTTGAGTTTTACCATATTTTGAATTTAAAAATGTAGATAGAAAAAATGGATTTATTATTTTTTCATTTACAACTATTCTTACAAGATTTTGTGACATATTGCATTCTTTAACATCCTTTTCAACAGTACAAGACATTCCAATTATTGCTTTTGTTGTTAATAAAACATCTTTATATCTAACCTGAGATTTTTTTAAAATATTATGATATTCATTTGAAATAAAAATCACATCAGAGAGGTCAAGAAAATTATTTTTTACATTATTTACGCGAAGAAAAGGAACTCCTTTTTCAACAAAATATTCTGAGCGATATAATGAAAAAGCTCCCATATCTGTAATACTTTTTGCTAAATCACCTAAAAGTGTAAAGCCTTTTTTTGTAAGTTGAACTTTTATATTTTCGGACTGTTTATCATAAAATTCTGCATCAAATCTTTTATCATCATTAAGCGATGTTAGCATTACTTCGCTAATTTCTAACTTTTCCAACAACGCCCGATATTTCATTTCATTAAACGGCGCGGCATAAAGACCTTCCAGGTTTTTAAAACCTGGAAGGTCTAAATCAAAAAAACTTAATTTTTCCTTTTTTGCAAACTCAATAAACGCTTCCGCAATTCCATCCTGCGTCAAACCATCGTGATTAAACAAATCATGCTTCACAATCAAATGCTCGTGACTATCTAAAACGGGCGAACCATCCGCATTCGTCACATAAATCTTATCGCCCGAATTATCCTTGCTCGGCTCTTGCATCGTGGCAAAAAATATCGGGTAATCATCCACTTGCGGACACAACACCGCATCCCACTTTTGCACAAATAACACGCTGGTTTTCGTGCCCGTATGCGGCTTAAACACATTGCCATGCAAACCCACCACCGCCAAAATCCGGCAATGCTGCGCAATAAAATCACGCAAATATTTATCAGAGGAATTATTAAAACGACCTTGAGGCAATACTACAGCCATTCTGCCGCCTGATTTAAGAAAGTCTAAATTTCGCTCAATAAACAAAATATCTCGCCCAACTTTGCTTTGTGCTTTTCCTGCGGTATTTTTACCAAGCTGATAATGAGCTAACATACCTTCATCGGTAATATCACCCGCAAATGGCGGATTTGCCATTAATACATCAAATTCAAATTCTTTATAACTTTCGCTATTTTTGGCTAAATCGTTCAGCTTTACGAAACCATCGTTATAAATATTAATCCAGCTTTGCTCTTTAACCGTTTCATCCCAACGTTTGTAATCCAGCGTATTTAAGCGCAATACATTGGTTTGCCCATCGCCAGCAATTAAATTTAATGCTCGCCCAACTCGCACCGAACGGGCATCAAAATCAATGCCAAACACTTTATTTTGCACATATTCAATTTGCGCAGGAGTGCGTTTATCGGTCGTAAATAAATTGGTATTTTCAGGAGCTAATCCTTGCCAAACATGAAAAATCGTGTGCATTGGAAAACCGCATGAACCCGCCGCCGTATCAATCATGCTTTCATGCGCTTGTGGATTCATCATTTTCACGCACATATCAATCACATAACGCGGGGTGAAATATTGCCCTTTATTGCCTTTTGATTCTTGATTCACCAAGTATTCAAACGCATCATCAATTACCTCTAAATTGGAATTGAATAATTTGATGTCTTGCAAATAAGAAACACAAGTCGAAAGATGAGACGCAGTTAATTTAAAACTGTCATCAGCCGGAAAAATACCACGCCATTTTTTTCGCGCTTCTGCAAAGAGTTTTTCTAAATGTTTTTTATTTTCAGCTTCGCGTTTTTCAGCATCTTCTTCTAAACTGGTACTTCTAAATTGCAACGGGCGAAAATCTTTACCGTTAATTGCCTCTATCGGTGTACCGTGTTTAAGTAGCGCGTTAATTTCGTCTTTATCACTGCCACTTTGAAATTCATCAAACAGTTTTGTGAAAATCAATTTAAAAATTTCTTCAAAACTATCCGCGCCTGAATTGGCTAAAACTACATCTTCAAATTGCGTGATGATTTCTTTTAAACTTCTGCGCTCTAGTTTGTCATTGATAATTAAATCTTTAATCGTAAAAGGCGTGTGTAAATATTGGGCTAAAGTTTGATTAGCAGTTGGCAATCCGCTTAAACCATCTAAACGAACCGTTTTTGATTTTACATTTTGATTTTTTAAGAAAAATTCAATATCTGCGCCATTTGTCCACACACCAAGCGGCGCACCTTCAAAACGACAATAGGATTTTAATTGTTCTTGCCCGTCTTTAACGTTAGGTTGCTTTAACTCAACAATAATATAGGGTTGTGTCGGATTATCCGCATCAAACACCACAATATCCGCACGTTTGCTACTGCTGCCAGTTTTAACCGGATATTCGCACTGTATTCTGTCGAGCGAATAACCGTAGTGCTTGTTTAATGTATCAATAAAAAGTTGCCTTACAACTTCTTCCGGCGTTAGTTTGATTTCTTTCCCACGAACCAAACAAACAACATAAGGCGCGGCTTTATCGCGTACTTGTTTGATAATAATACTGTTTTCTAAGGCTTGAATTTGCGCATCGCTAAATTGCGTCAGTTTATAAGCAGAATCTTTGAGGATAGTTTGAAGCTGTGGGGTGTTGAACATAATGATTGTTTTTAAACTAAAAAGCAGAAATAGGCGTTATTTTTGAATCATTGTAACATCATAGAACAGGTGGGAAATTAACAAGTGGTTAAAGCTTACACCAAAACTTAGTTGCTGTTATGGATTCTCATAAAACCCGCAACTGGCAACAGTTTGCGGTTTTTTATGCCCGTAAGATTTATCATTAGCCATTTCTGCATAGAAAACTTAAAATCCTGCTGCACTTTTTCAATTATTAATTTACCGCCAAAAATCATGAAAAAAATCAGCACCGCGCGTACTTTCCGGTTTCTTATTATATTGCTACTGATAAGCAGCTTAACAGGCTGCATTTATTGGATTAGAGCTTATCAAACGTATTTGCAACTAAGTGATTTTGATAGATATTTTGTTGTGCAAGATGACAAGGTGTTTGCCCTGCATTTTAATCACCCCATTTTGTATAACTCGGATTTAGTTTCGCTCTCAAAATTGCAACCGAGCAGTATTAGCACAATTAGCAATGGCACACGTTGGCGATATACCTTTCGCAAAGTGGATGCACAGCAAAAATTGATTACGCCCGGCTTAACATTTTTCTTTGATATTGATTTTAATCGCGATAATCGGGTCAGTAGTTGGTATTTTTCACCGCTTTTTTTGCAAATTGCCCCGCCCAAGTTTTTAGAAGTGTCGTTGCGCTCATTAGCGGGCGGCGCAATCGACAAAGAAAAAAAGCAATTACATGCTAATGCCGATTCCATTACTAAAATTTCTGCAAAATTACCGCAAAAAGCCACAGTGATTGCACAACTCGGTACGCCGATAGAAATTAAAACCGAAGCCGAGCAAGAAATTTATATTTATAACTTTTTATTAGACACTCACGACATAGAAGCAGGTTACGAAGATCGTGCTTTAAGCGTGGTAAAACTGACTTTTGACAAAAGCAGCCACGAATTAATCCGCATGGCAGGTCGATTTGCAGGGTTAAAAATCTCCATTAATTATCGTAAGTTTTTAGTAGATACCAATGACAACGCAGCAGATTAAACAGCACACACAATCGTGGTTAAAAAATGTGATTATTCAGCATAATATTTGCCCGTTTGCTCGCGAGGTGGTGGAAAAAAATACCCTGCATTATTGTATTGATGAAGCCGAAAAAATAGAGGAAAACTTGCAAACGTTGATTGATGAAGCCGTGCGCTTAGATAGTGATGACGCTATTGAAACGACGTTGCTGATTTATCCCAATAATTTCGATGATTTTGATGCTTTTTTGGAGTATTTGGAGCTGGCAAATAAGCTATTAGAGCTGCAAGGCTATGAAGGGGTGTATCAACTTGCTAGTTTTCATCCTGATTATTGCTTTGAAGGGGCGGCTGAAACCGATGCGGCAAATTACACCAATCGTTCTCCTTATCCCATGCTGCATTTGATTCGTGAAGAAAGTATTGCCAAAGCGTTAAAGACTTTTCCGCATCCTGAAAATATTCCGTTGCGCAATATTGAGCTGACACGAGAGTTAGGCTTGGCAAAAATGCAGGCGTTATTAGCCGCTTGCAAAGGACAGTTTTAACAGCAATAAAAAAGCCCAACCTGATGCAGATTGGGCTTTTGATGTTGAACGCTGAGGTAAAGTGTTGCTCTACATTGCAGGAACAACGGTAAACAAAGTACGTCCTACACGCTCATGTATGACTTGACTTGGATGGAATTCATCAAAAAATATAAACTGATTGATGGCTTTGCCGTTGTTACAAACCGGATAAAAGTTGAAATTAACACTGCTAAAGCAAGCACTATCTGTATTAGTCAACTTTAACGCTTTTGAATTGTGGTTTAGAAAACCAAAAAACTGTGCTAAATCAATGATAAAACTTGCGCAGTTAAATCAATCCGTTGAATGCCACCTGCACGCGCTCCTGCCACTGCAAAATTATTTCCCGCAATTGTGCCTGTTAAATAAAGCGAGGGTGTAAGCGGTAATCCTAGTTGCTTAGCTAATTGCTCTACGGAGTTTAAGCCATTAGTAGAACCATGTTGATAAGGCGGATTGTTTAAAAACTCATACCCCGGTAGGACTGCAAGATTGCCGTTGTCGGATAAACTATCTCCAAATACAACCATTGCGTTAAAAGGCGCGGCAAAGGCTGGTAACGGCAATAAAAAACTCAGCAAGAGTAGAAGCTTTAACATCAAACGATTTAACATTTATTTTTTCCTCAAAAATGCAATTTTAGTAAAAACTGAATAAAGTTTTTTGTTGAAACTCACGATTCACTATTGCAATGTGGATTTACTATCCACGAATTCCGCGCCGCTTAATCTCATCAGTATTCGTTTTTACATTACCTTGGGCATCTATTGTTATAGATTTGCCGCTATGATGAAACTCTTGTTTGCCAATTGTTAGTGTGCCACTCTCAATGGTAATAGAAGTGATAGGATCCAACTCAGCACCACGAAAAAAGGTTACGGATGCCCCTGCACCGATTGTATAGTCTTTATCCTTTATTTTAATAATAGAGACACCTGCTTTTTCTCCTGTATATATCGCAGTGCCTTCTAAAAAAACATAAACAGGTTTGCCGTCTTTAGTGGCAGAATGCACAGAAAACTTAGTCGCATTTTCTAGTTTCCATGAAGAGCCGCCTGGGGTTTTCAGCGATACTGTTTTATTGGCCGTATCAACAACGTCACCTGCCTCCAGACTGTCATTTTCAGAAACAACTATCGTTTTCCCAGCGCGGATAATTGTTAAAGTCTTCGCAGCATTTAAATCTTTAGACTCATCTAAAGTCTTAGAAGTATTAGGTGTATTAGAGTCTTCAACGATTAGAATAGAAGAAACGATTGCAACAGCTTCTTTTGCAGCAGCAGGCAATGTTGTAAAAACTAGCAAAAACAATGACCAAACTATTAAATTTTTCATTTTTGTAACCTCATCAATTTATGAATAATGTCAAATACAGTGCTTAGATTAAATCATATTTAAAGAGCCTAGTCGCTCTCTTTAAACTATACCGTTTTAAAACAAACTAAATCAGAACTTGCAACACAAAATTTTTAACACGAACTCAAAAAAAGATAGATAAAATCACTAACTATATAAACAACAGCAAGCTACAATAGCACGCAAATAATATGTGTGAAAACGAACTGGCTGATTGAAGTTTTAAGATTTAACTGATCTGTCTATATAAACCGCAGCACCGCCTAACCTACATGATTAACGAAAAGAAACAAGTTATCAGCGATTGGATGCACTTTATTTTGCCAATCTTAGTTATGTTGGCAGTAGCCGCCGTGCGTGTAGTCGATTTAGATTTTATCAAAAGTGCGCGCTTTGCCGTTTTTGATACTTATCAACGTTTGCAGCCACGCGAGTATCAAAACTTGCCGATCAGAGTGATTGATATTGATAACGACACTTTAGCAAGATTTGGGCAATGGCCTTGGTCACGCACAAAAGTTGCAGAATTAGTCACGCAATTAAAAGCAATGGGGGCAAGTGCCATAGGATTTGATGTGGTTTTTGCAGAAATGGATAGAACATCGCCACAAAATATTGCCCAGTTATGGCAACAAAATCTTGGTATCAATGCAAAATTGCAAGAAGAAATTGTCAAATTGCCTAACCATGACTTGCTTTTTGCTGATGCCATGAAAAAAGCAGACAATGTCGTATTAAGTTTTTCTTTAAGCGATGATCCTGGTGAGGTAAAGCCCCGCTTAAATTTTGAGGTGAGAGCTGCATCTAAAAGTTATTTAGATGGTTTGCGATTTTTCCCCAGTTCAATCAAAAACATAGATTTATTAGAGCAAGCCGCAGCAGGTAGCGGCTCTTATGATATTAGTGCAGAGACAGATAATATTGTCAGACGTGTGCCACTGCTTTTTCATTTAGGTAATAACGCTTATCCTAGTCTTGCTTTAGAGCTGTTAAGAGTTCAACAACATAGCAAGTTTATTCGGGTATTAACAAAAGATACTGAGCCTGCCGAAATTGTGGGAGTGCAAGTAGGGCGTTATACCATCCCTACCGATGAGTTAAGCAACTTATGGGTGTCATTTACTCCGCATTCACCTAAACGTGTAATTCCTGTCTGGCAAGTATTAGAGAAAAAACAAAATATTGATGTTAAAAATTGCATTGTCATCATAGGCACAACAGCAACAGGATTGGTAGACCGACGTGCCACCCCCTTAAATCCCTTCGCTTCTAGTGTTGAAATTCATGTCAACGCCTTAGAGCAGATTCTGCTCGGTAAATTTTTATACGTTCCACGCTGGGCAATGCCTTTAGACATTGCGCTAGTCATCGGCTGGGGATTATTTTTTATTGTTGGAATGCGCTATTTAGGGCCTGTGAGGTGTCTTTTTTGGGGTGTGCTTTTTATTTCGCTTTCAACAATGGCGAGTTGGACTGCTTTCCAACGCTACGGTTGGCTAATTGACCCTATTTACTCCTCTGTAGGAATTTTGCTGATTTATTTTGTCGTGGCAATCATCAATTTTGTGAAAACCGAGTTAGAGAGAAACAATGTCAGAAACGCTTTTAATCGGTATTTATCGCCAAGTTTGACTGAGCAGTTGGTCAAAAACCCAACCAAATTGGAGCTCGGTGGTGAAATGCGCGACATGAGTATTTTGTTTTGTGATATTCGCGGTTTTACCACGATTTCTGAACAGTTCGATGCGCATGGCTTAACTCAGTTTGTGAACCGCTTTTTAACACCCATGACGATTGTGATTTTGGAAAATCAAGGAACAATTGATAAATATATTGGCGATTGCATTATGGCGTTTTGGAATGCGCCGCTGGAAGATAAAGATCATGCAATTCACGCAGCAAGTTCTGCGTTATTAATGCTCGATCAATTAGTAAAACTCAACCATCAACAAGAATTATTAGCCGAAAAAGAAAATCGTGAATTTATTCCGATTAATGTTGGAATTGGTCTTAACTCTGGGGTTTGCTGCGTTGGCAATATGGGCTCAGAAATGCGTTTTGATTACTCAGTTTTGGGCGATGATGTTAATTTAGCCGCTCGTTTAGAAAGTCAATCAAAAACATACGAAGTGACTACGGTCATTGGAGAAGCGACTCAGCAAAAAATTAACCCTTTCTTTGCTTTGCTAGAGCTTGACTTAATTCAAGTGAAGGGAAAATTAAAAGCCGTGCGTATTTTTACGTTACTTGGAGATAAAACGGTAAAAGAATCTGAAGACTTTAAGCATTTATCTTATTTACATCATGAAATGCTGGTTTGTTATCGTGCCAGAAATTGGCAAAAAGCGTTGGATTTACTAAATGAGTGTCGGCAGATTGAAGGATTTGAGCTGAAAAACTTTTATAATTTTTATGAAAGAAGAATTTTGTTTTTTATCAGCAATCCACCACCAGAAAACTGGAACGGTGTTTATGTTGCAACAGATAAATAAACAACTGGCAACGGATTTTACGCGCCGAAAATAAACTCTTGGCGTGGTTTAACAAAGCCTGCAAAACCATCGGCTTGTGCATCAGGCAGCACACCATCTGAATAGTGGTACAGCCACATTTTCTGTTTAATTTCAGCAGGTAACTCTTTAAGCTCGTCATAATGCGCGTGTACACCTGATTTAAAAGGTGATGTTTCGCAGTCATGGAAAATTAATTCTGAGTCCTTTAAAAAATCAATCAGTAGGTGCGGGATATATTGAGTATCTGTGGTAATAAAAATGTTGCCATTAGTAGTAGGGTTTTTAAAACGAATCCCAAAGCTTGGCAAAATCACATTACCACTCATACAGTGATAGGTTTGCACAGTGTCAAAAGTTTTTCCGCCAAACGAAAAAGCTCTGTTGTTGTGTAAAGGAATCACATCAAAATAAGTTTCAAGCGTTGCAACTTGATTTTGCAAGCTTTCTAAACCGCCACGCAATGATTCTTGCCACAAAGGCACAATCAAAGAATGATGCAAAAATAATTTAGGGCGAAATTTATTTTTACCAAAATAATTAGAAAACGCGACTCCTTCTAATCCGCCAATATGGTCATTATGCAGATGAGAAATATAAACAGCATCCAGCTGCAACATGTTGAGACCATATTCCGCTAAAGAATGTCTAATATCGCCGCCGGCATCAATCAGTAAGCGTTTAACCGAGCCATCACTTTGAGCAATTTCTAAGAGCATATTACTTTGATATAGCTGGCGCGAAGAAAATGCAACGCCTACGCCTAAAAATACTAATTTCATTAAATCTCCTTTCTGCTCATTGTTGCGTAAGCACATCATTTTCAAATCTGTTTGATTGCTGATTTATCTTTTAATATCAATAATATACAGGGGTTATTTATTAATAACTCATTGAATACTATATAATATTAAAATTTAATTAACATAATTTATTTTAGATTATTTTGCGATATGTCTAAAAAGCAATGCCACAGATTATCTAGTTTAGACAAAATCTGAAATAAAACTCAAAATATAATAACTGTTTTTAAAACTTACAAAATTTAGTCTAGTAAATTTTTTTAATAAATGTGGCTTTCATAATAGTTTTTGAAGCACAATAAATTTCACGGTGTTGTAATTTGATTTTCTGAATTATTCAGTTTAGCTAAAAAATTAGCCACTAATGGCGCACAGACACTTCCACCTGTTTCTGATTTGCTGGCGTGTGTCACCATGCAAGCAAAAGCGAGTTTTTTATCTTTTTTCGCAGAAGATTCTGCTTTTTCATCAGTCACCTCTGAAACTTTAGGCTCGCGCCAGCCAATAAACCAAGCGGTAGTGTAAGGTGCTAAAGCTCTTCCGCTTGTGCCCACTTGCGCTGTGCCGGTTTTGCCATAAATTCTGCACCGGTCTGGATGATGCGCAAACGCTTCTTTTGCTGTGCCAACTTGCACGACAGCCGCTAATCCTGATGTGAATAAATCCTTTGTGTCTGCATCCAGTTCTAAATGCTCTAAAGGCGCGGGCGTGTTATCAGCCCATTGTGTAATTAAATTGGGTTTCAGCCAATCGCCAGTCGCCGCTAAGATTGCCACTTGCGCCATTTCCAGTGGAGTAACAGATAAGCTTTGTCCAATCGCGGTTTGGGTCAAATTCATTAGCACGTCGGTTTTACTCACCAAGAGCGGCGGCGTATTGTCTTTTCCTTTGACAGGTGTTTTTAGCAAAGTTGCATTTGCCCACAAGAATTTTTGCTTATTGTTTAAATCATCCACGCCTGCTAACAAACTTAAGTTATTCGCAAAGCCAAAACGCTTCATAAAGCGTTTCAGATATAAATCTACTTCACCACTTTGGTTTTGCAAATCATGGTATTGCGCTGCATCGCCATCTATCAGCTTTGCAAGTTCCACAAACCAGACGTTAGAAGAGTCGCGCAAGGCTTCTGCAATACCTAAGCGATTTTTCACCATGAGATTTGTGCCACAACCCGCGCTCAGTGGATGGTTATAAAAGCTCTCCATCGTTTCATAATTTCCACCTGTGGTACGAAAATTATTAATAAAAGACTGAGTTGCGCCTTTAGCTAAATATTCATCGCCAAACACAGGTAATTGGTAATCTGCCATTGTTAAACCGGTGCGTGCTTTAAACTGGGTTGGATTAAGCCCTGCAAAATAACTACCGATTACTTGTCCCGCAGGATTTTCAGCTAATTCTTTAACGCGCTGGGCTGCGGCTAATGCTATCAGCACTTTAAAAGTCGAGCCGGGTGCTTGATTTGCGTCACCGCCTTGCCAAGCCCGAATCAAAAAGGGGTCAAGCTGATAATAACGGCTGGCAAACACCGCTTTGTCCCATGCTTTTTCATTCCAGTCGATGCCCGCAGGCGGTTGAGGAAAAGAAGCAGAAGCTAAAATATCGCCGTTATCAGCATCTAACACCACTAATGCGCCGCGTCTAACTGCTTGATATTGATTTTTATTGCTGGCGTTATTAAACCAATCCGTTAACGCTTGATGCGCGGCTTGTTGAGTTTTGCTATCTAATGTTAAGGACAAGGCATAATTTTCGTTAAAGTGGCTTTTTGCCATTAAATAACTTAAGCGACCGACATCATTTTTATCTGTGCCGATTAACCCTGTTAAGCCTAAATCTTGTGCTTGTGTGGAGAGAATTCCTAAGTCGTTGGTTAATAATTCGCCATCCGCTGTTTTGATGGTAAAGCGCGAGTCTTTCACTTCTTGATGGGCAACGCTTAAGGTTTTTTCGGCGCGATAGGCAAAATTTTGTTTGTTAATCGGACAGGGTTTTGTTTTGCATTGATAAAAAACCGCTAAACCGTTCACTTTGTCGATAGGATTTGCAACCGCATCAAGTTTTAAAGCGATTGTGGCAGGGGCGGGCAACGGATTAATTTCCACTTCCCCTGCGTTTGCTTCATTCACATCACAGGAGATTCTGCTTAATCCAGAGCCAATTTTGCATAACGGTTGAATCAAACTTTTACAATCGGTTGCCGATTGACCATTAACTGTGAGCTGGCAATCTTGCAAATGTCCGACATATTGGCTTAAGAGTTTGTCACCTGCGGGAATTTCGCGTTGATAAGTGACGCTATTATCATGCTGAGCAACTTGCCATTCATTAAATTCAGTTCGCAACGCGCCATAAGCGAATCCGCCTAAACGTTTTTGATGCACAAATCCAAACGCATCCGGCACGGTGTCACCGCTGGCGGGTTTTAAACCATTTTGGTCGGTGATTTGCCATTTTGCCGCGCTGCTATCGCGCACCGCACTAAATTCACGCGTTTGATTCCAAATCTCAATTTGTCTGCGCACCACTTGTCCTGCCGTGCTGTTATACAAGCTGCTTAATAACGCGCTTTCATTTTCTGAGAGTGGTTTTCCCTGCGCTTGTTGCGCCAAATCATAATCCACAGGCTGCAATTTCAGGCGTTTTTGCGAATCCGTGTCTAATAAAGCACTGTATTTTAATCGTTCAAACAGTTGCAAATCTTCACTTGCCCCTGAAACTTGTGTGGTGACGGCTGTTTCTGTTTGTAAATAAATCACTCGACTAGCAATCACCAGCCAAAACAGCACTAACACCCCTAGCAAAATGGATGGTTTTAACGATTTTGCATCCAGACGACTTAATGTGGATTGCAAAGGATTCAAAATAGAATGCAGTGCTTTTTGCAAAAAGTTTTTTGAATCCTGATACGCTTGCTCCGTGCGTCCATCTAACACGTTATAACCACCCACCGCGCCTTCTCTGGCACACATCACCACCGTGATATTGTCGTGACTACCTGCGTCTAAAGAGGCTTTTACGATTTTTTCCAGCGCGGCAACATTGGTTAAAGGACTGGTGATTTTGGGTTGCCACAAACTGTAATCACCGCCCGACCACAAGCCGTCACTGCCAAGCAATAAAATATCATCAGGTAACAATTGCAATAAAAATACATCACGATGTTGTTGTTTGTTGGTGTCCCAGTCTTTAGTCCACGTTTGCCCATCGTCTTTAAAATCAATGCGTAAATTAGGATTATATTGATACGGGCGCGAGCCATCAGGATTGCGGATAATTCCCTGTGAGCCAAATCCCATCGCTTGGGTTAAATGGTTGGTGTTTGCCAGACGCGCACTAAAATAGTCATCATCTTTCATGTCGCCATCGCGCCACGCAAATTCGCAATAAACGTTATCGTGACTGAGTTGATGCAAACGCCCATCGCGTAGCAAATAAGCACGGCTGTCGCCAATGTTGGCAATGGCACATAAACCACTGGCATCATCAATATCCGCAACCACTAAGGTGCTGCCCGGACGAGTTCTGCCTTCACCTTCAAAACTTTCCAACAGCTTTTTATGAATCGCTTTCACTTGCGCAGCAAAATCGCCTGGCTTTGACATCGGCGGTATGGTCAAAAGTTGCTGAATTAATCTTTCTGATGCTTCACGCCCATTACTATGACCACCCATGCCATCGGCAACGGCAATGCGCAATTTTTCAGAAGGCCAGTTTCTTAAGGTGGCTTGTTGCGGACGTTGGTTTTTTAAAAAACGCGCTTGTACTGTTTCATTTTCTAGCTGAATAATCAGATAGTTATCCTCATTGCCGCCTTCTCTGCGTCCTGCTGTGCTATATGCAAAGCTTTGAAAAGCTTTGGGGAGTTGCCATGTAAACATCAGTTATTGCACCCTTGAAAAAGAAAATTTATCGACTTAAATGCGAAGCAGCTTTGCTTTTCTTTGCGGCAATCACTGCTGTTAATGCTTAGAAGATAATCTGCTTAAGTTCATTCTATACGACTCTTTAGACAAGTAAACTGGTAATTAATGAATTGTTTAGATGCAGGGGTTTTGCAACATTACGGCTAACAGCTGTTCAGATTGCTAACTTAATGATTGCAGATTAAATACGGCTGTTACGCAAGGCAACTGAAGTCGAAATAAAATATTGCCACCATCAGTTGTGGTTGCGAAATCTACTCATCATTTGTTATTACAAACTGGTTTTGTTGATTGATAAAATCTACGGAAATTTTTAAGACGACCAGTCGTCTTGAAAATTTTCTCTGTAGAGACGCAAAATCTTGCGTCTCTACCCTTTTTTTACAGCGCAAAACGTGTTTCCAAATATGCCGGATTGATTTAATCGTTTGTTTGAGTTGTCTAAAAATTTAGAAAACGACCGGTCGTCTTGAAAAATTTCGCTGTAAATTCTTAGTGAATAATGACTGCTGTTTAAGTTAAAAAATGCTAAGGAATATAGCAGCGTTAAAAAATAGCTAAAACCTGTTGCTTCGGCTCTGATAACAGAATTCCATTGTTTAACGTAATCGCAGTGAGTATTTAGCTTTCAAACACTGCTCGCATAAGGAAAGCTTCATTTTGCTTTTCCTAACAAACAATTTAAGATGTTCATAAAAGCACACATCACAGAGACTCTTTATGCAAGCATCGAATACTAAAAAGCTGTATCAACACCTCTATATACAAGTTTTAATCGCCATTTTCTTGGCTGTTTTGCTGGGATATTTTTATCCTGAAACCGCTGTGAAAATGAAACCGCTTGGCGATGGTTTCGTTAAACTGATTAAAATGATTATTACCCCGATTATTTTTTGCACTGTCGTCACCGGCATTGGCGGAATGCAAGATATGAACAAATTAGGACGTGTGGGGGTAAAAGCATTGCTGTATTTTGAAGTTGTTAGCACGCTCGCGTTGGTGATTGGCTTAACGGTGGTGCATTTTTTTCAACCGGGGGCGGGGATGAATGCTGACCCTAGAATGCTTGATACGAAAGGCTTAGAAGCTTTTACCAGCGCGGCAAAATCAAGCGGTGGTATTGTGGATTTTATTTTAAATATTATTCCTAGCAGTGTGGTTGATGCGTTTGCAAAAGGCGAAATCTTGCAGGTTTTATTATTTGCGGTACTGTGCGGTGTGTCGCTTGCCAATATGAAAGAACTGGGTGCGGATGTGGTGAATTTTGCTGATAAAGTTTCACATGTTTTGTTTGGAATTATCACCACGATTATGAAGCTTGCTCCGTTAGGCGCATTTGGGGCAATGGCTTTTACGATTGGCAAATACGGGATTGATTCTTTATTACCGTTAGCAAAATTAATGGGCTGTTTTTATTTGTCGTGTGTGTTTTTCATTTTTGTGATTCTCGGTTTAATTGCCAAAATTGCCGGATTTAGCCTTCTGAAATTTATGGTTTACATCAAAGAAGAATTATTTATTGTGTTAGGAACATCATCTTCTGAATCGGTTTTGCCTCGGATGTTGACCAAAATGCAAGAGTTAGGCTGTTCTAAATCCATTGTCGGTTTAGTGATTCCCACAGGTTATTCTTTCAATTTAGATGGCACGTCGATTTATTTATCGATGGCGGCGATTTTTGTTGCACAAGCCACGAATACGCCGATTACGTTTATGCAGGAACTCACGATTCTCGGCGTGTTGCTATTAACTTCAAAAGGCGCGGCGGGTGTCAGCGGTAGTGGGTTTATTACTTTGGTTGCCACACTTTCGGCAATCCCAACCATTCCGGTTGAAGGGCTGGCGTTGATTTTGGGGATAGATCGCTTTATGTCAGAAGCGCGGGCGTTGACAAATTTGATTGGTAACGGCGTAGCAACGGTTGTTGCCAGTGTGTGGGAAGACGAATTAGACAGAGAAAAGTTTAATAAAGTTTTTAACCCAGTGGATACACATGCTTAGTGTTAGCGCACGGAAATCCCTGATTCATCAGAAAAACGTAGCGGAAATGTGACTTTTATTGAATCCAGTTCCGCTGCTAGTTTTTGTGGAAACGCCGCAAATGGCGCACTCATTTGCACAATATTTCTTGCCGCATCATCTATTGCACTGTCACCGGATGATTTTTTAACTCTGATACTCTGCAATCCACCATCCGCGCCTATCACCGCTTCTATCACTGATTTTTCCGTAAATTCTTTTTGCCAAGCGGATTTTGGATAATTTAGATTCCCAATTCTTTCCACTTTATGGCGTGCGTCCGCGCTGTATTGCCGCACTAAAAGTTTATAGTTTTGAGTTGTCGGCTGTTTTTTCTCTGCTGTTTCGTTTGGTACGGGCTGTTGATTGCCGTATTTCTCGCCAACTTGGGCAATTTGCAAGGCTAAATCCTCCATTGATAAAGCTGGGGCTGTGTTTTCATCTGCAACGGTATTATTGCTCGTGGCTTTGTCGGAGGGTTTTTCAGCGACTTTTTTAGCAGGCTTTGTAGGAGCTGCAATGATTTTCTCAGGCGCTGGTGTGGAATTAACAGGCACTGGCGCAGAATTAACAGGTGCTGGTGGAGCAGAAACTTTAGGTTCAACAATCACAGGCGCGGCAGGTTCAATCGTTGGTTTTGCAATAACAACCGGTGGTGTGCTGGGTTCAGGAACAGATACAGGTGGTTCTTCTATAACAGCCCGTTCTGTTTCCACGATGACTGGAATAGTTTCTGGAATAGTTTGTGGAGTAAACGTTGTATGTTGTGCACGCGATGAGTGATGTTTTGCAAATTTTCGCGGTATTTGGGGAGGCGGATTTTCAGCAACAGCAATCGGCGGTGTGTCTGTCACGGGTAAAACGGCAGGTTCAGTAGGGGCAGGGACTGGTATAACTTCTTGAGGTTTTGGTGCAGGCTGCAATTTCATCAGGTGAATAGCAACCGCGTGATGATTTTCTGCATGTTTAGGTAAAATCGACTTTATCCCTAAGATAAGCAAGATGTGCAGAATGCTTGTTGTTAGCAATGCAATCAGCAACGGTATATTGCTAAAAGAAGGTTTTGGCTGAGAGTTAAACAATGAAGTCATTAAAGTTTATAAATCATGTGCCGTGTGAGAACTAAAAAATAGTTCTAGCCAAACCTTTCAGGACTTAAAAAACTGAAAGGTTTATTTTTTGTATCGTTGCATCTCTCCAGAAACAAGTTTTCTTAAGGAAACGTTGACAACAAATGATACAAAACCATGTTCTAATCATATCATTAACTGATATGATTAGAACATGATTTTATCTCAATACAACAACATCATGTGGATTTGGCAACAAAAAAACTGGGCTGAGTTTAGCTATCGCAGCAATGAAATTTTGCCAGTGCTTGAAAAAACTGTTAAAGCAGTTGCACCATTAGTGCTATTAGCGTGTGAATTGGAACAGGAAAAACAACTGCAATTTGAATCACAAATTTTGTTTGAAGAAACTCTGGCAACGGCAAAAATTGAAGGTGAAATTCTTGATCGTGAATCTGTTCGCTCCAGTATTGCTAATCGTTTGGGGCTTGGCAAAATAACGCAGGGTTCAAAAAATGTTAGTGCCTTTGTAGATGTGCTATTGGAGGCGATTCGTTTTTCAAATACGCCTTTAACTGAGTCACAGTTATTGCAATGGCATTCCATGATGTTTTATGAAAAACCGTTGCTGCATCCGCTGAATATCGGTTGTTATCGAAACGATATAATGCAGGTGATCTCAGGGCGTTTTGGCAAGCAAACTGTGCATTTTCAAGCTCCTTGTGATAATCGCGATTGCGTTGAAAAAGAAATGCAGCATTTTTTGCACTGGTTAAATCAAGCGAATGAGTCATCGTTTTATATTAAAGCAGCGATAGCCAAATTTTACTTTGTAACAATTCATCCTTTTGATAATGGAAACGGGCGATTATCCAGAATTGTTGCCGAGCGTTGTTTAGCGCAAGCCGATGCCACTCAAATAAGGTTATATTCTATCTCGCAGCAAATTGAAAAAAATAAGGCAGACTATTATCAATTGCTGGAGAGCTGTCAAAAAGGTTCATTGGATATTACCGAGTGGATTATCTGGTTTTTACAACAAGTGACCGAGGCGGCGAATGTAAGTCAGGACAAACTTGCCAAGGTTCGCCTTACCACTTTATTTTGGGATAAACACCGTGATGTGTCTTTTAATGTGCGACAAAAAAAATTACTGCAACGCTTATTGGAGACGGATGATTTTAAAGCGGGCATTTCGCGGGGGAAATATAAAAGCTTGGCGCACACCACAGATATTAGCGCGGCTCGCGATTTAAAAGACTTGTTTGAAAAAAATATTTTAATCGTAATAGGGGCAGGACGTTCAACGAAGTATTTATTAAATATTTAGATCTCGCCCTATTTGTTATAGAGGAATTTTTAATCCCCTTTAAAACGATGAATCAAGCGGCGTTCTTTCTTATTGGGTTTATGTGCAGCAGGCGAAAAATCCAAAAAAACGGCTTCTTCTCGGCGTTGTTGGCGTTGCTGTTCACGTTTAGCAACGCTTTCAGGGCTTTCTTGATAGAGTAAAACCGCTTCTGCCGCAGGGCGGCGATGTTCATTTAACGCCAGAATTAAAATATCCCACTGATAACCGTCTTTGCTAATAGTCAATTTATCAGCGACTTTCACTTCTTTACTGGGTTTACAACGATTGCCGTTCAAATGAACTTTGCCGCCAGCTACCGCTTCAGAAGCAAGACTGCGTGTTTTAAAAAAACGCGCAGCCCACAACCATTTATCAAGTCTTAACGTGCTAAGTTCTGACATTTAACTGCTGATTTGAAAGCCAGAAGCTTGCCAGAGATTAAAACCACCCGCCATACTCACCGCATTGCTATAACCGAGTTTTGACAATGCCTCTGTTGCCAATGCAGAACGACCACCCGATTGGCAATACACAATAATTTCAGCTTGTTGATTTTGAAAACTCGGATGATTTGCAATTTTAAACTCCAAAACCCCGCGCGGAATATTAATCGCTTCAGGAAGATGACCGGCGGCAAACTCAGCTGGCTCTCTAACATCTAAAATCAAACTTTTGTTTAAACTGTTTTTAGCCGATTCAACGTCAATTTCACGAATCGACTGCTTAGCCAAAGCGACTAAATCCATTGCAGTAAGTGCCATGTAAACCTCCTTAAGGTTAAAAGAATAAGAGAATCTATATTAGGGAAATTTAATATAGCATACTTTGTTTTCTTAACATGCAGATTTAATGATGTTTGCTGTTCAAATGTTTTTTTAACTCGCTAGGCAAGGAAAAAACGACTTTTTCTTCAATGCCTTTGTTTTCCACAACAGAGATGCCGCCCCATTTTTTTAATTGTTCAATCACTTCTTGCACTAGCACTTCGGGGGCTGAAGCTCCTGCGGTCACGCCAACTACATTAATCTTCTTAAACCACTCTTCCTGCATATCTTGATAGGTATCAATTAGATAGGCTGGTTTTCCCAATTGTTCTGCTATTTCTCGCAAGCGGTTTGAATTAGAGCTATTCGGAGAACCGACCACTAAAATTAAATCAGAAATTTCCGTTAAATCGTGCATCGCGTCTTGGCGATTTTGCGTGGCATAACAAATATCATCTTTTTTCTGTTCTTGAATCGCTGGAAAATATTGTTTCAACGCTTCAACCATAACGCGGGTGTCGGTCATAGACAATGTTGTTTGCGTAACATAGGCTAAGTTTTGCGGATTATTCACGACTAGTTTTTTCACATCATCCGGCGTTTCAACCAAATAAATATTGCCATGCTCGGTGCATTTTTCATATTGCCCCATTGTTCCTTCTACTTCTGGATGTCCTGCGTGACCAATTAAAATCACTTCGCGATCGGCTTGGGCATGTTTTGAAACTTGAATATGCACTTTCGTGACTAAAGGACAAGTTGCATCAAACACAGTTAGTTTGCGCTCAATCGCTTCTTTTTGTACTTTTTTAGATACGCCATGCGCACTAAAAATCAAATATGAACCGACCGGAACATCCGTTAAATCTTCAATAAAAACAGCACCTTTTGCTCTTAATCCTTCTACAACAGTACGATTATGAACAACTTCATGCCGCACATAGACCGGCGCACCAAAAGCATCTAAGGCTTGGTCAACAATTTCAATGGCGCGGTCAACACCGGCACAAAATCCACGAGGGTTAGCGAGTATAATTTGCATATCTTGACTTCTTTACTTGGTTAATAGGCAATCATTTTAACCTAACAAAGTTTCAGAAACGATAATTCCGTCTTCATCAGCATATAAAAAATGATCTTGTTTGAAATTGACACCTGCAAAAGTCAAGGTATTGCCGCTTTCACCGATGCCACGCTCATGGCTTTTTAACGGCTGTGCGTGTAACGCACGAATGCCGATAGCTAATTCTTTGATTTCCACGCTATTGCGAATGCAGCCGTAAATGATAATCCCCTGCCAGCCGTTTTCACAGGCAAGCTTTGCCAGTTCGTAATCAATTAAAGCGCAGCGATGCGAGCCGCCGCCATCAATCACCAGGATTTTCTGTGTGACTTTTTCAGTTAAGGTTTGTTTGACTAACGCATTATCTTCAAAAACTTTCAGCGTAGTGATTTGTCCTGAAAAACAATTGTTGCCACCAAAGTTTTTAAACATGGGTTCAGCAATCTGAAAATGCGGTTGCTCTGCATAATCATCACAAAGTTTAGCGGTGGTAAATAGCATTTGAGAACTCTTTTGTGGTTGGTTGCTAACAGGAGGATTTAAAATTGCAACCCTTGTTGTTTCATGTATTCAGAATATTGATGGTCAACTGTGAGAATGTGATTTTTCAGCCATGCTAATCCCACATCTGCAATTTTTATGGCCACGAAAATCGCCATGCCACTTTGCGCACTTGCTTGAAATGTTTTGAGTTGTTGAATCAACTCTTGGTGCAATATTTTATGTTGCGCTAAAGCTGGATAGTGCATTTGCTCCATGATTTTCTCTTCCTCAGTAAAATGATAATTCGTGTAATCAAGCAATTCTTCAATCACTTTGAGAATCGGTTTATCTTCTGCACCATCACGCATCAAGTTAAAAAGGTCGTTTAAAATTTCAAACAGTCGCTGATGATGTCGGTCTACTTCAGAAATCCCCACACTGTAATCGCTAGTCCATTCGCATATATTCATAATGATCACCTTTAAGTTTTTTGTTATTGACGTTGCCAAGCGTTAATGGCTACTGCTTAAAAGGCTAATACTAGCGGATTTTTAAAGCCTCAACAGGATATTTTAATGTTTCGGTTATATCCTGTATTGATATGGTTGTAGAGGCGCGATTAATCACAACTTTACAGATTTTAAATTTTTTGCTCAATAACTTACCACCAATTTCCCACCAAAATAAAGGGCGACCACAACGCAGGATTACTAAAGCGTTTTTGTTTTAACAAACCAAGTTCAGCTTCTTGTAGTGCTTTTGCTTTTCCATAGTTCGGTTTTTTGAGTGCAGCATAAAAATTGGGCATTAATTGCGAGGTTGCAGCATCAGAAACTGGCCATAATGAACCTACCGCGCTGTGTACTTTTGCTTTAATCGCAATGCCGCTAATGCCCAGCGGTGAACGATCATCGCCTTCTGCGGTTTGGCAAGCACTCAACACAATTAAATCCAGCGGGTATTTTTTAAAATGTGGCGTATTGAGTAAAGCTTCCAATTTATTCATGCTTAAAATTCTGTCATGCGTCATCACAAAACTTTCTTCTGTGGTTGCGCCAAAAAAACCATGTGAGGCAAGATGTAACCCTTTATAAGGTTGCGAAGTTAGCATTTCACTAAATTTTTCTAAGGAAAAGTTTTCGTTTAAAGAATAAGGCATGGTGGTTTGTTGCGATAACAACTTAATTTCCGCTTCAACTCCGGGCAATGCCAGTTTATGTTGAATTTTTTCTGCGACTGTCGTTTTTGCCATCAATTCATGCAAAGCGCGAGTTTTTATGGTTTGCTCACCCGATGACAATTCGCGGGTTTGCTCATTTTCTTTCCATTGTTTTAAGTAACGACTAACCTCTTCTTTGTCCTTACCTTTAGTTTCTGATTCAACTGTTTCCACCAAAGGGCTTAGTAATGAGTCAGGTAAATCGCGCACCACATTGCCCGGCATACTCATTCCGGCAAATAAAATAGCTTGCGTTTCATGGTCATTATTATTTGTCGCGGTTAAAGACATGCCCGGCGAAGTGACAATAGCATAATCTTCAATTAGAAATTTTTTGCCATCATACAGTGCACTGAGTGGAAAAGAGCGCAATGCGCCGTCTGGAATATAAATCAGCGTTTCGATGTGTTTTGCTTGCAATAACGGCAATATCGGTTTGATTAAAGCCTGATATAAAAACTCGGCTTGCGGTTGGGTTTTGTGAAATTTGGAATAATTACGCAATAACTTAGCAAATAACCGCGCTTGTTTTTCAACCACAGAGCCTGCAATCGGTTGCGTAAATTGCTGTAAGCCTGCGGCGGTATACACAATAATTTCTGTTCTGTCCGGCAACAAAATAGGATAAATCGCTGCTGCGTGCGGGTCTGTTTTTTGTAAATCCATAGGTGCTGATGCAACTGAGCAGCGGCTTTGAAAATAATCTTCCAATTCGGCTTGTTTGATTAACTCAATCGTATCTTGGGCTTGATGCAATAGCGTTTGTTGTTGCTGTTTGTTTTTTAGCAACGGAGCTTGTTGCAAGAGTAAATCTGCTAAACCTAAATACAGTGGCGCAAAGGTTTTTTTAAACGAGGATTTGCCTTTTTCATACGTCACTGGAATATCTAAGCGAATGTTTTCTAGGTGCTGCAAAGCGTTTTTATAGGCAATAATCGCTAATTGTGGTTGATTTTCAAGTTTATATAACTGCCCAAGTTGCCATTCCAAATCAATCAGGCTGTCTTCAGCATTCTCTTTTTGAGCGATTTGAATGGCTTCTGTTAATAATTTAATGGCATCAGCACGGCGCGATTGTTCTTGATAAAGCGTGGCTAAATGTTTAAGTGCGGAAGTTTGCACGCGCAGTTGTTGTGTTTGCCTACTTTGTTCTAGGGCTTTGTTTAAGTTGGTAAATGCCGCAGGTAAATAAGTTGTCGCATCATGGCTGGTTAAATAAAGTTGCATGATTTGATAGCCACTATTCAACCAGAGTTGGCTGCTGTTAGCATTGACGGGTAACTGCGCTAATAACGCCTCAGTTTGTTGTATGTGCGCCCAAGCCGCAGGGAATTGTTTTTGCACAATTGCCAAATTAGCCGCATGAAGCAATGCACTGATGATTAAGGCTTTATCATTCAGGGCGCGTGCTTCTGTGATTGCTAACACATAATCACTTTGTGCTTGGGCAAATTTGGCTTGTTTTTGATGTAACTCACCTAAATACAGGGAAAAATGCGTGTTTAAATCATGCCATGCGTGCTGTTGCGCTTCCGTTTGTGCTGTTTTTAATAATTGTGCAGCATCGTCATAGTGTTGTTTTTGCAACGCTAATAATCCTTGTAAACCTTGCACCGCCGTTGTTGTGTAAGCGTCGCTAGTTTCAGAGGAGGCGGTTAATTGCTGCAATTGTTGTTCTGCTTCGCGGTAATAACCTGAGGCAATATTGTCTTGCGCTTGTTGTAATAAGCTATCCGCATGTGCGAATTCAACAAATAATAAAAAAAATAGCGACAAAATTTGAAAAAAACGAGAGCGGTTCATAAGGGTTTACTCTTTAAAGAAGTTTTGTGGCGACAATTGATTATTGTCTGAGGAAATTGCCATGCAAGGATGTTTTTCTTGTTCTATTAATTTATTAGAAGATAAGCTTTTTTGCTTGGTTGAATCTGTTTGCGAGTGCAAATTCGCGTTGGTATGTTCTGCAATCGCAGGCACAAAAACCGTTTTCGCTTCATTTGCAGAAACGCCACCTTTGCCAATACGCGCTAAGGAACTTGTGAAAGCCGCCGAGCTTAAGCAAGGATTAGAATCAAGGATTGGTATAGCAAGGCTGGAGTTCAAATCACCCATGCTACCACTGATACTAAATTGTGGTGAACTGATATTGATTGAACCATTAATCCCATTTTGGGAGGCGGCTTGAATCACATTAAATCCATCTTGAAAAGGCCGCCACACCACTTGTGCACCGCCTTTAATTAATTGGTCATAGCTTGGAATCAATGCTTGCAAATTGAGGTTGATATCGCCGCCTGAACCGCCGACTGCATTGGCTTGAATAACACCATTGTTCATAATCAATGAGTTAGCAGTCACATTGATGTTGCCACCATTACCATTTGCTCCTATTACGGAGGTTAAAAAGCCTGAGTTTTGTAAACTAATGAGTTGTCCGCCATTAATCGTAATATTGCCGCCGTTGCCGGAATTGGCGGAAGTGCTGATAAAAGAGGAGTCCATGCTGAGTGCGTGAGAAAAAGAGAGGTTGATTTTGCCAGCATCCACATTACCAGTGGATTGTGCTGTGATTGCGCTGCCCTTTCCCAAAAATATATCAGGCGAAACAACCGTTAAAGTCACTGCTTTAATATTTTGTGTCTCATTTGCTATTCCGTCATTTTTAACACTAATCTCTCCGCCATCATGCAGATAAATGGATTCATTAGCCATAACGCTCACAGAACCTGATTGACTATTGGAGGTATCCAAAGCAACGGCTGAAATTCCACCGTGATATATCACGGTGTCGTAGATGCCCATCCCATAAGCATCAATCGTATTGGCTTGTACTGCGACATCGCCGCCTTTACCAAAACCATAACTATCGCTACTAATGACTCCGCCGTTTAGCGTGAGCGTATCACTTATAACGCTCACTGTTCCAGCATGACCTGCTCCAATTAACGTTTCATTTAATGTGTCACTTGCAATCCACGCAAGAAAACCTTGCCCATCCAGTAAAATTTTATTGACATTAACTGTCACATTACCAGCATCGCCTGTTCCCGAAGTATCGCTACTAATCCCTCCTCCATTTAATGCTGTTAGGTTATCGCCTGTAATATTAACAACGCCTGCATGACCTGCTCCAATTAACGTTTCATTTAATGTGTCACTTGTAATCCAAGCAAGAAAACCTTGCCCATCCAGTAAAATTTTATTGACATTGATTTCCACATCACCTGCATCACCTGCTCCCCAAGCATTACTACGCACTTCTCCACCATTCAATACAGTTAGGCTATCGCCTGTAATTTTAACAGTGCCAGCATGACCTGCTTGAATTAGCGTCTCATTGAGGGTGCTACTACTAATCCAAGCCCCATGACCTTGTCCATCAACTAAAACTTTACTGACATTAATTTCCACATCACCAGCATCACCTACTCCCCAAGCATTACTACTCACGAATCCGTTATTCACTACAGTTAAGCTATCGCCCGTAATTTTAACAGCACCTGCATGACCTGCTTGAGTCAGCGTCTCATTGTTTGCGTTACTGGCAATATACCCGCCACTATCAAGTAGAATTTC
>CAKZJE010000119.1 GCA_936941155.1 uncultured Methylomonas sp. | reverse complement strand
ACAAATACGGATTTTTGAACTTTAGAAAACTCACCTAACGCATAATCAATGCCTAAATATTCAGGCTCTATATCCCAGGATTTAGCGTTTTTCTGGTCTCCAGAAGATTTATAGCCTAATAATTCTTTAAAAAACACCAGAAAATCATTGGCTAACGTGCGTTCTTTTCTTTCTAAATCAAGGGCGAGATTGCTTAATCGTCTTTCGATGATTTTTTTAGATTTATCGGGAATTTCGCCATTGATTAAAATACTAGCGGTACTGATGGTTTTTTTGATAAGTTTTGGATTAAACAACGCGTTATTATTTTTGTTAGTTTTTGTATTAGTCATCATGTTTTTTCGTAACTACTCAGCCTACATCTGAATCAGGAGTTTCAGGATTAAAAGATTAGCAAGATAATTTTTTGTGCTTAAGAACGAGCATGAAATATGCTCGGCAACTGTAGGTGCGAATTCATTAAATAAATTTGCATAAGTTGTTTCATGCACGTTCCTTAGTTTATCCACAGATTGCATTATCCTGTTCATCTTAAAATCCTGTAAATCTTGATTCAGACAAAAAAATAGACCAACCTTGCAAGCAAAATTAGGCTTTGTATTCTAACAGGAAAAGAAATTACCTATTCGCGCGATGGTCAATCAAATCATCCACCACAGCAGGGTCTGCAAGCGTTGAAGTATCGCCTAAACTATCAATCTCATTTGCTGCCACTTTGCGCAAAATCCGCCGCATAATTTTTCCTGAACGAGTTTTCGGCAAGCCAGGTGCCCATTGAATAATATCAGGATGCGCAAACGCGCCAATTTCACTTCGTACTAAGTTAATCAATTCTTTTCGCAATTCTTCTGTAGCTTCAACCCCGACATTGAGCGTTACATACGCATAAATTCCTTGTCCTTTAATATCATGTGGATAACCGACCACTGCCGCTTCCGCCACATGCTCATGCAACACTAACGCACTTTCGACCTCCGCCGTTCCCATCCGATGCCCTGACACATTAATCACATCATCCACCCGTCCGGTAATCCAAAAATAACCGTCTTGGTCGCGTTTCGCCCCGTCGCCCGTAAAATAATAACCCGGATAATTTTTAAAATAAGTATCCACAAACCGCTGATGATCGCCATAAACCGTCCGCGCTTGTCCCGGCCAAGGGCGACTGATGACTAAAATTCCCTCCGCCGCGCCGTGCATAATATTGCCTTGATTATCCATAATTTCAGGAATCACCCCGAAAAATGGCAAGGTTGCAGAGCCTGGTTTTAAATCTATCGCGCCAATCAGCGGCGTAATTAAAATCCCGCCCGTTTCGGTTTGCCACCAAGTATCGACAATCGGACAACGCGCTTCTCCAACGGTGTGAAAATACCATTCCCACGCTTCAGGATTAATCGGCTCACCGACACTGCCCAGCACGCGCAAACTGCTGCGGCTGGTTTTAGTTACAAAATCATCACCTTGTGCCATTAATGCTCGAATCGCCGTCGGTGCAGTATAAAAAATATTCACCTGATGTTTATCAATCACTTGCCAAAACCGCGAGGCATCAGGATACGTTGGCACACCTTCAAACATCAGCGTCGTTGCGCCATTGCACAGCGGGCCATAAACAATATAAGAATGCCCCGTCACCCAGCCAATATCCGCTGTACACCAATAAATATCGCCATCGTGATAATCAAAAATATATTTATGCGTGATGGCGGCATACAACAAATAACCGCCTGTCGTATGCAGTACGCCTTTTGGTTTACCCGTTGAGCCAGAGGTGTACAGAATAAACAGCGGATCTTCGGCATCCATTTCTTCGGGTGGGCAATCTTCCGAGGCGGATTCCATCAAATCGTGATACCAAACATCGCGTTCAGGATGCCATTCCACTTCGCGATAACTGTTTTTAATCACAATCACATTTTGCAAATTTGGACAGTGGCTAGCGGCTTTATCGGCATTAAATTTGCTGGGAATCACTTTACCGCCGCGATAACCTTCATCTGCACAAATCAGCGTATGACAATCGGCATCGACAATCCGGTCACGCAACGCTTCGGCAGAAAAGCCACCAAACACAATCGAATGCACCGCGCCAATCCGCGTACATGCCAAAATCACCACCGCCGCCTCGCTCACCATCGGTAAATAAATGCACACTCGGTCGCCTTTTTTCACGCCTTTGGATTTCAACACATTGGCAAATTTACACACATCTCTGTGCAATTCGCGATAAGTGATTTTTTTGTCATGATCAGGATTGTCGCCTTCCCAAATAATCGCCACTTGATCGCCGCGCGTTGCCAAATGCCGATCCAAACAATTCACGCTAACATTCAGTTTTCCACCCTTAAACCAGCTGATTTCGCCTTTCGGATAATCGTATTCGAGCACAGAATCCCAAGGTTTGCTCCAATCTAAAAACTCTGTCGCCTGCTGCGCCCAAAAGTTTTCCGGTTCAGAAATGGATTGTTGATAAAGTGCTTGATAGTGTTCGCGATTGATAAAAGCGTGTGCGGCTGTTTGCGGGGTAATGGGGTAAATTTTTTGTTCTGACATGATTGAGTCCTGTGCAAAGCGGATGATGGCGATATTTTACACGACTGTTATCGCAAACGGAGCGTAAGCTTTGCGTGATGAAAATCATCCGAAATCGAGAATGGACTTATTCTGTTAATGGTTGTTCAATTTAGGAATGAGTCCGCAATAAATTATGCAAGGATTTAATGTAGGTGCGGATTTATCCGCACAGTGCGAATGAATTCGTACCTACAGTTGCAGAACTTGTTTCATGCTCATTACTTAAGAAAATTTTTCAAGACGACCAGTCGTCTTAAAAAATTTTTGGAGAATGCTGAAAAGCGTATGATAAAAATATCAGGGTTGTCGTAGAGACGATGCAATGCAAAGTCTCTACAGTTTTATGGATTCAGAATTATTTTACTGACCACTCATAGAGTTCAGTTAAGGTGGGATCGCATTTGCAGCAACTGGTGCCGCATACCGCAGAATCGGGGGAGATTTTTTTCACTTTTCCTTTGCTCATCCATTTTCCCAACATGCCACGCAAAGCATCTGCGTCCATATTAAAATGGATGACTAAA
The DNA here is from genome assembly GCA_936941155.1 of uncultured Methylomonas sp. GTDB lineage: Bacteria > Pseudomonadota > Gammaproteobacteria > Methylococcales > Methylomonadaceae > CAIQWF01. Next base: position 49,399 of record CAKZJE010000119.1, on the reverse strand, counting down.
TCATTTAAGGTCACGCGCTGGCGTTGTTGCAAATAATCGCGTAAATCAGACAAAATCATAATGAAAACTCTGGTTTCATACCGTCAGAATTTTGGTTTTTTCCATAAAGCCATAAGCCGAATAACACACAGACAAAAGTTAAACTTAAGCCGAGTATCCATAATACTGAATACAGCGGATGTTGAGCGTAACTTGCAACTTGATAAAACACGGTGGCACTTAAATAAGCTAATCCGGTTGTCCAGAACATCACAAAAATTGTCCAGCCCATATTGGTTTCTCGATAAATGGCGGATGTTGCTGCAATGCAAGGTGCGTACAGCAAGATAAACAATAAATAAGCAAATGCTCCCGCTTTGCCATCAAAACTGTTTTGCATTGCACCAAAGGTGCTGCTGAGTTTTTCAACGGTGCTGGCATCGTTTACATTGGCGATATTCAAACCTAAAGGATCAAAAACTTTATCCGCTATGGCTTTTAAATTGGTTGGCACGGTTTCACAAGCGGCTAATAGCGCGGCTTTTAAGTCAAACTCAGGCGCGACTTGCGGATTGTTTTTGCTTGCCATTTGCGTATATAAAGCATCTAAAGTGCCGACCACAGCTTCTTTCGCTAATACGCCGGTGAAAATTCCAACAGTGGCTGGCCAATTGTCTTTTCTAATTCCCATCGGTTCAAAAACAGGTGTCAGAGCGCGACCAATTTCGCTTAGCACGGATTTATCGCTGTTTTCTTGTCCAAAACTGCCATCTGTACCTAATGCGTTGAGAAAATTTAACACCAGCACCATTGGCACAATGATTTTTCCGGCATTAACTAAAAACGATTTCACTCTATCCCACGTTTTTGTGAACACGCCTTGAAAAGTCGGCAAATGGTAGGCGGGCAATTCCATAATAAACGGTGTGGCTTCGCCTTTGAATAAGGTGTGGCGCATGATTAAGCCCGTTAGTACTGCGACAGTTATGCCGAATATGTATAAGCTGAAGACTAAATTTTGTCCTCCGACGGGGAAGAATGCCGCAGCAAACAGAGCGTAAACGGGTAAACGCGCACCGCAGGACATAAAGGGATTCATCAGGTTGGTTAAAATCCGGTCGCGTTGATTATCAAGGGTGCGGGTTGCCATAATCGCTGGTACGTTGCAGCCAAAGCCGACAATCATTGGCACAAACGATTTTCCTGGCAAACCTATCATGCGCATGAATCTGTCCATCACAAAAGCGGCGCGAGACATATAACCAGAATCTTCCAATGCTGATAAAAACATGAATAAAAAACTGACAATTGGAATAAAGGTGGCGACAACTTGAATCCCCGCGCCTACGCCATTTGCGAATAACACAATCAGCCATTGCGGAATATGCCATTGCGTCAACAGTTGCGTTAAACCATCCACCAATAATGCGCCGACCAATTGATCGAAAAAATCCACAAACGCGCTACCAATGTTAATGGTAAACATAAACATGGCGTACATTACCAACAGAAAAATGGGGATGCCTAAAAAGCGATTTAATACAATGGCATCAATTTTTTCAGTGCGATGACGGCTCACTTCATTGAGTTTGCAAACACAACTTTGCACAACTTCATTGACAAATCCATAACGCGCATCGGCTGCGAGAATATCAATTTCGTCATCCGTTTCGGTTTCAACTTGAGCTTGCAGAGGCTGAATTTGCGCATAAAGTGCTTCGCCTATCATGGCTTGCGCAAGGGTGTCGCCTTCTAAAGAACGAATGGCTAACCAGCGTAAATCGCATTGCAGGTTTTGCGCTGTCTGTTGCAATAATTTGCTGGCTTGAGAAATGGCACATTCTAAAGGAATGGCATATTGTATCGACAGAGTAGGGGTAGGTTTGCTGATTGCTGCGGTATTGATGGCGATTTTCAGCGCGTCTAAACCCGATTTTGTGGAAGCTGTAATGGGAACAACCGGACAGCCTAGCTTTTCGGCTAAGGATTCAATGTCAATTTTAATCCCGCGCTGTTTGACCGCATCCATCATGTTTAACGCTAATAACATGGGAACGCGCATTTCAATCAGCTGCGAGGTTAAATACAGATTGCGCTCAATATTTGACGCATCAATGATGTTGATAATTAAATCAGCGTGTTTAGCTGCCACATAATCACGCGCAACTTTTTCGTCTAATGAGACTTCATCATCGGCGGCTTCCAGAGAATAAGTGCCGGGCAAATCAACCAATGAAATGAGTTTATTGTTAAAACGGTATTCACCGGTTTTTTTTTCTACCGTGACCCCCGGCCAATTCCCAACATGCTGTTTTGAACCAGTGAGCGCGTTAAACAGTGTGGTTTTGCCACAATTGGGATTGCCAACTACGCCTACGGTAAAATCGCTGTCCATTTAGGTTTTCTCAATTAATAAAGCGGCGGCTTCGTCACGGCGCAAAGTTAATGAAAAACCGCGAATTTTGATTTCCATAGGATCGCCCATAGGCGCAAAACGGGTAATGCTAAACGGTGTGCCGGGGGTTAATCCCATGGCTAACAAACGTTTGCGATACGCTTTGCCAGTTTTTTCAAAACCGGTTATTTTTCCACAATCACCTACAGCTAATGATTTTAAATTGATATTCATAGCGATGACTCACTTCTTAAGAAATAAAGAAAAACGACTTTGAAAAGATACTATCAAGAATGATTCGCATTTGCAAACTAAACCTAGTTTTTATGTGATTTCATTCATATCGTATTATTTAACTGATGTTACGCAGGGTGCGCGGAAAACATTAATCAGCTATATCGACGAAAGGGATTGGACGGTCAAGTTCTATCAAAAATTTCTAAGACGACCGGTCGTCTTTTAAATTTCAGCAGATTTTAACAATTAATCAAATCAGTCGATAATTTAGGGGTAAAGAAGTGAATATAAGTTTTCGGGTATAAAAACCTTTCAGTTCTCAAAGACCTGACAGGTTTGGACGATAAAACTTTGCTTTAAGGATTTAACATCTTGTTTTTTTGCAAATAGAAATTCATTAATCCAATCATTGAAACAATAAAACACAATGGATGCCTTGTTCGTGCTGTAGGGTTCGTTTACCATGCACAACATCTCTGTTACAGAGGATTTAACTTTAACTCTTGATAAGGAAAAGATATGAATCAACTTATTCACCCGACCGCTTTTATTGCTAAAGATGCAATATTAGGCAAAAACGTGAGAGTTTCTCCTTTTGCGGTGATTGAATCGAATGTTGAAATTGGCGATAACTCTCAAATTGGCAGCCATGCAGTGGTGCAGCCTTATGTAAAAATGGGCAGTGGCAATATTTTGCATCCACACGCTGTATTAGGCGGTGTGCCACAGGATTTAGGGTTTAAAGCTGACACAGTGTCTTGGCTGATTATTGGCGACAACAATACTTTTCGCGAAGGTTTTACGGCACACCGCGCCTCGGTTGCAGATGGAAAAACTGTGATTGGTTCAAACTGTTTTTTTATGAACAACAGTCATGTCGCACACGATTGCAGCATCGGCAACAAAACTATTTTTGCAAATAATGTGGCGATAGGTGGTCACGTTGAAGTCGGTGACAATGTGTTTATGGGCGGGGCAGTGGTTGCGCATCAGTTTTGCAGAATCGGCTCTTATGCCATTGTCCAAGGCACAACTGGTTTAAATATGGACGTGATTCCGTTTACCTTAATCGCGGGCTATCCTGCTAAACATTATCGTTTAAATACTGTTGGACTCAGAAGAGCCGGCATTACTGGTGAACGTTATACAGTGCTGTCTGATGCGTTTCGGCTGTTAAAAAAGAAAGCCAGTTTGGATCATTTAGAAGAAACGGAAGAATTGATTTATTTAAAAAAATGGCTGGCGGTGAAATCTAAACGCGGTTTGCATGGTTTTCTGGAATTAGGTTAATTCGCTGATTAAATAGATTTACGCTTGGTAAATTTTGGCTGATTTTAAAGTAAGTTGTTGGATTTAATATCTATTTCTTTAAGCATTTTAAGGTGTGAAAACGAAGCTGAAATATTTTTGTAACCTTAAAGTTATATGCGCTTGTTATGGCTTATGCTACACTAGGCGGTTTTAATTACTTTAAATACACAAAATGGCAAAAGAAGATCAAATTGAAATGGAAGGCAAGGTTATTGATACCCTTCCTAATACTATGTTTCGGGTAGAATTGGAAAATGGACATGTTGTCACAGCCCATATTTCAGGAAAAATGCGTAAACACTATATTCGGATTTTAACCGGAGATTCAGTGAAAGTTGAAATGACTCCTTACGACTTAACTAAAGGTCGCATCACCTTTCGGATGCGCTAATCGCGTGTTTTACGCGATAAGCGCGACCTGTTAGAGATTATCGCTCACTACTTTCGGTAATACTTAACTCTTTGCTTTCAATGACAAAGCTCAGTTCCTTGTTTTCGACATCAATGCGAACATGACCACCGTTAGCTAGTTTTCCAAACAACAAATCATTAGCTAAAGGCTTTTTGATTTTTTCTTGGATTAACCGAGCCATAGGTCGTGCGCCCATTTTCGGGTCGCAGCCGTGTTCTGCTAGCCACAACCGCGCTTCTGAGCTTAATGCCAACGTCACATGCTTATCTGCTAGCAATGTTTCTAATTCAAAAATAAACTTGTCTACAACACTGCCTACGATAGAAATATCCAGCGGTTTAAATTGCACGATAGCATCTAAACGATTGCGGAACTCTGGTGAGAAGCCTTTTTCAATAACTTTCATACTATCGCTGCTGTGATCTTGCGAAGTAAAGCCAATGGAAGTGCGGCTGCCCTCTTCAGAGCCGGCATTTGTGGTCATCACTAAAATGATATTGCGAAAATCCGCCGTGCGTCCATTGTTGTCAGTCAGTGAGCCATGATCCATCACTTGCAAGAGCAAATTGAACACATCAGGATGCGCTTTTTCTAATTCATCTAATAGCAAAACGGCGTGAGGATGTTTGCTCACTTGTTCGGTTAATAAACCGCCTTGGTCAAAACCCACATAGCCCGGAGGCGCGCCAATCAATCGTGATACGGTATGCCTTTCCATATACTCGGACATATCAAACCGAATTAACTCAATACCTAGCACTTTTGCCAATTGACGAGTCAGTTCTGTTTTGCCCACGCCGGTGGGCCCTGCAAACAAAAACGAACCTATGGTTTTAGACTTATCGCGCAACCCCGCGCGTGATAATTTGATTGCAGAAGCCAAGGATGAAACCGCCTCATCTTGCCCAAATACCAACATTTTTAAGTTCTTTTCTAGGTTTTCCAGCTTGTCTTTATCATTTGAAGACACTGACTTAGCCGGAATTCGCGCAATCTTAGCGATAATATCTTCAATTTCTTCTGCATTAATAAATTCTTTTCGATCTTCTTTTTTCGCCAAGCGTTGTTTCGCGCCCGCTTCATCAATTACATCAATCGCTTTATCGGGTAAAAACCGATCGGTAATAAACCGCGCGGATAACTCTGCGGCAAGCTGCAAAGCCTCATTGCTGTATTTAATCTCGTGATGGGCTTCAAAACGAGAGCGCAAACCTTGCAGAATTTGAAAGGTTTCTTCTACTGACGGTTCGACCACGTCAATTTTTTGAAAACGGCGTGCCAATGCGTGATCTTTTTCAAATACTCCGCGATATTCTTGATAAGTTGTCGAGCCAATGCAGCGCAATTGTCCCGCAGCCAAAGCTGGTTTAATCAAGTTAGAGGCATCCATTACCCCGCCAGAGGCAGAACCCGCGCCGATAATGGTATGAATTTCATCAATAAACAAAATTGATTTCGGCTCTTTTTTCAGTTGATTGAGAAGACTTTTCAAACGTTTTTCAAAATCACCGCGATATTTAGTGCCAGCCACTAACGCGCCTAAATCTAAAGAATAAACAGTGCTTTCTAACAAAATATCTGGCACTTGTTTATCAACAATTCGTTTTGCCAAACCTTCAGCAATTGCTGTTTTACCCACACCAGCTTCACCGACTAACAAAGGATTGTTTTTTCGTCTTCTACATAAGGTTTGAATGGTGCGTTCAATTTCCACTTCGCGCCCAATCAACGGATCAATTTTGTCTTGCCGTGCTTCTTCATTCAGGTTCAGAGCGTATTTTTCCAGGGGATTGCCCTGCGCATCTGCCGCGCTATTTGGGCTATTGGGTTCTTGCTCTTCTTCCTCTTTATCTATTTTTGAAATGCCATGTGCCAAAAAGTTGACGACATCGAGCCGCGTAATCTGTTGTTTATTCAACAAATACACCGCATGAGAATCTTGCTCGCTGAATAAAGCGACAAAAATATTCGCACCCGTCACTTCTTTTTTATCCGAGGCTTGAACATGGAAAACCGCACGTTGTAAAACACGTTGAAAACCTAAGGTAGGTTGCGTTTCGCGCTCCACGCTTTTGGGAATCAAGGACATTGTTTCTTCAATATGATGATTCAAATCGCGCTCTAAAGCAGGAATATCACAGGCACAGGCCTTTAAAATAGGCTCTACGGTTGCGGTTCTGAGCAAAGCCACCAACAAATGTTCTACCGTGATAAATTCATGCCGTTTTTGGTGGGCAACGGTAAACGCCTGATTTAAGGTCACTTCCAGTTCTTTACTTAACATTGTTTTTTCCTCGTTATTTTAGGCAGTTGCATTTCAATCTTGCAGATTTTTAAAGTCTAAACAAGTTTTATGCCACCCGTTTACGCCTCTTCCATTGCACACAGCAGGGGATGATGGTTTTGGCGCGAATAATCATTCACAATAAACACCTTGGTTTCCGCTACATCTTTGGTATAAGTGCCACACACGCCCATGCCTTCGTAATGCACTTGCAACATCACTTGCGTGGCTTTTTCATAAGACATGTTAAAAAACTCTGTCAAAATCTCTACCACAAAATCCATTGGGGTAAAGTCATCGTTTAATAAAATCACTTTATAGAGCGGCGGTTTTTTTAACTGCGGTTTAGCTTCTTCGACAGCTAAGTCGCCATCATCATCTTTTGAGGGGTCAGTATTAGACATTTTCTACATCAATATAGTTAATTGCACTTTGTAACACTTACCATAACGGTAAAACTTAAGAGTTTCAATCTTCACACGCATAATAGTAGCAAATCAAGTAAAATAACGTACTTTTTTTACTTAGCTGGAGTGGTTTGATGATTTGGAAACCCCATGTGACGGTTGCCGCAGTGATTGAACGTGATGGACATTTTTTATTAGTGGAAGAAGAAACGCCTAATGGATTAGCGTTTAATCAACCCGCAGGACATTTGGAAGAAGGCGAAGATTTTATCACCGCAGTGAAACGCGAAGTGTTGGAAGAAACCGCGTGGAAATTTGAGCCTGAATATTTTATCGGTGTTTATTTGTGGCGAAAAAATCCAGAGTCAACAACGTATTTACGCCTGTGTTTTGGTGGTACGGTGTTTGATCACAATCCAGAGCAAGCTTTAGACGAGGGAATTGTGCAAGCGCATTGGCTAACACGCGCTGAAATTGCTAAGCAACCTACTCGAAGTCCTTTAATTATCAATTGTATTGATGATTATTTAAGTGGTAAACGTTATCCCTTATCTGTTTTGCAGTCTTTTTTAGATTTTCATGGCGATTCGCAAGTGAGCAGTTGAGATGAGTATTCAAGCACAATTTTTTTTACCCGATGAGCTATTTAACGAACTGGAACGACGTGCGCCGCAGCCTGAAAATCGCTCCACTTTAATTGCTGAAGCTTTGCGTTATTTTTTCGCCACGCATCAAGAGTCAAATGAATTAGAGCTGATTAATCAACATGCAAAAGAATTAAATCGCGAAGCAGAAGATGTGCTTGGTTATCAGGTGATGAGTGAAGAGAGGTGATTTATACGCAATATTATGGATTTTCTACACAAGTTCAGCTCGATACTGAGGATGGCTTAAAGCATTCGAGCTGCATTTATTGTGACGAGTTAGTCAGCTTACCTAAATCTATAAGTAGTTAAGCAAAAGTTTTAAAGGATGTGTAGGTTCGGATTTATCCGAACAATGCGAATAAATTCGCACCTACAAAAAAATACTAATACCTTGAAACTTATGTGTAATTACTTATTAGTTGATTACATTGGTCAATTGTCAGACTCTAAACTAACTGGATTAAATAGCGCATTAAAAGCCGCGTTAAACATTGAATAATCCAAAAGAAAAATCGCTCAAGTGTTTAATTCCCCAAAATATTCTGAGTTTATGTCATCACAAACACGTCTAAACATTTGTCTATAAAATTTAAGATATGACTGCAAAATATATTAATCCTTATACCGATTTTGGTTTTAAAAAACTTTTTGGTGAAGAAGCGAATAAAGATTTATTGCAGGATTTTTTAAATCAACTCTTGCCGACTTATCATCAAATTGCAGAGTTATCGTTTAAAAATCCTGAAAAAGTTCCTAGCACTGCGAAAGAACGCAAAGCAATTTTTGATATTTATTGCCAAACCAAAGAAGGTACGCGCTTTATTGTGGAAATGCAAAAAGCGAAAGTGAATTATTTTAAAGACCGTTCTTTGTTTTATTCCACCTTTCCCATTAAAGAGCAAGCGAAAAAAGGTGGTTGGGATTTTAAACTCATGCCCGTTTATTTTATTGCGATTTTGGATTTTACTTACGATGAAAAAGAAGAAAAACAGAAATTCTTGCGTGCAGTGAGTTTAAAAGACCAAGATGGCGATTTATTTTATGACAAATTGCATTTTAAGTTTTTACAAATGCCATTGTTTAATAAAACTGAATCTGAATTAGAAACGCATTTTGATAAATGGGTTTATTTCTTAAAAAATTTAGAAAACTTTGATCATATTCCTGCTATTTTGAATGAGCCGATTTTTCAAAAAGGTTTTGAGATTGCTGAGATTTCCCATTTGAAGCCGCATCAAGCTGAAGTTTATGAAAAAAGTTTGTTGGATTATTGGGAATTAAAGAATGTTAAAGATACCGTGATTAATGACACAATGATAAAAGTTGCTATATCACTAAAATCTAAAAATATGCCAATTGAGTTTATTATGGAAATAACAGGATTGACCGCAAGTGAAATTGAGGCGTTATGAAAGGCTGGGTATATATCATCACAAACAAGTCTATGCCGAACTTGCTAAATATCGGTTTCTCTAACAATGACCCAGTTTTAAAATCTGAAGAGCTGAATAAATCAGAAATACCGCATCCTTATATAGTTGAATATGATGCTTTAGTGAATGAGCCTAAAGAGATAGCGCAGAAAATTCAGGCGATTTTGAGCCATTGCCATGAAAACAAGGGCTGGTTTAGGTCTGATGTTCCGAAAGCGATTATTGCGATTAGGCAAGCGGCGGCTGATTCCATCATTGTTGAAAATAATCGCAATGCAGAAGTCAAAAAGCCTGAAATATTCAAAAGAGAGCCAGCCCAAACAAAGCCAGAAGCAGAAAAAATTACTGCTAAAAGCTTGGATATTCAGGACTTATACATCGCCGTGATTGGTGAAAAAAATACGGATTATTATTTAGCACAGTTTGAAAATTTTGATAAACGGCAAGATGATAAATTAAGCTGGAATTGGTCAGCATTTTTATTTACTGGCTTTTGGGCATTGTATCGAAAAATGTACGGATGGTTTTTTGTGTATTGGGGGATTGTCTCGATTTCCAAACTCTTTGAAAATGTAGTAATTCCTAAGGTTTGGTTGCTAATTTATTTAGGTATTTCAATAAGTTTCGCTACTCTTGCTAACTCATTTTACTATGCAAAAGTTAAGCAAAAAATAAAGGCTGCACAACACACCATTAAAAACGAAACCACGCTTTTTGAATCCTTACAATATAAAGGTGGTGTTAATACATGGGTAACTTGGGTTTTCGGAGTTGCACCTCCTGTTATTGGCATTGTTGCATCTATTGCTATTCCCACAATGTATCCAGCTCAGACAGCAATTAAACCAATGCCTGATATGATTGTAGAACGAATACCAAATGTATCACAAAGCGTATCTTGTAAAAATAACAAGGGATTGACAGAAGATGAGCTTACTTGTTTAGTCAACGAAGCAAGCGACAAGCATTCTGATGAATGTATGCTAATTAATTCTCAAAGATTGGCTCGTATTCGAAAGTTCGCAGAACAAGGATGTGCGAATGCACAGAGCGATTTAGGTGCTGAATATGCGAATGGTTGGGGATTTACCAAAGATGAGGCTCAAGCAATTATCTGGTATCGTAAAGCAGCAGAGCAAAGTGATACTGGAGCACAAAGAGCTTTGGGACGAGCATATGAGGAAGGTAAAGGTGTAGAGCAAGATGCGGTTATAGCTGAAGGTTGGTATCGAAAAGCTGTTGAAGAAGACAGAAAAGCGGCTGAACAAGGAGACTTATTGGCACAATATGATTTAGCACAAAGCTATTTAGAGGGAAAAGGTGTAGCTAAGGATGAAACTCAAGCTATATTTTGGTTTCGTAAATCAGCAGAACAAGGAAATGATTTGGCAAAAAATGAGTTAAAAAAATTAGGGCAATAATTCTAATTTTGCACATCCACATATCAGCAGAAATTTACCCAAAATATAAAACCAGTTTCAACAGGAAAAACAGGCGAATTATCGCAAAAAAGCCTTGCGTGATTTTTGATAAAAAACCGTGTTAAAAAAACTATCTGAGGAATCCACTATGCAAATTACCATTAATGTTCCTGACACCTTACCGCAAGAACGATTAAAACAACGCATTACAGAATTAGAACAAAGCTTGATTAATGAAGCCAAATTTTTCACGCTTTTTTTAAAACAACACACGGAAATAGATGACCCTTGGACAAATCCTGAGATTGCCTTGCCGACCACTGACACAGGAATTGAAGATTTCGCCATCAACCACGACCACTATCTTTATGGTCTGGATAAACAATGAAAACTATTTTTGTTGATACCGCAGCCCTTATCGCATTAGGCAATAAACAAGATTCCTTTCACCCCGCCGCTTGGCAAAAACAGCAGGAATTGGTGAAAAGCCAAACCCATTTCATCAGCAGTGATTTTGTGATTGCTGAATTTTGTAATGCCTTCAGTCGGGTTAAATTTAGAACCACTGCCGTGCAAATGGTCAAAAGCATGGACGGTGACTTCAGTCAATGAAGATTTGATGACCCAAAGCCTTGCCTTGTTTACACACATGCAAGATAAGGAATGGGGATTGGTTGATTGCAGTAGCATTATTATTGCCAGAAAAAACAAACTTGAGAGTATTTTTACAGCGGATAAACATTTTGAACAAGCAGGATTTGATATTTTATTAAAATAATCCCCCTAAAAAACGTCTATTTACTTTCTTAAACTGATTACAAAAACTTAACTTGAATAATGAGTAAAAATATAATCGTCGGCATGTCCGGCGGCGTTGATTCTTCTGTCACTGCGTTGACTTTATTGGAACAAGGTCATCAAGTGACTGGTTTGTTTATGAAAAACTGGGAAGAAGATGACGGCACAGAATATTGCACCGCGATGCAGGATTTAGCCGACGCACAGCAAGTGTGCGACCGCTTGGGCATTGAATTAAAAACCGTCAATTTCGCCACTGAATATTGGGATGAAGTGTTTGAAGTGTTTTTATCGGAATTTAAAGCAGGGCGCACACCAAATCCTGATATTTTGTGCAACAAGCATGTGAAATTTAAAGCCTTTTTAAATTATGCGATTGAAGATTTAGGTGCGGAATATATCGCTACCGGACATTATGCGCAGGTGCGCGAGGTGAATGGCGAGTTTCAACTTTTAAAAGGCACAGATCCAAACAAGGAACAGAGTTATTTTTTATATACGCTTGGACAAAAAGCGTTGTCGAAAACCTTGTTTCCAATCGGTCACATGCACAAACCGGAATTGCGCGAACTAGCCAAACGAGCCGGCTTTGAAAATCATCAAAAAAAGGACAGCACTGGCATTTGTTTTATCGGTGAGCGCAAATTCAAGGAGTTTTTGCAGCGTTATTTGCCGACTCAACCAGGCGAAATGCGCACGCCAGAAGGTCAATACATCGGCAAGCATCACGGTTTGATGTATTACACCTTGGGACAACGGCAAGGTTTAGGGATTGGCGGCGTGAAAAACGCACCGGATGAGCCTTGGTATGTATTGGAAAAAGATTTGGAAAACAATATATTACTGGTTGGACAAGGGCATTATCACCCATTGATGTTACACAATAGTTTAGAAGCAGGGCAGTTGGATTGGTGTAATAACAAACCTTTAACCACCGCGATAGAATGTTATGCGAAAACCCGTTATCGTCAGCCTGACCAAGCCTGTCGTTTAGAGCCATTGCCGGATAATCGTTGTCGCGCAGTGTTTGCTGAATCTCAACGCGCCATTACGCCGGGACAATCGGTGGTTTTTTATGACGGCGAAGTGTGTTTAGGTGGCGGGGTGATTGAATCAAAAGCAAATATTTGATTCTAAAAACTTTTATTTTCGTAGAGATGCGACTTTCACATCTCTACACCTTTAGAAATCGGCTCAAAAGCTGTCTTTCAATTTCCGCAATGCTGCAAAAATTTCCACAGGCTTTTTATTCTGCATTTTCAAATGCTGCTGGATTGATGCGCTGTTTTCGCGAAAAAACGGATTCGTTGCCAATTCCTCGCCTATCGTACTAGGCACAGTCGACTGCTTATTTTCACGCAATTGAATGATCGACGCCATTCTGCTTTGCAAAGCTTGATTATCAGGCTCAACACTTAAGGCAAATTTGCCATTGTTTAAGGTATATTCATGCGCACAATAAACCTTTGTATTTTCTGGCAGATTTTTTAGTTTTTGTAACGATTCCCACAGTTGTTCTGCCGAACCTTCAAATAACCGTCCACAGCCCAGCGCAAATAAAGTATCGCCACAAAATAACAAATCATCGTCTTCAAAATAATAAACAATATGCCCCAAAGTATGTCCGCTTGTGGCGATAATGCTAATTGGATGCGAGCCTAATTGAAAATAACTTCTATCGCGCACCGCAATGTCGATGCCGGGAATTCTGTGATTGTCTGAACCGGAGGCGATGATTTTGCAACCGGTTTGTTTTTTTAATTCCAAATTACCGCCCACATGGTCGCTATGGTGATGAGTATTCAGAATAAAGTGCAATCGCCAGCCGTATTTTTTTAGCGCATCTAGCACAGGTTTTGCTTCTGCGGGATCAACGACTGCTGTTTGTTTGCTGTCCACATCGTGAATCAAATAAATATAATTATCGGTCAATACGGGGATTTGCAGAATTTTGAGCATTTTTTCAGGTTTTGGTAAGTTCGATGTCTTAAGTATAACAGGCTGCTAAGCGAGAAAGAATCTTATACGCGGCAAAATTTGCAAACTTGTTCTTAGTTTCAAATTCTGCATGTTAGGCAAAAAAACATCGCGCTTTTAACTTGTCATTATCGAAAAAAATCTGTGAATAACTATTGCTTGCCATGAAATAAAAGACAGCAGCTTAACGATAAGTTACGAAGTTACGGGAAAATTTTCAAGACGACCGGTCGTCTTAAAAAATTTTTTAGAAAATTGAAATTATTGAAAAAATAAATGTATTTCTAATCAAGACTTTGCATTAAAATCAGATTGGCTTTTAAAGCTAGACTTTAAGCTTCGATGTGTTTATCTAAATTAAATTTATCAGGAGAAAAATCATGGCAAAAATTAATGGCAATCCTTCAAATAACACGCTCACAGGAGGAGCTAACAACGATACTATTCATGCAAGTGGCGGAGCTGATTTCATAAACGGCATGGGAGGCGATGATATTTTGTACGCGGGCTTAGGCGTGGCGGATGCTGATACAGTGTACGGTGGCGATGGCAATGACGTACTGTACGGTTATGGTGGCGCGGATTATTTAACAGGCGATGCAGGCAATGACACTTTATACGGTGGAATTGGCAGCGATACACTGGATGGCGGAGTTGGGATTGATAAGCTAGATGCTGGCAGAGGCAATGATGTATTACTGCTCAGTGATTTTAACGGCGACATGGTTAGCGGTGGAAAAGGTTATGATACGTTGTCAATTTATGGTCAAAATCAAACCATTGACTTAAGTGCGGGTACTATTTCTGGCGTGGATACTATTCAGTTGGCAACCGATAGCAATGGCAGACTTAATCTCACAGCTGCGGATGTGTTAGCAGTTAGCGACAAAGGCACTTTGTTTTTGAAAGCAGAAGGCAAAAACGAGTTGTTTTTAGGCAGCGGTTGGACAGACGCGGGCGCAAGTCCTAATCAGGATTATGAAACGTTTACCAAAGACGGGGCAACACTGAATGTTTCAACAGCGAGTTTAGGCAATATTATCAACAACAGCTATAGCATTTCTGATTTGGCATCGGCTAACGCTGTGGCGAGTGCTTTCACAGCAGGTGTGGATGAAATTATCCTTGATTTTGGGACTAAGTTGTATGCGGATACAGGTATAACAAGCATCAACCTGACAGGTTTTGGTTTAGAAGATAAACTGGTGATTGCGCCGTATAATCATGGATGGGGGCGTATCAATGCTGATTATGGCACAACGAGAGCAAAGTACATTGTTGAGTCCAGCAAAACCTCTTCGTCAGATGGTAATAATTTTATCCAACACATCACCAGAACCAACAAGGTGAGTTGGCAAACAGGCGCAAGTCACGCTCTGCTGAGTTCTAAGTTTTTTAATAGCTCGACACATGCGGATGGCTATACCACTTATCTTACAACTAAATACACGGCTCTTTCTTCTTCTGGTCAAGTGGTGACTTACGTTTCAAGTTACTCTACTTATGTGGGTTATACCACCCGCAACACCTCGAAAAAAAGCGGGCAAATTTCGCTGATTGGTTTGCCTGCTGGGTTGCCTGATAGCCATTTTGTGTTTGTATAAATGGATTTTTTGCCAGTCCAAACCTGACAGGTCTTAAAGACCTGTCAGGTTTTTTTATGCCTTTCGTATGGAGTTTATTATGGCTTTTGCGCTATACCCGATTAATCTTCTTTCCACATTATTATTTTTTCCGCCAAACCATCACAATAGCGGTCTCCAATGCGTAGCGGATCGTCCCAGCATTTAAAATGTAATTCAGAGCATTCTTTTTGATGCGGATGTTTTTCTATGTTTTTTGCATAGCTTAAATTAACAACATGACTTCTATGTATTTGTTCAAAATACGGTTGATATAAGTTTCCTTTCCATGTTTTTACTGTTCCTGGTACACCGTGCAATATTTTTCCATTGTTTAATCTTATTCGAACTGTGTTAGGGATTGCATTTTTATTGACTGTTTGATTTTTGCTAACACAAACAATTTGTGAAGGTTTAAATCCTCCTGTTTTTCGTTTGCCATTTTTGTCCTCTTCGTTTTCGTAATAAGAAATTTCAATCCGTTCATCGGCAAAATGATAGGAAACTAATTTCTTTTTGTTCACATAATTCAAGGCTTCCAGTAATGCGCTAGTCTCTACGGGCTTCATCAAATAAGCGACTGGATGTTCTTTGATAGATTCTCTTGCAAGCTTTTCGCAATCATTTGTAAAAATGATATAGGGAGGGTCATCAAAGTTGCTATTTAAGTGATGTGCTAAATCTAAACCGGCACGATTATTTTTTCCTAATTTAATGTTGATAAAAATAACATCCGCGTTTCTAAGAGTGGTTTTTCTCTCTAAGGCTTGTTGAGCATCTTCTGCTTCGTCTATTACCTCCGCGTTATAACCGATTTCTAAAATACTTTTTAGCTGCTCAAGTTCACGCGGATTACTTTCGACAATAACAACGGACAATTTTTTCATCTACATGCTTCCTTGGAAAAATATAAAGTGTTGAGGGATGCCTTACGCAGTCTCTGCGGCTGCTTGGGTAAAATTTTAGCAAATTAGCTTGAACGTATGAGTGTTTTTTGTCATATCGCTCTATTTATTCAGTTTATTTAGATAAGTTATTGATTTATAAAATCCCCCCTTGTCTAACATTTAGAGTGAATACAGAAACCTATTGATTTATAAGTTATTTATGCAAATGAATGAAATTATGACAAAAAGATGTTGCCGGATTTAAGCATGAAAAATACGGAATTTAGCATATTTATCTTCTTACAACTCAATGATTTTAAATATTATTTTTTTATTTTCTGTTTTTTTAATTTATAGTTTTTCTCAGAAGTTGTTTTGCATTTCAGTGATGGAGAGTGAAGAGGCTTCTGGATAGTTTCAGCAATTTTTATGCTGTAACTTTTAAACACAATTTCAAAATAATTTTTATGAGGTGAAAAATGGCACTAAAAATAGGCAACGGTCTGGATAATTTAATAATTGGTACTCCTTTTGCGGACAGATTATTTGGACGGGGAGGGAATGATACTATATCGGGGTTGGGTGGTAATGATTACTTAGATGGCGGCACGGGTAATGACATACTTGATGTGGGAAAGGTGCAGACAGCCTGATTGGAGGTCTTGGTAATGATATTTATATCGTGGATAATCTTGGCGATGTCCTCATCGAAGACTTGGACGAAGGCATCGATACTGTTAAAGCATCTATTGATTTTTCATTAGGAGAAAATTTAGAAAATCTGACTCTAATCGGTGCAGCTATCAACGGCACAGGTAACGAATTAGCAAATACCCTTTTAGGTACATCAGGAAATAATGTTCTGATTGGCTTGGGCGGCGATGACTATCTGGACGGCGGCGCAGGAGATGATGCCCTAGAAGGCGGCACAGGTAATGATACCTACTTCGTTACTGATGCAGGTGATGTGGTTACTGAGTTTGTAGATGAAGGGATTGACACTGTTGGAACTTCTATTGATTACTCATTGGGTACAGACCTAGAAAATCTTACTTTATATGGTGATGCAATCCAAGGAACAGGTAACGGATTAGCGAATGTGCTTTTAGGGTCAGCAGGCGATAACGTCCTTAGTGGTTTGGAAGGTGATGATTACCTAGACGGTGGCGCAGGTGTCGATGCCATGCTGGGTGGCACGGGTAATGATGTTTATGTCGTAGATAATGCAGCTGATGTCATTACTGAGCTTGCACAAGAAGGGGTAGATACTGCTTATACCTATTCAGATTATTCATTGAGTGCAAACGTAGAAAATCTCACGTTGCTTGACGGAGCTTATCAAGGAACAGGTAATGGCTTGGCGAATGTTATCATTGGCACAGCAGGTGATAATTATTTGAGTGGTTTAGGAAATCACGATTACATCGACGGGGGTTCTGGCGTTGATGTTTTATTAGGCGGCAAAGGTAGCGACTCATTAATAATAGCTGATACAGCAGGGGATACCATCAATGGTGGCTCAGGTTGGGATGCTTTATCCATTTCAGGTGTCGATCAAGAAATAACGTTAGGTGTTAATGCCATTTCACATATTGAAGGTATTTATTTTGGGGTTGATAGTAATGGCACACTTAATTTAACGGCGGCTGATGTACTCGCAACAAGCGACAACGGCGCATTAAATGTTGATATGGCAGGTGTAAACAGGCTGAATATTGATGAAGGCTGGCTCGATACAGGGTCTAACGGTGATTTTGAAGTATTTCAAAAGGATGGCGCAACCTTAAACGTAAGTACAGCAAGTGTAGCGAATCTTTATACAGCAACTCACGTTGTCCACGATGCAGAAACAGCCGCTAATGTCGGTAGTTTTTTAACTTCGGGGAACGACACAATTTTGATCGACTTTGACGCAGGACTTTATAGCGATGTTGGCATAGGGCAAATCGACCTGACTGGCTTTGGCGCGAATGATAAATTGATTATTGCTACTAATGATGGTGGATTGAATACTACAGCTAATTTTTATACACCTGATAGAAGTTATTACATTTATGAATTCACTTCAACAACGCATATCAGTCCAAGTTACCCGGATATGTCTGCATTACAAAATTACAAATATGACAGGGTAGCTTGGGCAACCGGTGCAACTGCGGCAAACTTGGTGTCAAGTAATGTGACAAGGCAGTATACAACAGCAACTGATGGCTCAATTGTAGTCACAACGCACAATGCGCAAGGTGTGATTCAACTCGTAGGTCTCCCTTCGGGATTATCCGATAGTCAGATTGTGTTTGTATAAACAGCTTTTTTGCACGTCAAACCTTTCAGGTTTTTAAAACCTGAAAGGTTTTTTTTATGCCTCTCGTATGGAGTTTACTATGTCTTTTCTCAATGATATTCGTGCCTTACAACAACGCGGCTTATTAACCGAAGCAATTACTTTATCTGAAAAAACCTTAGCCGCTGAACCGAATAACCCTGCATTATTAGCATTACTCGGCACGTTGCATTGCCAACAACAAAATTTTGAACAAGGGCGCGAATGTCTTGAGAAAATTTCACCGAATTCTCAAAATCTTTCTGCCGAAACATTAACCGACATTGCCGCAATTCATTTATTACTCAAAGAACCGGTTTTAGCCTTGCAAAAACTAGAACACGCTTTGCAACTCAATCCAAAATTCTATTTAGCCCAAACACGGCGCGGCTTAGTTTTCATGCAATTAGGGCGTTTTTCTGATGCACAAACCGATTTACAAACGGCACTCACCCATTCTCCCATAACACAACACGCCGCTTTACATATCAATATTGCCCGCTGTGCGTTGTTTTTAGGTGAAAACGAAACCGCACTCACTCACGTTGAAAACGCACAAACCTTAGGCGCAGCGCATTTAGAACAATGGCTTTATGTGGCGGTTGACAGCTATATCGCCTTAAATCTGTGGGAAAAAGCAGAAAGCGCGGTTCAACAAGCGTTGGAAGCAGGCGTTACAGAACTCAAAGCGGTGAAATTATTAGCGTTAATTCTTGCTGCCCAAGACAAACACGACCAAGCCGCGCATTCATTACGCAATGCCTTAAAAAAATACCCCGAAGATGTGGAATTATTCACCCAACTTGCCGCCCTTGCGCGGGTGCAAGGACGGTATGGCGAAGTGGTGCGTTATATGCAAGCCGCCATCAAATTAGAACCGGAAAACGCCTCACTTTGGTCACAACTCGCGCAACTCGGTCAAAAACATTTTGATGAAAACGGCGCACGTTTAGCCGCAGAAAAAGCGATTGTTTTGACTGAACAAGAAACAGGCATTGCTCGCGCCGAAGCCTTAGTCGCTATGGCGAGCGTTACTACAGAAGAAGCAAAAGCAGAGGACTATTATCAACAAGCCTTGCAACACGTTCCCGATTATGTGCCGGCAAGCTTAGGTTTAGGACATTTATTGCTGCAATGGGGACGAATTGATGAAGCGATTGCGCTGTTTGAAAATATAACCGCACGCCATCCTGTCGCAGGTTATGGCGCATTAATCAATGCTCGGCGTTTTCCTGATGATGTGGAAGTTTTGGCAAAAATCGAAACAATGGCATACATCCCCAGCTTGCAGGGCGCGGTTTCCAGCAGTTTATTATTCGATTTAGCAGCGGCGTATGAGCATCGAAAAGAGTATGACAAAGCCTTTCATTTTGCCAATGAAGCGAATGCGGCTAGCCGAAAATTTCTCCCCTACGATGCAAAACAACATACGCAACATTGTTCAGCGATTCGCCACACGTTTAATCAACCTTTTTTTCAGCAAACGGCTGATTATGGCAATCCGTCTGAGTTGCCGACTTTTGTGCTAGGAATGCCGCGTTCTGGCACAACGTTAGTGGAACAAATTTTAGGCGGGCATCCTGAGATTTTCGTCGCAGGTGAAATTGCGATTTTATCGAATGTTATTCAAAAACTTAATGCTTGGGAACGCCATTTGGGTTCAAGTTTGCATTATCCTGACTGTGTCCGCGACTTAACTATCGACCAAGCTCAGTATTTTGCCAATGAAGTGCTTGCAGAACTGCGCCAATACGCGCCGAATGCGAAACATATTGTCGATAAATTGCCGCATAACTTTGAACATATTGGGTTGATTCGGTTGTTATTTCCAAACGCGCCGATAATTCATGTGCTACGCGAACCGCGTGATGTCGCAGTTTCCAATTACTTTGTAGATTATCAAGCCAAGTTTGGCGGGATGGGTTTTGCTTATGATTTAGCTGATATTGGATTGCAATTACGCGATTATCAAGCCTTGATGCAGCATTGGGATCATGTGTTAGCAAAACCTGTTTTGACGATTCGTTATGAAGATGTGGTCGCGGATACTGAAAGTGCAGCGCGAAAAATTTTGGCTTATCTGCAATTGGAATGGACAGATGCGGTTTTGAATTATCAAAATTTGGAGCGAGCGGTGAAAACAGCCAGCGTTTGGCAAGTTCGGCAACCTATTTATAGCACCTCAACTGAAAAATGGCGGCGTTATCAGGATTTTTTGCAGCCTTTAGAAGCTGTGTTAAACGCACCTATCGAAAATGATGAAACAGAAACAATCATTGAAAATTTACCGGCGGGTTATTTTTTTCAAGGCATGGCGTATTTGCGGGAAAACAAATCTGTGCAAGCGGCAGAAGTTTTTCAAGCGATTTTAACCCATAATCCACATCACGCTTCCGCTTTGCACATGCTGGGAATTAGTTTTTATCAACAAAAACAATTAGAAACAGCTCTAAATTTAGTGAAAAAATCGATTGCGCTGCATTCACATCATGCCAATTGGTATCAAAACTTGGGTGCGATTTATGCGGCGTTAGGCATGAAAACAGAAGCGCAAGCCGCTGATAAAAAAGCGAAAAACTTGAAAATATTGCAATCAACACATGATGATTTTTGGCAAATGGCTTAGGTTGCATTAAAAATGAATGTTGGGGCGAATTCATTCGCCCTGAGCGATTAAAATTGCCTCTACAGAAGTCATCATAAAAATTCAGAAAATTATTTTTGACCGAATCCTAATTTTCTGAATTGAATTTTTAAGCTACATAAACCTCATCTAATTTGAGAAACGTAGTTTTTTGTTGAACCGTAGAGACGCAATATTTTGCGTCTCTACACGTTTACATAGCATCTAACCATTTTAAAAAACTATCTGTTTCTGAATGGATGCGGTTTATAAAGAAATTGCACAGTTTCTCAAACGGAAAGCTTCGCGGTTATCCTTAGTAAAAGCAATTTCTGATACAATAACCGGCTTATCAAATACGAATCAAAAAATGCCGAAATGACCGCATTCAGTTTTCGCCTTAAGTCATTACCTCGCGCAAAAACTTTTAACATTATAACTAATTGAAAATACAGTGGATTTAAAACATATTAGAAACTTTTCCATTATCGCCCATATCGATCATGGAAAATCAACCCTTGCTGACCGCTTTATTCAAATCTGCGGTGGTTTAAGTGCTAGAGAAATGGAAGCGCAAGTTCTTGATTCTATGGACTTAGAAAAAGAACGCGGCATTACGATTAAAGCCCAAAGCGTCACTTTAAATTACACATCTGAAAAAAACGGTGAAACGTATCAATTAAACTTTATTGATACACCGGGGCATGTCGATTTTTCTTATGAAGTTTCCCGCTCGCTTGCCGCTTGCGAAGGCGCATTGCTGATTGTGGACGCAGCACAAGGCGTGGAAGCGCAAAGTGTGGCAAATTGCTATACCGCGATTAATTTGGGTTTGGAAGTTATTCCGGTTTTAAACAAAATTGATTTACCATCCGCCGAACCTGAGCGCGTAATGAATGAAATTGAGCATGTGATTGGCATTCCCGCTGATAATGCTTTAAAAATCAGCGCGAAAACAGGCTTGGGCGTAGAAGGTGTTTTAGAGCAGTTGATTGAAGGAATTCCTTGCCCGACAGGTGATGAAGATGCGCCGTTGCAAGCTTTGATTATTGATTCTTGGTTCGACAACTATTTAGGCGTGGTGTCGTTGGTGCGAATTATGAATGGCAGCATTCGCAGAAAACAAAAAATCACCATTATGTCGACCGGCAAATCGTTTTTGGCAGAAAAAATAGGGATTTTCACGCCAAAGCGTTTGGAACAAGACTTGCTTACAACAGGACAAGTAGGTTTTGTGGTTGCGGGAATTAAAGACATTTTCGGCGCACCGGTTGGCGATACCATTACCTTGACTGATAACCCGTGTGCAGAAGCGTTAGCGGGATTTGAAAAAGTCCAACCGCGCGTGTTTGCAGGATTGTATCCAACCAATGCGGATGGTTACGAAAACATGCGCGAAGCCTTGAATAAACTGCGTTTGAACGATGCGGCGTTGCAATTTGAACCCGAAACCTCACAAGCGTTAGGTTTTGGTTTTCGCTGTGGATTCTTAGGAATGCTGCACATGGAAATTGTGCAAGAACGCTTAGAACGCGAATACGATATTGATTTGATTACCACCGCGCCGACCGTAATTTATGAAGTGGAAGTGCACGGCGGCGAAGTATTAATGGTCGATAATCCGGCAAAATTGCCCGATATTGGCACAATTGAAGAAATCAGAGAGCCGATTATTCGCGCGAATATTCTTGTTCCGCAAGCCTATTTAGGCGGCGTGATTACCTTGTGTATCGAAAAGCGCGGCGTACAAAAAGATATGCAATACACCGGCAGCCAAGTTTCATTAAATTATGAATTGCCTTTGAGCGAAGTGGTTTTAGACTTTTTTGATCGTTTAAAATCCATCAGTCGCGGTTATGCGTCGTTTGATTATGAATTTTTACGTTTTGACCCAGCGGATTTGGTGAAATTAGACGTATTAATCAATGGCGATAAAGTCGACGCGCTATCGATTATTGTGCATAAAGATTTAAGCCAAAATCGCGGGCGTGATTTAGTGGAAAAAATGAAAGATTTGATTCCAAGGCAAATGTATGAAGTGGCAATTCAAGCAGCGATTGGTGCAAAAATCATTGCCCGCTCCACTGTAAAAGCTTTACGCAAAAATGTCATAGCAAAATGTTATGGTGGTGACATTAGCCGGAAGAAGAAATTATTGGAAAAACAAAAAGCGGGCAAAAAACGCATGAAGCAAGTCGGAAATATTGAAATTCCGCAAGAAGCGTTTTTGGCAGTGTTGCAGCTGAATAAAGAATAATCAACGCTTCTCTTTTTAAACCTCAACCTTAAGATATAAACATGGATTTTGATTTTTCCTTTTTTTTAGTGATTGCAACTTTTGTGACAGGCATTGTCTGGGGCAGTTATTTACTTTATTTAAAGCGCGTAAACCGTGAGTTTATTGAAGCAGAACAGCCTTGGTATGTGGAATACGCCCGTTCTTTTTTCCCCGTTGTATTAATTGTGCTGTTGCTGCGGTCGTTTTTGGTTGAGCCATTTCGGATTCCATCCGGCTCAATGATGCCAACTTTGCTGATTGGTGATTTTATTCTGGTGAATAAATTCACTTACGGGATTCGTTTACCAGTCTTGCACCAAAAAGTGATTGAGCTAAATGAGCCTAAGCGCGGAGATATTGTCGTGTTTCGCTTCCCAAAAGACCCTAGCGTTGATTACATTAAACGTGTGATTGGTTTGCCGGGCGACAAAATTGGTTATTATCAAAAAATGCTCTACATTAATGATAAACCGATTAAACAAGTGAGTTTAGGCGAATATCAGGGCGCAAAAGAAGATGATAGCTCTAGTACGCCAGAACATTTGCTGGAAAACTTAAATCCAGTTGAACACAGCATTCTTGTTGATAATACACAGCCTATTCTTGATGGCGATTATATTGTTCCAGAAGGACACTATTTTGTGATGGGCGATAACCGCGACAATAGCAATGACAGCCGCTATTGGGGTACTGTTCCTGAACAGAATTTGGTTGGCAGAGCCTTTTTTATTTGGATGAGCTGGGATTTAAAGCAAGGAGGCATTGTTTTTAATCGTATCGGTACGGTATTACAATAAACTTTAACTTCATTACATTTAGGAAAACATTCATGAATAATTCATTAAAAAAACAACGTGGTATGACTGGTACAAACATTGTTCTGATGTTAATTGGGATTTGTTCCGTTGTAATAATGGTATTGAGAATAGTCCCTGTTTATATGAACCATGGCAAGGTAGTAAGTGCTTTGGAAGGTATAAAAAACTCGACTGACATTCAAACAGCCAATAAAGATGAAATAATGAAACGATTGAATGATCGTTTTGGTATGAACCAAGTGGATCGTAAAGATATTGCCCCAGAGAACATTGAGCTTACCAAAGAAGGCGATTACGTTAAACTGCAAATAACCTATCAATCTGAAGCCCCTATCATTAGTAATATGAGCGTTTTGATGAAATTTGATGATTTTATTGAGGTCGGTGGCACACCACAGTGATTACAAAAGAAGCAAAACAGTTAGAAAAAAACTTAAGGCTGAATTTTAATCAGCCTGAGTTGCTAGTAACGGCGTTAACCCATCGCAGTATGGGCGCAAATAATAACGAGCGATTGGAGTTTTTAGGCGATTCCATTTTAGGCTTTGTGATTGCGCAAAAGTTATATGATGCTTTTCCAGATGCCAGCGAAGGCGTGTTAAGTCGCTTAAGAGCCAGTTTAGTTAATCAAGATTCTTTGGCTGGACTAGCCAGAAAACATCACATCGGCGATTATTTAATTCTAGGCTCAGGCGAGCTTAAAAGCGGCGGATTTCGGCGCGACTCTATTCTCTCAGACGCACTAGAAGCTATTATCGGTGCGTTGTTTAGAGATCAAGGCATTGAAGCTTGCCAAACATGGATTTTAAATTTATTTGCGGAAAAACTAACGGAACTCACCGCCGATAATTGGAAAAAAGACCCGAAAACCCAATTGCAAGAACTCATGCAGTCACGCGGCGTTGATTTACCTGAATATCAATTAGTTACGATGTCAGGATTGCCACACGCCCAATCTTTTCAAATCACTTGCCGCACCCGTTTAATTGATGAAATTTGCACAGGCACGGGTGCTTCACGCAAAAAAGCCGAACAATCCGCCGCAGAACAAATGCTGCTTCTTTTACAACGGGAAAAAATATGAATTGTGGCTATGTTGCCCTTGTCGGTCGCCCTAATGTGGGCAAATCCACCTTAATGAATCATTTATTAGGGCAAAAAATCAGTATCACTTCCAGAAAACCGCAAACCACGCGGCATCGTATTTTAGGCATCAGCACCAATGCACACGGACAAGCCATTTATATGGATACACCCGGAATGCACGCTAGTGAAAAACGCGCTTTAAATCGGCATCTTAATCGCACCGCAGACAGCACGTTATTAGGTGTTGAAGTGGTGGTGTGGTTGATTGATAGTTTGGCGTTTCAAGAATATGACGAAGAAATCTTTAAAAAACTGGAACGCGCTGGTTTACCGGTGATTTTAGCGGTTAATAAAGTAGATCGTGTAAAAGATAGAGGTGAAATGTTAGCTTTTTTTGAATTAGCACAAAAACGCTATCCTTTTGAACATATTGTGCCGATTTCTGCCTTAAAAAGAACGAATTTAGAAGAGCTTGAAACCGCGATTATGGCGTTATTGCCGATCCGCGACAATATTTATCCTGAAGATCAAATCACAGACCGTAGCGAACGCTTTTTAGCCGCTGAAATTGTGCGCGAAAAACTCACCCGCCGTTTGGGTGATGAATTGCCTTATTCTTTAACGGTGGAAATTGAACGTTATGAAGATTTGCCAGGGATTAGCAAAATTTACGCAATTATTTGGGTGGAGCGCGATAGTCAAAAAAATATTGTGATTGGTAAAGATGGCGAGATGCTGAAAAAAGTTGGCACCGATGCGCGGTTTGATATTGAAAAATTGATTGATAAGAAAGTGTATTTGCAACTCTGGGTAAAAGTAAAATCCGGTTGGTCAGACAGTGAGCGGGCGTTGCAAAGTTTGGGTTTTGGCGATATTTAAGCGAGTTATCAGATGCTAGAAGAATCCATTGAAAATTCTGCACCACAGGAGGATTTTGAAGCAATGCCTTCATTAAATCACAGCTATATTTGTCTGCAAATTACCAAACAATTGTTATTAAATGACACGATTGAACCTTTGCCAGAATTAACGCTAGATATTGCCAATGGTTTAACACCTGATATTTCAGTGTTTCCTAAAGCGCAGATTCAACCGAATTTTTTTCACGATATTATCAAGTTTAAAGAAAGTCCGTTACTCGCAATTGAAGTTATTTCTGCCAGCCAAACCATTCAAGAAATGTTAGCAAAAGCGTCAATTTTAGTGCAAGGCGGGGTAAAAACCGTTTGGACAGTTGAGCCGCATAGTCACAGCGTGTTTGTTACCAGCGCGACGCAAGAGACCTTATTTCATCGTGAAGTTGTTGAAAGTGAAGGAATTACTGTAGATTTTAGCAAGGTTTTTTAAGCATTATGGAAAAGCAACCGATTTTATTAGGGGTCAATATTGACCACGTTGCCACCCTGCGCCAAGCGCGTGGCAGTATTTATCCTGAGCCTGTGCAAGCGGCGTTAGTGGCTGAACAAGCAGGCGCAGATGGCATCACCGCCCATTTGCGCGAAGACCGCCGCCATATTCAAGACCGCGATATTTATTTATTGAAAGAGATGATTCACACCCGTTTGAATTTTGAAATGGGCGTGACGGAAGAAATGCTAGCGATGGCTTGCCAAGTTAAACCTTATGCCTGTTGTTTAGTGCCGGAAAAACGCCAAGAACTCACCACAGAAGGTGGTTTAGATGTGGCAGGGCAAATGGAAAAAATGACAACCGCGTGTGATCGTTTAGCCGATGTTGGGATTGAAGTTTCGTTATTTATTGACCCAGAAGAAAAACAAATTGATGCAGCGGTGGCTTGCGGTGCGCCCGTGATTGAATTGCACACGGGAGCTTATGCAGATGCAAAAACACCCGCGCAGCAGCAACAGGAATTAATGCGGATTCAACAAGCTGCGGCTTATGCGCATCAGTGTGGATTACAAGTGAATGCCGGACATGGTTTGACTTTTTATAATGTGGAAGCGATTTGTAAAGTGCCGCACATTGTGGAATTGAATATTGGACATTTTTTGGTTGCGCAAGCGGTGTTTTCAGGGTTAGCACACAGTGTTAATCAAATGAAAACAATCATGCGTCAGGCGAGAGCGAGTTTGTAATTGAATGACTGCCAGTCCTTTAAGGACTAGCAGTCATAACGTTTGAATCATCAACTAAGTGATCATGTTATGCAAGCTGCTAAAAACTTAAAAATCTGCATTGATAATTATTTGGAAAGTGAATTAGTTAGCGAGATTAAACACGAATATATCAATGGTGAAATGCTTGTAATGCCGGATGTGAATCGCAAGCATAATCTGATTACAGGGAATTTATTGGCACTTTTGTACAATCATTTACGAAGTACATCCTGTCGTGTGTTTAATTAATAGTGATAGCGACATTGCACAATAATGACAGCATCGTCACCGACTTTGTAAATTAGGCGATGTTCTTTATCAATGCGCCGCGACCAGTAACCAGACCAATGATGCTTTAAAGGTTCTGGCTCGCCTAATCCGCTAAAGGGTTGGCGTTTGATGTCATTAATTAAGGTGTTGATGCGTTTGAGTGTTTTTTTATCGGTGGTTTGCCAGTACAGATAATCGTCCCACGCTTGTTCTGCCCACGATAAAATCATTCTTCAATTAACTCGTGTTGTACTGTTTTTCCGGCTTCAACTTCGGCAATAGCTTGATTTAACCGCGCGGCATTTTTGGGGCTTGCCATGAGATAGGCGGTTTCTTCGTAGCTTTTAAAGTCATCGAAAGAGATAACAACGGCGGGTTTTCCGTTGGGGCGGGTAATCATAACGGGAGTGTGTTCGTTGTTGACTTTATCAAATATCGTCATCATGTCGTTACAAAATTCGCAATAGTTGATAGCTTCCATAGTCGTTTTTGAGGTTGGTTTGAGTTGAGGCATTGTAGCAAAGTTGGCTTTGACTGTGGCGGATGTTTATTAGGATATTGAGTTTAAATATTTGTAATTTTGAACCAAAAAATATGAGGATATAAATGAAAAAAAATTATCTAATAAACGAGTTATGGATTCTTGCTTGGAATGCCTCAGTACAACATGCTTCAATATATAAAACTGGTGCTTGGAAAAATAACTCTAAAGAAATTAGCGGATTTAGAAAAAAAATAATTTCTTACATTTCACAAAATTTAATTCCACAATATAAAACAACAGTATCCGAATCAGACCACTGTAAAAATATAGCATCTCTTATTAATTTTGCTAATGACGCTGATACGGTCGGTATACTGGGCAATGATGGTTACAAATATGGAGTTGCCCAAAAATTGTTAAATCTGTCACTTAAATATTATTGGTGTTTAGATGAAATCACCGAACCACCGCATTGTCCTGTTGATAGAATTGTTATTGATAAAACGAAACTTCGTGGAAAAGTTAATTGGACAACAATAACTAGGGAAGCTGATTACCTTCAAGTGATTCGGGAAATTGATAACTTAGCCCAACAAGCAAAACAATCAATTGCTATTTGGGAATTATCGGAATATGAGCGTCGATAAAAAACTTTTTGAGTTCGTAGGCTGGGTAGAGTGACAACGAAACCCAGCACAAGACAGGCGACAAAACGAGAGAGATTTTTATGAATCCACAAAATAATGACACAATGGATGAGGATTTACTGGAAGAATATGATTTTTCTACAATGGCTAACGGCGTGTGCGGTAAATATGCAAAACAGTATCATGCGGGTGTTAAACTGATTATGCTTGATGAGGATGTGGCGCAAATATTTCCCGATGCAAAGTCAGTCAATGATGCTTTAAGAATGTTATCAAAAGTTATTCTGCAACATCAAAAAACAGCACCTGAATTCAGTCAAGTCAACTTGTAGCTCATAGGTAGAAAAATGCGCATTCCCACTCATCGAGAACCCACGCATCCAGGTGAAATGTTGTCAGAAGAATTTCTGCTACCCATGGAAATCAGCCCAGATGATTTAGCACAAGCGATTCACATCCCTTTGCAGCAAATCAAAGAACTCATTAATAGAAAAAGAGCGGTGTCCCCAAGTCTCGCCCTTCGTTTAGCAAAGTTTTTTGGCGTATCTGCTGATTATTGGCTCAACTTGCAAGTGCGCTGGGATTTGTATCAAGTTCAACTTACTGAAAAATCAGAGCTTGAAACGATTCAGAATTTTCACTTTTTACAAAAAATGGCTTAAAAGGAAAGACTTAAGTGTTTGAATTAATAAAAGCAGGCGGATGGCTTATGATTCCGCTCATTTTATGCTCCATTACTGCAATGGGGATTGTCGGCGAACGATTTTGGTCATTGCAACGCAAAAAAGTGTTGCCGCCCCAACTGATTCCACAAATTTGGCAACTGGCGCAAAAAAATCAAATCAATGACAGCACCATTCGGCAATTACGCGCTAACTCGCCACTCGGTGCAGTTTTAGCCGCAGGGTTGGTTAATCGCCATCACAGCCGTGAAATTATGAAAACCAGCATTGAAGAAACTGGACGGCAAGTGGTGCATGAGCTAGAACGTTTTTTAAATACCTTAGGGACTATTGCTCTGATTAGTCCATTACTGGGGCTTTTAGGCACTGTGACCGGGATTATTCAAATATTTTCTGCAATGGGAATCAACGGCTTAGGAAATCCTGCCGTGTTAGCCAGTGGTATTGGTGTGGCATTAATCACCACTGCTACAGGTTTAACGGTTGCAATTCCCTCTGTGTTTTTTCACCGTTATTTTGAACGCTTAGTCGACGATTATGTGTTAAAAATGGAAGAAGAATCGCTAAAATTGCTCGATATTATTCATGGCGACAGAGAGAAGGGCGATGGATTTTCATCGAAATAAGCGTTCCCGCACGCCGGTTGAAATTAACCTCATTCCCATGATTGACGTGGTGCTGGTGTTGTTGATTTTTTTCATTGTCACCACCACGTTCACCCATGAAACAGGTATTAATATTAACTTGCCAGAAGCTAAAGGCGAACCGCCTACGAATGTTGAAAATAATAAAGTGATTACTTTATTGATTGATAAACAAGGCAATTATTTTGTTTCTACAGCAGAAAATGCTCAAGGTGAAAAATTAGATCCCGAAAGTTTGAAAAAAGATTTTGCGGACATTTTGGCGCGTTATTCTAAAGAAACACCTTTTGTGATTAGTGCCGATGGTAAAACCCCGCATCAAGCGGTGATTAAAGCCTTGGATATGGCAAGCCAAGTCGGTTTTGTGCATATTGCTTTTGCCACCAAAGAGCCAGAGACCTCACAATGATTAAAAAAACTCTCAATCGTTGGGCGCGTTATGTCTGGTATGAAGATGTTTTTATCGCCTCATGGCTCACCGCTTTTTCAATGTTATTTATTGATATAACACGGTTTCGGCGTTATCTGTATCGCAAAAATATCGTATTAAAAAGCACTAAACTATCTTGTCCAGTGATTATTGTTGGTAATATTACGGTTGGCGGCACTGGCAAAACGCCGTTGGTGATTGCGCTGGCGCAACGCTTAACAAAAGAAGGTTTTCGCCCTGGCATTATCAGTCGTGGTTATGGCGGCAAAAATTGCGGTGCGATTTCTGTCAGTGCAGACAGCAGCCCTACTCAAGTGGGCGATGAGCCTATATTAATGGCGAAAAAATCTGGCTGTCCTGTCGCCATTGCTACCAAAAGAGCGGAAGCTGCACAATTTTTAATCAGTGAAAAAAATTGTAATATCATCTTATCCGATGATGGTTTGCAGCATTATGCCTTGCAGCGCGATATTGAAATTGCGGTGATTGATGGCGAGCGGCGATTTGGCAATAACAGTTGCTTACCCGGCGGCCCTTTGCGCGAACCGATAGAACGCTTAAACGAAGTGGATTTGATTGTGGTGAATGGCACATCTGAGGAAGCGCGGGAAATTCCCATGCAATTTGTCGCAGAGATGGCAGTGAATTTGAAAACGGGCGAAGAAAAAAACTTGGCTGAATTCAAAGGACAATCTTGTCACGCAGTTGCAGGGATTGGAAATCCTGAACGGTTTTTTAATCTGCTGACCGCGAAAGGATTAACCACTAAAAATCATCCGTTTCCTGATCATCATTTTTTCACCGCGAAACAAATCAACTTTAAAGATGCGTTGCCCGTTTTTATGACTGAAAAAGATGCCGTAAAATGCACTGCTTTTGCCAGCGATAAACATTGGTTTGTACCGATTGTTGCACAATTACCGGAATCTTTTTTTACCCAACTTCTTAACTTAATCAACAAAAAATTATAATGGACAAAAAACTTCTCGATATTCTCGCCTGCCCTTTGTGCAAAAGCCCTTTGATTTACAAAGCTGAACAACAAGAACTGATTTGCAGAGCCGATGGCTTGGCTTTTCCCGTGCGCGATGGCATTCCAGTGATGCTGGAAGAAGAAGCACGCAGTTTGTCACACGATGAAATGGATGCGTTGCACAAATGAAAACCCCGTTTAAAGTCGTGATTCCTGCCCGCTATGGCTCAACGCGCTTGCCGGGTAAACCGTTGCTGGACATTGCTGGCAAACCGATGATTGCGCATGTTTGTCAACGCGCTTTAGAAGCTCATGCCGATGAAGTGGTGGTGGCAACCGATGACGAACGCATTTTTAGCGCGGTGGAAAGTTTAGGCATCTCTGTAGTGATGACTGACCCGCAGCATCAAAGCGGTACGGAAAGAATCGCGCAAGTCGCAGCGCATTTCGGCTGGCATGAAGACGATATTATCGTTAATTTACAAGGTGATGAGCCGTTAATTCCGCCGACTTATATCCGAGATGTGGCTTTTGCGTTAGCCGGACAACATAAAGCCGGCATCGCCACCTTAGCCGCTGAAATTAACGATACGGAGGAAATTTTTAATCCAAACGCCGTGAAAGTGGTGACAGATAAACACGACTACGCTTTATATTTCAGCCGTGCGCCGATTCCTTGGTGTCGCGCCAGTTTCGGCAGTGCGGAAAAAATTGTCAGCACTTCCATTCCTTATTTACGCCATATTGGTATGTATGCTTATACGGTTGGTTTTTTGCAACGTTATTGTGCATGGCAAACTTCGCCCTTGGAAAGCATTGAATCGCTAGAACAATTGCGGATTTTGTGGCATGGCGAATCTGTGTTGGTGAAAACGGTTGCGCAAACGCCGCCAGCCGGAGTGGATACTTTAGAAGATTTAGAACGTGTGCAAAAAATCTTATCCGCTTAAATCATTCTTTCAAAGCACAGAAAACAGTTAAAATCCATAAGATTCAAAAACAACTCTATTTGACATAAATCGCTAACCTCAGTAACTTAAACCTTTCTATTTCTAACTACCTTCTATTTTTAAGAGCCGTTCATGGAACAATTTCAACGTATCAGCCGTTTACCTCCCTATGTTTTTGGTATTGTTACCGATTTAAAAGCCAAAGCCCGCGCCGCCGGTGAAGATATTATTGATTTTGGCATGGGCAACCCTGACCAACCTACGCCAGACCATATCGTCAAAAAACTGATTGAAACTGTAGAGCGTGGCGATACTCACCGTTATTCTGTGTCTAAAGGCATTCCGCGCCTACGCAAAGCGATTTGCGATTGGTACAAACGCCGTTTTGATGTGGATTTGAATCCAGAAAACGAAGCGATTGTCACGATTGGCTCAAAAGAAGGCTTGGCGCATTTAGCGTTAGCCACCTTAGGGCCCGGCGATGTGGTGTTAGTGCCAAATCCAGCTTATCCGATTCACCCGTATGGCGTGGTGATTGCAGGTGCAGACGTGCGCCATGTGCCCTTAGTGGCAGGTGTGGATTTCTTTGAAGAATTGCAAAAAGCGATCATCGACTCTTGGCCAAAACCCAAAATGTTGATTCTGAATTTTCCGGGCAATCCTACTAGCCAATGTGTGGAATTGGATTTTTTTGAAAAAATTATTGCGGTTGCAAAAGAACACAATATTTGGGTTGTCCATGATTTGGCTTACGTCGACATCGTGTTTGATGGCTATAAAGCTCCCTCTATTTTGGAAGTGGAAGGCGCAAAAGATATTGCAGTGGAATTCTTTACGCTCTCAAAAAGCTATAACATGCCAGGCTGGCGCGTAGGTTTTATGTGTGGAAACAAAGAGTTAGTTGCTGCATTGACCAAAATAAAATCCTATTTGGATTACGGCACATTCACTCCAATTCAAGTGGCAGCAATTCAAGCGTTAGAAGGCCCACAAGAATGCGTGGAAGAAATTTGTGAAATGTACAAAGTACGCCGCGATGTGTTGTGTGAGGGCTTAAACGCGATTGGCTGGACGGTTGAAAAACCCAAAGCAACGATGTTTGTGTGGGCTCCGATTCCAGAAGCCTATAAAGCGATGGGGTCATTGGAGTTTTGCAAAAAATTGATTAACGAAGCAAAAGTGGCGGTTTCTCCTGGCGTGGGCTTTGGTCAACACGGTGACGATCACGTTAGATTCAGCTTGATTGAAAACGAACACAGAACTCGTCAAGCTTTGCGTGGTATTAGAGCCATGTTTAAAAAAGACGGTTTAATCTAAAAACCACTGTTTTTTGCTGAAAAAGCCTTTGCTGTGAAAACGGCAAAGGCTTTTTTATGCGCGATAGAAACTCTTCATTTTTCAACGCTTAAGTGGTGAGTAATATTTGATACAGCTCATCATATTCTTCCTCTTCTAAGTCTGTAATTTCCAAAACTTTATACTGCTCATTAATAATAATTAACGAAGTTTTATCAAATCCGCGCAACAGCAAAACCTCCAAGGATTCATTAAAGGTTAAATAACTTTTATTTTCACCAGAGATACGATATTGCACGCGCTTATTGGTGATGATGATTTCATATTTGCGGCTTTGTTTGTAAATACTGTGCAGCAATACGCCTAAAGTAATCGCAAACACGGTGAGCAACGTCCAGTCAAAGTCAGGTGAAAATATTGCCGAAATGCTCAGCTCTAAAGTTTCAGTAGGCGGCAAACGCAACCCTAACGAGTTCCCAAACAGCATTAATAATAATTTTCCATACCACTGCATCACGCTGGCTAACACGGCAATAAAAATAAAATCGCCTAATTCGGCAAAAATCGCTTGTGTCCATCCGAAAAAAGACAAGGTAGAAAAATTTTTATAAATTTTTATCGTGCTACGATTAATATCGCGTTGCCATGCGAAAACAGGGCGATTGTGAGCAGCTAAATCTATGTCGGCTAATTCGCCTGAGCCATAACTTTCGGCAATTTTCACTCTGGTGTTAAATTCCGCTGCAAGGCTGACGGCTTGGTTTAACGCTTGTTGAATGGTTGCCGCTTGATACACCACCCAATTTTGTTCGTCTTTTGTTTGCAAATGCACATGCCACACTTGCAACACTTGGTTTCTAAAACTGTCATCGCCATAAGTGGTGGCGGCAATCAAAACACAATTAATCTCTGCATAAGGAAAACTTTGTTGATTTTGCAGCTGATTTTTCAGCAATAAACTCCATTGCCACGACTGTTCTTTGCGCTCCACGCGTACCAAAACTGGCTTATCGACATACAAGCCGATGCGGAATTTGGCAGAAAAATAATTTATTAACCATAAGCTGTATAAAATCAATGAGATATATTGGCTCAGTTGTTTGTAATACGCCAACATTGAAAACACCGAAAAACAGCAATAAGCAAGCACATGAGTGATTTCGCTGTAAGTGGTCTTAGGTTTAAACAGTTGCGTGTAAATAATATCGGTCAGCCATTCTTCAAGGGCGTGAAAATACATTTGCAGCCATAAAAACGGCGCGAGAATCAGCGCGAGAAAGCCTTTGTGATAATGCGAGATTTTCGAGGTGATGCGCATAGCGAGTTTTAACGGCGCGGATTATGTGCTAACAATGGTTTTTCCTATCGGCGCAAGGGCGATAATTGCCAGTTTTACATGCTGAATGCCAAAAGGAATGCCGATAATAGTGATAAAACAAGCAGATGCCGAAATAAGATGCCCAATCGCTAGCCACATTCCGGCAAATATAAACCAAATCACATTGCCAATCAGTCCTAAAAACCCTGTGCCTATATCCTCGGTGTGGGTTAGTTCGCGGCGGCTGACGGCTTCTTTACCAAAAGGGAAAAATGTAAATTGCCCCATCACAAAACAGGCTTTTCCCCAAGGAATGCCAATAATTGTGAGATACGCCAGTGCGCCGAGCAGCCACCAGCTTAATCCCATTAATCCACCACCAAAAATAAACCAGAAAAAATTGCCTAAGGTTTTCATCTATCCATTCCATAAAGTAAGGTTAAGTAAATAACGAATGTTACGCACTTTACACAGAAAATACTAAGTAAATACAGAAAAATTTAAGGTATTTAGGAGTCAAATAGCTTTAGCTATTTTTGACCGCCAACAGCTAAAGCTGTTGTACTCCATTTTTAATTTCATAACTGCAAAAGCAATTCAGATATAAACTCAGCAAAAAATTCTTAAGACGACCAGTCGTCTTGAAAAATTTCAGAATTTATCTCATCAACAAACCATCCGTTTTTCGTTACATCCGTGAGTTATATCAGGTGTTTTATTTGTGCATAACAAACATGTGTGGAGTCAAAAATCGCGACTTTTGACTCCATAACCGAGGTTAAAACTATCGCCGTTTGCGACTACGCCACACCCAAAATCCCGTTCCCATCAAACCCAGCGGCATCACCAGTAAAAAAAATACGCCAATCATCCCTATCGCAATGGGGCTGAGCTGCAAGCTTTTGCCGGTCGCTTGTTTAATCGGCACATCAATAAATTGATCATCATGCGTCAGCCAATTCAGAATCCGCATTCCTAATTCCGCATTGCCAACATTGCCCAAAAACGTATTCGATAAAAAATCGCCATCACCAATAATCACAACGCGCTGCTGATTTTTGCCTTGAATATCGCGCGTCAAGGCATAGCCCAGTATTGCGCTATCTTTTTGTAAAATCGGCACAGCATCAAACCCACTGTTTTTATCAACCACTAACGCAGCGGCAGCCGGATAAACCGTAATATTATTTTCCATGCCTTGGGTGATGGGATGGCGACTGTATTTGCTCACCAACACAAAACTAGGGTCGTTAATTCCATACAGTTTTGAACTAGCGTCTACCAACGCTCCGGCGGATTTATGCACACCTATTGCATGTTCTATTACAGCGATATTTTTGTCATCAGGGTCAGTCAACACTAAAAGATTCCCACCTTTAGCAAGATAGTCTTCAAGCAATTGCAACTCACCCGCCAGCAATGCCATACGCGGCGCGGCTAACACCAAAACCGCAGAATTATCAGGAATTGTACCCACTTCCGCTAAATTGAGCGGTTGCGCTTTAATATTGCGCAGTTCGAGTTCTTTGCCAAAACTGCCCAAGTCAAAATTTGCCACGCCGATGGGAGAGCGTTCACCGTGACCGGTTAAAAAACTTACCCAGCGTTCTTTGCCATTGCCTAATTGCAATAAAGCATTGCTCAGGGTTGATTCATCTAAAAAACTGATTTTTTCTGAGCGACCTTGATATTCGGCAACAATTAAGCCTTGCGAGCCGATCTTTAACTCACGCGCTTTTTCCAAATTCATTTCCGGGTCAACGAATTTAATGTTGAAATTGGCTTTATAGTTGCGATAACGCTCCAATAACGGTTTGATTTGCCGTTTCAATGGGTGCGCGGTTTTAATATAGACCGTAATCAACACGGGATCGGGCAAGCTGGCTAAAACTTTTTGCGTACCAGCCGATAAGGTGTTGCTGCCATTGGCGGTGATGTCGACTTCATGGTTATAGCGATAACTTAAAAATGCCAATCCACACAGAATTGCGAAAATAATCGCGCTGATGCTGAAGTTTTTTAAATATAAAGAGTGATGCAATCGAGCAGATAATTTCATTTTTGCAGGCGGTCGTTATCAAGGCGGCGAATGCTGAGCAGCAAAAAAGTCGCGGTAAACAGAATAAAATAGCTTAAGTCAGTTGTGTTGATTAAGCCAGTTTGCAGTGATTGAAAGTGTTTTAAAATCGACATGTATTCAAAGAGTTCGCTAGTTTGCGCTTGCAAGCTGGCACTGGCGTTTAAAATCCAAAGCAGCAATAACAATCCAAAACTGCCGAGTGCGGCAATGGTGGGATGGGGTGCAATGCAGGACATATAGAGTCCGACTGAGGCAAATGCGGCAACTAAGCAAATCAACGCCAAAATACTGCTGAAAAATTTTCCCCAATCTAATTGCGTGCCAATGATTAACGATAATGGCATTAACGTGATTAAGCTAATAATGAGCAGTAATAATCCTAATACGCCTAAATATTTGCCCAAAATAATATCGCGATTTGATAACGGTGCGGACAATAATAAGGTGAGGGTTTTATTGCGGCGTTCTTCGCAAATCAAGCGCATGGTGAGCAGCGGAATGACTAATAATAAAATCACGCCCGCGTTGGCAAATAAAGGCGTAATGATGACATCAGTTATGCCCGGCGCACTTTGAATTTCGGCTAGTTTCGCTTGATAGGCGACAAACGATTCAACTTGCGAGAGAAATAAAAACGCAAAAATAAATTGCAGAATGCCTAATATTGACCACGCGAGGGGCGATAAAAATAGGCTTTTAAATTCACGGTTGGCAATGGTGATAATCATAGTATGTGCGAAAATGACAGGGTTATTTTGTGCATAAATAGCTTGAAAGGATGTCGTTTTGTATTTTTCGGCGGGTAGAACAGAGTGTTGGCAATTTGGATTTTTTGATAAGTTGATTCTAGGCAGCGACTATTTTCCCCTTTCAGGAACAGAATTTACAGAATTTTGTTTTCTAACGTGTATGAAACGTGGCAGATTTGTTGTGTAATTCAAAGTTAGGTATAAAACTATCAGGATTTAACAGTTTGACGTAGCTTTCAATCATGCAGATTGAGGCTTTGCTTTGGATGGTAGAGTTTGCTTGATTTCGTCTATTTGTGCAATAAAGTCGTTAGAATCCGAAAGAAGATATTAACGCACAAGTGAGAAAAAATGATGTTTGTGGAATTTAGTGACATTTTTTGTTTGTGCCGATGCTGACGGCAAACTCAAAAGAGCAGTCATTTGATGCAGAAGACAGGCTTTAGCTTAAGCAAGATTAAGCTAAAAACAGCTAAGTTTTTGATTTAGAAAAGCTGGGCGCGAGCAATCACAGGCTGAACTACTCCCGAATTAACACACGATGATGCAGATGTAGAACTGCCTAATATGAAATTGCAAACATAGAAAAAAGCTCATATCTGAGTAGAGGCAACATTATTCCTTTTAATGGCGAGTAAAACTAAAAATCAACCTTAACAAATCAGCTTGGCGGCGCGTTTCTGTTTTTGAGAAAATGGCTTTGAGCTGTGAACGTGCTGTATTGATTGAAACATGATATTTTTCACTATAGCTATTTAAAGTGAAACCTTCCGTCAATGCCAAACACAGGCGCAATTCAGTCTGAGTGAGTTTAAAAAACTCTGCAAAGGCAGCCCATTGTGGAACGCTTTTTTGTGGATCGTGAACAACGATGATAATGCGATTTTCATCGCCTCTAAATGAAAAACACGTCAAAATAACAGCCGCTTGACTTCCCTCGCGATCTAACATAAACACACATTGTTCTGCGGATTCCTTAATAGTTAAGTCTTCACTATTCAATTGTGCTAAAAATTTAGTAAATCGATCATAATCGTGATGCCGGCTAAACGTTATTTTGTCATCCACCCGAATCAGATGTTTTATGGTTTCAACAATGTTTTGAGCTTGCTCAGTTGCAAAATACACACTGCCATCGTGATTGAGCAAAATAATGCCATCGGTAATGTATTTGAGCGAGGAATAAATAGCTTTTAATTCGTCAGTTGCTCTGTCAGTAGACCGCCGAGCTTGCCCGCGTCTTTCTTCAGTTTTAATCTCTTCAGTTGTCATGATTGAAAGTGTTTTTGTTTTGAAGTGGAGGATACGTCACAATGAACACTTAAGAAAAAAAGATATTTAACGTTTTATTTAAAGCTTTTTTATTCTAAAGAAAAGTAAGATAAGTTTAGCTATTTGATTTATAAAACCTGTTACAAAAAACGTCACTTATCATCTATTCCTGTTAATATTTTTTCTGGTTCATCTATAACAAAAAGAGTGTTGCTAATCCTAAAAATGCCATAAACCCAACGACATCTGTTACAGTTGTTAGTAACACCCCTCCTGCTAACGCAGGATCTATGCCAACTCTATTTAAAGCTAACGGAATAGTTGCCCCTGCAAACGCGGCACAAACCAAATTGATGACCATTGCGGCTCCCAATAACACTCCTAAACTTGCACTATGAAACCAAACTCCTGCAATAATGGCGACGATTACCGCCCACAACACCCCATTTAGGGCACCTACTGACAATTCTTTGACCAATAGTTTTTTAGCATTGGCACTGTTGACTTGCCGTAATGCTAAACCCCGAATCACTAACGTTAATGTTTGACTGCCCGCAATACCGCCCATACTGGCAACAATCGGCATTAACACCGCTAGTGCGACAATTTGATCTATTGTCGCTTCAAATAATCCAATGACCCACGACGCTAAAAAAGCAGTAAACAGATTGATGCCTAACCAAACCGCACGTCGTTTGGAGCTGGTGACAACTGGCGCAAACATATCTTGCTCTTCATCTAACCCCGCCATACTCATCAGAGAATGTCCTGACTCAGAGCGAATCACTTTAAGCACATCTTCCAGCGTGATTTTTCCCAACACCACGCCAGCACTACTTAACACCGGCGCAGATAACATTTCGCGTTGTTCAAACACTAGCGCGACTTCTGAGGCTGGCATTTGATAAGGGATGCCTAAAACTTCAGTATTCATCACATCATGCACTTTTAATGCCGCATCTTTAATTAATAAACTTGCCAAAGGCAGCAATCCTTGAAAATGATGATTTCTATCAACAACAATTAAACTGTCTGTGCCATTGGGAATTTCACCGCGTTTGCGCAAATAACGTAGCACTACATCTAACGAAACATCGCTTCGTACCGTTAACACTTCCAGCGACATCATGCCACCAGCGGTGTCTTCATCATAAGATAATGCTGATTCCAACTGTTTGCGCTCAACTGCGCCAATAGATTCTAAAACTTGTGACAATAAGGGTTCAGGCAAAACCTGTAATAATTCAACTCTTTCATCAGCTTCTAAACTTTCGGTGGCTTGAATTAAATCGTTACGATCAGTGATTTTTATCAAGCCCGCAGCCACTTCCACATGCAATTTAACGAGGATTTCTCCCATTACGCTCGGTGGAATAACTGACCAAATTTTGCCTCTGTCTTCAATTTCAAGCGATTCAATAATATTTGCGGTTTCAGCCGGATAACTGGAATGAATTAAATTTCTAATCTCATACATCGAGCCTTTTTCTAACAGCGCGATGACTTGTTCGAGTTGGTACTTGTTATTATCTTGTTTGATTGTAGTAGACATAATGAAAGGTGAAATTTGAAGAATTGAAGAGTGAACGAACTGCTTAGAAAGGAAAATTTATAAAGATAAATTTTTGGACTGGAGTCTAATAGCTTCAGCTATTGATGTAATTCAAAAAACTAAAGATTTTTTACTTCTGTTTGACTGATTAAATTTTCGTTTCTTATGTTATGACAGTTCTCGATGGCGAATAATAATGTTTAAGTTGATTTTTTGAAAGTGCTTGGCTAAAGCCTCAGTGAGATAAACCGAACGGTGTTGCCCACCTGTGCAGCCTATGGCGATGGTTAAATAACTGCGATTTTCGGCTTCAAATCGCGGTGCCCAGCGTTCTACAAATGCAACAATATCATTGAATAAGTCTTGTACATATTGCTGTTGCTGCAAAAACTCAATCACTGGCAAATCTTTACCCGTTAAACCACGCAGTTCATTCAGCCAATAAGGATTCGGCAAACAACGTGCGTCAAATACAAAATCTGCATCTAGTGGCACACCGTGTTTAAAGCCAAATGATTGAAATTGCAAGGATAAATGATACTGATTTTTTTCACCGATTTGATTTTTTATCAGTTCACGCAGTTGATGGCAGTGGGTTTTGCTGGTATCTAACACGCGGGTAGCGCATTGTGCAACAGGGCGCAACATGGCTTCTTCAAGTTTGATTGCTTCAGTAAGTGGAATATCACGCGCGGATAAAGGATGTTTGCGGCGGGTTTCGCTATAACGCTTAAGCAAGGTTGCTTCTTCGGCTTGCAGATACATCACATCACAATCTATGCCTTGTCTGCGAATAAATTCAAGGCGGTCGGCAAAATCAATTAAGCTTTCGGTTTGATTTCTGGCATCTATACCAATCGCTGTTTTGGCGTAGGTTTGTTTTTCTACCAGAATAATGTAGCTGACAAAGTTTTCTAATAAACTGACGGGGAGATTGTCTATGCAGTAATAGCCGCAGTCTTCTAATGTGTCTAAGGCTATGCTTTTTCCTGAACCAGAAAGCCCGCTGACGATTAACAGTTTCATGGGAAAGGCTACCTGATGTGAGTTGATAGTAGAGACGCAAGCGTTGCGTCTCTACATCTGTATAAAATTAACGATGTGCGCTAATTTTTTCTTTATGTTTAATAATTTGGCGATCTAATTTATCCACCATATTATCAATCGCTACATACATATCTTCCTGATGGTCTTCAGCAAATAACGTAGCACCACTAATTTGTACCGTCGCTTCGGCTTTTTGTTCCATTTTTTCTACGCCTAAAATCACATGTACATCAGTAACATGGTCAAAATGACGTTTTAATTTGCTAATTTTTTCTTCAACATGAGCTTTTAGCGAATCGGTGACTTCTAAATGGCGGCCTGTGATACTTACTTGCATGGATAATCTCCTACTTAAAAAAAATATTATTTAATTCGCTCCCAAAATCACTTTTAGGAGATACTGCTTTTAGGCTAAGTTTCTTTAACGCTGACAGATTTTTTAAGAAAACTTATCAGTTTTTTGTGGGTATTTTATGTTACAAAACTCGTTTTCGTTCATTTGATGCTGCAATAGACATTGCTTCTCTATATTTAGCAATGGTACGCCTAGCAACATTAATACCTTTTTCCTGCAACAGCTTAGATATTTTATCATCACTTAGCGGTTTCGCGGGTAGTTCATTAGCAATTAATTCTTTAATAAACGCTCTAATAGCTGTAGCAGAACATTCGCCGCCTTCAGAGGTGGAAACATGGCTGGAAAAGAAATGTTTAAATTCAACAATGCCATTCGGTGTGTGCATGTATTTTTGGGTGGTGACTCTGGAAATGGTTGACTCGTGCAATTCCAGTTCTTCAGCAACATCACGCAGCACCATAGGTCGCATGGCGATTGCGCCATACTCCAAAAAGTCATTTTGTTTTTCCACAATACATTGCGCCACTCTTAACAAAGTATCATTTCTGCCATGTAAACTTTTGATAAACCATTTTGCTTCTTGCAGATGATTTTTCATGCTAGTGTTATCTTGGCTGCTGTCAGAGCGTTTAATCATCCCTGCATAAAACGGATTAATTCGTAATTTAGGTGCAATATCAGGGTTTAAATGCACTTGCCAAACGCCTTCGCGCTTAATCACAAATACATCAGGCACAATATATTGCACATCTTGCTGTTGTATTTTTCTACCCGGTTCTGGATCTAAGTGTCTAATTAAGCTGATAATTTGCCCTAATTGTGATTCAGACACATCCAGCAATTTCATCAGCTTTTCTTGGCTTTGATCGGCTAATAAATTTAAATACTGTTTTACCAGCTTAATCGCTTTGTCGCGATGCGGGGTAAGTTGCGGCAATTGCAGCAGTTGCAAGGTTAAGCATTCTGCTAAATCAAACGCGGCAATCCCTGTGGGTTCAAAACTTTGCACTTTATGCAGCACGGCTTGCACTTCGTCAAAATCCAAATCGTCCATTTGTTCTAATAAGCCCGCATAAATATCTTCTAATGTGGTGCTTAAATAGCCTTTTTCATTAATCGCATCAATAATGGCAATGGCAATGGCTTGGTCTTTTTCTGATGTGGGGCTTAATTCAAGCTGCCAGAGCAAATGTTCTTGCAAGGTTTGTGCTTTGCTATGTTGCACTTCAAAATCAAATTCATCTGAATAGGTTGCCGCTGACAGCGTTAAGGCTTCTTCATAGGCATTTTCCCAGTTGGTTTCAAAGCTTAACTCATCAAAACTGGTTGTTTCCGGCAAATCAGTTGAGGTAGGCTCGCTGATTTCATTATTTAAGGGGAAACTATCAAGGGGAAGTTCTACAACATGCTCGTTAGCAGTTTCTTCTTCATCAATTTCCAGCATGATGTTAGATTCTAAAGCTTGCTGAATTTCTTGTTGTAAATCAAGGGTTGATAGTTGTAATAACTTAATCGCCTGCTGTAGTTGCGGGGTCATTGTTAAATGCTGCCCCATGCGCAGTTGTAAAGATTGTTTCATCAGTTACACTCTTAGAGGCTAAAATTTTCGCCTAAATAGACTTTTCGTACTTCGTCATCTGCCACAATTTCTTCGGCACTTCCTTCTGCAATCACTCGTCCCTCGTTCAAAATATAAGCTCTATCGCAAATGCCCAACGTTTCTCTCACATTATGTTCAGTAATCAAAATGCCGATGCCGCGTTCTTTCAAATGCACAATAATTTTATTAATGTCGATGACAGAAAGTGGATCAACGCCGGCAAAAGGTTCATCAAGAAGTATAAATAAAGGATTGGTTGCTAAGGCTCTGGCAATTTCGACCCGTCGCCGCTCGCCGCCTGAAAGCCCTAAGGCAATTTGATTGCGTAAATGCGAAATGCTGAGCTCATTCAAAAGCTGGTCGATAATAATTTCAACTTCGCCACGACTCACATCGGTGCGCAATTGTAATACCGCGCGCAAATTATCCGCGACACTTAATTTGCGAAACACCGAGGCTTCTTGGGGTAAATAACCAATTCCTAATTTTGCTCGGCTGTGCATAGGATAGACGGTAATATCTTGTCCATCTAACACAATTGAGCCTTTATCTGCCTTGATTAGTCCCACTAACATATAAAAACTGGTGGTTTTACCTGCGCCATTAGGCCCTAATAATCCAACAATTTCACCTGTGTTCACATGGAGTGAAACACCATTGACAACATTGCGCTTATTATATTCTTTAATGAGTCGTTTCGCGGTTAAGCTTGCCATACTTTGTTATTTCTTTTCTTTGTTA
Source organism: uncultured Methylomonas sp. (assembly GCA_936941155.1). GTDB lineage: Bacteria > Pseudomonadota > Gammaproteobacteria > Methylococcales > Methylomonadaceae > CAIQWF01. The sequence continues at coordinate 5,250 of CAKZJE010000119.1, read as the reverse complement.
GGTTCAAATATTGTGCGCACACGTTTAGAGCCAGTTGTGGTATCGCCGGCTTTAATCACAGAATTTTTAGTGTCATACACAATTAAGTCACTACTCGATTTGTTGCCACCTTGCCAAACCACCGCTTCTTTAATCAAAAATAGTTTTGCAGTAGGCGGGTAATATTCACCAATTAAAGAGCGACCGTTAATATCTTCTTTGCCAGCCCCTGGTGTTTGCTTGAAAGTCGCAGGTTTTCCGTTGACAACAATTTTCGTGATTTCACCGTTTTTCATATAAAACGTCATCACATCAGAATGCACAATTAATGAGCCTTGGCTGTAAATCACATTGCCCGTGTAGGTGCTAATGCTGGTTTTTTCATCATAAGCAGCGGTGTCTGAATCAATATAAATTGGTTGTTGATGGTCATTTTCCAATGAAAAAACAACTGAACTATACGATGCAACGCCCGCGCAGAATAGTAAAAAACAAGCTTTTGTTTTAATGAAGTTCATAACGACTTTTAACTCTTGACAGCATTTTTATATGAATGGGTTTTTTAAAAGTAATTTCGATGCCAGTGCTTTCAGTGCGATGCGGTGGCGAAATTATCTCAGCCCACTCCTCACTTGTTGCATAACTTGTTTTAGGTTTAACTCGCAAATTGGAAGTTTTAATGATCATCTGCGATGTTCCTGCCCCTTTAGCTCGATCAATAAAAACTTTACCTTTTAAAAATAAATCTTCACCGTCTGGCGATAAAATGCCGGTTTCAGATTTTACCACCCAAGGTGGTATAGCGGGGTCAGCATTATATAAAGTAAGCTTCGGTTGTTCGATATGCGTTGTGCCATCATCACTGTAGTGCAGGATGCTTTGTGCCGATAACTGGCTTTTTAGCCGTCCTTGCTCATTTAAGTCTTTTCTAAGGTAGCCTTTGCTAAAATAATCTGCACTGTGCTTAACTACTTCAACCGTAGTTTCGTGAGATTGATGTTGCGAGCGAACCATCTCCACAATTCCCCACGAGATTGCAGCTAACAGAGCAACAAAGCTGTAAATCTTTAAATCGCGTAAAAATAGGTTATCAGATAAAAAAGAGAAATTCATTTTCAGCTTAGATAGTTTTTTAAAATGCTATCAAAACTTCCTTGCGCCTGCATAATAAAATCACAAACTTCCCGAACCGCTCCTTGTCCGCCACAGGTTTGTGTACACCAATGCGCATGAGCTTTGACTGCAAAATTAGCATCTTGCACGGCAATCGCAAGTCCTACGCGAGTCATAATCGGCAAATCTAATAAATCATCACCCACATGCGCTGTTTGTTCTGCGGTAACGCCAACATTTTGCAAAACTTCTGCAAACGCGGCACGTTTATCTTCATGTCCTTGATAAACATGATTAATACCTAAACTCTTCATCCGCAATGCAACCGATAAAGATTTTCGTCCTGAAATCACCGCCACTTCCACGCCTGTTTGCTGTAGCAATTTAATTCCGTGTCCATCACGCGCGTGGAAGGATTTATATTCTTTGCCATTGTCATCAAAAAATAATTTTCCATCCGTCAACACGCCGTCGACATCCAGAATCAACAGTTTTAATTTTTTAGCTTTTTCAATCACATCCTGCATTTAGACTATCCCCGAATGAATCAAATCGTGCATGTTTAATGCGCCGATTAAATGCTGTTTTTCATCAACAACTAACAACGCATTAATATTTTTTTTCTCCATAATTTGCATGGCTTCTGCGGCTAATAAATTTTCTTGAATCACGGTGCAATTTGCCGTCATCACAGTTGAAATGATCGTTGTTTGCAAGGCTAAATTTTTTCGCAACATTCGCCGCAAATCACCATCCGTAAAAATCCCTACCACCTGATTATCTGCATTCACTACTGCGGTCATGCCTAGTTTTTTTTCGGTCATTTCCAACAGCACTGTATCCATTTGCGCAGTTTCTGCTACCACAGGAATTTGCGCTCCGGTGTGCATAATATCACCGACTAGCAGTAATAAACGTTTTCCTAAACTGCCGCCAGGATGTGATAACGCAAAATCATCACGGGTAAAACCTTTGGCTTGCAAAAGTGAAATAGCCAACGCATCGCCCATTACTAAAGCGGCGGTGGTGCTAGACGTGGGAGCTAATCCAAGCGGACATGCTTCTTGTGTCACAGAAACGTTAATATGGATGGTGGCAAATTTGGCTAAAGTTGAAACAGGATTGCCCGTCATCGCAATCAGCGGCACACCTAAGCGTTTGATAATTGGCAAAATTAACAAAACTTCGTTAGTTTCACCGGAATTTGATAACGCCAACACCACGTCTTGCGGAGTAATCATCCCTAAATCACCATGACTTGCCTCACCCGGATGGACAAAAAAAGCCGGAGTGCCTGTGCTGGCAAGCGTTGCAGCAATTTTGCCACCGATATGACCGGATTTTCCCATTCCCATCACGACAATTCTGCCTTTGCATTGCATCATCAATTTGCAAGCCGTGACAAAATTTTCATTGATTTGTTCAGCCAGGGCAGCAACCGCTTCTGTTTCCAGTTTTATCACCGCAAGCCCTAGCTCACGGATACCAAGCTCATCTATCTTCATAGTTGGTTTATCCTAAAGCGTTGCAATTGTTGTAACACTTTGATAAATAAACCATTGATAGCCAAAGTAAGCCACCAGCAAAATAGCCGCTTCCCAACGATTGATAATACCTGCTTTATTATTAAAGCCTTTACCTAGCACAAACAGCACGGCAGTTAAGCCAAGCATTACGGGGAAATCTCGCATCATCATGCCTTCAGGCACTGCTTGTGATGCCCACAAACCGGGCAATGAATAAACCGCTAATAAGTTATAAATATTTGAGCCAATAATATTGCCAACCGCTAAATCATCTTCTTTTTTCAGCACACTGCTGATAGAGGTTGCTAACTCAGGCAAACTTGTACCGAGTGCGACGGCAGTTAAACCAATGATAAGCTCACTCACACCAGCAAGATGCGCCACATTTGCGGCTGCCCACACCACCAATTTAGAGCTGATTAATAATCCAGCTAATCCTGCGCCAAAATAAAACCATGCTTTTTTAACGGTTAGGGTATCCGGCAATCTTGTTTTCAGTTCTTTTGAGTATGCACCATCAAACTCTTCTTTTTTTGCGGTGCGTATTAACCAAACAAAAAACACCACCAAAGAAATCACCAGCAACAAACTATCGCCACGTCCTAAACCGTCAAAGGCGATAAAGTAACAAATCAAACTAATCGCCATTAAAATGGGCAACTCGCGCTTTAAGATGCCCGAATCAAAGTTTAATGGTTTCACCAACGCAGTACACGCTAACACCAAACCAATATTTGCGATATTAGAGCCTAAAGCATTTCCCACACCTATTGCATAACTGCCGTCAAACGAAGCAATGCCTGAGACTAAAATTTCAGGAATTGAATTGCCAAATCCAACAATAGTTAAACCAATCAGCAACGGTGATAAATTGAAATTTCTCGCAATTGAAGCGGCTCCTGTGACAAATTTGTTTGCAGAAAAAAACAGTGCAATCAAACTAGCAATCAGGGTGAGAGAATTAATAAGCATACATCTGACTTGAAAAATGAATTATTACGACACGGTTATTATGACACGGTTATAAGCGTTATGTCGCGACCTACAATGACAATAGTTTGACTTAAAGTTGATTCGTCATAGAAAATAGCCTTTTGAAATTTTACGCGATGATGCCCGTGAGTTCTGACAATAATCTAGTTTTGGTGGAAAATTTAAGTTTTTCGCGCAGCGGAAGACCCATTTTTGACAATATTTCCTTAAATATTCAACGCGGCAAAATTACCGCGATTATGGGGCCTAGCGGCACGGGCAAAACCACGTTATTAAAGCTCATCGGTGGGCAGCTTTATCCTGATGCCGGAAAAATCATGGTCGATGGACAAAACGTGCACACGTTGCGCCGCAATGAGTTGTATACGCTGCGAAAACAAATGGGCATGTTATTTCAAAGTGGCGCGTTGCTGACCGATATGAATGTGTATGACAACGTGGCATTTCCGTTGCGTGAACATACCAAGCTTGGGGAGTCGATGATTCGGACGTTAGTGTTAATGAAACTTCATGCTGTGGGTTTGCGTGGTGCGAGAGAATTAATGCCAAATGAACTATCGGGCGGCATGGCAAGGCGGGTAGCATTGGCGCGAGCGATTGCGTTAGACCCAAAAATGATTATGTATGATGAGCCATTCACCGGACAAGACCCGATTTCAATGGGCGCGTTAGTGCAGCTTATCAAAGATTTGAACACCACATTAGGATTAACCAGCGTTATTGTTTCTCACGATGTACAAGAAACGGCGGCAATTGCGGATTATATCTATGTGATTTCACAAGGAAAAATAGTGGGTGAGGGCACACCACACGAAATTGAAAACTCGCCTTCCGAATGGGTGCAGCAATTTATGAATGGTGCGGCGGACGGCCCTGTGCATTTTCATTATCCAGCGAATGATTATGTTGAAGATTTGCTTGATTCTGAGATTTATTAGTCAGCCTGTTTGTATTTTAAAAAATTATTTTTCCCAACCAAGCCACAGCTAAGGGATGCGCACGAAATAAACTCGGCAACTTTAGGACTACCAGTCCTGACCTCAGCGATTTTAAAAACAAACTTGCCTAAGTTGATTTGTACTCGTTCCTAAGTCTTAAGATAACGCAGCAAGTTGTTCAATTGAGATGTTTTCGTGCTCTTGAATAAACTGCAACGCTTGATAAAAATAATCGAGTTTACCCGTGACTTGATAAATCAGCGTATCGCGGTTCGCAAGGGTTAAATAACCCCATTTATTAAGCGTGCCGAGCAGTTTTTCCAACCGTGATTTGGCGGAATCATCGCTGCCGGAAAAGTCTTTAAATTTAGCAAACGATTGTAATTTATCGGCTTGTGATTGATTTTGTTCAATAATTTGCAGCAACGTGGAAAAGCTTAACGTATCGCCCGGTGATAACGCAGTGTCTTGATTTAAGCACGACATCATCATATCCAATCATTCCACGACGGGGTGTAATTCGAGTTTAAATTGCTGAAAAATACGGCGAATATCGGTGCGGGCTTGATTGTCAATATGCCGATACGCGGCGTAAAAAGCTAAATCGTTTTGTGTTTTTGCCAAGCTGTAGAGACTGTGAAAGTATCCTTCTTCAACAAGTTATAATAACAACATAAGTAGAAAGCACCACTCACACATGA
>CAKZJE010000118.1 GCA_936941155.1 uncultured Methylomonas sp. | reverse complement strand
GCCCGTGCTGATTTTTTAACAATCTGTCAACATAGTATTAATCCTGAAATTACCTTAAGCGATGTTAATGAAATGCTATTACAGCATATTTTAACAGAGGAAATTTTTATTAGTATTTTCAGCGATGCTCAATTTTTTCAAGATAATAATATTGCTAAAGAACTGTATAAAGTCGAATCCACTTTTTTTAGTGGCACAACCAAGCGCAATACTTTAGCCGCGATACAGCACTATTACAGCGTGATTAAAGCGCGTTCTGTGCATATTGCCGACCATCACGATAAACAATTCTTTTTGAAATCCATTTATGAGAATTTTTACAAGGCTTATAACCCAAAAGCGGCGGATAGATTAGGGATTGTTTACACACCGCATGAAATTGTGAAGTTTCAAATTGAGAGCGTAGAGCATTTATTAGAAAAGCATTTTAATAAAACTTTATCGGATGAAGGGATTAAGATTTTAGACCCTTGCACGGGAACGGGGACTTATATTTGTGATTTGATTGACCATTTACCACCTAAAAAATTAGCGTATAAATATAAACATGATATTTTTGCCAATGAATTAGGCTTGTTATCCTATTACATTGCTAATTTGAATATTGAATATACTTATCAGCAAAAAATGGCTGAATATGTGGAATTTGAGCATATTTGCTGGGTTGATACGTTGGATAATACCGGTTTTGGTTTAAAAGATACGAATACGGATTTATTCGGTTTAACGGTGGAAAATACCGAGCGGATTAAAAAGCAGAATAGTCAAAAAATATCGGTGATTATGGGTAATCCACCGTATAACGCGAATCAACAAAACGAAAATGATAATAATAAAAATCGTGATTACAAAGAAATAGATAGGCGAATTAAAGAATCGTATATTGATAAAAGCACGGCGCAAAAAACAAAAGTTTATGATATGTATTCACGGTTTTTGCGTTGGGCAAGTGATAGATTACAAGGGAACGGAATTATTTCATTTATTATTAATCGCAGTTTTGTGGATAGTCGCACGTTTGATGGGTTTAGAAAATGTTTGGCTGAGGAGTTTGATTTTATTTATATGATTGATACGCAGAGCGATGTGCGGAAGAATCCGAAAATTTCAGGGACGCAACATAATGTGTTTGGGATTCAGACGGGCGTGGCGGTGTTGTTTTTGGTGAAAAAAGAAAGTTAGTAGCCAACGGTGCGAGCGGTTTTTACTCCTTACAATATATAAGAAGAGAATTAAGCCTCAAAGCTATAGATGGCGCGGCTTGTAGATTTTATTTTTAATCATGGAACAGTGTTTTTTAATCCTGAGATGTGATTTTTACTTGTAGAACACTGTTTTTTAATCGAAATGGATTAAAAACAACGATGCTGTTTTTACTCAGTTATGGTATTATTTTTTAACCGAAACCAATTAAAAACAAAAGATAATGAGCAAAGTAGAACAAAGACAACAAATAATTGATAACAATACTGGTGAGTTGCTATATGACAAAACAAACGTGATTGACATCAATAAAATGCCAGACGAACCCGCTTACATTAAATTCTACATTGATGATTTAAGCGGCTTGAAAGGATTGACGGCTGGCGAAACGCAAATATTGCTTTATGTTGCTGCAAGTGCCGATTACAAAGGCATGATAGCGTTACCAACAGGTATAAAATCACGAATTGCAAAAAGCATCGGATGTTCTGATGGTGCGGTAAATAATGCAGTCAATTTATTTTGTAAAAAGCAAATTTTGAGTAAAGAAGGCGGCGGACTTTACGAATTAAATCCCGATTATTTTGCACGCGGTAAGTGGCGTGAAATTCGAGAAAGAAGAAAAGAGTTTTATACCAAAATTACTTATAAACCCAATGGCGAAAGAATTGTTAAAACGGATATTGTTGAGTAATCAAAAAGTAAGGTGAAGTAATGACTAAACAAGCTGAAATTTATTATTTCACCTTAACTGATGAAATGTTGCGTACCGATAAATTGGCGTGGTTTGGTAATACAAAATTTAAACAAATTGAGTTTGATAAAATTATTCCTGATGACAAAGGCAATTGGATTAATTTAACCGATAATGATTTTGAAAGTTTAATGCCTGTTTGTGATAAAGAAGTTAAAGGCAATAAATCACAACAGGCTATTTTTAAATTGTTTTCGTTAGGTGTTGTAACAGCGAGAGATGAATGGGTTTATGACGATAACAAAGAAAATCTTATTAAAAAGGTTGAATTTTTAATTGATATTTATAATCAGGATGTTGAAAAACATCAAGGGAAATCAAAAGAAGATATAAGAAATTCCGTTGATTATTCAATAAAATGGTCACGCGCTGTAAAAAATGATTTAGAAAAAGGTGTTAAATACAAATTCAATGATGATTTGATAGTTGATAGCATATACAGACAATTTATTAAAAAACATCTATATTTCAGCAAACAATTAAATGAAATGCAATATCAAATATCAGGTATATTTGGGTTAAAAATAGATTATAAAAATAAATTTATAAGCATAACATTTCACGACCAATTGAAATATCCTAGTATTTTATCTGGAACTAAAATTTGGGATTATGGATATGGAGCAAGAGATTCTACAGCTTTAGCAATATATTCGTATGACAAAGACGGCAACCGCCACGACAACATCACCGACTGGGCATTAAACCAATTTAAAAGCCACTATCAAACCGATTT
>CAKZJE010000117.1 GCA_936941155.1 uncultured Methylomonas sp. | reverse complement strand
GAAAAATCTGACTCTGACAAAAAACATGCGAAAAAAGCACACAATAAAGATACGCATGAGAAAAAATCGAAAGAAACAGATGTAAATCTCGATCAAATATCAGAGACTGATGCCGAAAAATCTGACTCTGACAAAAAACATGCGAAAAAAGCACACAATAAAGATACGCATGAGAAAAAATCGAAAGAAACGGATGTAAAGCACGCTCAAAAATCAGATGTCGATGCAAAAGAATCTGCTGAAAAATCTAAAGATTCCGCAGACGAAAAACATGCGAAAAAAACACACGATAAGAATGCGCATGAGAAAAAATCTGATGTAAAAGAAGAAACTCAACCTTCTGACAAACATAGTCAAAAAGCGAAGCATGAGCGGGAGTGTAAAGATCATTGTGATGATAAAACGCCCGCTAAGGAAAAAGAACTGGCTAAACAAAAACATGAAAAACATTTGAGAGCACACCACTCGCGCCATCACGCTAAGACAAAACTTGCACAGAAACATCCAACAGAAGGTCTCGCCGAATCAGAAATGCCAAAAGTTGGTTTTCCTGAATCAAATTTAGGGAAAATCGACACTGTAGTTGCTGCACCGCATATCGGTTTTCCTGAGGCTCATACCAGCACAGACGATACGCCAGCAGCAGCAACGCCTGCTAAAGCGAGCGTTCCTGCATCCATAGAACCTGTAAAAACCAATAATCTTGCAGAAACGCAAGTTGTCGCAAAAACAGAAACTAACAGCCCACCTGTTGCGCCAGCAGCTACTCAAACGCAGCCTGCGAATACAGAAGCCTCAACAGCAACTAAAGTCATTGTAGAAAAACCTCAAACAGTCGTTGCAGCTCCTGCTACAGTGTCTGCACCTACACCACAACCTGTAAAAACAAATGCTGTAACTACAGTTGCGCCTAAAGCAGTTCCTGAAAAAGTACAGACTCCGCCAGAAAAAGCCAAAACAGTGGTTGCCGCGCCTGCTACAGCTGCCGCACCTAAGCCACAACCTGCAAAAACAAGCACTGTGCCTACAGTTGCGCCTAAAGCAATTGCTGCAAAACCACAAACTCCGCCAGTAAAAGCAGTGGTCGCTGCACCTGCGAAAGCGGCTGCGCCTAAGCCACAAGCTGTAAAACCTACAGTTGCGCCTAAAGCGATTGCTGCAAAGCCACAAACTCCGCCAACAAACGCGAAAACTGTGGTTGTTGCACCAGCTAAAGCTTCTGCACCTCAGCCACAACCCGCAAAAAGTAACTCGAATTAACAGCGCGGTGTTTTTTTAAAAGTCTTTACTTTGTTTTGCCTCGATTACATGGGAAAATTCCTGTCTGTTTCTAGCTTTCCTGAGTCCTTGTGACAAAACTTTAAGATGAACGAGCATTTTTTAACCGATATTGAAATTAAACAATTTAAATGTTTTACCGATTTTAAAGCGTCTGGTTTTAAGCGAGTTAATTTAATTGGAGGGAAAAATAATATTGGTAAAACTGCGTTGATGGAGGCGATTTATATTAATGCTCACTCAAATGATATTAATACGATGTTAACGGCGATTGTGCTGGTTAATCAGTCGCGTGAATATGTCAATATTGTTGATAAAAGTAAAATTAACTCAAATTTATTAAATGAAATAAAAAAATGCACTGCAAAATCTAATATTCGACTGATAGATTTTGAGTTTACTGATAAAGATGCAATACAACAGTTTAAATTTGTTCTTAATGAAAAAGAAACAGTTGTTAATGGTAAAGATTTAAATGTTTCTATTTATCCTGTTTCTAATACAAACTTTATAACTATTCACGGATGGTCAGATAGCGAATTAGCAAAGGCTTATGAAAATGTTCAACGAAATGATAAAGAAATTTTTGTGAGTGAGCTGGTACGAGAATTTGATAACTCGATTGAAAGTTTTAAATTATTGGGTGGCAAAAAACCTGAGTGTAAAAAGCAAGGTGAATGGCGAAAAATTACTGAATTCGGTGATGGTTTAAAAAGTTTTACTTCCATTATTTGCGCTCTTTATGCCTGTCAAAATGGTTATTTATTTATTGGTGAAATAGATAACGGAATTTATTTTAATCATTTTGATAGATTATGGGAAATAATTTTAACGATTTCTAAGGAAACTAACTGCCAGGTGTTTGCCGCAACGCATTCCAAAGAAATGCTGGAGTCATTTGCAAAAGTTGTTAAAAATTCAAATGAAACAGAGGTTAGTTTTATTAGTTTATTCAAAAACAAAAAACAGGAAACTAAGGCTATCACTCGTGATTACGAAATGCTATTAAATAGTATTGACGCTGAACGCGAGGTGCGATAATGAAGAATATCGCTATTGTCTGCGAAGGAAAAGCAGATAAAGATTTTTTTGATAGTTTAATAGAGCATCTTATTGAAAATAAAAGCATTAATCTTTATGAAAAAACAGTAAGTTTTTATATTTTAGGTGGAAAAAGTAGTTTGTTTAAGGTAGAAAATAAAAACTATCAGGAATTACAATCAGAAGTTCTGATGGAAAGAATAGAAAAAATTTTATTCGTTGTTGATGCTGATGATGTAACAAATGATGTTATTTATGGCGGCTATGAAAATACTGAAAAAGTGTTGAACGAACTCATTTCACAATTAGATTTTCAAAATATTAGCAGCACTTATATTATGTGCGACCCGATAACTAAGACCGGCTATTTAGAGTCGTTTATTTTATCTACTATTCCAGAACAGCAACGTCATTGCATTGAACGATTTTTAGATTGTTCACAATTCAAATCGAAAGAAAATCACAAAGCCATTCTGAATCAAATTTATAATATCGCTTATCCGAATGCGCCGTATAATTTTGCGCACTCTCATTTTGATGAGTTAAAAGAAAAACTCTGTCTTTTATTTTCCAACGAGCTTTAAAAAAATATTATGGCAATACACGATTTATTTTCAAAACGGCAAAAAAGATTACGCGGAGAATTTCCTGATGTCTATCAATATGAGGAGCTTTCAGAAAAATTAAGAGTGCAAATAATTTATATTATAACTGAGATATTTGAAACTCTTAATGCACGAGGAGCAGATACATCTGTATATGATGATATTAACTTTCCCATTCCAAAATCTCCTTTCAAATTTATTCATAGCATTTTAGCAAAGGAAAATGGATCGTTTAAGCTTACCAATGACCAAAATGATGCAAAAGCCGTTTTTAATTATTTATTGAAAGAAAAATCTACAGAAAAAGTATTAGATGTTGTTGAGCTTTGTTTTCAAGTGATAAATACTAATATCAGAAATAATCCTACTTGCCAGTGGCGTGATGATTTACATCCTAAGTTTGATGAAGCAATTTCAGATTTAAACTCAAGATTTAATGAGCATGGTGTTGGTTATTCGTTTTGCAATAATCAATTAATCCGAATTGATTCACAATTTATCCATTCTGAAGCCGTTAAACCTGTTTTGATTTTACTTGCCAATGACCCATATTACGAAGGAGCAAATCAGGAATTTCTAAAAGCCCATGAGCATTATCGCCATAAACGTTATAAAGAATGTTTAGTTGAATGTTGCAAATCATTTGAAAGTTTGATGAAAGCAATCTGTGAAAAAAGAAAATGGGATTACAAACCAACTGATACAGCAAGTAAACTTATTAAAACTTGTTTTGAGCATAAATTGATTCCGTGCTACATGGATAATCAAATAGCATCATTGAAACAAATCTTAGAAAGTGGTGTTCCAACCATTCGCAATAAAGAAGGTGGGCATGGTCAAGGCGCAGAAATCGTAGAAGTGTCAGAACATCTTGCCAGTTATTGTTTACACCTTACCGCCAGCAATTTATTGTTTTTAGCTAATTGCGAAAAACAATTACCGTAAGCAAGGAAAAAAATCATGCCTACCATTTCAATTTTTTATGGAATTATTATTCGGATGTATTGCGCACCCGCAGAACATAATCCGCCACATATTCATGCTTATTATCAAGATTACAAAGCTATCATAGATATAAAAACATGCGAAATCACAGAAGGCAATTTGCCACGCAAAAAAGAAAGATTGGTTTTGGCATGGGTAGAAATTCATCAAGAAGATTTACTTGCAGATTGGGAATTAGCAGCAAATGGTGAATTACCTTTTACTATTGAACCATTGAAATAAAGAGCCAATCATGTATTTATCTGTAAAAAATGTAAAACCACTTGAGAATTACAAATTGTGGCTACAGTTTGAAAATAATGAAGAAAAAATTTTTGATGTATCGCCTTATTTAGACGTTGGCAAGTTTTCAGAGTTAAAAGACATTTCTCTCTTCAATTCTGTTGCCGTGAGTTTTGATTCGATTGAATGGTCAAATCATTTAGACTTAGACCCTGAATTTTTATATCAAAAAAGTTATGTTGCATAAACTTAAAATAAACCTAAAGCAATGAACCCAGAACAATTTAACACCTACGCCACCCAAGGCTACAACCGCATCCCCATCTGCCGCGAAATTTTAGCGGATTTAGACACGCCACTGAGCGCGTATTTAAAACTCGCCGATGGCTCATACTCCTACCTATTTGAGTCCGTACACGGCGGCGAACAATGGGGACGCTATTCCATCATCGGCTTGCCTTGCAAAACCGTGATAAAAATCAGCGGCAAGCAAATTTCTATCGAAACCAATGGCACAATTACGGAAACGTTGACCCACGACAAACCGCTGGTATGGATTGAAGAGTTTAAACAAAACTTCAAAGTTCCCGATATTCCAGGCTTACCACGCTTTAACGGCGGCTTGGTCGGTTATTTTGGCTACGAAACCATCGGCTACATTGAACCGAAACTTGCCAACAACACTAAGCCCGACCCCATCGGCGCACCGGATATTTTATTGATGGTATCTGAGGAAATGCTAGTATTCGATAACTTGTCCGGCAAAATGTTGCTCTTAACTCACGCCAATCCAACGGAAGAAAACGCTTACGACAACGCGCAACAACGTCTTGATGCGCTCGTGACAAAATTGCGCGAGTTAAAAGCCGAGCCGCAAACTCACACCACAACAAAACACGTCACTGAGGAAGATTTTATTTCCGGCTTCACGCAAGAAGGCTTTGAGTCTGCGGTGTTAAAAGCGAAAGAATACATCACCGATGGCGATATTATGCAGGTGGTGTTATCGCAACGGATGTCCATTCCTTACACCGCCGCTCCGCTGAATTTATACCGCGCCTTGCGTTGCTTAAATCCATCGCCGTATATGTTTTATCTGAATTTGAAAGATTTTCATATCGTCGGCTCATCGCCAGAAATTTTGGTGCGCTTGGAAGATAACACCGTCACGGTGCGCCCGATTGCTGGCACACGCCGGCGCGGAATTACACCAGAACACGATTTGGAATTGGAAAAAGAGTTACTCGCAGATCCGAAAGAAATCGCGGAACATTTGATGTTGATTGACTTAGGACGCAATGATATTGGGCGCGTCGCTCAAATCGGCACGGTCAAACTCACCGAAAAAATGATTATTGAGCGTTATTCGCATGTGATGCACATTGTCTCGAATGTGAATGGCACTTTACAGGCTGGCAAAAATGCGTTTGATGTCTTAGCGGCGACTTTTCCCGCAGGCACAGTCAGCGGTGCGGCAAAAATTCGGGCAATGGAAATTATTAACGAGCTAGAACCCGTAAAACGCGGCGTTTATGCGGGTGCAGTGGGTTATATTTCGTGGTCTGGAAATTTGGATACCGCGATTGCGATTAGAACCGCAGTCATTAAAGATGAAATTTTACACATTCAAGCAGGAGCAGGCATTGTGTATGACTCCGTGCCACGCAGCGAATGGGATGAAACAATGAACAAAGGACGCGCGATTTTTAGAGCGGTCGCAATGGCTGAGGCTGGCTTGGAGGAGCTGAGAAAATGAGCAAAATTAAAGTAGTGATGATAGATAATTACGACTCTTTCACTTATAACCTTGTGCAATATTTGGGGGAATTGGGCGCGGATGTCACGGTAGTGCGCAACGATGAAGTGAGCATTGCCGATATTGAGGCGTTGCATCCTGACAAATTGGTGATTTCCCCAGGCCCTTGCACGCCAAAAGAAGCAGGAATTTCGGTGGAAAGTATTTTGCATTTTGCCGGAAAATTGCCGATTTTAGGCGTGTGCTTAGGGCATCAAAGTATTGGTTATGCGTTTGGCGGCGACATTATTCATGCCAAACAAATTATGCACGGCAAAACTTCGCATATTTATCATCACAATGTCGGTGTTTTTAAAGGTTTAAATAATCCCTTCATTGCCACCCGCTATCATTCGCTGGTGATTGCACACAATACTTTGCCTGATTGCTTGGAAGTGACCGCGTGGACACATAATCAAGATGAAGATATTGGCATTGATGAAATTATGGGTGTGCGGCATAAAACTTTGGATATTGAAGGCGTGCAATTTCATCCTGAATCCATTTTGACTGAACACGGTCACGATATGCTGGAAAACTTTTTAGAAAGATGGGCTGTTTAATCTCAATCTAAACAATAACTTATGAATGCGCAACCGCTGATTAAAACCTTTGTTTTCACCGCCCTGCCCTGCGAAGCAAAACCGCTGGTTGCGCATTTCAAACTGAAAAAAGATACTCAATCTCACCCTTTTGCCATTTATCATAACGAGACGATGACGTTGGCGGTCAGTGGTTGTGGCAAAATCGCTATGGCGGCAGCTGTCGCTTATACGCTGGCAAAATTTCCAGCAGCTCAACATCCTATTCTTGTGAATGTGGGAATTGCGGGACATCAATCTCACAATTTAGGCGAATTATTTGCCGCGCACAAAATCACTGATGTGGAAAGTGGGAAACATTTTTATCCGCAACTTATCACAAAACAGCCCTGTGCATCGTTAGCCATCAACACGGTTTCTAAACCAGAAACGCATTATTTGGACGATTGTTTGTATGAAATGGAAGCCAGTGCGTTTTATGAAATTGCCGTGCGGTTTACATCGAGTGAATTGATTCAGGCTTTCAAAATTATTTCGGATAATCAAAATTCAGCGATTACGCAAATTGATGCCGCTTCCGTGAGTGCGTGGATAACGGCAAAAGTGTTTGATATTGCAGCAGGAATTCAACGGATGGAAGCGTTGGCGCAAACATTGGCAACCACAGAATCGCGCTATTATCACGCTGCTTTGCAACAATGGCATTTTACTGTCACTGCATCGTTACAATTAAAAGCGTTATTGCAACGCTGGGATGTATTAACGGATTATGCAGAATTGAATTTTTCAGAAGTCGAATTGAAACACAGCAAAGCGGTGTTAATTTGGCTGGAACAGAAAATAAATTCACAAGTTTTTAGCTTGTGAATCAAAGACCTGATAGATTTTAAAAACCTGTCAGGTCTGGTTTGCGTTTATAAAAAACCTTGTTTCGTAATCGCTACCGATAAAATATAGCCATAACACGCAATCGCGCCCGCAAATCCTGCCCAGCGTCTTGCGCCAGTAGAGCGCATCGTAAACACGCCTAAGCCAATATAAGCCAGTAATATCATAACTTTGCTGATAATCCAGTTATATTCACCACTTTCTATCCAATCCCCTCTGACCACCAAACTAATGCCGCTCACCAGCAAAAGTGTATCAATGACATGCGGCACGATTTTAAAAGCTTTAAGTGTCAATATTTCCGGTTTTAATTCTGACAATGCCACTCGCGCTACAAAACTGATAAACGATAGCAACACAAAAATGATATGGATAAATAACATGAGGAAACTCTCTTAAATTAAAGGGGCTAATGACTGGAAGTTTTTAATAGTCTGGCGGTTAAGGAAACGCGGTTACTTGTCTGCGTCTTTCGGCATCGACAATAAATGCCGCATTTTTTTCACTTTGGTTTTTAAATAACCTTCGTTATCGGTATTCACGCGAGTTTCGACTGGCACTCGCGCATTAACAGATACACCGAGTTTTTTTAACTCATCAATTTTATTTGGATTATTCGTCAATAAATCAATCGACTGAATGCCAAGATTTTCAATCATTAACGCGGCGATGTCGTATTCGCGTTCATCGGCTAGGTGTCCTAAGTGAATATTCGCATCCACTGTGTCGAATCCGGTGTCTTGCAGATTGTAGGCTTGCAGTTTTTTCAATAATCCAATGCCGCGTCCTTCTTGACGCAGATAAATCAGCACGCCGCAGCCTGCTTCGTTAATCAGTTTTAGGGCTAAATCAAGTTGTTCGCCACAATCGCAGCGGCGCGAGCCGAGCACGTCGCCGGTAAAACATTCGGAGTGAATTCGTACTAAAACGTTGTGTTTATTTGCTACGTCGCCTTTTACAAACGCGATGTGTTCTTTTTCATCTAAGTTGTTGCTGTAATAGTGCAGTGTGAATTCACCGTGTGCGGTGGGAATTCGGGTTTGGACTAAATTTTCTAATTTTGCTTTCACAGGTGGGATAACTCTATCGAATAACTGTTGGCATTTTACTACTGTTAGGTAGAAAAGGGGGGAGTTTGTGGTTTGTATGGCAAGAAAAGCGGGCGATAAATGCTTTTTTTCTTCCGAAAAATTATGAAACTCTTAAGAAATATGTTTTCGTGAAATGAGGCTAGTCGTGCGCATTTGAACTGAAATTTTTAAAAACGACCGGTCGTCTTGAAAAAATTTCGCGTTATTTTTTATAAAAAATAATTCGCTCAGTGATGTAGAACGTTGAAATGAGAAAAGAAACCCTTGCGGTTTTTAGGCGCAAGGGGGGCGGTGTTTTTTATTTAGTTATTATCTCAGCAGCAAGTTTTCAAAAGGATGCCGATTTTTCCAGCGGTAAGCCCGAAAGTCACGCTGGTCAGTGGACAAAATGCGCCCATGTCCCAACTCCTCTGCTAATAACACTAACGAAGCATCGGCTAAATCCATTGGTAAATCGGCGTATTTTTGCATTAACTGTTGAATACGCGGCAAATATTTAAAGCGCATATCAAAAACGTGAATGTAATCTTTTTCCAAAACCTTTACAAAACGCAGTTGGCTTTGCACTCCCAAGTAATTGCCCAAAAGATAACAAGTTTCTGTGATAACAGGCCAAGTTGTGATTAAACTTTCATCCGATTGAGACATAACAGCAACGCTTTGTTGATGAAACTTGTCTTTGGCGTTGAAAAATGCGACCCAAAAGCCCGTATCAGCTAATATCATGTTTTTCTTTCCAGTCATGATAAAGGTAGGCTTTGTAGTTTTCTGATAAATCCGCAGAGCCTTCGGCTGTCCCTGCCAACATTTCGATTAACTTTTGGTTTTTTTCTCTAGGGGTTAAAGCAGTTTTTTCATAGAGTAAATCAAGGGCTTGCTTGATGATTTCATCAAGTGACGTGTGGGTTGATTGTTGAATGGCGGCTATGCGGGTTTGATAGCTGTCATCGAGTTGAGCGGTGATTTGCATGATGTATCTCGATTTATTTTGGATGAGAAACCCTTAGCATTTTAGAGCTAAGGGTTGAAAAGCGTTTTTAATGTTTGCTGTAATGAAATTTAAACGAGGCAAAAATAATTTCTGAATCAGTGACTTTATAAACCAAGCGGTGTTCGCTGTTAATTCGTCTTGACCAATAGCCGGATAGGTTGGCTTTCAATGGTTCGGGTTTGCCGATGCCTGTAAACGGGTGGCGTTGAATGTCTTTGATTAATTCGTTAATGCGGTTTAACAGCTTCGGCTCGTATTCTTGAATACCATAGATAATCCGCCCATGACTCTTTGGTGAACGCGAGTTTCATGATTCAATCAGTTGTTTTTCAAAAGTATTTCCGGCTTCAATTTCTTGAATAGATTGCAGTAAGTGCGCGGCGTTGGCTGGATTTGATAATAAATACAGGGTTTCTTGCCACGCGCTAAATTCATCAAATCCCATCAGTACGGCTTTTTTGCCGTCTTCATTACATAAAATAGTCGGTTCAACATCAAAGATGACTTGTTCAACAAGTTGTTCTAGGTTTTGGGTGGCGTGTTTGGTGGTGATGGCGTTCATGGATTTCTCATAAAACTGAATAATTGAAGAAACCCTTGCGGTTTTTAGGCGCAAAGGGTGAGGCATTTTTTATCTAGCTGGCGTGTTGAATATAATCCCGCAAAGTTTCATTAATCATTTGCTGATAACGTTGACCGCTTTTTGCTTTAAACCACGCCAAAATATCCGGTTCTAATTCTATATTTTCTGCTACATAAAATCGTCCGCGTACCACATTATCCCAGTTGGTTTGCTCTGGAATATCACTGGTATCAATCATTTCATCAGGCAGCAGTGCCAGTTGATTTAACTCTTCGGTTTGTTGTTTAGTGAGTGTGTTCATAACTAATGCCATGTTTTGCTTTGTTGATGGCGTTTTTGTTGTTATCCCAAGTGAATTTCATGGTTTTGTTTCATTAGAAGAAACCCTTGCGGTTTTTAGGCACAAGGGTTGATGAGACATTACAGAATAAAATCGCTTGTCGTTAGGCTGGTAACACCTGTTAGCAAAATGGAGAAATCTGCGGTTGCATCAGTATCATTATTACCCCACAGAATATGCGTAGTTTGGTCAAAAAACAAAGCCGCAGAAACAGCAAATGAGCCTGAAAAAGCAGCACCTTGATTGAAAGATACAAAGGCGTTGTTTGCTGCGACTGTAGTATTTGCATCAATAGTAGAGAGGTCGATTTTATCGGCTTGCACGGTTTTAAAATCGGTGATGGTATCGCGAGTGGTGGCTGTCATACCTGTTTCGGATACAGCAGCAAATTTGAATTTATCTGCGCCTGTTCCTCCTGTCAGCGTATCTTTGCCCACACCACCAATTAATATGTCATTACCTGCGCCGCCCAATAACTTGTCTGCTCCTGCATCACCATTCAAACTATTTGCCGCAGCATTGCCAGTTAAACTATTATTGCTGATATTTCCTGTGCCATTAATTGCGGCTGTCCCTGTTAAAATTAGATTTTCGGCATTAGCATTTAATATATAACTGATGGAACTATTAACCTTATCAATCTCAGTTGCTAATGTTGATGTCTCAGTCACGACATCGCTAATATTATCAACATAATAACTATCGTTGCCTAAACCGCCAATCATAGTATCAATACCGATGCTACCATTAAGAATGTCATTGCCAGCACCCCCGTCCATATAGTCATTCCCTTGCTCGCCATAGAGATTGTCGTTGCCATCTTCACCGAATAAGACATCGTTGTCAGAGCCACCATAAAGTGTGTCGTTGCCCAGCCCTCCTGAAAGATCATCTTTCAGATTAAACCCATAAATCGTGTCATCTCCACCTCCACCAACGAGTACATCAGATTGAGAGCCGCCTACATCACCTTTAATTATTTTTCCAGCTTCTTCATTGTCATTATTGGTTAGGGTCAGTGGAGATAGAATTAATCCTGAGTAATTAACATCAATCGTATTCACAGCAGCAGTGATTTGATAAGTAATATTCCCATCAACAAGCGTGTCATCTTGTCCAACAACGCTAAAGGTTTGCGGTGTTGTCCAGTTGGTCGCTGTAAAAGTGAGAGGTGCATTTGTAACAGCACCTTCGCTACTATCACCGCTTGAAAAAGTCACCGAAACATCTCGGTTAGGCTGAGTATTCATGGACACACTGAAACGGATAGAGTTACCGCTTTCATTGGTAATTAATCCATCCAAGGGAGTTATTGTAAAGCCCTTATCTAATCCTGTGAAAGTGGAATCCAAACTTCCATCACTGTTATAACGCACTACAGCAAAGTCAGAACCAGTAGTGCTTCCATCATTATTGCTACTACCTACTACTACCAGTTTCCCATCAGGCTGAGCGATAACAGAGTTAGCAGCATCATTAGCAGAACCGATACCAGTGATAACCTTACCATCGCTATCAAAACTAGTGTCTAAACTACCATTGGAGTTATAACGTACTAAGGTAAAGTCGGCATAACCACTACTGTTATAGCTATAACCCGCCACTACTAGTTTGCCATCAGGCTGTACAATGACAGAGCTAGGAGAATCAAGAAAATTACCAATACTGTTAGCAAATATCCCAGTAGTGACTACGCCATCGCCGTCAAAGTTAGTATCTAAAGTGCCATCAGCATTGTAACGAAGCAAGATAAAACCAACCCATACACCGTGACCAATTGCCAAAATCTTACCATCGGGTTGTACAATAACCTTTGAAAGACCAGCAAGTCCTGTACTTCCTGAGTAAGTAGTTCTGCCGTCTACTGAGAAACTAGTATCTAAACTCCCGTCGGAATTGTAACGCGCCAAGCAAAATATGCTGCTGTCAGTTCCTGCCACTAGAATTTTCCCATCAGCTTGAACTGTAATTGAGTTGGCATGACTATTGTGTGTAGTATATGGAAATGTTGTAAAAACTTCGCCGTCAGAAGAAAAACTAATATCTAAGCTACCATCACTGTTGTAACGTGCCAATGCAAAATAGTAATAATTAAGTGTACTAGCACTATCGTAGTAAGTTCCTGCGACTAAAACCTTCCCATCTGCCTGAGTGGTCATTGCGGCAATACTGCTGAAAAAGGCGGTATCAGTAGTAATTTTTCCATCACCACTAAATGATGTATCTATTGAACCATCACTGTTATAACGAACGATAGCAAGATTAGGTTTGCCTCCACTGACAGTACTGCTACCAAACAGTAAAATTTTGCCATCCGATTGCAGAGACATTAACCTAGAATAATCACTTGATGCAAAACTGATAGCTGTAGTGACTTTTCCATCACCAGAAAAACTTGTATCAAGACTACCATTACTGTTATAACGCACCAAAGCAAAGTCACTGTCAGTGCCATTGTTACTAGAACCTGCTACTAAAATTTTGCCATCGGGCTGTATGATGACAGAGCTAGCACCATCCCCATACGAATTGAAGTCCGTTGTAATAATGCCATTTTGAATTGTTGCCATGTTTTTATCCTCTGTGTTTGAAAAAATGACTGGCAGTCCTTCAAGGACTGCCAGTCATAGGCGTTAGTTTACCGCAAAATCATTTCTTCCGTTAGTCCGGTAATTTTAACAATGGTTTTAACATCAAAGCCTTCTGCCAACATTGCTTTTGCCGTTTCTAGTTTCCCTTTTTCAATGCCTTGTTCAATGCCTTGTTCAATGCCTTGTTCAATGCCTTGTTCAATGCCTTTTTCAATCCCTTCCTTAAGACCTCTTTTTTCAGCGTCCGCAATATAAGACTCATCAATCATTCGCGCCATTTCCTCCGGCGTAACATTATCTTCACCAATCGCCAACAACAGCTTTTCAATCTCAGGCAAATGATACAACGACTCATCCACCTGATTATCCAAACTATCCTCAATCACCCGCAACCACTCTTGATAAAACTCAGGCGTTTTCTCATTCATATAGCGCGGACAAAGATAAACAATTTTATGTTTAATTTCATTTAATCCCTTGCCATCCAAAGTTTTAGGGTCAAAATCAATCACCGCAACATCACATTGATTCTTTTCATCACCCGATGTTAAAACCACAATCGTATAAACAGTGGTGTTCGGCGAGTAATAACGGTATTGCGCACTTTTAGGCGGCTTTTTCAGTTGTTCCAATAAAGCAACACAATGGTAATGTAAAAAGCGGTCATAATGATCGGCGTTTCTATCATGCTGAATTTCAACAATAATGCGATTTTTAATATCCTCGGCATATAAATCAAACTTCACAGCGACATTACCAATCGGAGGTTTAAATTCCTTTTCCGTTTCAACATTATCAATTTCAAGATTAATGCCGACAATATCCAAAACAAATCGTTTAAATATATCGACATCACAAAAAGCCTTTTTAAAAATTACGCCGTAACGTAAAGGGGCAACTCGTTTCATATTTTTATCCTCAGTCTAAATTTGGTTTTCGTAGTCGGTGTGTGGCGTACTACAAGATTATCTCTTCCGCTAGCCCTGTAATTTCAATAATCATTTTTATATCAAAACCTTCAGCCATCTATAAAAAACTTAATCAACTTAACTTGTGGTTGTGGATGCTTAAATTGAATCAACCGCGCCAAATAAGAAAACAACGCAGCAGAAAACTCAATATGAGCTTTATAGTAAGTGTCCAACGGAACATAATCAAACTTGAAAGGCAAATATAATCCAGATGACAAATGGATAGCATCTTTTGCGTCATGTAACCGAAGACTAAAGTCCTCTTCATTTTCAATGCAATAAATTACGTCAGAAGCGCAATTAAGCTGCTCTATTTTTTCCAGCATTTCATTATACCTTGCTAAACAATTCACCTTATTATTACACTTAAAACTAAAAAACTCCTTTAGAAACAACACTAAATCTTTAGGTTCAAGTAATTCTGGTTTTACGTTAAAAATATACGCTCCTTCAAATTCACTGAGATTATAATAAGACAAAGCAAGATGAGTTTCTTTTTCAAAATCCATTTGAAAGTCAGAAATATTCGGATAATACTTTTTAATACTATCGCTATCGCTTTTAGAAAAAGAAACTTTTGTACATAAACCAACTTCCAAGCACGCTCCCATATTAATTCTCTCTTAAGCTTTCAATTTCAACAGAGGTTAAACCTGTTGTCTGTGAAATAATTTCAATATCCACACACATTGCTAACAAATTTTTAGCAATTTCTAACGCCTTTTTGTTCTCTCCTTTTTTTAAACCGCTTTCTTCTCCTTCTCTAAACTTAGTATCAAATGAATTTTTCAAATCTCGATAATATTTCATGCTATCTTCATAAGCCATCAACTGCTCACGATTAAATTTCGCAATCTCCGCTACATCAAACAACTTTTTAAAAATACGCTCGGTTAATTTAGCGGGCATTTTATCTAACTCGTTTAAATGCCGTAACACATAAAGCCATTTCTCAAAATGGGTTTCTATTTCATCCAAAGTTTTTTTAAATTTTGGCATCTCCAAATAAACAAACGTCAATTTATTGTAAAACACTTTATTTGTTTCAATATCGCTTAATTTAACAACATACTTATATTTATTCGCATCATTTTTATCTTCTTCAAACACAAAATCTAACACGCCAATCGTATAAATAGCTTTTAATTCAAAATTCCAATCTGAACCTTTTTTCGCCTGTTCGTGAATAGGAAAAGTCGAATAATACAAAGCTCTATCTTTAAAAAAATCTTGTTTAGTTTTCTGCAATTCGACAATAAACTTTTCACCATTTTCATTTTCGCAGTACAAATCAAAAATAGCTTTTCTATCAATTTCAGTAGAACCTAATTGTTCCGTTTTTAGAAACGTTATCGCTTTAATTTCGCCTTGCTCTTGCCGCAACAGTTCATTCAAAAAATCCATTAATAAATCTTTATTCGCCTCTTCACCAAATAAACGCTTAAATCCATAATCAGTAAACGGATTAATATATTTTTCGATAAAATCTATTGCCATGTTTTTATCCTTAGCATGTAAATAATGGAGTTCGATGTGCATGGATAGTTTACTGCAAAAGCACTTCTCCCGTTAGCAAGCTAAGAAGTTTTTATAATCACAAAATTTTTCAAGACGACTGGTCGTCTTAAAAAAATTCTTTATATTCCCCCATTCAAACCACAAAACCACAGATAACCTAAATCACCACAACATCTGCTACCATTTCGCAAATTCAATCGTGAGCCACGCTTTCAAAACACAACAAAAAATGCAAAAACTCATTCTAATTCGCGGCTTACCCGGCAGCGGCAAATCAACCCTAGCCAAACAACAATCCGCCATTCATCTGGAAGCCGACATGTTTTTCATCAAAGACGGCGTGTATTGCTACGACCCCGCGCTGATTAAACAAGCGCATCAATGGTGTCAAAACCAAACCGCCGCCGCGTTGCGCAAAAAACTCTCGGTGGTGGTTAGCAACACGTTTATCGAATGGTGGCAAATTGAACCTTATATTTACTTGGCGAAACAACAAGGCGTTATGGTTAAATTGCTGGAAGCTAAAGGAAATTATCAAAATATTCACACCGTGCCTGATGCGGTGTTGCATGTGATGAAAAACAACTACGAAAGCCACGCCTTAATCATGGCAAAAATCAAAAAAATCGAGGACATAGCTCATGAAAAAAGTTCTTCCCTTCGCGCTCCTGCTGACGGCGTTATCCGCAAACAACGTTATCGCCGCCGAAACAAACCCAAACCTGCAACAGCTGCAACAAACGTTAGCAGCCAATCCGAATGATGCCAGCGCGTTAAACAAACTCGGCGAAGCGTTTTTTCGCGCTGGGCAATATGCAGAAGCCGAACAAGTGTGGCAAAAAAGTTTAGCGATTCGCGAAAAAGAATTGTCGCCTGATCATCCGAATCTTGCCACGAGCTTGAATAATCTTGCCGAAGTGTACCGCGAGCAAGGAAAACTCGCGCAAGCCGAAACTTTATATTTACGCAGTTTGGGAATTTATGAAAAAGCATTAGGCGCAGAGCATCCGATGGTTGCAACCAGCTTAAACAATTTAGCCGCGCTGTATTACATTCAAGGCAAATACGCGCAAGCCGAACCATTTTATTTACGCAGTTTGGCGATTGATGAAAAAAGCACCGGACAAAACAGTCCAGACGTGGCGGGTGATTTAAATAACTTAGCGCAGTTATATAGCTCACAAGGTAAATATCAGCAAGCCGAGCCGATGCTGCAACGAAGTATTGCCATTGCGGAACAAACGTTGGGAAAAAATCATCCCGATTTGGCAGTGAGTTTGAATAATTTGGCATCGCTGTATAAATCGCAAGGCAAATATCAACAAGCGGAAGCTTTATATCAGCGCAGTTTGGCAATTGTGGAGCAGGCGTTTAGCCCGAATCATCCTGATGTGGCAACCAATTTAAGCGGTTTAGGAAAACTGTATCAAGAACAAGGCAAATACGAACAAGCCGAACCTTTGTATCGGCGCAGTTTTAGCATTCGTGAAAAAGTTTTAGGCAAAAACAATCCAAAATTTGCAGAAAGTTTAACTGAATTGGCTCTGCTTTATCATGCGCAAGGTAAACATCAACAAGCGCAAGCCTTGTTAGAAGCCTGTTTAGAATTGCGTGAAAAAATCTTTGGCAAACAAAATCCAAGTGTGGCGGAAAGCTTGAGTAATTTAGCGATTATTTATCTTGCGCAACAAAAATCTGCCGCCGCTGAGCCGTTATTGCTGCGTAGTTTGGCAATTGATGAGCAGGTTTTAGGCGCGGAACATTCTAATGTCGCTAATGATTTGAATAGCTTGGCAGTGTTTTATCAAACCCAAGGCAACTACGCAAAAGCACAACCTTTGGCAGAGCGTAGTTTAGCGATTCGGGAAAAAGTGTTAGGGCAAAATCATCCAGACGTTGCGATTAGTTTGAATAATTTAGCGGCGTTGTCGGTGTTACAAGGGAAGTTTGCGCAAGCGGAAACCTTTTATCAACGCAGTTTAGCGATTTGGGAGCAGACTTTGGGAGAAAATCATCCTTATGTCGCCACCAGTTTGAATAATTTAGCGATTGCTTATGCGGCGCAAGAAAAATTTAGCTCAGCCGCGCCGTTATTGGAGCGTAGTTTGCGCTTGAGTAATCAAGTGTTGGAGCGATGGCTGTGGGCTGCTGGCGAAAAAACTCGCCAGTCGTATTTGCAACAGCATGAGTTTATGAAAAATGTGTATCTGAGTTTTTATGCGCATCAACATAATGGGGAAGAGGCGTTATATTTTTCGCTGTCACGCAAAGGTTTATTGCTGAGAATTTCTTCAGAAATCAGTGCATTAGCAAAGCAAAGTTCCGACCCGACCTTGCAAAAACAACAACAGGAATTTAACGCGCTGCGCCGACAATTAGCAGCGCGGCTGTTTTCTGACTCGGTTGACAAAGCCAGCACGCAAGCATTGGAAGAAAAAAGTAATCAGTTAGAAATGTTATTAGCGCAACATTTAAGCAAATTTAAACGCAATCAAACTGAAGTTACGCCGGCGCAAGTGTTGGAAAATCTGCATTCTGAACAAAGTTTGGTGGATTTTTTAGTCTATCAAGAGGTTGATTTTAAAAACAATACTTACAAAGGTGAACGAGTTCTAGCGTTATTAGCAGATAAAGAACACGGGGCGAAATTAATTCCGCTGGGTGATTTAGCTCCGATTAGCGCGGCGATTAAAGAAATTCGCAGTGCCATTACCAATTCTTTGCCGATAGAACGGAAATCGCAAGCGTTATACAAATTGTTGTGGCGACCTTTGGAAGCTGATTTACAAGGAAAAACAAGTGTTTATTTAGTCCCTGATGGGGTGTTGCATTTAGTGCCGTTCAAAGCCTTGCAAGATAAAGACGGGAAATATTTAGTCGAAAAATTGCAACTGATTAGTTTAAGCTCGGCGCGAGATATTGTGCTGCCTGCGTTGTCTGGCAAAACCAATGCGGCGTTTATTTTTGCAAATCCCAATTATGGCAATCCCAAGCCGCAAGCGATTGCAGTCACGCGCGGTTTTGATTTAAAAAGTATTTATTTTGACAAATTGGCAGCCACTGCGATTGAAGGCGAAAAGATTGCGCAATTATTTAAACAAGCGCAAAACCAGTCGCCCACAAATTTATTGCTGCAAAATCAAGCGACTGAAAAAGCGATGGCTGATTTGGTTGCACCGAAAATAGTGCATCTTGCCACGCATGGTTTTTTCTTGGCAGACAAACCAGCTGGAGAAAAACCATTAGAGCAAAGTTTGTTGTTAAGCACCGGACAACCTGCGATTTCAGCTAACGTTGATAATCCGTTGGCGCGTTCTGGTTTGGCATTGATGGATGCGAATTTAGGGGTGCGCGGCATTAAAAAAACCGATGGTACGGATGGGATTTTGACTGCGTTAGAAGTGCTCAATTTAGATTTGCAAGGCACGGAATTAGTGACGCTTTCCGCTTGTGAAACGGGTTTGGGGGATATAAAAGTCGGTGAGGGTGTGTATAGTTTGAATCGTGCATTTCAAGAAGCCGGTGCAAAAGCGGTGCTTTCGACGTTGTGGGAAGTGGATGACGCGGGCACGAGTCAGTTTATGCAAAGTTTTTATGCGCGTTTTTTAAGCGGCAAGCCGGCGCAATTGGCTTTGCAAGAAACTCAAGCTGAATTTATTCAGGATAAACGCTATAGCAATCCTTTATATTGGGCGGGTTTTGTAATGATAGGCAAGGAATGATTATTGCGCCAACTTATTGGAATTATTTATGATTGATAAATTAATCAACTTTACTTTAACGATAATTAAATCTAATGTCAGCATCGTATTAGCTTTTTACACTTGCGGTTTTTTATCGTTTATTGCCTATTATCGGGTTTTAGGATTGCCTTATATTGCAGGTGATTTACAAACGTATGCAGAAATGGCAGGTAAAAATCTACTGTTTATTTTGCAAACCTTTATTTTTTTAGCCACAAAACCATCTTATTTAATCTCAATTATTCAAGATATACGATGGGCAGGTAAAGCGGTTTATATCTGGCTGCTTGTGATTATTTTATTAACGCTAATTCAGTTAGTTTTTAAGTTATTTGCACAAAAATCAATTGTTAATATGATTCAACAACATCGTATTACTATTTTGATTCAATCATTCTTTCTGGTTATTGTTGTTGTTTCAACTTTTTATGTGGAAACACAGCCTTTATATGCCAAAAATATCTTACAAGCTTCGCTCAGTGATTCTGCCAACTTTTATGAACAGAAACAAAATATTTTGCGCTATGAAAAGAAAATCAAAAAAGTTTATTATGACAAGCGAATAAAAACATCTAAATTACTGAATAGGATAAAAGATAAAAGTAGTTTTATTTTAAATAGTAATAGTGCAAAAGGGGATTTTATTAAAAACTTTTTCTTTTCTATTCCTGAAATCTATGATGAATCAGGGAATGATGAAAAAAGATTAAACGCGCTGATGTTGATAATTTTAATTATATCTGTCACAGCGATTATATTGATTATTAATCATCAGAATATATTAGGAAAATGGTTAATATTTTCTTTTACGTCCGCACAAGTGATTTTAATTCCATTTAATTATGGTATTTTGGGAACAAATTATCAGTATCCGGTTGTTTCTTTGAGTTATATGGAAAAAAATGAGAAAGCCCAAGAAATAATTCTGCATAAAGACGGTGTGTTTTTATTAGCTAAATCGCAAGAGAGTTTGATTATTTACGACCGAGTTAATTTTTTTCAAATCAGTTATATTCCACAAGCTTCCGTTGTTCATCTGGAACAAGTTTTTACCAGTTCGCCTTTTTCAAATTGCAGTAATGGAGAGTTTAAACCATGCGAAACTTACGCTATCAAACAACCCTTGGATTAATTATTTTCTGTTTGGTTAATTTTGCTCATGCCGAATTAATTTACGGTTTTAATAAAGTCTCTGTTGGTCACGATTTAAAAACTTTGGTTGAGTTTGACCAAGATGATTTTAAAAATTTTCCAAAAAACGCTGATTTAAAGTTGCGGGTTTTAGATAATAATAAAATTATTCGAGAGGATGCTATTTTAAAAATTGGTAGTGATTGGGTTTGGAATAAGGTTTTGCCATTTAGTAAAGATTTGAAGTTTTTGATTTTAAAAGATGGCAAGCCTATTTCAACTGAATATTTAGCGGATACTAAAAGTGCGTTGCAGTTTTCAGAAAATAAGCAGAGTTTATTGCCGCCGTTTAGAGGAATTCATTATTTACCTGCGATACCAATAACACAAAATAATCAAAAAAAGCGTTTGCCAATTGATACGAAGGATTTAAAAAATTGTAAAGATAAAGTGTTGGTGGTTGTGTTTGATAAAGAAAGTAATATTTTGTTATGGCAGCGTTATGGTGTGCTTGAATTGATGACGGATGAAATTGAGCTTTCAAAAGATATGCAGCCTACGATAGCAGTTGTGACAGATGACGGTAGTTGTGGTAAATAATGGAGCGAATTTTGGCAAAAACTACGGGTTTAACTGAGCTTGAAATTGAGAGTTTGACGCTAAATTAATTGGGGAAACGGGCAATGAAAAAAATAATTCCGTTGTTGGCATTTTTAATGGTATTCGGGGTTAATGCGGCGAATGCTGAAGATGCAGATGCTAAGTTGCTTGAAATGCAAAAAAACTTTGCGTTAAAAGCTGATGATGCTTTTCTTTTGAATCAAGCAGGAATGGCATTATATAAAGCAGGTAAGTATGCCGAAGCCGAATCTTTATTACAACGGAGCTTAGCGATTCGGGAAAAAACATTAGGCAAAGATGACCGCGATGTTGCCCGAAGTTTAAGTAATTTAGCAGGCGTTTATCAAGCACAAGGCAGATATGCTGAAGCTGAACCTTTGTTTCAACGCAGTTTAGCCATTAGAGAAAAAGCCTTTTGCAAGGATCATTCCTCCGTTGCCACCACCTTAAACAATTTAGCCTCGCTTTATAAGGATCAAGCCAAGTATGAACAAGCAGAATCCCTGCACTTAAGAAGTTTGGCAATTAAAGAGAAATCTTTAGGTAAAGACCACCCCAAAGTTGCCACCAGCTTAAATAATTTATCAGATATCTATGATACACAAGGCAAGTATGAACAAGCCGAACCCTACTTCCTAAGAAGTTTAGCGATTAGAGAAAAAGCTTTAGGCAAAGACCACTCAGATGTTGCTCTCAGTTTACATAATTTAGCTGCACTTTATCGTACACAAGGTAAGTATGAACAAGCCGAATCCTACTATCTAAGAAGTTTGGCAATTTGGGAAAAAACTTTAGGTAATAACCATCCACTCGTCGCCACCAGTTTAAACAATTTAGCAGAGCTTTATCAATCCCAGCACAAATACGCACAAGCAGAACCATTGTTGCAAAGAAGCTTAAGAATTAGAGAAAAAGCTTTAGGCAAAGACCACCCAAATGTTGCAAGCACTTTGCATAATTTAGCGAGGTTCTATTACAAACAGGAAAAATATGCACAAGCCGAACCGTTGTTGAAAAGAAGCTTAGCAATTAGAGAAAAAGCTTTAGGACAAAACAATCCTGATGTTGCTACCAGTTTAGAAAGTTTAGCTTCGATTTATAAAAAACAAGGAAAATATGCAGAGTCCGAACCTTTGTTCTTAAAAGGTTTGGCAATTGATGAGAAAATGTTAGGACAAAACCATCCTGGTCTTACCATAGGTTTAAACGAGTTAGCAAAGCTATATATTGCAATGGGTGACCACAGCAAAGCCGATCCTTTGTTACAGAGAAGTTTGCGGATAATGAATCAATCCTTAGAACGCTGGTTATGGGGATCTGGTGAAAAAACACGCCAGTCTTATCTAAAACAAGAAGAATATAATCGAGACTTTTACCTAAGTTTCTACAGTTTTCACGACACTCCCGAAGAAGCCTTATATTTTTCCCTTTCGCGTAAAGGTTTGTTATTACGCATTGCTTCAGAAGCCAGTATCTTAGCTAAACAAAGTTCAGACTCTGTTATTCAAAAAAAGATGCAAGAATTTAGTGCTCTGAAAGCGCAATTATCGAATCTAGTTCTTTCTGGCAAAGAGGATAAAAAAATAATTCAGGATTTGGAAGAAAAAAGCAATAATCAAGAAATGCAGTTAAGTCAAAAAGTCTCAGGTTTTAAACGTAGTAAAACAGAAGTTACACCTGAACAAGTGCTAGAAAAACTTAGTGATGAACAATCTGTAATTGATTTTCTGGTTTACAAAGAAGTCGATTTAAAGACAGAAAAAGATAAAACTGACCAAATCATCGCCCTCATCGCCGACAAACAAAACGGCATCAAATTAATTAAACTCGGTGAATTTGCCCCCATTGCCGCCGCCATAAAAACCTATCAATCTAGCATTGTCCCCACCAAAGAAAACGCCAACAATCGCGAAAAAACCATCACCCAAACCGCACAAACCTTATACGAAAAACTCTGGCAGCCTTTAACACCCTATCTGCAAAACAAAAAAACCGTTTACTTAATTCCCGATGGCGATTTACACCTATTGCCTTTCAAAGCCTTACAAGACCCAGACGGCAAATACCTAGCCGAAAAATGGCAACTCATCACCTTAAGTTCTGCCAGAGACATTGTATTACCGCCGTTAGAAGGCAAAGCCAGCGCAGCCGCCATTTTTGCCGCACCCGATTATGGCGATGACACTGCTATCATCAAAGCAGGCAACACCGCTGGCGCAACCGAACTCAAAAACATTCATTTCGACTCATTACCGAATGCGTTAAACGAAGGGCAACAAATTGATAAATTATTCATCAAAAAACAGCCCGAACCTGCTGCCAAATTATTTCTAAAAGCCCAGGCCACAGAACAAGCCATTAACGCTTTAACTGCACCGAAAATACTGCACCTTTCCACACACGGCTTCTTTTTGGAAGACAGCAAACCTGTAGAGACGCAAAATCTTGCGTCTCTACGTTCAGTATCACTCAGCAACGAATCTTTACCCGTTGGCAAAATCGAAAATCCCTTAACCCGTTCCGGTTTAGCCTTTGCCAATGCCAACTTCGGCGTAAAAGGCATCAAACAAAACGATGGCACAGACGGGATTTTAACCGCGTTAGAAGTATTAAATCTCGACTTGGCAGGCACAGATTTAGTCACTTTATCCGCCTGCGACACAGGCAAAGGCGATGTCAAAATCGGCGAAGGCGTGTATAGCTTGAATCGTGCATTTCAGGAAGCAGGCGCAAAAGCGGTGCTATCCACTTTATGGTCAGTGGCGGATGAATCAACAGGCATCTTCATGCAACGATTCTACGAACACTTTTTAAATGGCGAACCTGCGCAACAAGCCATTCAAGCCACGCAAAATGAATTTATGCACGATGCAAAATACAAACAATACAGCAATCCGTACTATTGGGCGGGGTTTGTGATGATAGGCAAAGAATAACTGAGGTTACGCACTTTACACAGAAAATACTCATCCTAGCTAGAAAAGCAATTCAAATGAAAGTTACGCAAAAAATTTTTAAGACGACCGGTCGTTTTATAAATTTCAGGAGATTGTGTCACCAACCCTTAATAGATTTTGCGTAACATTTAAAGAATAATTTCGCCATCAAATGCTGATGCGTCACGCAAACACACTGCTGATTCAATATCAGCTAAAATGCGCTTCGGCATTAAGTTTTTTTAACAACAAACCCAAATAAACTTAGTCTTAATTCACAATTTAAAAACTGGGGACAGGCAATGACAAACAAAACAAAACTTCGTTGGGGAATTTTAGGTGCGGCTCGGATTAATGAACGCCTAATGCCCGCCATTGTAGGTGCGGAAAATGCAGAATTGGTTGGCATTGCCAGTCGTCGCCCCGGTGCGGCAGCAGAAACCTTGGCAAAATACGCTCCACAGCAACAAGGCGTGAAAATCTATGATTCTTTGGATGATTTAATCAATGCCGACAATATTGATGCAATCTATATTCCTGTTGCAAATCAAGAACATGCCGCATGGACATTACGCGCGATTGCAGCAGGCAAGCATGTATTATGCGAAAAACCGATGGCGTTGACTGTCGCAGACATTGAAGCGATTGAACACGCGGCGCAACAGCATCATGTGAAAGTGATGGAAGGTTTTATGTATCGTTTTCATCCGCAACATACCCGCGTTTTAGAAATTATCAACAGCGGCGTAATTGGCGAAGTGCGCTCGGTGCGAGCTAGTTATTCTTTTATGATGCGCCCTGCCCGCCTTTATCGCCTAGCCGACAGCGTTGAGCATGGCGGCGGCGCAATGTGGGATATTGGCTGTTATGCCATTCATTCGCTGCGCCTATTTTTTCAACAAGACCCCATTGCCGTCACAACCCTCGCCAAATACGTTGAAAGCGGCGCGGACATTGCAAGCAGCGGCATTTTAGATTTTGGCGATGGAAAATTTGCGCATTTTGATTTTAGTTTTGAACGGGCGCGGCGTTGCGAATATGAAATTGTCGGCACAAAAGGCGGCATTAAATGTCATGTTGTTTGGCAGTTGCCCGGTGACGTGCCGGTTATTTCATGGTGGACAGAAGCGGGGCAACAATGCGAAGAAAGATTGCCGGTTGCAAATCATTTTGAGTTAGAAATTGCCCATTTTAGCAATGCTGTCTTAAGTGATACCGCGCCGCAGCTTTCTTTATCGGACGCTAAAAGTAATTGCCGAACTATTGTTGCAGCATTGCAATCTGCTGCACAAGGTCGCGTTGTGCGCTTGGATGAAGTCTAGGTTTGATTCTCTGTTTCATCGCAAAACCCATTGCAGAGTCTGAAATCCGCAATTTAATCCTTTCTGACATGGAGTAAAAAGTCTGTTTTTACTCCTGTTTTCGCAGTTTTTACAAACCTCAAAAACTCACCGATGAAAATATTAGTTTTAAATTCTGGCAGTTCTTCCATTAAATACGCGCTGTTTAAGTTTCCTGAACAAACTTTATTGCTGTCTGGCTTGCTGGAACAAATCGGTGAACCGCTTGGGCAACACAGCTATCATGTTTCCTCCACGCTTGCAGAACAACACGGGAAGCAACAACTCAACATTCCCAATCACCAGTATGGATTAAATTGTATTCGTGATATTTTGCTTAACTCCGGCTGTCTTGCTGATTTTAATGAGTTATTTTGTATTGGACATCGAATTGTGCATGGCGGGGAATTATTTACTCAACCCACGCTGTTGACAGCGGAAGTTATCCAGCAAATTACCGCAATGATTCCACTCGCACCGCTGCACAATCCTGCAAATTTGCTCGGTATTGAAGTCGCCATGCAATTGGCAACACACACACCACAAGTGGCTGTTTTTGATACTGCTTTTCATCAAACTTTGCCAGACTATGCTTATCGTTATCCTGTTCCTGAAAATTTGTATAGCGAATTGAAATTACGTCGCTACGGCTTTCACGGCACTTCACATCGTTATTTAGCCCAGCAAGCGGCATTATTACTGAATAAACCGTTGCCTGAAATCAACCTCATTACTTTGCATTTAGGCAACGGCGCGAGTGCTTGTGCCATTGAAAAAGGCGTAAGTATTGATACTTCGATGGGACTTACGCCGTTAGAAGGTTTGATGATGGGAACACGCAGCGGCGATATTGATCCGATGATTTACGATTATCTGCATCAAACAAAAGGCTGGTCATTGGCAGAAATCAGCCAGTTATTAAACAAAAACAGTGGTTTAAAAGGGATTTGTGGCAGCAATGATATGCGCACTGTGGCGGAGCGTGCAGCGACTGGCGATTATCAAGCACAATTAGCGCGGAAAATGTTTGCTTATCGGATTAAAAAATATATCGGCGCGTATTATGCGGCGTTAGGAAAAGTTGATGCGATTGTGTTCAGTGGCGGGATTGGCGAGCATGATGCGCAATTGCGGATAGATTGTTGCAAGAATCTGGAAATCTTAGGAATTAAGATTGATAGCGAAAAAAATGCGCAGCCAGCGACTTCTGACGGAAAAATTCATCAGGCAGAAACAGCGGTTGCTGTGTTAGTGATTCCCACCCAAGAAGAGTTAGCAATTGCCATTGCTGCCGTCACTGTTGCGCAACAAATTCATCTCGCAAATAAATAGTCACAACCTGAAATTTTCTTCGCTGAGCTAAAAATAAGGGATATGCCCTATTTACTAGGTTATATCACACACTTTTTATGGTCAACTTACAAATAAACCATTGTTTTTACTTGCTTTTCATATTCACAACCTACTATACAGCGCACACTTTATGCCAATTTCAGCGGCATATTGTCGCGCGGCAATATGCCACATTTTCAATGTGTTGACCATTCCGTAAACTCTGTTTCGCTCTTGTATGCGTTCTGTTTTTTTAACAGAAAAAGAGTAAGAATCCTTCCTCTTATGCGGTCTTTATGGCCGCATTTTTTTTAGTAGGTGCGTATCATGCAAAGAAATTATCAAGCGAATGATTTTGTAAATCTTAACTCTGAAGATCTCAATAAACGCATTGCTTACCATGAAGCAGGTCACGCCACCGCCATTTATTTATACAACAAACAACAGCAACTTCCTCCTATTTATTTTCAAATCAGACTCAAAAATAATGCTGACTGCGCAAAAATGCCAATTTTTTCATTAGGTGACAATGTTGCTGCAAAAGTTGAAGGCGGTTGTTTGATTCAAAATCTTATTTTGACGTTTCTCGACAGTGAAAACTATATGTCGCCTAGCGAAAAAGCTGATTATCAAAACGCGTTAGAAGCCGATATGGTCAATTTACTCGCAGGCTCTGTTGCAGAGGCAAATTATGTCAGCTTAGCCGATAATGAAGAAATGAATGCTTATTTGCTCAACATTGATGCGTTAAGCAATTATGGCAGCGCGTCTGATTTGCAAAAAATTGATGAGTATTTGTATTGTGTTTCGTCAGATGTTCAGCAGCAAAAACAAAAACTCAGTGATTTGTTAATACAAACCTTTGAATTTATTGCTCATCCAAAAACATGGAAAGCAGTAGAAGCAGTCGCACGTTTTATTTTAACCTGTAAAAAACAAACCATTAGCTGTGAAGAGGTTTTTGCAGTGATTGATGCTGTGGGTGTTTAAACCTATTTTGTCATCTCTGCGTAACAAAAACGCTGTAAAATCAATCCATTAGATTAAATAGCTTTCACCCTAGCAAGGAATACGGATATGTCGATATTAATTGTTAATCAAGATGTGATGTTTTTGGCGGAGTTGCAGAATGCTTTTGAAATGCACGGTTACAAAGTCATCACCACAACCAATAGTTTAATGGCAACAGATTTGTTTTTTCAGCACAAACCGCGTGCAGTGATTATGAATGTTGCAATGCCACACAAAGATGGCTTTGAGATTATTAAAGAAATTAGAGAATTTTCTCAAAAAACTTTTATTTTAGCGGTTTCCGCTAATCAGATTTATCTACGCGCCATTCTCAATTTAGGCGCAAGTGCGGCTTTGCTTAATTCAACCGAGCACTCAACGATTGTAAAAGTGGTGCAGTTTTTCATCACTTCTTCAGAAAAAACCTTAGAAAATAACTTGGCTGCTTAAATAACAGAGACCTTTCAGGCTTTATAAACTGAAAAGGTCTCTAGCTTGGTTCAAGTTAATCTCTAAAATTATCAAATTGCAGCGGCATATCTAGCTCTTCTGAGCGCAGCATTTGAATCACTTCCTGCAAGTCATCGCGTTTTTTTCCGGTCACACGCACTTTTTCACCTTGAATTGCCGCTTGTACTTTTAATTTTTTATCTTTAATAAGCTTAACAATTTGTTTGGCTAAGGTTGAATCAACGCCTTGTTTTAAGGTAATGGTTTGCGTGGCGGACTTATATTTCACATCAGCTTCACTGGCATCTAAACAACCGACATCAATGCCTCGTTTCGCAAGCTTCATTCGCAAAATATCCAACATTTGCTTTAATTGAAAGTCGGTTTCCGTGCGCATGATAATTTTATCGTCATTGAGTTCATAAGTAGCCGCCGCGCCTTTAAAATCAAAGCGGGTGCTCACTTCTTTGTTAGCTTGATCGATAGCATTATGGGCTTCGTGTTTATCAAATTCAGAAATAATATCAAATGAGGGCATTTCAGTTTTGTCAGTCGTAAAAATGGAATTTGTTTTCAGGTATCAAAATTAACGAAGAGTCGCGATTGCTTGCAACTCTCCGATCTTTAAAGTTTTGCGAAGTTACTTAGGAATGCGCATGAAATAAACTTGGCAACTTTACGACTGGCAGTCCTTAAAGGACTGCCAGTCGTGACCTCAGCGATTTTAAGAATAAACTTGCCTAAGTTGATTTGTACTCGTTTCTTAGTGGTGTTGGCTATTAAAACTTTCCTACAAGTGTTTTTAAATACTCTTGAAAATCGTCTCTTAGCTCTTCGTGTAATAAACCGTGTTCTACGTTAGCAATTAAATAGCCTAATTTTGAACCGCAGTCGTAGCGCGTACCTTCAAATCGGTAAGTGAGCACTTGTTCATCTGCTAATAATCGTGCAATCGCATCGGTTAATTGAATTTCACCGCCCGCGCCTTTGCCCAAATGAGTTAGGTGTTCAAAAATTTTCGAGGTTAATACATAGCGTCCAATAACGCCAAGATTGGAAGGAGCATCTTCTGTTTTGGGTTTTTCAACAATTGAAATCACTTTGCCGACGCTATGGGATTTTTGCTCAATGGCCACAATGCCATATTTATCAGTGTCTTCTGGCGCAACATCTTCAACTGCAACAATGCTAGATTGCTCTATTTCAAACAAATCGACTAATTGTTTGGTGCAACCACGACTGCCATCTTCGACTAAATCATCTGCCAAAATAACCGCAAAAGGCTCATCACCCACAATAGGTTTTGCACATAAAACCGCATGACCTAAACCTAACGCTTCCGATTGACGGATAAAAATACACGAAACATAAGGTGGAATTAATTTTTTTAAAAAATCTAAGGTTTCGTATTTTCCTTTTTGTTTTAATTCGTTTTCTAATTCATACGCTTTATCAAAATGATCTTGAATTGAGTTTTTATTGCGTCCTGTAATAAAAACCATCGTATCAATACCCGCTGCAATTGCTTCTTCCACTGCGTATTGAATCAAAGGTTTATCGACAATCGGCAACATTTCTTTTGGGCTGGCTTTAGTTGCTGGTAAAAAGCGCGTGCCTAAACCTGCAACTGGAAAAACTGCTTTCGTGATTTTTTGTTTCATAAGAATCAAGGGGTCAAAAGTGAAAAGAAATTTAAGCTAATCTTCTGCTAAAGCTGGCGCGAGTACGGTACGAGAGCCATTGTGCTCAGGCGCACTGACAATACCCGCAGTTTCCATCTCTTCAATAATCCGCGCAGCGCGGTTATAGCCGATTTTAAAGCGGCGTTGCACACTGGAAATAGAGGCTTTGCGACTTTGCACGACAAAAGCGACCGCTTGATCGTACATGGCATCAACACCGCTATCGCCACCGCCGCCACCTGAGAGACTAAACCCCATGCTGGCATCGCTGGTTTCTTGCAGAATATCAGTTAAATAATTGGTTGGTGCGGTTTTTTTCAAAAAATCCACCACGCGATGCACTTCATGGTCATCCACAAATGCACCGTGCGCACGGATGGGGATACTGGTTCCTGAAGGTAAATACAGCATGTCGCCGTTACCTAATAAAGCCTCCGCACCGCCTTGGTCTAAAATAGTACGCGAGTCAATTCGTGAGGAAACTTGAAAGGAAATCCGAGTCGGAATATTGGCTTTAATTAAGCCTGTTAGCACATCAACAGAAGGTCGTTGGGTGGCTAAAATCAGATGAATTCCTGAAGCTCTGGCTTTTTGCGCTAATCGAGCAATCAACTCTTCAACTTTTTTGCCCACAATCATCATCATATCGGCTAATTCGTCTATCACAATCACGATATGCGGCAACACATCAAGACTCGGGACTTCGCCATCATCGTCAGTTGCTTGAAACAATGGATCTGGAATAAATTTGCCTTGTGCTTGGTTGTCGAGAATTAATTGGTTAAATCCAGCTAAGTTTCTCACACCCATTTTTGACATCAGTTTATAACGCCGCTCCATTTCTGCCACTGCCCAGCGTAACGCATTGCTGGCTTCCTTCATATCTGTAACAACCGGAGTTAATAAATGTGGAATTCCTTCATAAACCGAAAGCTCCAACATTTTTGGATCGATCATAATCATCCGTATTTGCTCAGGCGTGGCTTTATACAACATGCTCAAAATCATGGTATTGATAGCGACTGATTTTCCTGAACCTGTTGTGCCTGCAACCAATACATGCGGCATTTTCGCTAAATCCGCCACCACAGGCACACCAGAAATGTCTTTGCCTAACGCAAGTGTCAGAGGAGATTGCGCATCAGAAAAAATGCTAGAAACGATTAATTCGCTTAAAGACACCATTTCGCGTTCACGATTGGGAATTTCTAAGCCAATTACAGATTTACCTTGAATAATATCAACCACGCGAACACGAGTGACAGATAAACCACGCGCAATGTCTTTAGCAAGTCCACTAATACGGCTGACTTTTACGCCGGGTGCAAGTTCAAGTTCAAAGCGGGTAATCACAGGCCCTGGATAAATTGCGACAACTTTAACACTGACATTAAAATCACTGAGCACGCTTTCCACCAAGACTGACATTTTTTCTAAATCAGATTGGCTATAGCCTTTAACGTTGATAGTGCGTTTGTCTAACAGGGATAAACTGGGGAGAATTTTGGGATAAACAATCACCTCCGGTCTTTTAGCTGTGGTTTTTTTCAGCTTATCAAAAACAGGTGTGACAATTTTTTTTGGTTTTTCTTTCTGACTTGGGGTATTTATCTTAGGTTTAGTAGAAGCGTTTTTTTTTTTAACTGGTTCAGTTTGTTTTAGCGGTGCAACCTTTCCAGTGAACGCTAGTTGCAGAGTTGATGTAATCAGCCACAGGGTATATTGACCTATCCGATCTATCAAAGCAAACCATGAAAAGCCCACAAAAAAAGATAATCCTAGCATGAAGACACTCACACTTAGGATGGTAGTATTTGATTCAGTGAACAGCAATAGCAAAGCATCGCCTGCTTCTTGCCCTAATATTCCACCGCTACCATTCGGAAACTCAATCATCAGCCTTGGAACGTGTAGATAAAAAATCACCGTTCCCGCAACAAAGGTAATAAATAATCCCAGCCAACGAAAAGCAAGCTTTAAGCCACTATCACGGCGTTGCCCTTGTTGATAAAACAAATAGCCGTACCAAACAACAATAAGCGGAAATAAATAGGCTTCAAAACCAAATAAACTAAAAACGAGGTCGGAAATCCATGCACCTGCAATACCTCCTGCGTTTTTCGGAATAGCTGAAATACCGCTGTGAGTCCAGCCACCATCTTCTTGACTAAAGGTAAGCAAGGTCATTAAGAAAAACAGGCCAAAAAATAAAAAGCCTGCTGAAATAATTTCTCGCATCCCCCATTTTTTTTTGTCTATTACCGCCGCCATAAAAACTCGCAATAAAGTTAGTCGAAACACAAAATAATTATAGATTAATATTGGCGTTAGTGTGTAAATCCTAATTCTACTGAAATAAATTTTGTTTTATAAAGTAGCAGGATTTGTTGATGTTTACCTAATCGCATTAAACAATGTGCTGTTAAATTTCTAAAAAAATAGAATGTTGATTAGGTTAATAAAGAGTTAAACAGTTAAAACAACGCAATAACAAAACATATATCGTTTGAATATTGCGTTGAATTATTATTTATTCAGTGATGGGGTATTTTTCGCGCGACTCATCAACTCGTTCGCGTAATTCCTTACCCGGCTTAAAGTGAGGAACATGTTTGGATGATAATGCTACAGAGCCACCTGTTTTGGGGTTTCTACCCATGCGTGGAGGGCGATAATGTAATGAAAAACTACCAAACCCTCTAATCTCAATTCTATCACCGCTGGCCAATGACTGGCTCATTTGTTCTAAAATGCACTTTACCACTTGTTCAACATCTTTAAGAGCCAAATGAGGTTGCTGTTTTGCCAGCACTTCAATTAATTCTGATTTAGTCACTTTTTACCCTGTGAGAAAAAATAAAAATCAGCAACGGCTAATTTCCGCTGGCTGATTTTTTTTATATAACCGTTTTTTTAAATGTAAAAACGTCTTCTGAGAAAAATTGGACTGGTGCGTAATATTTTGCGCACCAGTCACAACTCAATAGAAAGCACTTTTGTTTTTTTGTGCGTCTACAGTGAGATTTTTATTTGTCCATCTGTTGTTTAAAAATATCACCTAATGTTGCTGTGCCAGTACCTTGTTTAGAATAATCTTTAATTGCATTAGATTCTTCTTCTTGGTCTTTCGCTTTCACAGACAAAGAAATAGATTTACTTTTCTTATCTACGCCAACAAATTTACATTCAATTTCATCGCCTTCTTTTAACAAAGTACGCGCATCTTCAACACGGTCACGTTGGATTTCTGAAGCGCGTAAATAACCTTCAACGTTATCCGCTAAAGTAATCACTGCACCTTTGGCATCCACTTCTTTCACAATACCTTTCACTAAGCCGCCTTTTTCATGCACAGCGATATAGTTTTGGAAAGGGTCTTGTTCCAGTTGTTTAATCCCTAAAGAAATACGCTCACGCTCTGGGTCAACAGCTAAAATCACAGTTTCAACTTCGTCGCCTTTTTTGAATTCGCGAATCGCTTCTTCGTCGTTTTCATTCCAAGAAATGTCTGACATGTGGACTAAGCCATCGATACCACCGTCTAAGCCGATGAAAATACCGAAATCAGTGATAGATTTGATTTTACCGCTGATTTTGTCGCCTTTATTATGCGTTGCTGCAAACTCATCCCATGGATTAGAGCGACATTGTTTCATGCCTAAAGAAATACGACGACGTTCTTCATCGATTTCTAAGACCATAACTTCAACTTCATCGCCTAATTGCACAACTTTAGAAGGATTAACGTTTTTGTTAGTCCAGTCCATTTCTGAAACGTGAACTAAGCCTTCCACACCTTCTTCGATTTCAACGAAGCAACCGTAATCTGTTAAGTTATTCACTTTACCGAATACGCGCGTGCCTGCTGGGTAACGACGGGCAATGTTTTGCCAAGGATCTTCACCCATTTGTTTCATACCTAATGAAACACGAGTTTTTTCTTTGTCAAATTTCAATACTTTAACTTGGATTTCTTGACCAATTTCCACACACTCAGAAGGATGACGCACTCTACGCCATGCCATATCAGTGATGTGTAACAAACCGTCAATACCACCTAAGTCAATGAACGCACCGTAATCAGTTAAGTTTTTAACAATACCTGTTACGATTGAACCA
This sequence comes from uncultured Methylomonas sp., assembly GCA_936941155.1. Lineage (GTDB taxonomy): Bacteria > Pseudomonadota > Gammaproteobacteria > Methylococcales > Methylomonadaceae > CAIQWF01. The sequence continues at coordinate 50,089 of CAKZJE010000117.1, read as the reverse complement.
TCTTCTAAAGTTTTCATCAATTCGTCACGTTCAACGCTGTATTCTTTTTCAACTACAGCACGGCGTGATAACACAACGTTATTGCGTTTTTGATCGATTTTAATGACTTTGAATTCAAGATCACGGTTTTCTAAGAAAGTTGTGTCTCTAATTGGGCGAACATCAACTAATGAGCCAGGCAAGAAAGCGCGTAATGCGTCAACTGCCACAATGAAACCGCCGCGTACTTTTCCTGTGATACGACCAATAATGGTTGAGCCTGATTCAAATGCACGTTCCAATTCAGTCCATGCTTTGTTTTTCTTAGCTTTATCACGGGACAGTAAGGTTGCCCCTAATCCATCTTCAAATAAATCCAATGCAACTTCAATGACATCACCGATATTAACCTCTAAGTCACCATCAGCATTTAAAAACTGCCATTTTGGAATCACACCTTCTGATTTTGATTGGGTGCTGACAATAATCATATCGTTTTCGATGTCGATTACTGTTCCCATCAAAATAGCACCAGGACGCATTTCGGTCTTGGCTAAACTCTCTTCAAATAACGCAGCAAAGCTTTCGCTCATTGTTTTCTTTCCCAAGCTTGTCAAAACTCAAACAAGCCTTTAATTTCTCAAAGTTAAAAAAATTGCTTAAAATTTAGTATTAAGCAACAGTAAAAAGTCCTCTAGCGGACTAGGTTTAAAACCGCTTCTATTACCTGATTAATTGGTAAATCAGAAGAATCAATCGTCAGCGCGTCATCTGCTGCAATTAAGGGAGCTGTTTTTCGCTCACTATCACGCTTATCACGCGCTTCAATCTCTTTGGTTATCCCATCAAGGTTAGCAGATATTCCTTTCTCAATCAACTGTTTATATCTTCTTTTTGCACGTTCTTCGCTACTCGCAGTTAGAAAAACCTTATTTGCAGCATCAGGAAAAACAACAGTTCCCATATCACGACCATCCGCTACTAAGCCGGGAGCTTTTTTAAAGTCTTTTTGTTTTTGCAATAATGCATCTCGCACATCAGGATAGGCCGCAATCACTGATGCGGTATTTCCTACGGTTTCGGTGACTAATTGTGCTGTAATATCAACATCATTTAACAACACAACTAACTCATCACCACATTCAAACTTCAGTTGCATCGCTTGTGCTACTTTGGTAATGGCACAAACGTCTGCTAAAGCGATTTTTTGCTCTAAAATCGCAATCGCTAGCGAACGATAAATCGAGCCGCTGTCTAAATAATTCCAGCCTAATTGTTTCGCAACCGCACGACTGACCGTGCCTTTGCCTGCACCGCTTGGGCCATCTATGGTTAATACAGGAATAGTCATTATTTGAAAGTCAGTTGCAAACCGAGCTGTTTCGCAAGGTCTCGGAATTCAGGAAAAGAAGTATTTACGTTGGCACAATCATGAATCGTAATAGGTGCAGCGGCTCTTAAACCCGCAATTGAAAATGACATCGCAATTCGGTGATCGCCGTGAGACACAACTTCACCGCCGCCTAACTGTCCGCCTTGAATAATCATGCCGTCTTTGGTTGGTTGCGCATCAATCCCTAAAATTTGCAAACCATCTGCCATCACTTGAATCCGGTCAGATTCTTTTACTCTCAACTCTTCCGCGCCCGTTAAAACAGTTTCACCTGTGGCACAGGATGCGGCAACAAATAACACCGGAAATTCATCAATCGCTAACGGCACTAACTCTTCAGGAATATGAATGCCGTGTAATTCGCTGGAAGTCACGCGCAAATCCGCTACTGGCTCGCCACCGACTTCACGCGGATTTAAAACTTCAATATTCGCGCCCATCAAACGCAAAATATCAATAATACCAGTACGAGTTGGATTAATCCCAACGTGTTGTAATGTCACATCAGAGTTTGGCGCGATTGAAGCTCCGACTAAGAAAAACGCAGCGGAAGAAATATCGCTCGGTACGTCAATATTGGTGGCAGTGAGTTTGCCATTGCTGTCAATGCTGGCTTTGCTGCCTTCGCGTTGCACAGGATAACCAAAACCGTTCAACATTCTTTCTGTATGATCGCGGGTTGGTGCAGGTTCAGTGACAGTCGTTTCGCCAGAAGCGTACATCCCCGCCAACAATAAACAGGATTTCACCTGCGCACTGGCGATTGGCATGATGTAATCAATGCCTTTTAAATTTTTTGTACCTTTAATATGCAGCGGAGCAGTGCCGTTTTCTTGCGTTTCAATTTTCGCGCCCATTAAAGCCAATGGTTGTGTCACACGGCGCATCGGGCGACCCGATAACGATTTATCCCCCGTCAACGTGCTGTCAAAATCTTGCCCTGCCAATAAACCGCTTAATAAACGCATCGAAGTACCGGAATTGCCTAAATACAACGGCTCTTTCGGAGCTTTCAAGCCGTGTTTACCAACGCCGTGAATCGTGACTTCGCCGTTTTTTGGGCCTTCGATTTGCACGCCCATCGCGCGGAAAGCTTCCAACGTTGAAATCGCGTCTTCGGCATTGAGAAACCCCGTCACATGCGTCACGCCTTCTGCCAAAGAGCCAAGCATAATAGAACGGTGAGACATGGATTTATCGCCAGGCACTCTGACTGTGCCGTTTAAACTGCCGCCGGGTTGAACTTTAAAGGTAATTGATTCAGACATGATATAAATTTAAGTTATTGATTTTTTAATATAGAAACTATTTTTATGCTAACGCAGACTGGAAAAGACTTTATTAAAATCCATTTTAATGCCATCGGATTCAACAATCGCTTCGTGGAATAATTTTTTTCCTGTTTTATTGACCACGAAAACGCTATGACTATACGGTTCAACAGTCCATATATTTTCAATTCCAGCCTTTAATAAAAGACTCGCTTTATCCAACATTGAAGCAATATTTTGACTTGAAGAAATAACCTCAACCGCTAATAACGGCAGTTCTTTCATTTTCAATGTATCTTCAAAAAAATTTGGATGCACATTTTCTTTTTTATAAACGCAAATATCCGGCGTTAAGCCATTTTCAATATCTAACGTTAATTCAGGCAAGGGCTGTAATGTTTCATCCTGCAAAAATTGCCGCATCAATTCGGCACAAATAAAACTGTGATTTAATGAAGGCATTTTTTTATCCTGATTTTCTTCAAATTGAGTATTTTCAAGCATTTTATAAACTCCCGCGTACAATTATTTTGAAAATAATCATTGTTTAAACTGATCTAAAAACCGTTGTCGCGCCGATTTAGCATAAGTAAACGTTGCAAAAAGTACTTTGTAATCGTCATTCATCAGCAAACCTTGTATTTTAGCCAATTCTGACTGCAATTGCTCGATTAACGGCAAAATAGCATCTTTGTTCGCGCTGCAAATGTCCGCCCACATAGTTGGGTCGCTGGAGGCAATGCGGGTAAAATCCCGAAAACCGCCCGCTGCGTATTTGAAAATTTCGCTTTCTTCGTCTTGATGTCCGAGCATATCTGTTAAAGCGAACGCCAATAAATGCGGCAAATGGCTAGTGGCGGCTAACACTTTGTCATGCTGCTGTGCGTCCATGATGGAAACGATTGCGCCCAAGCCTTCCCAAAAATTTTGGATTTTTTGCACAGCTTCGGGGTTGGTATTGCTGACGGGGGTAATAATTAAGCGTTTGTTGAGGTATAAATCCACGATGGCAGCGTGTACGCCGCTTTGTTCTGCGCCAGCGATGGGATGCGCGGGGACAAAATTGTCAGGGACAAAGCCGAAAACCTGTTCAGCAGCGGCGATAATATTACCTTTGGTGCTGCCAACGTCGGTGTAAATGGTTTTTTCTGACCAAAGATTATTTTGTTTTAAGGTTTGAAAAATCGTCTGAAAGCTGGCAACAGGCGTGGCAATGATGACGCAATCCGCCTCTAAAACAGCATCGGCGAGGTTTAAATAATATTCATCAATTACGCCAAATTCTTTGGCAGCTGTTAAATTTTCTTCGTCTTGCTCGCGTCCAAAACCGACAATGTTTTTTGTTAAGTGATTTTGTCGGGCTGTTTTTGCGATAGAGCCACCGATTAAACCGACTCCGATAATGCAGAGTTTATTAAACATTATGAATTCATTCCCTGAGTTAGTTGTTTATGTTTAAAAGTGGCTAAATAACTTTCAATATCTTTTTTTATTTTTTCTTTGAAGATAAAGCAGTCAGTAAATTTTTCATTATTTGCCAAAAGAAAAGTAATTGGCGTTGCTTTTATTGCATTGTAGTAATGACCTTTCTTATTACGCAATTCTTCATCAGTTTTTGCTATTTTTTCAATTTCAGAAATATAACTAGCTTTTAATGTATCACAAATTTTTATCAGAAACTTTGCCATAAAATCATAAAGCGCATGACCATTCATAAATAAATACGAATTCGTTTCATTTAAACCTAGATTATTTAGTTGGCTAGTAAAATTTTCCAAAGTTACATTAACAGGGAAAGTGCTTAATTTAGAGTCAACCGAAGATTTTAAACTGGTTAATTCTGATGCGTAATTAACAGTTGTAAGCGAATCTAATGTAACAATTTTGCAAAAGTCACTGATTGAAAAATGCGCATGGTTTTTTTCAGCGTAATAATATAGATTCCAAACTAGCAAAGGATAGATAATTTTAGAGTATTCAAGTAATAAATAAGACAAATCAACGATTTCGTCTGTATTGTTTGTGGCTTTGACGCAAAGGGAATTCAGACTTTCTGCATAGCATTTTAAATTTTCCACTGCATAAGCATAAGTTTGGAAAATATAAGGATTGTTTTTAACTGTCTGAGCAAGCTCTGATTGTAAAAGATAATCATAATCGCTATCTAAGCAAATAATGAAATATTTATCTGTATTTGGAAATAATTTTATTAACTGGTCTTTTCCAGTTGTGAGATTATTTTCTGAATAAGGAGGCGAAATATCAAACTTAATATTATTTGATTTTTCATAAGGACTTAAAATACCATACCAAAAGCCGACATCGGTAATATCTTCTACATAAACAAATACCTTTGTAGGATTTTTTTTAGCCGAAAGTGTAGCAATGCCTTCTTCTCGTTCAGAGGAAATATATTGTGAAAAAGGATGTTTTGTCATGCTACTGCGTTATCCTTAACAATAATATCTTCGATATTAGCGACTTTATCAAGCCAACCTTTGATAATAATATCTGGTGAATGCGTAGCAATAATCAGTTGTACATTTGGATTTAATTCACGAACATATTTAATCAATTTGCGCTGCCATTCAATATGCAAAGATATTTCCGGCTCATCCATTAATAAAATAGCTGGTTTATTATCTTGAACTAAAACTGTTAATAAAATAACTAAAAGCTGTTTTTCACCAGATGATAATTGATAAGCGTTAATTTCTTTATCGCCTAATAAAAACTCTAGTTCATTTTTATCACGATTAACTTTTTTTCCTGTTTCTAAAAATAACTCATCAATAATTTCTAAAAGCCTTTCTTGTGGATAACTAAGCCTTCTAAATTCTATAACGACATTATCATAAAAAGGATTACCTCTATTATCCTTAAATACTGTTTCTTTTTTTCTTGCAATATTTATTTGATAGTCTTTATATTTTTCCTGTAATTGATAAAGCTCCCAGTCTAATTCTGATTTAACGCGGTCATCAGAAAGTTTCTGTACAGCTTCCGAAGGTTTTAATTCAGTATCGAATGTGTTGATAAAAGTCGCTTCATAAGGGGCTAGTAATATTTTAAAAGCAAAGTCTACTGAAACTTGTCGCTTGCCACTATTGGAGATACTTTCTTTTTGAATCGTTGCTGGTATTGGTGTTTGTTGAAATATCTGGTTATTATTAAAAGTTAATTTAAGAATTCCTGTTACTTTTGAATCTAATTCAGATGATGTTAATGACAAAAGTTTTAGAATGGTTGTTTTCCCACTGCCATTAATTCCCGCTAAAACATTCACATCAGGGTGTAAATTCCACCCAATATCATATCTCCCCCAAAGACCAGAAATTTCAACTTTTGTAATGTATTTAACGGGTTCTTCAATCATTTCAATTCAACACTTGCGCTAACGCATCAATAAACTTTTGATTCTCATATTCCGTACCAATACTAATCCGCAAATGATTCGGCATTTCATAATTCGCCACCGGACGCACAATCACACCTTTTTGCAATAACGCTTGATAAATCGGCATCGCTACACGATTTAAATCCACTGACACAAAATTCGCCGCTGAGGGAATCCATTGCAAACCTAATTGTGCAAACACATTCGTTAATTGCATCATACCGCTATTATTGGTTGCAATTGTTTTTTGCAAATAATCACTATCCTCTAAAGCCGCTTCCGCCGCCGTTAATGCCAAACTATTATTATTAAAAGGCTGTCTGACCCGATTCAATAAATCGGCAATAATCGGATTGGAAATGCTATAACCCACTCGCAATCCCGCTAAACCATACGCTTTAGAAAAAGTGCGACTCACAATTAAATTCGGATATTCTTTAATCCAATTAATCGAATCGGATTTTTTATCATCCGCCATATATTCAAAATAAGCTTCATCCAAAACACAAATTACGGTTTTTGGTAATGCCGCAATAAACGCTTTCAATTCCGCTGATTCTAATAATGTGCCAGTCGGATTATTGGGATTGGCAATAAAAACAACGCGCGTTTTTTCATTCACCGCATTTAACATACCGTTTAAATCATGCCCATAATTAATCGCAGGCACAATATTCGCTGTCGCGCCTACCGCTTGCGTCACAATGGGATAAACCGCAAAGGCATGTTGAGAAAACACTACGTTTAAATCAGGATTTACAAAAGTTCGTGCCACTAATTCCAATATTTCATTAGAGCCATTGCCTAAAGTAATTTGATTGGTTTCAATATTGAGTTTATTTGCCAAAGCATTTTTCAATTTAAAACCGCTGCCATCAGGATAAAGAGTTAGTTCTGGCAATGCCTTATGAATTGCCGCTAAAGCTTTTGGACTGACACCTAATGGATTTTCATTTGAAGCTAATTTAATCACTTCGGTTAAACCCAATTCGCGTTGTAATTCTTCAATGGGTTTTCCAGGAACGTAAGGAATAAGTTTTTGCACGCCCGATAAGGCGAGGTTAAATAATGAATCGCAGTTAGACATGTTGAGGCACAAAATTAGAGGTTAAAGTTCGGATTGTTTAAAAAGACGGTTGTTGGTGAAAATGGAAAATCAAATCACCGCTTTTGGATACGAGCCTAAAATTTTTAACATAGTGACATTGGTGCTGAGAATTTCCAACGCTTGCGCGACCGATTCATCGTCTTTATGTCCATCAATATCAATGAAAAATACATAATCCCACAAACCTTGCCGTGAGGGGCGCGATTCAATATGCGTCATGCTGATGCCGTGTTGGGCGAACGGTTGCAAAATTTTGTGCAATGCGCCGGATTGATTGCCCGTTGAAACGACTAATGAGGTTTTATCGAGTCCGGTGGAACTGGGTTGCTGCTGACCAATGATAATAAAGCGCGTGGTGTTGTTCGGTTCGTCCTCGATATTTTTTTCCAACAAGGTAAGCTGATATAACTCCGCAGCAACTTTACCAGCAATCGCGGCTTTTTCAGGATTTTCCGCAGCCATTTTTGCCGCTTCTGCATTGCTCGACACCGCAGTACGTTTGGCGTGTGGCAAGTTCGCATCCAACCATTGCCGACATTGCGCTAATGATTGTTGATGCGAATAAACTTCAGTGATTTTACTCAAATCATCCGTTAAGCCGATCAAATTTTGATGCACGCGAATTTCCACTTCGCCACAAATATGCAACGGAGAAGCCAAAAATCTGTCTAAAGTGTGAGTAATGACACCTTCAGTGGAGTTTTCGACAGGTACGACACCAAATTGGCAGTGACCACTTTCGACGGTGCTAAAAATTTCGTTAATATTCGCAACAGGCACGGTTTTAACCGCATGACCAAAATGTTTAAATGCTGCTTGCTGGGTAAATGTGCCTTCAGGCCCTAAAAATGCGACTTCTAGCGGTTTTTCCAACGCCAAACAAGCCGACATAATCTCACGAAAAAAGCGCATCACCGTTTCATCAGGTAACACGCCGTCTTGATTGAGTTCCTTTATACGGCGCAACACCAAGGCTTCACGGTCTGGACGATAAAATGTGCCGGATTCACCTTGCGCGAGTTTGGTTCTGGCAACTTCCAAAGCACAGTTGGCTCGTTGATTCAGCAATGCCAAAATTTGTTGGTCGATAGAGTCGATTTGTTCGCGTAATTCAGAAAGCGGAATGATGGATGACATAGTGTAGTGTCCTTTTATGTTAGCTTAAACAACTAATCTACTTACAACGAGGCAATGATTGTGCGGAGGAAATGATTTTCGATAGCTTTAATCGAAGCAAAAGACAGTGCAATATTTTTTTCTTTGGCAACCCTTTTGATGTTATCCCACGTCACATCATCGCGAATGGAATCAAGAAACTCGTGTCCTTCCCACGTCAAACTGCCAACCATCGTAGTTTTAAGATTTGGGAGTATCATCGCATGAACCAATCCCGCCTCGGTTAACAAAACAGTATTATGGTTAAAATTTTCAGGAGTGCAGCCCTCAATATCATTATCGCTGATGCGTTCTTCGTCGTCTGCGGCTTCCACAGCCAATAAAGTTTGCCGTATCAAATCCCAATCTCTTTTCATGCGTGTGCCTAAAATATTGCCTGTCAATTGAATGCGAATTCATCGGATTAGCCGAAACTAACCCGATAAAACGGATACTGATTAATGAGTGCGTTCGAATTCTGCCATGTAGTCAATCAGCGCAGTGATTGCTGCATCTGGCATCGCGTTGTAAATACTGGCACGCATTCCACCGACTGAACGATGACCTTTTAATGAAGTGAGTCCGGCTTTTTCTGCACCCGCTAAAAAGGCTTTATCTAAACCAGCATCCGACAACACAAACGGCACATTCATCCGTGAGCGATAAGCTATTTCAACAGGATTTGAATACAATGCCGAATTATCTACCGCTGCATATAAACGTGCAGCTTTGGCAATATTATGTTGTTCAATCGCAGCCACGCCGCCTTGTTGTTTCAGCCATTGCAACACCAAGCCGACCAAATACCAACTATAAGATGCGGGCGTATTCAACATCGAATCATTTTTTGCTTGCACCGCGTAATTGAACGCATCCGGCAAACCTTTCATTACATCGCCGCACAAATCATCACGCACAATAACGACTGTCACGCCCGCAGGCCCCATATTTTTTTGCGAACCGGCGTAAATAATCCCGTACTGACTCACATCCACTGGACGTGACAAAATATTAGAAGACATATCAGAAACCAGCGGCAAGCCTTTTGAATCGGGTGTTTCCTGAAATTCCACACCGTGAATGGTTTCGTTGCTGGTGTAATGCAAATAGGCGGCATCTTGATCAATCGCCCAATCAGCGATAGCTGGAATCGTCGTAAATTTACTGCTTTCAGACGTTGCTGAAACAAGCACATCGCAATACGCGCCCGCATCTTGAATTGCTTTGGTTGACCACGCGCCCGTATTGACATAACACGCTTTAGTTTTGCCGCGCAGAATGTTTTGTGGAATAAAGGAAAATTGTCCGGTCGCGCCGCCTTGTAAAAACAACACTTTATAATTGGCAGGAATCGCCATTAATTCAATCAAATCCTGTTTCATTTGTTCAGCGATAGACATAAATTCCGCACCGCGATGGCTCATTTCCATCACCGACATGCCGCTGCCTTGCCAATCTAACATTTCAGCTTGGGCTTGTTGCAACACGGATTCCGGCAACATGGACGGCCCGGCACTGAAATTAAAAACTCTGCTCATTATTTTCTCCGTTAGGTTTTGTTTGTCTCGTTTACATTTAGAAAACGAGTGAAAAAGGAATGCAATTAAATGAATTGATGGATTTTTAACTTTTTCACATCATTCATTCGTGTAGGTCTTGCCGATGCCTCGTAATCACTTCGCGCGTTGCTAAAATAATTTCTCTAAGAAAGCACAGAATACCAAAAATTAACGAAAACATCGCGGTAATAAAGGTGCTTAAAACGTAATTGGATAAATTGATTTTGCTGGCTACAGCGATGAATATCAGCGCAATGGATAGCGAAATGCACAGTCCGGCAAAGATGAATAAGCCTACCGACCAGCGCATCCAAGTGGTTCGTTGCCCGATAATGTCGAGTTCTTCGAGGTATTTTTTGCGTTGTTCGACGTTTAAGGCGTTTAAATGCCGTGCGCGGTCAATGGCACGCCCTAAGCGGTTGACGATAACGCCTAGAAATGAACCAATGCCGGTTAATAAAAATACGGGCGCGACGGCATCGCGGATGGCAGCAGACACTTCAAGTGTGTCTGAGGGGGTGTTGAATATCATAAATATAAATGTGGGTTGTCTCTCATCTGTAATTTTGGAGAAATTTAAAGAGACATTCTTGAAAACTAATTTGTTGGATTAGCATAATGTTTATCTCTGATAAAGACAGAACATTCAAGCTAAAGAAATTGCTATTGTGCTATATTTTATTTAGTTCGATTTCAACCATTTCTAAAATAGGATGTAATGATCTTAAATATGTTCTCATTGATGAGGGAGCTTGATATGTTTTCATTGTACCTGCAATAGATGTGTGCGCTGCTGAGTTTCTAGCGTTGTAAATAGAACTTAATTGATCAACAAGAGTTTGAAAATTTCCCATGTTTTTTAAAGTATCTTCTAACTTTTCAACATTTGTTATACCTATCACTTGAATTAACATCTCTCTAAAGTGTAGTTTATAGTCACAACCATAAGTTTTCTTAACTATTTCTTTTTCTAATTTTTCGATATTTTTAGGTTCTGCTAATTTAGAACGTCCATAAGTTAAAATTATTTCATCTAAAACGTCTTCTAACCAGCCAGATAATTCTAGCAACGCAAGTTTTGAATAATAAGTTTGATGATTAATATTCGTATCACTATCATAAAGCTTTTGAAGCTCTTTTAATAAGTCATCTATTGGCTCTTTTGGTTTCATATTTATTGACCAAAACATGTTTTAGATGCTGATAAACGCTTCATAACTTTATCTTGAGCTGAAAGACCTTCTTTCAAGCTTTCAACACTATATTCAGGCAAACTTTTAAAATTTTGAAAAAGAGTTTTTAATTTATCATCACTTTCATTTTTAAGTTTTTCAATGTTTTGAGAAACTCCATATAGCAGTCCTTCAAGAAATGTTTTACCGTAAGATGATGCTGAAGACTTATCAAATATTTTTTCATAAATGATCTTAGTTGTTGTTAAATATAAATCCTGATGTGATTGAATTTTATATTGTGCTAGGCTTCTATTTTCGCTCATATAATCGTTTAAAAACTTAGAGAGACTACCTCTATAAATAGATAAGTTTTCATTAAAAGCAAAAAAACGAAGTATTATTTCCTCGTTAGCAAACCTAGTTTTAACTCCAAAGAGTTTTTTTGTTTCGTTTGATTTAGCCAGTTCTTTTAATAAAGCATTTAAAGAACCACTAAAAATACAGTTTCTAATTTCTTGATTATTTAGTTTTACACCACCAGAGTTTAATCTACGAAATATTGTAAAAAGATATTCATTATGTTGTGGTTTTGAATAATCGCATCTTATGACCGTTATAGGAATCATCACGTTTTGCACACGGTCATAAACATCTTTTGATTTTGTTTTGATAGTATGAACTGTCTTTCCTGACAATCTTTCATCTATATCATTTAATTCAGAAAGCTTCCATTCATCATTTGATAAGAAATTTATAATAGTCTGCATTCGTTGCAAACCATCAATGACTAAGCGTTTGTCTGTTTTGTAATCCAGACTTATGCACATACTTGGGATGGGCAATTGCTTTGTTAAGCTATCAATAAATCTTGTTTGGTCAGGCTTTGACCAAACAACATCTCGCTGGAAGTTAGGTTGAATATCTAGTTGCCTTGTGCCGTCAGGTTGTTCTGAATTATAAAGTCTCAAAAGGTCTGCACAAGATCTTAATTCGTTGAAAGCTACAATATCAGAAGGTGGTAAATCGTTAGAGTCAGATTCATATTGTTGATCTTCTTCAAGTTTTTTTATTTCTTTGCTTGTCATATTGAATTGCCTTTAATAATTACACTAACGATTCTGATTTTTAAATTTACTTCCTAACCGAATTAGAAGTCTTCACTTAACGACGATCACTGAATTTCATCATCAGGCGTTTTATTATCTAAATCTAGCACTGCATCAGATTCTGCATTTACATCATCAGTAACGGCATCATCTAAAGCATCACTTTCTTCCTCAGCCAAACCATCTAACCTATCTACACCAACCACTTTCTCGCCTTTATCCAAACGAATAATCGTGACTCCCTGCGCATTTCGACCCACCACAGAAATTTCCGCCACCCGCGTTCTGACCAAAATGCCGCCATCGGTAATTAGCATAATTTCATCGGTATCATTCACCAACAACGTACCAACCACTTGCCCGTTGCGTTCCGAGGTTTGAATCGCAATCACGCCTTGACCGCCGCGCCCTTGCGGATTGAATTTTTCCACCAGCGTGCGTTTGCCAAAACCATTTTCAGTAATGCTTAACACTGTGCCTTCGCTGGAAATAATCAGCGCGATGACTTTATCGCTTTCTCGCAAGCGAATCCCGCGCACACCTGCCGCAGAACGCCCCATCGAGCGCACATCGGTTTCGTTGAAACAAATCGCTTTGCCATCACTGCTGAACAACATCACATTTTGTTGTCCATCCGTCACCGCCACACCGACCAGCGTATCGCCTTCGTGTAAATCTATCGCAATTTTGCCAGTAGTGCGTTGCCGTTCAAATTCTTTCAATGGGGTTTTCTTCACAGTTCCCGCAGAAGTTGCCATGAAAATAAACTTGTCATCGCTGTATTCGCGCACCGTCAGCATGGCGTTGATTTTTTCGCCTGCTTCCAAGGGCAACAAATTAACAAACGGTTTGCCGCGCGCGCCACGACTTCCTACAGGCAATTCATAGACTTTCAGCCAATAGACTTTGCCAGCGGAGGAGAAACACAAAATCGTGTCGTGGGTGTTGGCAATAATCAGCTTATCAATAAAATCTTCTTCTTTGGTCGCGGTCGCTGATTTGCCGCGTCCGCCGCGCCGTTGCGCTTTGTAATCGGTCAACGGTTGCGATTTCACATAACCTTCATGCGACATGGTGACGACCATATCTTCTTCGGTAATTAAATCTTCGGCGGACAAGTTAGAATAATCTTGGATAATTTCCGTGCGGCGTTTGTCGCTGTATTCGGCTTTAATAAGTTCCAATTCTTCCTTAATCACTTCCATCAAACGGACATCGCTTGCCAGAATCGCCAAATAACCATCAATCAATTCCAATAATTGCTGATATTCCGCCAGTAATTTATCTTGCTCTAATCCAGTTAAACGATGCAAACGCAATTCTAAAATCGCTTGCGCTTGGATTTCAGAAAGTTTGTAACTGCCGCCATGAATGCCAAATTCCGCAGGCAAATCATCAGGACGCGAGCGGTCTGCATCGGCATTTTCTAATAACTTAGCGACTAATCCTGTATTCCAGGTTTGTGCCAACAAGCCTTCTTTTGCCTCAGCAGAAGTTTTTGAACTTTTAATCAAGGCAATCATTTCGTCAATATTCGACAGTGCGACCGCCAAACCTTCTAAGATATGCGCTCTGTCACGCGCTTTGCGCAGCAAATAAATGGTTCTGCGGGTGACAATTTCGCGGCGATGATTGATGAAAGCGACCAGAATGTCTTTTAAATTCATGCAATACGGACGACCATTGGAAATGGCGACCATATTCAAGCCGAACACGGTTTGCAGTTGCGTTTGTTTGTAGAGATTGTTCAACACGACTTCGGGAACTTCGCCGCGTTTGAGTTCAATCACCAAGCGCATTCCGTCTTTATCGGATTCATCACGAATCCCCGAAATGCCCTCCAGTTTGCCTTCTTTCACCAAATCGGCAATTTTGATTTGCAGCGTGGCTTTGTTGACTTGATACGGTAATTCGGTAGTGATAATCGCTTGTCGACCTTGTTCGCCAAATTCTTCAAAATGACAACGCGCCCGTAAATAAATTTTGCCGCGTCCTGTGCCATACGCATCATAAATACCTGATGAGCCGTTGATAAATCCTGCGGTGGGGAAATCAGGGCCCGGAATGTAGTGCATCAATTCAGGAATGGTCAGCTCAGGATTATCAATCAAAGCTAAACACGCTGAGACGACTTCTGATAAATTATGCGGCGGAATATTGGTCGCCATCCCAACAGCGATACCCGATGAGCCGTTAATCAATAACGTTGGAATGCGGGTCGGCAAAACGCTGGGTTCTGATTCAGATTCGTCATAGTTTGGAACAAAATCAACGGTTTCTTTATCAATATCAGCTAATAAATCATGCGAGATTTTTGCCAAGCGCACCTCGGTATAACGTTGCGCGGCTGGAGGATCACCATCAACGGAACCAAAGTTTCCTTGTCCGTCAATCAACACATAACGCATCGAAAAGGTTTGCGCCATTCGCACCATCGTGTCATAAATCGCCATATCGCCGTGCGGGTGATATTTCCCCATCACGTTACCGACGATACGGGCGGATTTTTTATAGGCTTTGTTCCAATCATTGCCTTCTTCGTGCATGGCATATAACACGCGGCGGTGTACAGGTTTTAAGCCATCACGAACATCTGGAAGAGCCCGACCGATGATGACGCTCATCGCATAATCAAGGTAGGATTGTTTCATCTCGTCTTCGAGATTGACGGGGATAATTTCTTTTGCGAAGTCTGACATAATTCCGTGAGCGTTATGAAAATCGAACAGTCCTTAGATTCAAGGGAATTCCTTTATTTAAACCCCCAACACGGCGTAAAAATCCTTATAACAGTGGTGGGGTAAAAGGTTTTAATAAACTCTCTAATTATACCAAATTATGGCTTGTGAATGGCAAAAAACTGAGTGTGCCTTGCAAGAGTGATTTGTAATTGAAAAAAAATGGAAGTCTGTACTTTTGATATATGTAACGCACTTTACACTCAAAACACTAAATCGTAGCTACGAAAGCGACTCAAGTATAAGTTTAAGTTGCAGAAATTTTTTAAGACGACTGGTCGTCTTGAAAAAATTTTCTGATTTTGATTTTTAATATGTAATCAAACATAGCGTTCAAAGTATGGATATTTTTTGTAGGTGCGACAAATTCGCATTGTTCGGATAAATCCAAACCTACAATTTGAAATTTAAAACGCAACCCCAACACCACCTAATCCGCAATAGCCATTCGGATTTTTTGCCAAATATTGCTGATGATACGTTTCTGCATAATAAAAAATGGGAGCGGGACAAATTTCCGTCGTAATTTCACCCAATCCCGCCGCATGTAATTTAGCTTGATAATGTGCTTTTGATGCGATTGCCGCAAGTTGTTGTTCTTGCGACTGTGTATAAATAACGGATCGGTATTGTGTGCCAACATCATTGCCTTGCCTCATGCCTTGCGTTGGATTGTGTGATTGCCAAAATAACTCCAGCAATTGTTGATAGCTGATCCTCTCAGGATCAAACACCACTTGAACTACTTCAGCGTGCCCTGTTTTTCCTGTGCATAATTCATCGTAAGTCGGATTAGGCGTATAGCCGCCTGCATAGCCCACTGCGGTATTAAAAACACCTGTTTGTTGCCAAAATTTACGTTCAGCTCCCCAAAAACATCCAAGCCCAAACCATGCTTGTTGTAACAATTCAGAAAACGGCGGTGTGATAGAATTGCCAGAGACAAAATGTTTATCTGCGTGTGGCATGGGCGTGCTGCGTCCTGTTAATGCAGATTCTGGCGAAAGAAAAATATTTTTTTGCGTGGTAGAAAACATAAGGTTGCTCCTGACAGCGATAAAGGTTGTTAGGTGCTAAGTTTATAATGTGATTGGTTATTTTAGATACAAGAAACTATGAAAGAGCAAGATTGTTTACGACGTTTTTTATTTGAAGAAGTCGGTGTGCGCGGTGAATGGGTGCGTTTGCAAGACAGCTGGCAAGCCACAAAACATCATCAAAACTTAAATTCAGCCGTAGAAAGTCAGCTAGGGCAAGCATTAGCGGCGGTGGTATTACTGTCTGCGACCATTAAATTTGAAGGAACAATGATTCTGCAAGCACAAGGTGATGGCTCATTACACAGTTTAGTCGCGCACTGTAGCCATGATCACAAAATTAGAGGCTTAGTGCGTTATAACAGCGAAGTGACGACCCACACGTTGCCTGAAATGATGGGGCAAGGACGTTTGGTGTTGACAGTGGAATCTGAAAATGCCGCGCCTTATCAAGGGGTTGTCGCATTAGAAGGAAACTCTCTGGCAGAAATGCTGCACACTTATTTTATGCAATCTGAGCAACTGCAAACGCGCTTATGGTTATTTGCAAATCAAACTCATGCAGTCGGTTTATTGTTGCAAGAACTGCCTGCGCAAGTCGGTTACGAAGCTGATTGGGAACGCATTGAAACCTTAGCCAGCACTATTACTGAAGCGGAATTACTCAATTTGGATTGCGAAGATGTGCTGTACCGATTATTTAATGAAGAACACGTTAGGATTTATCCGGCAGAAACAGTGGAATTTAGCTGTTCTTGTTCACGGGAAAAAATCTCCAATACATTACGCACCTTTGGTAAAGCAGAATTAAGTGAAATTTTGTTAGAGCGTGGCAATATTGAAGTGAATTGCGAGTTTTGCAGTGAAAAATACTATTTTAGAGAAGCAGATATTGCCGCTTTGTTTTAATCATGCCGCTTTTTCCCGACTAGCATTATTTTTTCCTAAAGTCTAACTAAATTCGATGCATTTGGGATAGAATAGACAATTTTGTTAATCGCTTTTTATTACTTCTTACTTAACGCAGGAGTAATTCATTTTTGGAGTCATTATGCGCATTATCCTTTTAGGCGGCCCAGGTTCTGGTAAAGGCACTCAAGCTCAATTTATTACCGAAAAATACAGTATCCCACAAATTTCCACTGGAGATATGTTACGCGCTGCTGTGCGTGCGGGCACTGCTTTGGGGGTAGAAGCTAAAAAAGTGATGGATGCGGGCGGCTTAGTTTCGGATGAAATTATTTTAGGATTGATTAAAGAACGCATCACGCAAGAAGATTGCAAAAATGGCTTTTTATTAGACGGTTTTCCACGCACGATTGCTCAGGCAGAAGGTTTGCAAGTGATGGAAGTAGAATTAGATAACGTGTTAGAAATTGCCGTTTCTGATGAAGAAATCATCAAACGCATGAGCGGGCGGCGTGTCCATTCAGCTTCAGGCAGAAGTTATCATGTTATTTTCAATCCACCGAAAACCGAAGGGATTGATGATGTCACGGGCGAACCGTTGATTCAACGTGATGATGATAAAGAAGAAACCGTGCGCAAACGCTTGGATGTGTATCATCAACAAACTAAACCACTTGTGGATTTTTACAGTGCAAAAGCAGCCAACGGTGCAGTGAAGTTTGCTTCTATTGCAGGTGTCGGTTCTGTGGAAGAAATTACTGCAAAAGTGTTTGCTGCATTGGTTTAACGATTGATTGTAGAGACGTAAAATTTTACGTCTCTACTGGAGAAACTTCATGTCAGCACAATTTGAGCAATCAAAATCTTTGTTAACGATGGAAGACTATCTGCTTGCAGAACAGGATGCCGAAATCAAGCATGAATATATTGATGGCGAATTATTCGCAATGGCGGGGGCAAGTGATAATCATAATAAAATTTCCACCAACCTGTTATTTGTGTTGATGACTTATATTCGAGCAAATCAGTTGCCGTGTTTTGCTTATATCAATGACATGAAAGTGAAAATCACCCATCGCAAGGCTTTTTATCCTGATGTCATGGTGGTGTGTCAGAAAGACAATGAAAATGCTTATTATAAAACGCAACCCGTTTTAATTATTGAAGTGCTTTCAAAATCTACACGGCAACGCGACAAAATGTTAAAACGGCTGTCGTATCAAAATATTCCGACTTTAGAAGAATATGTGTTGATTGAACAGGATTTTTGTGAAATCGAAGTCTTTAGAAGAAAAGAAGGTTGGCAATCAAGCTTTTATTATCAGGGTGAAAACATCACTTTTGATTCGATAGGCTTAACGGTTGCGGTGGCGGATGTGTATTATCAAGTCAATAATGAAGACATGCAGCAGTTTTTAGCCAACCCTCACGTTAAAATTGAACAGGAAATATAATGGCAGGACAAACTTTATACGATAAATTGTGGCAAGACCACGTTGTCACTACCCAAGAAGATGGCTCGGCGTTGATTTATATTGATCGGCAATTGGTGCATGAAGTGACATCGCCGCAAGCATTTGATGGTTTGCGGTTAGCAGGCAGACAACCTTGGCGACAAGCGCGAAATCTAGCGGTGGCAGACCACAATGTGCCGACGATTGATAGAGACAAAGGGATTACTGATCCGATTGCGAAATTGCAAGTGGAAACTTTGGATAAAAACTGCGCAGAATTTGGCATTACCGAATTTGATATGGGCGACGTACGGCAAGGGATTGTGCATGTCATAGGGCCCGAACAAGGCGCAACTTTACCGGGTATGACCGTTGTTTGCGGTGATTCGCACACTTCCACGCATGGCGCATCCGGCGCGTTAGCGTTTGGCATTGGCACATCGGAAGTTGAACACGCTTTAGCGACGCAATGTTTGGTGCAGAAAAAATCCAAAAACTTGCTGATAAAAGTCAACGGTCATGTATCCGCCGGCGTGACAGCAAAAGACATCGTATTAGCGATTATTGGCAAAATCGGCACCGCAGGCGGCAACGGCTATGCGATTGAGTTTGCAGGCGAAGCGATTGCTGCCTTGTCGATGGAAGGACGGATGACTGTTTGCAATATGGCGATTGAAGCCGGAGCGCGGACTGGTTTGATTGCGGTTGATGATGTGACTATTGATTATTACCGAGACCGTCCTTTTTCTCCAAATGGTGAACATTGGTTTATGGCAGAACGTGCATGGCAAAAACTGCATTCTGATGCTGATGCCAAGTTCGATAAAGTGGTTGAGTTGGATGCTGCGGATATTAAACCGCAAGTCACTTGGGGAACTTCGCCTGAATTAGTCGTTGCGGTTGATGGCTATGTACCCAACCCTGCTGATGAAAGCGATAGCATTAAACGTGACAGCATGGTTCGTGCTTTGGAATATATGGGCTTAGAAGCTGGGCAAGCGATTACCGATATTGCGATTGACAAAGTGTTTATCGGCTCTTGTACCAATTCGCGGATTGAAGATTTACGCGCGGCAGCAGAAGTGGCGAAAGGCAAAACCAAAGCGGCAAATGTGAAACAAGTGTTAATTGTGCCGGGTTCTGGTTTAGTGAAGTTGCAAGCCGAACAAGAAGGTTTGGATAAAATTTTTATCGAAGCAGGATTTGAATGGCGCGATCCGGGTTGTTCCATGTGCTTGGCAATGAATGCTGATAGGCTGGAAGTCGGTGAACGTTGTGCTTCGACTTCTAATCGCAATTTTGAAGGGCGGCAAGGTTATGGTGGTCGTACACATTTAGTCAGTCCGGCTATGGCAGCAGCAGCGGCGATTGCGGGGCGGTTTGTGGATGCAAGAAGCATATAGAATTACAGAGTAGCATAAACTTAGGATAACTAATGAGTTTTCATTTCTCAAAAACGAGCTTGCAACAACAGTTTAGTATTGCTTATGTTCATGCAATTTCTACTGTGGCAGGATATTCATTAGAAGAAATAAGACTAGATGAAGATAGTGTTGATTGTTCAATTATGCAACGAGGGGATGATAAGACATTCCCTCTCTTTGAAAGTTTAAGAGTTCAATTAAAATGCACATATGCACATCATCCAGATGGCGAATATCTGACTTATCCTTTATCTTTAAAAAACTATAATGATTTACGCAGACATTGCATGAATCCTAGGATATTGATTGTTGTACATACTCCTGAAAATTGCGAACACTGGATACAACAGAATGAAAATTCAATTACTCTAAATCATCTTGCTTATTGGGTGTCTTTAAAAGGAATGCCGGATACTTCAAATACTACAACTGTTTCAATAAAGATACCTACCTCACAAATAATAACGATTGAAACGCTTAGAAACTTAATGAATAAACTAGCAAACGGGGAGGAATTATGAAAGTTGAAATTACTGACGATAAAATATTCAATGCCTTATCTCCTAAAGATTTGCGAAGTTATTTACTATCTAAAGATTGGAAATGCGCTAAGCAAGTTGATAAAACATTTTCAATTTGGGAATTAAATGCAGAAGGACAAAAATACAGAATATGGTTGCCAGAAGATTATAATTTAGGTGATTTTTCTCATGCAATGAGTAGAACAATAAAAACATTAGCTATTGCTGAAAGTCGTTCTCAATTAGAGTTACTCGAAGATATTGATACATTGACACTTGGCGATGTTATAAGGGTAAGAACATTTGACCCGATGAATAAAACCTCTAGTTCTTTGCCTTTTGAATATGGAGTATCTGTAATTCAAAGAGCAAAAAGTTTAGTAATTGCGGGGGCTTGTGCTACTGTTGAGAAAAAAGCTCTATTTCCAGCTAGAAAATATAGCCAAGTAGCTGAATATAGTAAAACATTAAGATTAGGACAAACAGAAAGAGGAAGTTTTATTACAAAAGTTATTTCACCAATTGCAATAAAACAAAAGCAAATTGATATAGACCCCTTTGAAAGACAATCTATCATTACTATGTTAGAGGCTCTTGATGCTCTACATTATGTTGCAAATGAAACTATAAAAAGAGGTCGCTTTTACTTCGAATCTTTTGAAGAGGTAGTTTCTCAAGGTGTGAGTGCTTTGCTATGTGATGCTGTTACAGGTGAATTAAATGAACAAGGCTACCAACAAACAGAAATAAATGTTTCATGGTTTTATAATGAATTGATTAATAAACCTTCAACAAAAACACATTTATTATTTGATAGTAACATGATGCCTTATATTAAAGAGGCATCAAATAAGTTTTACGAAAGAAACCCAGAAGATTTCTTTGCAGAAGGTTATATTATTGCTTTACACAGGGAAAAACAAGAAGGTGATGGTGTTATTACTATCTTAAATTTTGATGACTTTGGTAAAAAAAGAAAAATAAAAATAAAACTCCATGAGCAAGATTACAATACTGCTATTAATGCTCATAAAGATGGATTACCTATAGAGTGTAAAGGAAGTATCGAAAAAGAAGGTAGGTCTTCTATTATTGATTATCCTGATAACTTTCATGTTGTATCCGAATAGCTAAGCATATTATAAAAACTTTAAAGCTAAATTGAGATTGAAATATAAAAACAGTCTTTAATTGACAGAAATTGTAAATCTATAAAACCACTATTTTTTAATATAAATAAAATGCGAGCTTTTACTACCTTAACCTCAAAAGTTGTGCCTTTAGACAGAGCCAACGTTGATACCGATGCCATTATTCCCAAACAATTTTTAAAATCCATTCGTCGCGTTGGATTTGGCGTATTTTTATTTGACGAATGGCGTTATTTAGATCGCGGCGAACCGGAAATGGATTGCACGAATCGCCCGTTAAACAAAGATTTCGTCTTGAATCAAGCACAATATAAAGGTGCGGAAATTTTATTAACCCGCGAAAATTTTGGCTGTGGCTCTTCACGCGAACACGCGCCTTGGGCTTTAGAAGATTATGGCTTCCGAGCGATTATTGCACCGAGTTTTGCCGATATTTTCTACAATAACTGTTTCAAAAATGGCTTATTGCCAATTGTATTAAGTGCTGATGTAGTTGATTCGCTGTTCAAACAAATCGCTGATGGTTATCAATTGACGATTGATTTAGCCGCGCAAACCATCACTACACCAGACGGTTTAGCGATAGCGTTTGCGATAGATGCCAATAGAAAACATCGTTTATTAAACGGCTTAGATGATATTGCCTTAACTTTGCAAGAAGCCGATACAATTAAAGCGTATGAAACTGAGCGAGCAAAACGTGCACCTTGGTTATTTGTTTAATGAATCATAACCGCACTATATTTCAGACGATTTGCTTTTTTGTTTAGAAGAGTTGCTAAAAAGGAGATGATTATGAATAACGTAAATGTTTTTGATGTGGCTACATATATACTTGATAAAAAAGGCACAATGTCAGCAATGAAACTGCAAAAACTTGTTTATTACTGTCAAGCCTGGTCATTAGTATGGGATGACAAGCCTATTTTTAATAGCCAAATTGAAGCTTGGTCAAATGGTCCTGTTTGTAGGGATTTATATGATAAACATAGAGGTCAATTCCAAGTTCAAGCAGACAATTTTGCTGAATTTGCTAAAGGCAAACTAAACAAAGACCAAAAAGAGACAATTGAAGTTGTATTAAAAGCTTATGGAGATAAATCAGCACAATGGTTAAGCGATCAGACTCATTCAGAAGCTCCTTGGATAGAGGCAAGAAAAGGTTTAGGTGATTTAGAACGAGGTTTTAATGAAATAACGCTTAATTCTATGATGGAATATTATAGTTCATTAACATGAGTAAAAATAAGAAAGTAGCTAAAAGTGCAGTCAATAAACCTGACACAAAAACGGTAAGAACTGTAGAAAAAACAACAGATGACAAACCTGTTTGGCGTTTTTCTACAACGGATAAAGGCGGTATATTTAAATGGCCTAAAGGTCAAAATGAAGAACTGACTATAATCAGCAAATTACATGATTTTGACAGCATGAGTTGGAATGAAATTACTGGAAAACAGCATCATTCATTGTCGGATACGGGCAGGTTATCCAAAGAAGCTATAGATAGACTCACAGAATTAGCTTTAGATGATGAGGCAGAAAACTTGTTTTCGTTTCATTTAGGAGGAAAACCAAGATTTATTGCTATCAAACATGGAAATATAGCAAAACTGTTTTGGTATGACCCAGAACACAGAGTATCTCCATCATTAAAGAAACATACATAATTGGTAGTTAAAGCAGAACCGAACGGACAAAACGTGCGCCTTGGTTGTTTGCGGCATAAGATTTTAAATAGAAGGTTTTGAATAAATGACAAAAAAAATTGCAGTATTAGCAGGCGACGGTATCGGCCCTGAAATAATGGCGGAAGCGATTAAAGTTTTAAACGTTTTGAATAGCCAAATGAATTTAGGTTTGGAATTTGAAAACGGACTCATCGGCGGCGCGGCTTATGATGTGTATGAAACCCCGTTTCCACAACAAACCATTGATTTAGTGAAAAGCGCGGACGCGATTTTACTCGGCGCAGTCGGTGGCAAAAAATGGGAATCATTGGATATTTCCGTGCGCCCAGAAAAAGGCTTATTAGGATTGCGTTCGGTTTTGGGATTGTTTTCCAATTTGCGTCCAGCGATTTTATATCCACAATTAGCCGATGCTTCCAGTTTAAAACCTGAATTGGTTTCTGGTTTAGATTTAATGATTGTGCGCGAATTAACCGGCGGGATTTATTTTGGTCAGCCACGCGGAATTCGGATTTTAGAAAACGGCGAGCGGCAAGGCTTTAACACCGCCGTTTATAGCGAGTCAGAAATTCGTCGTATCGGACGTTCGGCTTTTAAAATTGCGCAAAAACGTAATAAAAAACTCTGCTCAGTGGATAAAGCCAATGTTTTGGAATGCACTGAATTGTGGCGTGAAGTAATGACCGACCTCAATAAAGAATATCCTGATGTTCAGCTATCGCACATGTATGTTGATAACGCCGCCATGCAATTAGTGCGCGCGCCAAAACAGTTTGATGTGATGGTCACTTCAAATTTATTTGGTGATGTGTTATCGGATGCTGCGGCAATGCTGACGGGTTCGATTGGGATGCTGCCTTCTGCGTCACTGGATGCAAATGGCAAAGGCATGTATGAACCGATTCATGGTTCTGCGCCGGATATTGCTGGCAAGGGAATTGCTAATCCAATAGCAACAATTCTTTCCGCTGCCATGATGTTACGTTATACCTTTAATTTAACCGAAGCAGCAGAGCGGATTGAAGCTGCTGTGAATAGTGCGTTGGATGCCAATGTGCGTACCGCCGATATTTTTTCCGAAGGCATGACTAAAGTCAGCACTTCACAAATGGGTGATGCAGTGGTTGCTGCGTTACAGACTGGAGCAGTTGTATGAGTAAAACTTACGATGTCGCCGTAGTTGGCGCAACGGGCGCAGTGGGCGAAGCCATGCTGTCAATTTTGGAAGAACGTAATTTTCCTGTTGGAAAAGTTTACGCACTGGCGAGCAGTCGTTCAGTTGGCAAACGCCTAACTTTCAAAGGCGCAACTTTAAAAGTGGAAGATTTAGAAACATTTGATTTTTCTAAAGCGCAAATTGGGTTGTTTTCACCCGGAGCTTCTGTTTCAGAAATATATGCACCTAAAGCCGCTGCTGCTGGCTGTATTGTGATCGACAATACTTCACAGTTTCGCTATGACGATGATATTCCGTTAGTCGTGCCAGAAGTGAATCCTGAGAAAATCGCTGATTATAAAAATCGTGGCATTATTGCTAATCCAAATTGCTCTACAATTCAAATGTTAGTGGCATTAAAACCAATTTACGATGCAGTGGGCATAGAACGAATTAATGTTTGCACTTATCAAGCCGTTTCTGGTACAGGCAAAGAAGCGATTGAAGAATTAGCCACGCAAACCATGAATTTGTTAAATATGAAACCGATTAAAGCGGAAGTGTATCCAAAGCAAATCGCCTTTAACGTGTTGCCACAAATTGATGTGTTTATGGAAAATGGTTACACCAAAGAAGAAATGAAAATGGTGTGGGAAACCCAAAAAATCATGGGCGATGCTAATATTAAAGTAAATGCAACTGCCGTGCGTGTGCCGGTTTTCTTTGGACATTCTGAAGCAGTGCATATTGAAACTAGAGATAAAATTACGGCAGAACAGGTGCGAGATTTACTACGCAATGCACCTGGAGTGCAGTTAATGGACGAGCGCGTCAACGGCAGCTACCCCACAGCTGTCACAGAATCCGCAGGGCAAGATGCCACGTTTGTCGGCAGAATTCGCGAAGATATTTCTCACCCAAAAGGAATTGATTTATGGGTTGTTGCTGATAATGTGCGTAAAGGTGCTGCATTAAACAGCGTTCAAATTGCAGAAGAACTGGTAAAAAATTACATCTAGTCTAAGATTAGTGAGTATATTTGACTATGCACGGTACGAGACTGTGGTAACAATTTTGAAGGAGAGCAAAGTGCGCAATTTAACTAAAGCTTTAGCGGCTGTATCACTACTGGTTCCTGCCAGTGGTCATTCGTTAGGGATTGGCGATATTAAATTGCATTCTGCCCTTAATCAGAACTTAAAGGCAGAAATTGCTTTGGTCGTTTCGGGAAATGAAGATGCGTCTGACATAAAAGTCAGACTTGCAGCACCTGAAGTTTTTGACGCACAGGGTGTGCCATGGAGTTATTTTCTTTCCAAAATAAAGTTTAAACCTGAAGTGAAAGCAAATGGCTCAGTGGTTATTAAATTAACGTCAACAGAAGTTCTAAAAGAGCCGTTTTTAGATTTACTTCTTGAGGTGACTTGGCCTAATGGCAGACTTGTCCGCGAGTTTACTGTTTTGGTTGATCCTCCTTCGAGTTACCCTCAATCTACAGCCTCTTCTTACAAAAAAAGCAGCCGTTCTACTGCCTCAGAAGAAAAAACTGTTTCTACAAAAAAAGTAATTGAGCCTGTTGTCACTAAGCACGTTGAAGCCAAAGAAGAAGCTGTAAAAGCAGCTGTTGCTGTGCCTGCTGTTAAAGCAACAACAGAAATTGTAAATGCAAACACTACAATTGAAAAAACATCGCCAGCAGCCAAAATAGATGCGTTAAGAATAGAGCCTGCCAAAACAACGGTTATTGCAGAAGAAAAACAGCTTACAGTCGTTGCAAAACCGATTGCTCTGGAAAAAACTAAAGTCGCATCTGCCGCTGTAGATTCTGTTATAGATAAAGATGGAGCTGTTAAAGCGCAAGATCGGATCGTAAGTACTACAAAAACAACCAAAGAAACCACCGCTGCCAAAAAACCAGCAAAAGTTCACACTGACACTGTTGCACAAAAGAAAGCTCCACAAAATCTAGCCGTTTCTGCTGCCTCAGAAAAACCTAAAACAGTCGTTGCTGAAGTCAAAAAAGAAGCTCCTGTTGAAATCAAGAAAGAAGCACCTGCTGAAGTTAAAAAAGAAACTGATAAAGATGGTGATAGTGCCGTAAAAGTAGCAGCATCTACACCTGCTGATTCTATAAAAATTACTAAAGAGTATGGGCCTACTAAAAAGAAAATAAATCTTTATCGAATTGCCAAAGAAGTAAATGCTGATTCAGATATTTCTGTTGAGCAAATGATGTTAGCCATCTACAAAGCAAATCCAGAGGCTTTTTACGATGACAATATGGATTCTTTGCGGGCAGATCAGGTATTAAAAATTCCTTCTAAAGAATCTATTCTCAAAACAGAATCGAGTGAACCCAGCAAAAATGCGGCTATAGCAAAACCGCACAAAACTTGGAAAAAAGTTACATCGACTCCTAAAAAAGAATTTGAGAAAACCGCAAAAAAACAATTCCGAGCAAAAAGAGCAGCAACTAAGCTTACTTTAAGGCCGCCACATGAACATAAAATTGCGAAAACTTATGAGGCATCTCCTATCTCTGCTGAAGCAAAACTAGCAGAACAAGAAAGTGCTAATAAACTAAGCGATGCGAATCAAGACTTGCAGATTCAATTAAAGAAAATGCAAGACCAAATAGCCACTATGAAAGAAATATTGGCTTTAAAAGATAAACAATTAGCAGCTCTCGAAAAAAGCTTAAAAGCTAAAACGAGTGACTCTGAAAAAACAAAAACAACAAAAGATGAAGCGTTATTAAAAACTCAAAAAGAAACAGACGCAAAAGTTGCGCAATTAAAAGCAAAATCTGATGCTGAAACAGCGAAAGCGGATGCTGAGCAAAAATCAAAAGCAGAGGCAGATGCTAAAGCCGCCGCAGATTTAAAAGCTAAAACGGATGCTGAATTAAAAGCAAAAGCAGACGCAGAAGCCGCTAAAGGAAAATCCGCAGCTGAGTTAAAAGCAAAAACAGAAACGGATGCTAAAGCCAAAACCACAGCAGAATTAAAAGCTAAAACGGATGCTGAATTAAAAGCAAAGGCAGACTCAGAAGCCGCTAAAGGAAAAACTGCAGCTGAGTTAAAAGCGAAAGCAGAAGCGGACGCAAAGGCTAAAACCGAAGCTGAGGCAAAACTTAAAGCTGCTGCGGATTTAAAAGCAAAAGCTGAAGCCGAAGCAAAACTTAAAGCTGAAACAGATTTAAAAGCAAAATCTGAAGCCGAAGCAAAACTTAAAGCAGCCGCAGATTTAAAAGCAAAAGCTGAGGCTGAAGCAAAACTCAAAGCTGCGGCAGATTTAAAAGCAAAAGCGGAAGCCGAAGCAAAACTTAAAGCTGCGGCAGATTTAAAAGCAAAAGAAGATGCCGTCTTAAAAGCAAAGGCTGAAGCAGATGCAGCTAAAGCTACTGCTGACTTAAAAGCGAGAGCAGCAACAACACCTCAAGTCTCTGGACCTCCTCCTGCTGCGATGGCTGCTCATGTTGCACCTCGTAAACCTAGGGTTATTGCTCCTGAGCCTATTGCTGTTGAAGAAGACTTGCTTTCAGACCCCTATACTTTGGCTGTTGCGAGTGGTGGCGTTTTTGCTGTTGGATTGTTAGGCTGGTTATTTTGGCGCAAACGTAAAGTTGAAAAGTCAACTGAAGTAGAAAGCATGTTCTCTGAAAACAGTGAAATTAATCTGCCAGAAGATGAAGATGAATTCTCTGTTGCTGGAATAGACGACAATTCGTCTTTTATGTTTGGTGGTGAAAGTTCATTTTTAAGTGATGACAACGATTTTGATGCGTTTGAAGTTGACCAAGATGAAGTCGATCCTATCTCTGAAGCCGATGTTTATTTAGCTTATGGACGTTATCAGCAAGCTGAAGAGTTAATTCGTCAAGCAATTGTTGATTTACCAGATCGCGATGAATGTAAATTTAAATTATTAGAAATCTTTTGTGTAAATGGCAATGCGAAAGGCTTTGAAGAGTATGTGCGTGAATTAGCGGATGCAGGAAAAAGGTCGAATCGCTCTTTCTGGTCAAAAGTGGCAGAAATGGGACATGAAATTATTCCAAACTCGCCCTTGTTAATTGTTCCAGATGAAGATGAAAATACAGCCGAAAGCCAAGGTATTAATGACGCTGAAGTAGAAGAATTAAAACAAATCGCTGATAACAACTTCGATGAAGATTTGTCTACTTTTGATAACACGGAAGAATCTGAAAACAAAAAAGCAACTTTTCAAACAGATGATATAGACACAAAAGCTACCTTGGAAAAAAATGTAGCAGATGATAATGGTGTTGATTTATCCATGTTTGACCCAGAACCACCTAAAGCAGTTCCTGTAAAAGAACCAGAGCCTCCTGCGAATAATATGGATTTTGATTTATCCATGTTTGACGAAGAACCTGCTGCTGAAACTGTTACTGAAAAAGAAGTAGAAGCTCCTACAAACAATGTGGATTTTGATGTATCTATGTTTGACAAAGAGCCTGCTGTTGAAACTGTTGCCGAAAAAGAAGTAAAAGCTCCTGCAAGCAATGTAGACTTTGATTTATCCATGTTTGACGAAGATCCGGCTGCTGAAACGGACAACTCAAATAATGCAGCACAAGAATTTGATTTATCCGTATTTGATACTGAATCTTCTAGCAAGGGAGAAATAGAAACGACAACAGAAGAATTTGATTTATCTGCTTTTGATACTGAACCTTCAGCGAATGCAGAACCAGAAGAAGCCGAGTTTGACTTGTCTGCATTTGACGCAGAGCCTGCAAACACAACAAAAGCAGCAGTAGAAGAGTTTGATTTGTCTGCATTTGATGAAACTTCCTCAACGAACGCAGAAGCAGAAGTCGAGTTTGACTTGTCTGCATTTGACGATGCAGACTCTTCCACAAGTAATGCAGAGCCAGAAGAGGTAGAGTTTGATTTATCTGCTTTTAATGCTGAATTTGGCTTACCGTCAGAATCTGAAAAGCCGCATGATGCAGGCGAAGACATTGTGTTTGATTTATCAGCTTTTGACAGCACTGACACAGATAACATCAATGATTTAGATACTCCAAGTAAAACCTTTGAATTTAATGTCGGAGGCTCTGCTCAAGATAGCGAATTTGCTGATTTAGATAATATGGATGTTTTGGAAACCAAATTAGATTTAGCAATGGCTTTTATTGATATGGGTGATTTAGAGGCTGCAAGGGCTATGGCTGAAAAGGTGCTAAAAGAAGGAACTAATGAGCAAAAAGTAGTCGCTCAAGGAATTCTCGATAGCTTATCGTAGCACTCCTTGCTCGTATAATACTGAATACAGTAGAAATAAAACATAGCAACATAGCAACATTGCAATGCAAAGTCTGTATAAGTAAAACAGAAAAACCGCCCTTAGGAAATCTTAAGCGCGGTTTTTTTATATTGTTTTTTCAATGAGCAAACTAGAATAGCTCGTCCTTAGTTCACTTTTAGACATCAACCATGAAAAACCAAAGAATTAAAAACATCGCATTATGTCTTTTACTGTCCCCATCTGTATTAGCCGCTGCGCCATCTCAATCGAGCACTCAACCTCAGCAGGTGCAAACTGATACAAAAACAGCGTATCAACAAATGCTAAATTTAATGAAGCAAAATAAGCTTGCTGAAGCAAAAATACTAGCGAGCAAACTAATTGCACAAGATGATAAAGCGATTGGAGCTTATCTAATCTTAGCTGACGTTGCCAATAAGCAAAAAGACTTAAAAGAAATGGAGCGAATTTTAGTATTGGCTCTACAAAAGGCAAAAGGTTCTGAACAAGCAGAAGTAGAAGTTTTTAAAATCTTAGGGCAAGTTTATGCAGCGACTAAACAAGCCGCTAAAATTCTTCCTTTAGCTGAGGAGATTAGTCAACGTTATCCAAATAATAGTTTAGCCATTAGTTTATTAGCAGAAACACAGATTTTAAACAACAACAAATCCGCCGCAGAAAAAGCCTTAGCAGCACAAATTGCTCAAAACCCAAAAGAAGTTGGCAATCGACTCTTTTTAGCAAAACTATTGATGGAGCAAACCGATAAACAAGAAGATGTGATGAAATTATTAAATGAAGCAGCAGAGTTATCACCTGATAATCCCGATGCCCTGACTACCAAAGCCGCTTATTTAATTAAATTGAAAAACAATACCGAGGCGATGGAGCTGGCTGAAAAAATAGATAAACAATTTCCAAATTTAATCACCGGTAAATTGTTAAAAGGCGATATTTATTTATCTGAGCAAAAACGTGATGAGGCCATTGAAGTTTATCGGCAAATTTACAAAGCACAACCGAATGAAAGAGTCTTGTTTGCTTTAGTTGATTTAATGATCGCTCAAAAACAGCTTTCAGAGGCCCTCGTTTTGCTGGAACAAGAAAGTGCAAAAACGCCTAAAAGTTTGGCAATTCATCTGAAAGTAGCCAATTTATACATCCAAAAAAATGATCTTAAACTGGCAGAACAACATTATAAAGCGATGTTAGCGATTGATGCTGACAATATTATTGCTTTGAATAACTTGGCAATTTTGTATGTAAAAAGCAAAAATCCACAGGCAGTAGCACTTGCAAAAAAAGCGTATTTGAAAGCTCCTAATGAACCTACAATTGCTGATACTTATGGTTATATTTTAGTCAAGCAAGGCAATGCCAAAGAAGGTTTAGTCGTTTTAGAAAAAGCAGCAGCAGTCGTGCCTAAAGCAGGAGATATTCAGTTTCATTTAGCTGATGGCTATGCAAAAACTGGCAATAAGAAAAAGGCGATTGAAATATTGGAAGGACTGGCAAAATCTGAACAGAACTTTTCAGAAAAAGAATCTGCAAAAAATTTATTAATTGAATTAAAGCGTTAATTTATTGCTTTCCTTCCCACGCAGTAGAGCATGGGAAGGAAAAGTTTTTAGCTTATTTAGATTTA
This sequence comes from uncultured Methylomonas sp., assembly GCA_936941155.1. Classification (GTDB taxonomy): domain Bacteria; phylum Pseudomonadota; class Gammaproteobacteria; order Methylococcales; family Methylomonadaceae; genus CAIQWF01. Next base: position 18,943 of record CAKZJE010000117.1, on the reverse strand, counting down.
GGGAGTTTTTCTAACTTTTCAGAAGCCGCTTTCAAAACTTGGCTGGTAGCATTAAAAGACTTTTCAGTCTCAGTGAAGCCATCCACTGCTTGTTTAAATTCTTTTTTATTTGGTTCTTTTTTATTCGATGAATCTAACGTAACAGTGACTTTCTTTTTGTCACTTGTCTCATCTGTATCTAAAGACTCTTCAAGCAAATCAGATTTTCCATCTGTAATCAAATGGTTACGCCGTTGTAAAAATCCTTCTCTGGTAAAAACATAAGGATCTAAAGCCGCTTCATCAACGATTTTTATAGAGCTATCGGCATTGGCGCGTTCATTCAATAACGCTAACATCTGAATGGGTTTTCCGACATAGCTTGCAGGATTTGCTGCGACATCAAGAATACCGCCAGGAATACCACGACCTGTTGTTGGCCCTAACACAGGCAAAACCAAATAAGGCCCTTGTGGAATGCCCCACGTTGCAAAGGTTTGATCAAAATCTTCTTCATGTTTGACTAAGCCTGCATCCGTTGCAATATCAAACAAACCGCCTAAGCCAATTGAGCTATTTAACAGAAAGCGTCCAAAATCTTCGCCACCTTGCATAAATTTAGCTTGCATGAGGTCATTCAAAACCACATTAACGTCTTTTAAATTGCTAAAAAAATTGCCAATACCTGTTTGCACAAAGCTTGGCGTAACCCAAGAATAAGCGTCAACAATAGGGTTTGCAACGTAATCATCAAGTGCTTTGTTAAAGCTGAACATGTTACGATTGAAATCTTCATAAGGATCAACTTCACTGGTTTTAGCAGTTCCGCTGGTTGCTGTCGTTCCTGTTGTGGCACATCCTGTTAAAAACAACGCAGTTGAGCAGCATAAGATCGAGCATACCTTTAGGAATTTATTTTTTTTTGCTGTGTAATACATCTGTGTAACCTAAAAACTATTGTTTCGAGTAATTATCAATTTTCTCATTAATTTTGGTAATCAAAGCCTCAAACCCGTCACGCTCTAAAATGCTGGTATATTCTGACCTTTTTAAAGCTAAATCACTGACCCCGTTGGCAATAATATTGATAATCCGCCAGCTTTCGCCTTTTTTCTTCAACATATAGTCAAACTTAACATCTTTGTCGCCGGGTATTAATAAATAAGCGTGAATAACAGCTCCACCACGCATAGTTTCTTCTTCAGAGGCAAATTTAAAGGATTCGCCAGAAAAACTTTTAAAGTTATATGCGTATGACGCGATGCTCAACTGACTAAAAACATCAACAAGTTTTTGTTGTTGTTCCTCGGATAGTTTTGCCCATTCTTTGCCTACCACAACTCGGGCGATTTTAGTTAAATCGTGACTTTTGGCAATTGCGACGCTCAGTTTATCATAACGCCCTTTAAAACCTAATTCTTTACCTTGTTTCATTACAGAGATAAGCTCTGTTTGAAAACTTTCGACCACTTGTTTAGCAGTTTCTTCTTGTGCATGGGCATTGCTAAAGCAGATACTCAATAAAAACAAACAAACAAAAGTGGCTATGCTTTTATTTTTTAAGATATGAAACATCAAAAACCTCTGAATAACACTGTGTATATTGTTAGGGCTCTTACACAGAGTGTGCAGGGCGATTAAGTTAAGATTTTATCTTTTTTTCAACAAGATAATCGTAATGCTAATAGGTTTTTCCCTTTGCATTTCTAAACTAAAACTTGCTGAAAATTTTTTTTAAATGAGCTTAAAAGAGTCTTTTTTGAGGTAGGCAAAAAAACTTGCCTACCCTAGGAGATAACTTAATTTAATGCCAATCACACCGGTGTGAGATTGATTGAGAAAAAGCAGATTACAGTTCCGTTCTCACTGGAATATCCGTTAAAGCAGAATATTTTTGTTCCGGTTGCGGCTGTGCTGTTTGTACTTCTACCATTGAACCTTCCGTTTTTGGGCCGCGTAAAGAAACTAATAAACCTTTTAAAGGATGCTTCAACATATCTTCAACCGCTGTTGCTTCGTATCCGCAATGCGCCATACAGTTTGCGCATTTAGGGTTGTTGACTGTGCCGTATTTGTCCCAAGGCGTTGAATCAAGCAACTCTTGAAAAGTTGCCGCATTACCTTCATCAGCTAATAAATAACAAGGTTTTTGCCAGCCAAACACGTTACGAGTTGGATTGCCCCAAGGCGTACAATCGTAAGCTTGATTACCCGCTAAAAAATCCAGATATAAAGAAGAATGATTTAATTTCCATTTGCGATTTTTACCAATTTTAAAAATGCCTCGGAACAAATCTTTTACGTCGCGGCTTTTTATGAACACATCTTGATTTGGTGCATGTTCATAACTAAATCCGGGCGCAATTGTAATACCTTCAACGCCTAGCTCCATTGCGTAATCAAGAAACTCAGAGACTTCTTTTGCATCTTCGCCTTGGAATAAAGTGCAGTTAATATTCACTCTAAAACCTTTGCCTAATGCCAATTTAATCGCATCAACAGCAATATCAAAAACACCTTCTTGGCATACTGACGTATCGTGGCGATCTTTCAAACCATCTAAATGAATTGAAAACGTTAAATAAGGCGATGGTTTGTAATCATCAATGCGTTTTTTGAGCAATAAAGCATTAGTACACAAATAAACGAATTTTTTTCTGGCAATAATGCCTTCCACAATCTGCGGCATTTCTTTATGAATCAGCGGCTCGCCTCCTGGAATAGACACCATCGGAGCACCACATTCATCAACTGCTGCCAAGCATTCTTCAACAGATAGGCGTTTATTTAAAATTTCATCAGGATAATCAATTTTGCCACACCCTGCGCAAGCAAGATTACACTTAAACAAAGGCTCTAACATTAAAACTAAGGGATAACGCTTAACCCCTTTTAGTTTTTGTTTAATTAAATAACTAGCTACACTCAACTGCTGACGTAACGGAACACTCACTGGACAATCCTCCAAACCTAAAAAACTTATCAAATAAAAATTTTATATACCAATGCTAGCTTTTTTGTGTTGTTCAGTAACAACAAAATATGAAATTCACTACAAAACAACAACTTGCTTGTTTATGCCTGTTTATCCTAATCACACAAAAATAATGATACTTGTAATACAATAACTTACATGCGTATTAGCATACTCTCTTTTTAAAGTTGACTCCAGTTATTCATGTTGTATTCTCGCAAACTCTTCTTAATCTCTTGCTTTTTTAGCTGTTAATACACAACAAAAACAACAACGGTATTGTTTGCTAAAGCAAGTCATATTTTTAATATTTACCCGCAAAGAAATCGCAAAACCCTTATTAAATATAAAGCCTGCTAAGCCGTTTAAAAAAAACTAAAGATTTTTGAACGACTTTTTATCAAGACACGAATAAGCTTTTTGCATTTTTCGCAATAAAACAACATCTCTTTGCAAAATACCAACAAACAGTCTATTATTAACCCTATTAGAACTCCGTGCTTGCCTTTGTAAGTCGCGATTTCGCCACATATTGAAGATCGTTTTTTGTAAATTCCTAACGCTCACATACCATGACAGAATCACCGATTTCCATTACTAATCCAGAATCGCTCGTTAATCTGCCTGATAACGAATTGCAAGCTATTCTGCTTGAGGGTGTTTCTCGCACGTTTGCATTAACTATTCCTCAATTGCCACCCGCACTGTTTCCAGCCGTTGCCAATGCTTATTTACTGTGTCGAATTGTGGATACTGTAGAAGATGAAGTTTCGCTGTCTGCTGAACAAAAAAAGTTTTTTTGTAGTGCATTTATTGATGTTGTAAAAACCGGTCAATTAGCGCAAGACTTTAGCGAACAACTTGCCCCGTTGTTGTCAGACCAAACGATTCCAGCAGAACACACGTTGATTAAATTGACTCCACGAGTCATCGCTATTACGCATACTTTAGATAAAGCACAAATTGCCGCGTTAGCCGAGTGCGTGGAAGTGATGGCAAAAGGAATGCCAGTCTTTCAGGCGTTGGATTTACATGCAGGTCTTAACACCATGGCAGACATGGATAACTATTGTTATTACGTTGCAGGTTGTGTAGGTGAAATGCTAGCGAAATTGTTCTGTCATTATTCGCCAGAAATTGCCGTGCATAAAGATGAGTTGCTCACACTCTCGGTTTCTTTTGGACAAGGCTTGCAAATGACCAATATTCTCAAAGATATTTGGGATGATGCGCAGCGCGGAGTGAGCTGGTTGCCACAAGATATTTTTACCGAAACAGGGTTTGAGCTGAAAAACTTAACCCCAGAAACAGATTCTGAAGAATTTCGCCAAGGCTTAACTCATCTAGTGAGCATTGCGCATCAACACTTAGAAAACGCCTTACGTTATACCTTGCTGATTCCAAGCCACGAAACCGGCATCCGTAATTTTTGCCTGTGGGCTTTAGGAATGGCGGTTTTAACCCTGAAAAAAATCAAACAAAACTTAAGTTTTAACCAATCTGCCCAAGTCAAAATTACCCGCAACAGTGTCAAAGCTACAATCCTAACAACAAAAATCACTGTGCGGAGTGACTTTTTATTATCTTTGATTTTTAAGCAAGTAAGTCAAGAACTCAAAACCCCAGATTGGCAATACTCTCTTTCTCCCTTTAAACCTACATTAGAATAATAAGGATTCATCATGTTTACCGAAACAGATACTCAGATGAATATGAGTCAAGCGCACAGCAGCGCAACCACTATCCGCAGCAAATCATTTAATCTTGATAAAGCCATTGCGAAAGCGCAAGACCATTTATTAAATCTGCAACAAGCCGAAGGCTATTGGCTATTTGAGCTGGAAGCCGATTGCACCATCCCGTCTGAATACATCATGATGATGCACTATTTGGCAGAGATTGATTTAGCATTGCAAGAAAAAATTGCCAACTATTTACGCCGCAATCAATCAGCAGACGGCAGTTATCCGTTATTCACTGGCGGTGAAGGTGATTTAAGCTGTAGCGTGAAAGTGTATTACGCCCTGAAAATGGCAGGCGATGATATTAACGCCCCACACATGGCAAAATTGCGTGATTACATTTTAAGTCAAGGTGGCGCGGCAAAAGCCAACGTATTCACCCGCATTGCGCTGGCGATTTTTGAACAATTACCTTGGCGCGGCGTGCCGTATATTCCAGTGGAAATTATGTTGTTTCCCAAATGGTTTCCGTTCCATTTGGACAAAGTTTCTTATTGGTCACGAACGGTGATGGTACCGCTGTTTATTCTTTGCACGTTAAAAGCGAAAGCGAAAAATCCTCACAAGGTCGATGTGTTAGAGCTGTTTATTATTCATCCTGACCAAGAAAAACATTATTTCCCTGAGCGCACGCTATTAAATAAATGCTTTTTAGCGTTGGATAAAATTGGTTTAGCAACGCGTCCTTTGATTCCAGACAGTATGCACCAACGCGCGATTGAAAAAGCGAAAGCTTGGATTATTGAGCGTTTAAATGGCGAAGATGGTTTAGGGGCGATTTTTCCAGCGATGGTTTATGCCTATGAAGCTTTATTATTATTAGGTGATTCGATAGACGCGCCGCATGTGGTCACAGCTCGCAAAGCCATTGATAAACTGTTGGTAATTAAAGACGAGGAAGCTTATTGTCAACCTTGTTTATCGCCAGTTTGGGACACTGCATTGACGGTTTTGGCATTGCAAGAAGCGGATAAAATCGGCAATCGTCCAAGCTTGACGCGTGCTTATGACTGGTTAAAAGCCAATCAATTGTCTGACGAACCCGGCGATTGGCAAGTGCATCGCCCAGGGCTTGAAGGTGGCGGTTGGGCGTTCCAATTTGCCAATCCACATTATCCTGATGTGGACGACACGGCGGTGGTGGCGTTTGCGATGGCAGAATCGGGCATTGATGGTTTAGATGAATCTATTCACCGTGCCACGCGCTGGATTGTCGGAATGCAAGCTTCCAACGGTGGTTATGGCGCATTCGACCCTGACAACACTTATTATTATTTAAACGAAATTCCGTTTGCAGATCACGGTGCGTTATTAGATCCACCAACGGTTGACGTGAGTGTGCGTTGTGCAATGTTAATGGCACGAGTGGCAAAAGACCATGACGAATATTTACCCGCGTTAAAACACACGATTGAATATGTGCGTTCTGAGCAGGAAGAAAATGGCTCTTGGTTTGGACGTTGGGGCACTAATTATGTTTATGGCACTTGGTCAGTGTTATTAGGATTGGAACAAACCGACATTCCTAAAACCGATCCATTGTATGCAAAAGCGGCAAACTGGCTGAAAAGTGTCCAAAACACTGATGGCGGTTGGGGTGAAGATAACAGAAGTTATTATGAAGAAGATTTCAGTAATCATTATCAAACCAGCACCGCGTTTCAAACTGCTTGGGCTGTGATTGCTTTATGCGTGGCTGGTGAAGCGCATAGCGCGGAAGTGAAAGCTGGCGTTGACTATTTGCTGCGTAAACAACAAGCCGACGGCGTTTGGAATGATCCGTCTTACACCGCACCCGGTTTTCCAAAAGTGTTTTATTTGAAATATCACGGTTACGATAAGTTTTTCCCACTGTGGGCACTCGCACGTTATCGCAATGAATTAGCGAAAAAATAACGTTCACACACCATTATTTCTCCTTAAAAAACCGTCTGTTGTTTTTGCAATAGGCGGTTTTTGTTTTATGATGAGGCTCAAATTGACTTCATTACGAATCTGAATCATGCAACCAAAATCAAACATTCACTATCTCAGCGTAGAAGACTATTTGCTGCTTGAAGATGCAGCAAAGGAAAGAAGCGAATATTGCAACGGAGAAATTTTCACTATGGCAGGCGGCTCAATTAATCATAATCAAATTTCAGGAAATGTTTATGTTGAATTAAATAGTGCATTAAAAAAACAAAATTACCGTGTTTATATGGCGGACGTTAAATTATGGATTCCGCAATGCAATAGTTTTAAATATCCCGATGTGATGATTATTGAAGGACAGCCGCAGTATTATGAAAATCGCAAAGATATTCTTTTAAACCCGTTGGTGATTATTGAGGTTTTATCCAATTCAACCAAAGATTATGATCGCGGCGATAAATTTCAACAATATCGAACCTTAGAAAGTTTGCAGCATTATATTTTGATTAATCAAGACAATATTCAGGTGGAGCATTTTAAAAAAATTGCGCCGTTTGAATGGTTATTGACCGAACTCAATCAAATCGAAGCGACTTTAAAATTAACAAATCCTGATCTAACTTTAGCGTTAAGCGATATTTACGATCGGGTTGATTTATCACCTTCTGCCATGAGTTAAAAAATGTCTTTATTAGGAATTGTTGTCGCCTTACCCGAAGAGTTACCGACCTTAACCTCAAAAAAAATTCCGCCAAGTGCGTTAAACTCAGTGTTGGTGATATGTTCAGGCGCAGGAGCTGAAAATGCCCGAAAAGCCGCTGAAACGTTGGTTTCAAATGGAGCAACGCATTTAATCAGTTGGGGCTGTGCTGCGGCGTTAAATCCTGAGTTAAAATCCGGTGATTTAACTCTAGCTGATTCACTGCTTGATGCGCTGCACGTTCAAATCACTATTGATTCTGCTTGGCACGCACAGGTTAAAAACAGTCTTGCAAAATCTTTGTCTGTTCACACAGGTACGTTACTAGAAAGTTTACAGATTGTGGCTTTAAGTAGTGATAAAAAACAACTTCACACAAAAACAAACGCGATTGTTTTAGACATGGAAAGTGTCGCGATTGCCAAAGTTGCGCAAGAAAAAAATCTGCCGTTTTTAGCCATTCGCGCGATTGCTGACCCTGTGACAATGGATTTGCCGAAAGCCGTTAGTGTTGCCATGAGTGATACAGGCAAAGTGCTTATCTCGCCGTTATTAAAATATCTTTTGCTTCATCCTTCCGAATTACCCTCACTTATCAAGTTAGGCTTGCATTTCAGTGCCGCGAAAAAAACTTTAAAACACGTTGCAACTCAGCTTGATACAATTATCGACTTTAGCAATTAACAGTTTTTCGCATCATGTCAGCACAACTTGCAATTTCTCATCATTTACTGAGCGTCCATGATTATCACCGCATGGCAGAAGCGGGCATTTTTACTGAAGATCAGCACATCGAACTCATTAACGGAGAAATTTTTGATATGCCACCGATAGGTAGTTTTCACGCAGGACTTGTCACTCGTTTAAGTCGGTTACTCATCAATAAACTGGGCGAACAAGCGATTGTCACCGTACAAAATCCCATTTATTTGAGTGAGCTATCTGAACCACAGCCGGATATTGCGATTTTAAAACCGCGTTCTGATGATTATATGCAATCTTTGCCAACGGCTGAGGATGTATTGTTACTTATCGAAGTGGCTGATTCTTCATTGCATTATGACCGGACGATTAAATTACCTCACTATGCCAGTCATCAAATTCCAGAAGTGTGGTTGTTTAATCTGAAAGAGCAACGTTTGGATATTTATCAACAGCCGGAAAGTGATTATTACCGTTTGCATTTGCGCCCAAAAGCAGGTGAGAGCATTCAGCCGTTGTTAGTTGATTCGGTGAATGTGGATTGGAGTGGGTTGTTTGATTATTAAAAGGAATTGTTGTGAAAATAAATAAATTAGAGCTTCGTAACTTTCGTTGTTTTGAATTCTACGAGTTAGAACTTGCCAAACGTTTTACTTTGCTTATTGGAGATAATGGTAGTGGTAAAACTGCTATTTTGGATGCTATTGTGATTGCTACAGGAAGTTTTCTATTAAAAATTCCTGAAATTAAAGCTAATGAAAAATACAGTTTTTCTTATGATGATGTGTTGTGTGATTTTCAAATCATGGGGCAATCACCAATTAAAGAAAGGAGTAAACAAGCAGGGATTATGGCAAAAGGTATTGTCAACAATACAGAAATCCAATGGGCTAGATTTAAATATGCACAAAATCCTCACGGACTGATTCATAACAATGCTTTCTTTCAATTAACAAATCAATTAATTAAGGAAAAATCTAACCCAAGTATTTTTTTTCCTGTTATTGTTTATTATGGGACTGATAGATTATGGAAAAAAACGTCTTCTGATGTTGAGACATTACCCCCTGGTTCACGTTTACTTGGCTATGAAGACTGTTTAAATACCGCATTTAGTTTGGAGCGTTTATTTCGTTGGTTTAAAACTCAAGAATTAGCCGCTTTGCAAAAACAAGAACGCCGCCATGTATTAGAGGCTGTGCGTGAAGCTATTGTTGATATGATTCCTGATGCTAAAAAAGCTTTCTGGGATATGGATTTAGATGAGTTAGTTGTTGAAATAATTATTCGAGAAGAATTACTTGCTATGCCGTTTCATTTATTAAGCGATGGCTACCGCAATATGATAGGCATGGTTGCCGATATTGCTTATCGCATGGCAACGTTAAATCCACAATTAGAAAAAGATGTCATCAAACAAACCGAAGGCATCGTTTTAATTGATGAAATAGATTTGCATCTGCATCCTAAATGGCAAGGGATTGTCGTTGAACGTTTATTAAATACTTTCCCGAAAGTGCAATTTGTTGCCAGCACCCATTCACCATTTATTATTCAATCGATTTATCAGAAAAAAGATTGTTTATTATGGGATTTAGAAAAAAATCAACCGTTAGAAATTACTAGCAAAAGCCCAGAAGACATAGTTGAAGATTTACAAGGTTATCCAATTGCAGCACAAAGTCGCCGATTTTTAGCAATGGAACAAGCTGCCAAAGAATATTATGGTGTGTTAAAACAAATTCCGCCTGCTAGTGAAGAAGAAAAACAGCGGTTAAAACAACGTTTGGATGAGTTGTTATTTCCTTACAGTGACGACCCCGCTTATCAAGCATTTTTAAAAATAAAGCGTTTGGCTGTCGAAGAGAATAATGAAAAATGAGACCGATAGAACGCGGCGTTAATCTTAAACTCTTTAAAGAGTATGGTGATGCAAGAGATGATTTAATTAACCAATTAGGCGCGTATTGTTCTTATTGTGAAATGCGTATTCCAACCCCTGCCGTTGAACATATTCAACCAAAAAGTTTACCTAACGGCTTGGAATTAGCATGGGATAATTTTCTATTAGCTTGTAATTCTTGCAATAGTGTTAAAAAAGATAAAAATATTGATGACAACAATCTAAACAATTATTTTTGGGCAGATAGTGATAATCCTTTTCGTGCTTTTTACTATGAACAAAACCGCGCTCCGCAAATATCAACCTCTTTAACTGATTTTCAACAACAAATAGCTAAAAATACACTGGAATTAACAGGTATTGATCGTGAACCATTACATCCAAAACTTAGCAAAAAAGATAGACGCTGGAAAGAGCGTAACGAAGCGTGGGATGATGCTTTAAGCGTTAAAGAAGATTTTAAGAGTAATTCCAGCGAAGAAATGAAAAACACCATTATTCGACTCGCAAAAGCAAAAGGTTTCTGGTCAGTTTGGATGACCGTCTTTGCTGATGATATAAACATGCGTTATCTACTAATTCAAGAATTCAAAGGCACAAGCCAAGCCTGTTTCGATGCAAGCATGCAACCCATCCATAGAGCAGGCGGTCAAATTTAGCTCTGTAAATCGCCACAAACCAGACAACAAAACTTTAAAATGAATTTATCGTGTGACAAAAAATTCATTTTTATTATTTAACCTGAGGTAATCCTAATGACATTCAGCATAGCCGACCTTTTTTCTCAACACGGCGAAGACAAATTTACCCTGCACGAAAAACACCTAAACAACCAAATGGTGCGCGTGTTACAAACCATCGGTTATGACCGCACTTACAAACGCGCCATCGGACAATATTTGTACGACGATGCAGGCAACGAATATCTGGACTTACTCAGCGGCTTTGGCGTGTTCGCCGTCGGTCGCAATCATCCAACGATTGTAAAAGCCCTGACAGAAACCCTCAATTTAGAATTGCCAAACTTGGTACAAATGGATGTTTCTTTACTCAGCGGCTTATTGGCGAAAGAAATTTTGAAAACCACGCCAGAAAATTTAGACAAAATGTTTTTCTGCAATTCCGGCACCGAAGCGGTGGAAGCGGCGATTAAATTTGCCCGCTACACCACAAAACGCGACAAAATTGTATTCTGCGAACACGGTTATCACGGTTTAACGATGGGTTCATTGTCGTTAAACGGCGAAGAAATTTTCCGCGAAGGCTTTGGTTCATTGTTACCCGGTTGCAGTTCTGTACCGTTTAATGATTTGGAAGCCTTGGAACACGCGCTGAAAAACAAAGATGTCGCGGCGTTTATTGTCGAGCCGATTCAAGGCAAAGGCGTGAATGTGCCGGATGATATTTATCTGCCGGAAGTGGAAAAACTGTGTAAAAAATACGGCACATTGTTTGTCGCGGATGAAGTGCAAACCGGTTTAGGGCGCACGGGCAAATTTTGGGCAATCGAACATTGGAATGTGCAACCGGATATGATTTGTATGGCGAAAGCTCTCTCCGGCGGATTTGTTCCGGTTGGCGGCGTGGCGATGACTACAAAAATCATGGACACCGTATTTAATCGCATGGACAGAGCCGTAGTACATGGCTCAACTTTTTCCAAAAACAATATGGCGATGGCAGCAGGTCTGGCGACTTTGGAAGTGATGCGGGCAGAAAAATCTGTCGAAAACAGTGCGTTGATTGGCAATCAAATCATCAGCGGCATTAACGCTTTAGCTCCAAAATATGAGTTTTTGAAAGAAGCGCGTGGCAAAGGCATGATGATTGCGATTGAATTTCAATCGCCAAAAAGCCTAACTTTAAAAGCAGCGTGGGCGATGTTGGAAGCAGCGAATAAAGGGCTATTCTGCCAAATGGTGACGATTCCATTATTCAAGGAATATCATATTTTGACGCAAGTAGCAGGACACGGCATGAACGTGGTGAAATTGTTGCCGCCGTTAAATCTATCTGAAAAAGACCGCGATTATATTATTGATTCGTTTGATAAAGTGATTGCTGATACACACCAAGTTCCGGGTTCAATTTGGGATTTAGGGAAAAATTTGGCTAGCCACGCCATAAAAAACAAGAAAAAATAGTCGTCAAATTATTCTATTTTTCGATAGTTACAAAAAAACCTCCGAGTTTTTAAAACTGCGGAGGTTTTTTATTGTCAAAAACTTAACTGAATTAAGCTTCAAAAGAGACGCTGTTATACAACGTCTCCAATCTGATTAATGAATATCTTTCCAATATTCTTTTTTCAGCAAATATGCAATCACCAAAAACATGGCTAAGAAAAATAACACATATTTTCCAAGGCGTTCTCTTTCGAGTTGCACAGGCTCTCCAACGTAAACCAAGAAATTCACCAAGTCATTCACTGTTTTATCAAACTCTTCAGGCGACATCGTGCCGGGCTGTTCAATTTCCAGTTTTTCAATGACTTTTGCCTCTCCCTCTGCGGTATTTTTGTACACAGGAGTTTGCAAACCTTGCAATTGCCACAACATATTTGGCATTCCCACATCTTCAAACACAACGTTGTTTACGCCAAGCGGCTTAGATTTATCCACATAAAAGCCTTTCAAATAGCTATACAGCCAATCTGCCCCACGAGAACGGGCAATCAAGGATAAATCGGGTGGCTCAGTACCAAACCATTTGTTTGCATCATGTCCATTCATGGCAGAGTGCATTTGGTCATAAATTGCCGCACCAACCGGAGCAATTTCTTTTAAAACTTCTTCATCAGAAATTTTTAAATCAATGGCAATTCTTTTATACCGAATATGTTTAGCAGAATGACAACCTAAACAATAAGTTACAAAGGTTTTTGCACCTCTTTCTAATGAAGCATTGTCAGATAAATCAATATCGGCATCTTGCAAATGAACACTTTCACTGGCAAAAACGCTAAGCGGAAGTAGTAGTAATAGAAGAATAATAAACTTTTTCATAATTACTCCAAACTGGCTTTTAGGTTTTTAGCAAATCGAATTAACACGGCTTTAATTCCGGCTGGATTCGGTTTGATTTGGCTAGTGGTACGTCCATCGGTTGTTGTTACCTCAGTTGTAACAACCATTTCTGCAAGCGTTGCTTTTATTGCAGGAATTCGCTCTTCCAGTGATGGCGTATGCGTTAAACTTTTTGGTACAGGCTTGGTTTTCTCCCAACGTGTATAAATTGGCATTAATAAAAAGAAGCCAAAATAAATCGCAGTAAAAATCCGCGCCGCAATCACCGCGCCATAAGTTGCAGGTTGTGTACCTAAATAACCTAACGCTAAAAAGCTAATCACAAAAAACACTAAGGCTTTTTTGAAAATACCGCCGCGATAGCGCACCGATTTAACGGGGCTACGATCTAACCAAGGCAGCATAAACAGCACAACAATTGCGCCGCCCATCGCAATAACGCCAGCAAATTTATCAGGCACAGCTCTTAAAATTGCGTAGAACGGCGTGAAATACCAAACCGGCGCAATGTGCTCTGGCGTTTTCAATGGATCTGCGGGAATAAAGTTGGCGTGTTCTAAAAAGTATCCGCCCATATCTGGCATATAAAAAATAATTGTCGCGAAGAAAAACATAAATACGCCAACGCCAACAATATCTTTTACCGTGTAGTACGGATGAAAAGGAATGCCATCAACAGGATGTCCCCAAGGATCTTTTGATTCTTTTATTTCAATACCATCTGGATTGTTAGATCCTACTTCGTGCAATGCCACAATATGCAAAAACACCAACATAATCAGCACTAAAGGCACAGCGATAACGTGGAAAGCAAAAAAGCGGTTTAAGGTTGCATCAGAGATTACATAATCACCGCGTATCCATAGCGATAAATCATCCCCAATGACAGGAATCGCGCTGAATAGCGAAATAATAACTTGTGCGCCCCAATAAGACATTTGTCCCCAAGGGAGTAAATAGCCCATGAATGCTTCTGCCATTAAGCAGACAAAAATCAGCATTCCAAACGTCCAAATTAGCTCTCTGGGTTGTTTAAATGAGCCATAAATCAAGCCTCTGAACATGTGCAGATAAACCACAATGAAAAAAGCTGAAGCTCCCGTCGAGTGCATATAGCGCACTAGCCAGCCCCAATCCACATCACGCATGATGTATTCAACGGAGTCAAACGCAAGTTTTGCATCAGGTTTGTAATTCATCGTCAACAAAATGCCGGTGATGAATTGGTTGACTAAAATCAATAAGGCTAATGAGCCAAAGAAATACCAAAAGTTGAAGTTTTTCGGCGCGTAATATTGCGCCATGTGATCGTTCCAAAGTTTGGACATGGGGAAACGTTTTTCCACCCAGTTACAACATGCTTCTATACGAGTTGGTTTCATGCTGTTTTCTCCTCTTCTTCGCCAATAATAATTTGTGTATCAGTAATATAACGATACGGTGGAACATCCAAATTAGTCGGCGCAGGAACACCACGATAAACGCGCCCCGCTAAGTCAAACTTTGAGCCATGACAAGGACAAAAAAAGCCACCTTGCCAATCAGCACCTAAATCATGTGGCGCAATTTCTGGACGAAATGTAGGCGAGCAACCTAAATGCGTGCACAAACCTACGGCAATAAAAACCTCAGGTTTAATAGAACGAACAGCATTTTTGCTAGAAGTAGGTTGCACAGATTCATCAGAGCTCGGATCTGCCAATTGACTTTCTACCGCAGACAAGGTTTTTAAAGCCTCTGGGGTTCGATTAAGAATCCAAACGGGTTTGCCTCGCCATGCAACTCTTAACAACTGCCCTTCTTCCATTTTACTAATATCAACCTCCACAGGTGCGCCCGCCGCCATTGCTTTCGCGCTGGGCTGCATCTGTGAAAGAAAAGGAACAGCCAAATAACCAGCACCAACAGCTCCCACTACGGATAACGCTGTGGTTAAAAACTGGCGTTTTGACGTATTAACGTCTTCATGTATCATCGGAAACTCTCCTGAGTTTAGAGGTTTTTTTTTATTATTCTGGCTATGGTGCTAGCCGTAGTGTCAATATACCACTACCTTTGACAGTATTTGAAGTGCTTATTGCGCTTTAATGATAAAAAGCTGACAGCCCCAAATTTCAAGGCAAAAACCACCTAATACACTTGGTTTTTATTTTGTTTTCAGAATTTCTACTAACGCATTAAAAAACGCTAAGTTTTCTTCTGGTTTTCCGACCGTAACCCGCAAACAGTCGCTTAATAAGCCTTGTTGTGGCGATAAATTTTTAATCAAAACCCCATGTTGTTTTAATCCTGCAAAGATTGAATCCGCTTGTCCTGCGGGTGTGCGAAATAGAATGAAATTTGCCGCGCTTGGATAAGCGGTAATTCCCGCTAAACTGTTTAAGTTAGCCAATAACTCTGCACGCTGCTGACAAATAGTTTCAGTTTGTGGCGTAAATAAATTCGGTTGCGACAAAGCAAATACACAACTGGCTTGCGTTAAAATATTAATGTTATAAGGCAGGCGAATTTTATCTAATTGTTCGATAACCTCTGCGTGTCCTGCAATAAAACCTAAGCGCAACCCTGCTAAACCGAGTTTAGACAACGTGCGCATCACCAGCAGATTCTGATAATTCGCCAATTCCCCCATAAAAGTCGCATCAGCAAACGGCGCGTAAGCTTCATCAATCACCACTAATCCAGAGGCAGCTTCCAAAATTTGTTTAATATCTGCAACCGCAAATAAGTTGGCAGTCGGATTATTGGGATACGCTAAAAAAATCACTGCGGGCTGTAAACTCTTAATAGATTCAAGCATCGCAGGCAGATTCAAACTAAAGTCATCCGCTTGCAAAGGAATGCTGTGATAGTTCAATCCTAAACTCACACTGATTTGTTTGTACATCACAAAACTAGGTTCAGGAGCTAACACGCAAGCATCAGGCGGCAATGCCATCAACAATAATTGAATAATTTCATCAGAACCATTGCCGAGCAGCACCGAAAATTGCTCAGGAATGTGATTCACTTGTTTTAACAGCGCGTTTAATTCAGATGCCGCCGGGTCTGGATAACGATTTAATGCGCATTTTTTTAAAACATCTAACCATTGCTCGGTGATTTCTGCTGGCCATTGATAAGGATTTTCCATTGCGTCTAATTTGATAAATCCAGTTGCATCAGCAACTTTGTAAGCGGAAAGTTTTAAAACTTCAGGGCGAAATAAATCGGAAATAAAATTGTTTGTCATAAATATTAAGATTTATAAAAAATGATGACTTAGGCTTGCAGCAACAAAGCTAAGTTAAAAAATAATCGGATGTGATTTTGTTGTCTGAATCAAGATTTACAAGATTTTAGAATTGACAAGATGATAAACACGAGAAAAATACGGAAAGTATTCTCCTGTTAATCTTTATGCCTGAAAATCATGATTCAGACCATGAAGGCTAAATAACTACGTTATTTTTATTATTCGCAGAAATACAAACTAAACACCTTTCTGCATCTACATTCGGCACAATAATCGGCACAATCTGATAAGGTTGATTTATCTGTGCTAATTCTTCATCGAGCTGTTGCCCTTTCATCGCAAGAAGCAACCCATCCTCCGCGAATAAATGCGCGGTGAGTTTCAGAATGTCGCTCATGCTGGCAAAAGCCCGACACGTCACGCTATCAAATCCTTGTGTCGGTTGATAATCTTCAACGCGGCTATGCAACACGCTGACATTTTTCAATTTCAATTCCAAAATTGCTTGCTGCACAAACCGCGTTTTTTTCGCATTACTATCGACTAAAACAAATTCCATATCAGGGCGAAAAATCGCTAACGGAATCCCCGGCAAACCCGCGCCAGTGCCGATGTCAATCAAACGTTTGCCGTGCAAGTGTGGCAAAATCGCCAAACTATCAAGAATATGCAGCCGCGCCATTTCTTCTTTGTCACGAATCGCGGTGAGATTGTAGGCTTTATTCCACTTCTCAATCAGGTTGAGAAAATGCAGTAACAACTCCAGCTTTTCTATGTCGTTACTCAGTTTCAGAAACTGAATTCCATCAATTAAAATATTTCGGCAATTATCCATTTTTATTTTTTAAATACACTAATAATAAAGAAACAGCGGCAGGTGTCATCCCTGGAATCCGCGAGGCTTGCCCCAACGTTTCTGGCTGATGTTTTTGCAATTTTTCTTTCACTTCATTCGACATACCCGGCACGGTGCTGTAATCAAAACCAATCGTGAGCGGATAATGATCATAACGACTGGCGCGATTGATTTCGGTTTGTTGCCGTTCAATATAGCCTGCATATTTCACTTGAATGGCGACTTGCTCAGCGACTTCCGGCGCAATATTTTCTTCTTCCGCAAACGTCATCAAGGTGTCAACATCCACTTCAGGGCGACGCAATAAATCCATTAAACTGGCTTCTTTTTGCAGTTTTTTACCCCAAATCTCTTCCACTTTTAAGGCTTGTTCGCTATCCACGCGCACCCATTGTTTTTTCAAACTGCTTTGTAACTTAGCGATTTCATTACGTTTATGTTCAAAAGCGTGCCAACGTGCATCATCCACCAAGCCGAGTTCACGCCCTTTTTCAGTCAAACGCAAATCCGCATTATCTTCACGCAATAACAACCGATATTCGGCGCGGCTGGTGAACATTCGATAAGGTTCGCGCGTGCCGCAGGTGATTAAATCATCAATCATCACGCCGATATACGCCTCATCGCGGCGCGGACACCAACTTTCTTGCCCACGCACCAAGCGCACGGCATTTAATCCGGCGATTAAGCCTTGCGCCGCTGCCTCTTCATAACCTGTCGTGCCATTGATTTGTCCGGCAAAAAACAGCCCGTTCATGTGCTTGGTTTCTAACGAAGATTTCAAATCAATCGGATTAAAATAATCGTATTCAATCGCGTAACCGGGACGAATAATTTGCGCATTTTCAAAACCCAGCATGGATTGCACTAAGCGAATTTGAATATCAAAGGGCAAGCTGGTGGAAATGCCATTCGGATAAATTTCGGTAGTATTTAAACCTTCGGGCTCCACAAAAATTTGATGCGAATCGCGCTCGGCAAAACGCACCACTTTATCTTCAATCGAAGGGCAATAACGCGGCCCGATGCCTTCGATAATCCCAGAGTACATCGGCGATCGGTCTAAACCGGAGCGAATAATATCGTGAGTATGGCTGTTAGTGCGGGTAATGTAGCAAGGAATTTGGCGCGGATGTTGTTCGCGATTGCCCATGAAAGAAAAGACGGGCAATGGCGTATCGCCGTGTTGCACATCCAATTTGCTGTAATCAATGGTGTTGCCGTCAATGCGCGGTGGTGTGCCGGTTTTTAAACGATCCACTTGAAACGGTAATTCGCGTAATCTATCGGCTAACGCAATGGAAGCCGGATCGCCTGCGCGTCCGCCGCTGTAATTCTCTAAGCCGATATGAATTTTGCCGCCTAAAAAAGTACCTGTGGTTAAAATCACTGCGCCTGCGGAAAATGACAAACCCATTTGCGTGTTTACGCCAACGACGCGGTCGCCTTCGACAATTAAATCGGAAACCGTTTGTTGAAACAGCGATAAATTGGGTTGGTTTTCCAGAATATGCCGCACGGCTTGTTTATATAAAGCACGGTCGGCTTGCGCACGGGTGGCTTGCACCGCAGGGCCTTTGCTGGCATTCAGAACTCGAAATTGAATGCCCGCCAGGTCAATGGCTTTTGCCATGACACCGCCTAACGCGTCAACTTCCTTGACTAAATGCCCTTTGCCGATGCCACCAATCGCGGGGTTGCAGCTCATTTGTCCTAACGTATCAATATTTTGGGTCAGCAATAACGTCGCCGCACCCATCCGTGCTGCGGCTAATGCGGCTTCTGTGCCTGCGTGACCACCGCCGACGACAATCACATCAAATGTTTTTTGGTATTTCACAGTATTAAAAATCTTTGAGCAAAAACAGTATTTTAAGGTGTTATCAAAACTTATCCAAATCAAATCCTAATT
>CAKZJE010000116.1 GCA_936941155.1 uncultured Methylomonas sp. | reverse complement strand
CGCTCTTTTTTCTGACGAAAAAAGCAGCTAACCCAACCTACATATTTCAATATCCCATTGATATATAAATATTTTTTAAACTAAAGATGTGTAGATAACTATGCCTTTGAGGACTGGCAGTCGTATCTCGCACATTTATGCAGAAATTTTTTAAGACGACCAGTCGTCTTGAAAATTTTCGTAAGTTTTTTTTGTAGGTGCGAATTTATTCGCATTGTTCGGATTGTTCGGATAAATCCGAACCTACAACTTTTGCTCAGATGTTTAATGCAGTTTTTGTTGGTAAATTAAGCGGTCTAATTGCTGCTCCACCGAATAAAGATCATCACGCAAATAAGGACGCTTGCGGTCTAAACTTCTAATTTCATCACGAATCACCTGCCGCGCTTTGTCAGAAAGCTTTTTATCTTGCAAACTTCTTTCCTTGCTTGCCAACGACTCATCCAAATCCTTTAAGGATTTGCGTTGCTGATAAACCTGATAAGCCGTGTCGTTGTAGCGGCGCATGGCTACATCAAGCGCGGTCGGACACACCGATTGATAACGAATGCCGCGCAAGCCAATATCAATGGCGTTGTCGAGTTGGCAATACTGCTGCAAGCCTTGCTCGCGTCCGGCTAAATATTGCGCTTTATCCGGCTCAACACCGTGACTGCGGCAAGCATCCTGATGGCGCACAAAATTGCTGGCAATTGCGCCTTCGCGCCCGTCTGTGATGCCAATGCCAAACCAGTCGCCATAAAGACAATCTTCGCGGCTTAAACTGGCGCAGCCTGTGGTGGTTAAAATTAAGCTTATCGTGACAATTTTTAAAGTTTTCATCGTTTTTTTCTGACTAAAAATTCACTAGAGTTTAGCGCAGATTTGCTCACAATTGTTTACAAAAAAAACGCCTGAGTTAATTTGCTTGGCAGGATTATTTCTTGCTTTAAGATTTTTAATCCTTATAATCGCGCCCCTTCTTTCTGGTGCTTTTGTTGTGCAAGACAAAAGCTTAAATGGGAAGTCGGTGCGCGATTTTTAAAATTCATTTTAAAACGCAATGCCGACGCTGCCCCCGCAACGGTAGATAAGTAAAAAACAAGTCATTACAGCCACTGTAGCAATATGGGAAGGCGACTTGTCAGGCTTGAGTTCAGACCTTCCAGGTTTTAAAAACCTGGAAGGTCTCGCCTCGCCACTTATAAGCCCGGAGACCTGCCTTAAAGATTATTCTTGCGTAGAGCGGAGGGCTCAACGAAGCAGATAATTCTTTGTTTTTGTCTTTTTCTGTTTGCCTTTCCGTTGCTGCGATTTTTTTAAATCCTTATGGCGCGGGCGGCGCACAGGACATCATGCAAAACAAACTTTCCCCACTTTTTTTACTTCCTCTCTTCGGTTTTACTTCACTGTTACACGCTGAAGTCATCGAAAAAACCGACACCACAGAAACCACGCTTTCCCCAATTACTGTCACAGCAACTCGCACTGAACAAGAAACCAATTTGGTTTCCACCACCGTGATTAAACGCGCTGATATTGAACGCTTACAAGCCAACTCAGTGGAAGATGCTTTGCGCGGTGTTGCCGGCATCAACTTTACCAATGAAGGCGGCGTGGGCAAAAACAGCTCGGTTTTTTTACGCGGCACAGAATCCAGCCATTTGATTGTGATGGTAGACGGGATTCGGATGGGCTCTATTACGGATGGCAGAACCGCGTTTCAAGATTTGCCGATTAGCGAAATTGACACGATTGAAGTGATTCGCGGGGCAAAATCTAGCTTGTACGGCTCTGAAGCCATCGGCGGTGTGATTCATATTCATACGCGGCAAGGGGCTGAAAAAGCTTTAAAACCTAGTTTTAGTGTTAGTGCTGGCAGTCATAATCGCTATCGTTATAGCGGCGGCGTTTCTGGAAAAGTGGCTAAAACTTGGTATAACCTCAATTTAACCCATGAACAGACCCAAGGTTTTGATGCCAAAAGTGCAGGCACAACCCCTGATAACGACGGCTTTAATAATAATTCCGGCTCGGTGCGGATTGGTCATCAAATAACAGACAAACTGTTAGTGGAAGGCAATTTTCTGTATGCGGCAGGACATAATGAATACGATATTACTCCGCATCCTATTTTTGCTGGCGGCGATGAATTTGCAAAAAACAACTATGTGCAGCAAGTGGTCGGCGGGCAAATAAAATACAAAGCCGCAGATTTTTGGACGATGACCTTTAAAGCGGGCGAAAGCCGTGATATTTATAACGACAAAAGTATTTCCCCCAGTCGTTATGAAACCCATCGTTTTTCGTTGAGTGCACAAAATGATTTCACTTTAGCAAAAGGTCATCTTTTGACGGTTGGCTATGATTATTTAGCGGACGAATTGAAAAGCTCCACGCAATTCAATCAATCAAAACGCGACGATCATGCGGTATTCACGCAATATCAGGGCAGCTATGAAAATCATTCTGTGCTCGCAGGTTTTCGCCATGATGAAAATCAACAATTTGGCGGCTATAACACTTGGAATGTGGCGTATGGCTATCAGTTTTTCAAAGATTTTAATTTTTCTGCGTCTTACGGCACGGCATTTAAAGCCCCGACTTTTAATCAAACTTACGCGCCAGCTTCGTGGCAAGCGAATCCTAATTTAAAACCCGAATCTTCCAGAAACTATGAAGTCAGTTTAAAAGGCAAACATGATTGGGGACGCTGGGAGATTAATCATTACGGCACTTATATTAAAAACTTGATTGTGTATCCTGCATGGCCGGGATTGGCTGAAAATATCAGTCAAGCACGGATTCGCGGCGTGGAATTGATTGGCGAAACACAAGTTTATGATTTTAACGTGCGTGGCAATTTAAGTTTACTCAATCCTGAAAACCGCGAATATGGCGCGAATGCAGGAAAAGTGCTCAATCGCCGCGCGGAGCAAGTGTTTCGGTTAGATGTTGATAAACGCATCGACAATTTTAGTGCCGGAGCAACATTGATTGCGGAAGGACGGCGTTTTGATGATGTGGCAAACACGCAGCGAGTTGGCGGCTTTGCAACGCTGGATTTACGCGCGGAATATACGTTGTTAAAACAACTGACCCTGCAAGCGAAGGTCAACAATATTCTTAACAAACAATATCAAACCGTCAAAGGGTATAATACAGACGATTTGAACGTATTTTTCACATTGCGTTACGTTCCCAATATCTAAACATTTGAAATCAAACGGGAGTGCAAGAGGGTTTTGTGCTCCCGCTTTTCTGCAAAATTCATACACAATCGAGGTTTACCATGATGTCTGTTTTAAAAAAATACGATGTTCAACTAGGTTTTTTAGCGTTAGTCAGCTTGATGTTAGCGACGCGCTTTCATCATTTTGGCTCAACTTTTCTGTTGCCTGATGCGTCTTTAGTGGTTTTTTTCTTCAGCGGCTTATTTTTTAACCGTTTGAAATTCTTTGTGTTTTTATTGGCGGAAGCGGCGTTAATTGATTATGTAGCAATTACGCAACTCAATGTGAGTGGATTTTGTGTGTCGCCTGCTTACGTTGCCTTGATTCCCACTTATGGCGCAATGTGGCTGGCAGGTGATTATTGTAAAAAATTCAAAAAATTAAACCGCTCAGAAATGTATGCGCAGTTTGTGATTTTGTTTTTAGCCACTAGCAGCGCGTTTTTAATTTCCAACGGCAGTTTTTTCTTATTTTCAGGAAAAACAGGCGTGATTTCTTGGGCGCATTATCTGCAAGGTGTTAGCGATTATTATCCGCCTTATGTTAGTGCAACGTTGATTTATGGTTTAGTGATTGGTGTGGGGATTAAAATCGTTCACACGATTAAAGCTCAAACTGAAGAATCTGCTGATTTGATGCACTAATCGTTTGTCGCGTTCCCATGCGCCGCATCACTGCCCACAGTTAAGAAAAAACTCTTCATAATCAACATAATAAATCGTAGGCTGGGTTAGCTTATTGAGCGTAGCGAAATAACGTAACCCAGCATTCACCGATAAAATAAACGCGCTTTGCCGGGTTACGCTTTTTTGCTTACGCAAAAAATGCTAACCCAGCCTACAATACTAGGTTATCTGTCTAAGAGAGTATGAGAAATGAAATGCTACTATCAAGGATGTACAAAGAAGGGAATTACGAAAGAACATATTCCCCCGCGATCCTTTTTCCTTAAAGGAGAGAATGAGCAGTTGTTGACCGTTAAATCATGCGAAAAGCATAATAACGGTAAAGCCACTGACGATCAGTATGTGTTAGCACAAATTTGCAGGATTGCTTCTCCGACGAGCAATAGAGCAAATGAAGTATTTCTTAAAAAAATCAAACCTCAACTGTCACATAATGATAGTGCATTTAAAAAGATGTTATCAAAAGGGGCTGTAACATTAGATGATGGGAGTGTTAAGTATCCTGTAGATACAAAAAGGTTTGATGATTTCTTTACAGCACTATCTTGCGGGATAATTTTTAAAACTTGTAATAAGCAGGTTCCTGAAAATTATGTCATACATCATCAATATCCTAACTTCTCATCTGAAGACAGTGTCGGGGAGCAAGGCTTGCATGTATTTGAGGAGTTTAAACAGCTAATATCAGGCGAGCCGATGAAGGTGTTGGATTTCGGAAAACCAAACACTCAAAACGAAAGTATCTACAAGGTAAAGGTTTTTGGGATGCCAGGTTTTAATTCAAGTATTACTGTTGTTCATCTTTTTTATGGTAAGTTCGAAGTTGTCTCTTTTCTGAGTAATTTTCGTGCAAGCGCGTAGCGCGTAGGTTGGGGTAAGCTTGCGAACCCCAACAAAAACAAACATATACCCGCAAATGTTGGGGTTCGTTCCTCACCCCAACCTACAAAAAAACGCATTCTAAGCTTAAACTTATGAAACCTCTCGCCGTTTTTAGCACTGCTATTAAGTTAAGAAAAACTCTTAATAATCAAAATAATAAATCGTAGGCTCGGTTAGCTTATTGAGCGTAGCGAGATAACGTAACCCAGCATTCAGCGATAAAATAAACGCGCTTTGTTGGGTTACGCTTTTTTGCTAAAGCAAAAAACGCTAACCCAACCTACAAATATCTTATTGAAAAATAAAGCATAAACTCTTAACTTAATGGCAGTGACGCAAAGCCTGACCTCCCATGTTTAGAAATTTCTTAAAACGTAAGCAAAACCACTTAGGCAGCACTTGCCTTGAGCAACTAGCTCAAAAACATCGCATCGCCATAACTAAAAAACCGATATTTTTGCGCAATCGCATGTTGATAAGCCCCCATGATATTTTCATAACCTGCAAACGCTGAAACCAGCATCAATAAAGTCGATTCGGGCAAATGAAAATTGGTCAACATTGCATCAACTGATTTAAATTGATAGCCGGGAGTAATAAATAAATCCGTATCACCAAATCCAGCGATTAACTCACCACTTTTAGAAGCGGACTCTAACGCCCGTACCGCTGTTGTTCCTATCGCAATCACGCGCCCGCCGTTAGCACGGGCTTCTGCAATGGCATCGACTGTTTGCTGCGACACGGCAAAATATTCTTTGTGCATAATATGTTCCGCGAGATTTTCCACCCGCACCGGCTGAAACGTGCCGCTGCCCACATGCAGGGTTACAAACGCTTGTTTGATGCCTTTTGCCTGAATAGCTGCCATGATCGCCTCATCAAAATGCAAGCCAGCGGTGGGAGCTGCAACCGCGCCTTCTTGCTGTGCAAATACGGTTTGATAACGACTGAAATCATTTTTGTCGTCCGCACGGGTGATATAAGGCGGCAACGGAATGTGTCCAATTTCTGCCAAAATCGTTAATAACGGCTGTTCGCCATGAAAGCGTACCCGAAATAAATCCTGTTCGCGCCCCAACACTTCGCAAGAAAAGCCTGCATCCAGCGCAATGATTGTGCCTGCTTTTGCGGATTTGCTCGACTTAACATGCGCAATCGCGTGATGCTCATCCAGCAGCCGCTCAATTAAAATCTCCACTTTGCCGCCGCTTTGTTTCTGTCCAAACAATCGCGCTGCAATCACTTTGGTATTATTGAAAACTAGCAAGTCGTTAGGCTGAATTAAATCAATAAAGTCAGTAAACTGGCGATCTGTAAGTTGTCCAGACTGTTTATTCATGCACAATAAACGGCTGGCACTGCGGTTCTCTAATGGATTTTGTGCAATTAAATCAGAGGGTAAGGCGTAGTTAAAGTCACTTTTTTTCATAATGGCTGGAAAAATAATTGCGTAGAGACACAAAGTTTTGCATCTTCACATAAAAAAAACTAGCATTATTACACGAATCTACCTATAATGTGCGTTCTGTGCCGGGGTGGTGAAACTGGTAGACGCGCTGGATTCAAAATCCAGTTCCTTTGCGGGAGTGTCGGTTCGATTCCGACCCTCGGTACCACACAGATTCTATAAAGGCTTAGTGGTTTTCCACTAAGCCTTTTTTATTGCCTGTCATAAACTGAATCCATTTCAATTCTCCGCTAGGGCAGTTATAAAAACACTATGAAAATTCCCAAAAGTATTCAGCACTTGGTGCGTGATGGTCTGGTCGATGAAGTGTTGCGACCTTTAAAAAGTGGCAAAGAAGCTGCGGTTTATGTGGTGATGTCAGAAGGCGAAATTCGCTGCGCTAAGGTTTATAAAGAAGTGACGCAACGCGGTTTTCACACGCAAGCGCAATATCAAGAAGGACGCAAAGTGCGTAATAGCCGCCAAGCGCGGGCGATGGAAAAAAAATCGCGTTATGGGCGTGAACAACAAGAAAAAGTCTGGCAAACCGCTGAGGTTGAAGCTTTATATCGTCTCACTGAAGCGGGAATTCGCGTGCCGAAGCCTTACAATTTTGTTGAAGGCGTATTACTGATGGAGTTAGTTACTGATGCGCACGGCAATGCCGCGCCGCGTTTGAATGATGTGGAGTTGACAGAAGCAGAAGCCTTAGAATATCACGGCATTTTAATCAAAGCAGTGGTAAAAATGCTTTGCATTGGTTTAATTCACGGCGATTTATCTGAATTTAATATCTTAGTAGATAGCGAAGGCCCCGTGATTATTGATTTGCCGCAAGCTGTGAATGCGGCTGCGAATAATAATGCCGGACGAATGCTAGAGCGCGATGTGGATAATTTAACCAGTTATTTTGGGCGTTTTGCCCCGCAATTGCGCACTACGGATTATGGCAAGGAAATTTGGAAACTGTATCAAAGTGGTGATTTGCATCCTGAAGTGCAATTAACCGGCAAATTTAAACGCTCTGAAAAAATCGCAGACGTGCGTAGCGTGATGAAAGAAATTGATGACGCAAGGGAAGAGGCGATTCGTCGACGCTACGAGCCTGAATTTTAATGGCGTTTGTTGATGTAGGGGCAAGTTCATTCGCTTTAGGCGATTAAAATCGCCCCTACACCGAGTCAATTGAAAAACGGCGTTTACAAATACTCAAAGACTTTAATCACTTCTCGCACACCCTCTTGTTTCTGCGTAATTTCAACTGCAACATCTCCTTCTTTAGGGTAAACCAAGCCCATCAAAAAAACCCGCCCATTTTCGGTGACAACCTTAATTCGTGTGCTATCAAAACCGGGTAATCTGGAATCGTAAGTAAATGCCGCTTTCACTTGTGCAGTAATTAAAGCGTCATTGGCGCGACTTGCTATTGAGGAGTATTCAGCAATCATCATGTGATTTTGCACAAAACGCACATCCGTTAACGCTCTGACTGTTTCCGTAATATGCGGCAATAACGCTTGAAACAACGTTTCTCCCGTGACCAATACAATGCCGTTGTAAGAAGTGACATTAAAATGACTATTGCCGCGAATATCTGAATCTGAATTAAGTGTAATAAACGCATCATTTTCAATTTTTTCATCAAGCAAAATCGGTTGTGTGCCGCGCCGATCGTTAAACAACGAAACGCCAGTCAGCTCTGCAACACCCACGCCTACTGTGGTGCAGCCATTAATGAAAGGTGTCATCAAAAGTAAAAGTAGGAAAAGCTTTTTCATGGTTAGCCTCCGAAAAGTTGATGGTCAATTAAATCGCATAAGCAATGCGTAATTAATATATGGACTTCTTGCACCCGTGCCGTTGATTGAGAGGGCACGCGGATTTCTATATCAAATTCATTTAATGCGCCGACTAACTTGCCGCCGTCTTTGCCGCTTAAGGCGAGAACGGTCATGTTTTTGTCGTGTGCAGTATTAACTGCTTTAATGATGTTGCCGGAATTGCCACTGCTAGTATAAACCACTAACAAATCACCTGCTTGCCCTAATGCTCTGATTTGTTTAGCAAAAACTTCATCATAATGATAGTCGTTGGCAATTGAAGTGAGAGTTAAAGTGTCTGTGGTCAAAGCAATCACCGGCAAGGGCGGACGTTCACGTTCAAAACGATTCACCATTTCTGAGGCAAAATGTTGCGCATCGCCAGCAGAGCCGCCGTTTCCACAGGTTAAGATTTTTTTGTCATTTTCTAGTGTTTCCACAATTCTTTGCGAGGCGTATTCAATATGCCCACATAAGCTGTCCAGCGTATTTTGCTTGGCTTGAATGCTGTCGGTGAAAAGATTAATAATGCGGTCTTGTAAGTTCATAAGTTTAAATCTGAAAGGCTTTTTAGAAATCAGTGTAGCACTTGTTACGAAATTTGCATTGCAGTCTAATCGCTTCAATCATTTTAAATCACTAAAAAAACTTCTTTCAGATGCAAAAAAAAGCAATCAAAGCAGTGCATAAAATTTGTTTTAACAGGTTTGCTAGTTATTAACAGATATTATGCAAACTAGATTAAGTGTTGATGAAATTTATCTGAGGTTGAGATAAAAATTGCAGAAGCAATTCTGTTCTTTGTTTTATTTGTTTGAAATTTTATAAAACGACCGGTCGTCTTGAAAAATTTCAGTGCAAAAATGACTGAATAAAAAAGCCCCGATTGCGTTGACAAGTGGGGCTTTGGTTTTTGTAGCTACAGTTAATGCAAAGTTTTTGCAAAACGCATTACGCCGCCTGTTGCGTTAATGGCATAAAGCTGATGTTTTCCAAAGATTGGGCGGCGAACAGCAGGCAAGCATAGATGTCTTCTTTCGCCAGTCCTTCGTATTCTTCTACAATTTCCTCGGTGGTTTCGCCTTGGGCTAACAGATTTAAAATGTATTCAACAGACAGGCGCGTTCCTTTAATCACGGGTTTGCCTGTCATAATTTGGCTGTTGGTGCTGATGCGGTTGAGTAAATTTTTTTGCATGATTTTTACCTTTAAAAATCGTTTGATGATGGTGCATTTTAACAGTTTGTTAAAAAACAGCGGCAATAAAAAAGCCCCAACTGCCTTGGCAAGTGGGGCTTTGTTTTTGTGGGGCGACTTAGACTCATTCCATTTCACTACGCAAGCTACCCCAGTTTATGAGCTGCTCAAGCAATTCATCTGCGACAGACACGCTGATTTTATAACCTTCACAATCAAGCAAAAAGTTATAGCGGTATTCTTCTGCGCAAACCGTAATCACCTGTAATGCCATAAAATATTTGTTTTTATCGGTTCTAAAATCGGTTAATTCAATCAATTGCTCAAGTAGTTTGTTTAACTTATGGGTATGCGGATAAGCTCCGTATTTGCTTTTGGTTTCCAGCAGAAATTTAAGCAGCATTTCAAGCATTTGCTGATAATGAAAGCAGTGCATAGAACAATCTTTGATGTCAGACGTTTCGATTAAATCAATCGCTGCTGCGTGTTGCCATGCTTTTCCAACTAAGCTTTCCTGATTGGCAAAGGCTTTTAGTTTTTCTTTATACATGGGAATTAGCTCTCAAATGGGATAAAACTCGAGTTTAGCATACAAACAAAAAAGCCCCGACTGCGTTGGCAAGCGGGGCTTTGTTTTGTTGATACTAGAGAGGATTATTTATTGGCTATATTTTCTAAAGCACTTACTACAGACCCTTCGTTATAACCTACTGCCATAGCCAATGCTTCTAAAGCGGAGGGATGGGAGTCTGTAGAGCTTACATTTAAACCGGCTCTAAAAATTTCATTTCTCTGTATTTCGATTGCTAGTTTTAATATTTCAAACTCAGTTAGTTTTGGATAATCTACTTTTAATTCATTAGCGTATTGGTGTACTGATTTTATACTCATATTTTTAAATCCCAATTTGATAGATTACAAAAAAGCCCCGCTTGCTTTCACAACTGGGGCTTGTTTTATTCTATACCAAAGCCACCAACTGCCTAACGTGAAACTCGCTTCGGTGTTGTTCAGCCTGCCACAAATCATACTGCAACTGCTGCTTTAACCAACTTTCCGAACTCGTATTAAACGCCATCGACAAACGCACCGCCATTTCCGGCGTAATCCCTGTTTTGCCATGAATCAAATTCGACAACGTATAACGGCTAATTCCTAAGGCTTTTGCAGCTTCCGCTATCGAAATACCGAGCGGGTCTAAACAAAGTTCTTTAATCACTAAACCAGGATGCGGTGGATTGTGCATTAACATAATAACCTCAATGATAGTCTTCAGTGTGACGATTTCAGCATCTTCGCCATTCATGCGGAAAGTCACGCGCCAATTACCGCTGACTTTTACCGCCCAAATACCTTTTCTATCGCCGGAAAGCGGATGCAACACTAATCCCGGCTTGTCATATCCGCAGGTTCAGATGAAACATTTAAACGACCTAAAATTAACTGCAACCGTGCCGCGTGTTGCGCTTGAATTCCTGCGACATTGCCCGTTTTAAAAAAGCGTTCCAATCCTTTGTGTTTAAAACTGACAATCATACGGTGAGTATCTCAGCAAAAAATAACGCTTATTAGAGCATAAAAAAGCCCCGCTTGCTTTCACAACCGAGGCTCAATTTAAAACGTGGCAGCTCGTAGCTCCGATTAACAATTTTGAAATTTATAACATTTTCCTTGCATGAAAAATTTTCAAGACGACTGGTCGTATTTAAAAAATTTGAAATTTTCCTTTGAAAAAAGACATACTTTAAATCTTATTCATTTCAACTCAAAAACGTTCTAATGCCCGCAATGCCTTGCGCCCCTAGTGCCTTAGCAATGCCTTTATCTTCAAAGCTTAATCCCCCTAGCGCGTAAACAGGCAGATTCACCTCTTCCACTAAATTGGCAAACTGCTCCCAGCCTAATGTCACCGCGCTAGGATGCGTTGCCGTTTTTAACACCGGAGCTAACACCGCAAAATCAACCCCGATTTTTTCTGCTTGCCGCAACTGCGCCAAATTGTGACACGAGGCAGCTAACCAACCATCCACTTTAGGGCGTGCTATCAGGCGCATTAAGTCATAACTGGTTAAATGTAATCCAATATGTGCAAATTTTGCCGCATTTTTAACTGAAGAATTTAGCAACAACTGTGCATGATGCACTTCACACAACGGCAAAGCTTGATTAACAAACCGCTCAACATCTTCTGAGGATAAGCTTTTTACCCGCGCCTGCACCAATTTCACATCTTTCGCTAAAATTTTTGCCAAATTTTCCAGTAACAACACAGGTTCAGCGTCATCCAAAATGGCATAAAAACTAGGCAATTGTGCCGCGTGAATAATCGAGGCATTTGCCGCTGGAAAATCATAATGGTTTAATTCGCTTGCTTTCACCCAACGTATCGCTTGCCCCTCGCGCCCTTCGGCTTGCCCTGAAAACATTTCCACCGTCCAAACATCAAGCAACACCGATAAATCGTGATAATGATGGTGAATTTTCAGCAACGGCTCGCTCCGTTCAACGGTAATATTCAATTCTTCTAACAGTTCACGTCTTAAAGCGTCAACAACCGACTCATCGGTTTCCACTTTTCCTCCCGGAAATTCCCATAAACCACCTTGATGAACGTTGCCGGGACGTTGAGAGATAAGAATCTCGCCTGCTGAGTTTTTTATCACGCCAACGGCAACGTGCAAAAACTCCGTGTACTCTAAAGAAGAAGATGTTTTTTTCATGCTGTTATGTGCTTAAAAGTAAGTCGCTAAACATACTATTTTGGAAAGTAAGTAACTGTGCAAAGTTTTCCAGCTACCCCTTAAGGGTTATTTTTTTAAACGTATTGATTGCTATTAAAAAGAATAGCGCAAATTTGAGGCAATATGCGGTGATTTGAAAACGAAAATATCGCAATCAGCACTTATTGCGATGTGTATCTCAAGATAGTTTTTGGGTGTTTCTATTGCTGTAACGATGCGATTCCTTGCAACTGTGTATAGGCGGCTTCGTTAAAAAGGCAGTTTTATATCGCTTTTTACATCCGTCATCAGCAATGCAAACTGTTGCTGAATTTTCTCCAACGCGTGTTGAGTATCAGCTTCAAAGCGGATCACTAAACTTGGCGTGGTATTAGAAGCTCGCACTAAGCCCCAGCCATCTTTAAAATCGACTCGCAAACCATCTATATCAATCACGGTGGCATCAGGAAAGTGTGCGGTTTTGATTAATTCAGCCATAAAGGTAAAGTTTTCACCTTCTGCCAAACTCACATTAAGTTCTGGTGTGTTGATGCTGTCTGGAAACTCTGCAAAAACTTGGCTGCTGCTGCGGCTATCTGCGGATAATATTTCCAACAATCGCGCTGCCGTATATAAAGCATCATCAAAACCAAACCAGCGATCATTAAAAAAGATATGCCCTGACATTTCCCCAGCCAAAGCCGCGCCGGTTTCTTTGAGTTTGGCTTTCATCAATGAATGTCCGGTTTTCCACATCACAGGATGACCGCCGTATTTTTTAATTTGTTCACCTAAGTGGCGCGAGCATTTCACGTCATAGATGATTTCCGCTCCCGATTTTAGACTTAATACTTGTTTGGCATACAACATCATTTGCCGATCTGCCCAAATAATTTTGCCCTCGCTGTCAATCACGCCCAATCTATCGCCATCACCATCAAACGCGAGTCCAATATCGGCTTTGTGTTTGGCAACTGCGGCAATCAAATCTTTCAGGTTTTCAGGCTTACTAGGGTCTGGATGATGGTTGGGGAAATTACCGTCAATTTCACAAAATAATTCAATGACTTCGCAACCTAAAGCCATCAGCAACTCAGGAGCTAACTTGCCAGCCACGCCATTGCCACAATCGACTACCACTTTTAAGGATTTATCCAAACGTATATCGTCACAAATTGTGCCTATATACTCTTCATAATAGCCGTCATTCTGCTCCACAGAGCCCATTGCTTCCGTAATAAAATCCTCTTCTGCAATTCGCTGTTTTAGTTGTTGAATTTTTTCATTCGCCAATGTTTCGCCCTGCATCACCATTTTTAAGCCATTGTAATTAGCAGGATTATGGCTACCCGTGAGCATGATACCCGTGCGGCCTTCCGTGTGTTGCGTGACAAAATACAGAACTGGCGTAGGCACCATTCCCACATCTAAAACATGTCGTCCAGTTGATATAATTCCTCTGATTAAACAATCATTTAAATCAGGGCCCGATAACCTTCCATCTCTTGCAACCACAACTTTTTTCACGCCTTTTAACTTCGCTTCACTGCCAAAGGCCAAACCAATGTCATAAACCGTTTCTTTCGTCAGCCCTTTTCCGACAATACCCCGAATATCGTAGGCTTTAAAAATATCCTCAGCCGCTGTTTTTGCAGTGGCTTTAGTTTTTACTTCTGGTGTAGGCGAGTCTATGTGAACAGGCGTTTCTGGATTCATTGGAATGAGAGCTGCGGTTTTAGCTTTAGAAGGAGATTGGGGTTTTAGCTTTGGTTTTGCTTTAGGTTTTGCTTCCGCTATGGGTTTAGCTACTGTTTTTTTTTTAAACAAACTATTTGATATTCTTTCTTCTTCAACCGGTTCCTCTTGCTCGTTTAACTTTTCTGGCAGATCTTCTTGGATGGTATTTTTGTTGTAACCATGCTCTTCTTCAGCATGGTCGCTTTTATTGTCAAGAATCCGTTTAAACTGCACCAAGGTTGAAATAATCACCTGCATTTCACTTAAGCGTAATTGATATGAGCCTAAGCCTTTGCCAATCATTAAGTTTTTCACCGCTTCCAATACTTTGTCTTGATCTTTTTTCAGCAAGCTTGACATATAGCGATGTCCAAAAAACAAAGCCCCCACCATCAGCCCAGCAAGAAAAATCACCAATACAATCACGCTCACTATGTGGGCAAGGTCATTAATTTCCGCAGGAGCAAAAGAGAGTGTCCAAGGACTGTTTGGAATTTCAATGCTTTGCAAAGAATTCCCTTTAGCCCCAGGATTGCCAGTTTTGCCTAATTCGATAGATTCTTGTTCAACACTGATAAAGTTTTGTTCAACAGGTGATTCTTTTAGCGTGGTGGCTAAAAAATCAAATTTTAAACTGGCTAATACTACCCCTAAGACTCTCCCCTGTTTTTTAATCACCGCAGTCACAGCTAAATGTCTGTTTTTGTCCTCACCTTGAATAATGGAATGTTGCGGTGAGTTAAGGGTTTTTTTCACCATCTGCAAATCAGCATATCCCATTACAGGGGAAAAACGGTCATCAATCACATTCACAGTAGGAAGTAGTAATCTAACTTTTAAAGCAACCGGCAGCAGTTTTTGCATTTTCGTGGCGGTATTTTCAATCAAAACGGGATCCGCACTTTCTATGGCTGCGATCACATCTTGATCAGCCGCCATTTGGGCAACAATTTTTTCATAAAGCTGTATTTGCGATGAAATGTTATAAGCTACGCCCGATGCTAGTGCCTTCACAGCTTCCTGTTTGGTATCTTTAAGCGCGGAGCTGGTCAGAAAAAACACGCCAGATCCTGCAATTAAAATCATTGCCACAGCAAAAATGGCTAATGCGCCAAAAATAAGTTTCATCTTAATTCCTCTTTAAACATAATCTTTATCAATGCTTTGTGTTTAATGCCCATTATTGAATTAGCTTTTTGATTCATTTCTGACGCATTCAAATTCAACTGTGATTGTTGTGTTTTTTGCACAATGTTGACTAATCCTAGCAACTACTTAGCCACAATACCATGTTTATGTGGAAAATCTGAACATGGCAAAAACACGGGAACAAAAAACTCTTTTATGATTATTATCATAGCCTGATAACACTCTTCTTTACGACCAAATTTTCCATGTATTTTAAAGGGCTATTTTTGCTGCCATTTTTTCATTCATTCGTTTGGAAATTAAAGCAATTAACTGCTGCGCCAACTGTGTTTTACTCGTCATTGGCAAAACTTTATCGCCATCATGCCAAAAAACATGCAGACTATTTTCATCTCGATCAAAGCCACCCTGCTCTTTCCCCACCCAATTAGCGGCAATCATATCGAGTTTTTTGCGTACCAATTTGCCTTTGGCATACACCGCTAAATCATGCGTTTCAGCGGCAAAGCCAACCACAAACGGGCGATGTGGTAATAAAGCAACCGCTGCTAAAATATCTTTGGTTTTCTGCAAAATAATCGTACTTTCATGCGCTTGAGTTTTGATTTTTTGCTCTTTTATTTGCACGGGGGCGTAATCGGCAACCGCTGCCGCGCCTATATAAATGTTATGCTCTTGGGCTCTGGAAGTCACGGCGTGATACATCTGCTCTGCTGTTTCCACTTGCACAACCTCCGCCGCAGCGGGTGCTTTTAAATTGACCACGCCTGTGACTAGCGTAACACTCGCACCTGCTTGCAACGCGGCTTCTGCTAAAGCGTAGCCCATTTTTCCTGAGCTGCGATTGGTAATATAACGCACGGGGTCTAAAGGCTCGCGCGTGGGGCCTGCACTGATTAACACTTTCACGCCCTCTAAAATACCGCGCGTTTTTTGAGTGCTATCAACATTTGTTTGCGGCATTAAATAAGGTTTATCGCCAATTAAACGTGCACAAATGCTGGCAGGTTCTGCCATTCGTCCAATCCCGGTTTCGCCGCAAGCTTGTTCGCCTTGTTCTGGGTCAATCATGCTGATGCCGCGTTGTTTTAAACGAGCAATATTTTCTTGTGTTACGGGGTTGTGCCACATCGCTTGATTCATCGCAGGTGCGACATAAATTGGGCAAGTAGCTGCTAAACATAAAGTGCTGACTAAATCATCCGCTAAACCATAACTGAGTTTAGCAATCATATTGGCAGTAGCTGGTGCGATAACAATCGAACTTGCCCAACGCGCTAAATGAATATGTCCCATTGCTTGTTCTTCATATTCATCTAATAACCGCGTTTGCACTGGATTGCCTGATAACGCTTGAAAAGTCAGTGCGGATACAAATTGCGTCGCGGATTCAGTCATCACCACTTGCACTTCAACATTTTTTTTGCGCAATAGTCGCGTCAACTCGGCTGCTTTATAGGCTGCAATACCACCGCAAACGGCTAATAAAATTCGGTTGTTCATTTTTGCTCTCTATTTTTTCTGAACATCGTTGATATTATGGCAAGGATAAGCGAATTCTTCTATGCTTAAATTTTGAGCGATTGCCAGCCTTTTGAAAACTGGTGATTGTGACTTAAAGGTTTAATTGTTGATTCATTCAGTGGAGAGAGTTATGGCGATAACAGATTGGGCAGCTGAGGATAGACCGCGAGAAAAACTGATGCAAAAAGGCGCGGCGGCTTTATCGGATGCAGAATTATTGGCGATTTTTTTGCGGGTGGGAATTCGTGGCAAAACCGCAGTGGATTTAGCGCAAGATTTATTAACGGAGTTTGGTTCGTTGCAAGCTTTGTTAGCTGCTGACCATGCGCGTTTTTGTCAATGTCATGGTTTAGGGGATGCCAAATATGCGCAATTGCAAGCCGTTTTGGAAATGGCGCGGCGGCATTTTTTTGAAATTCTTAAACGTGGCAGTGCGTTGACCAGTCCTGAAGCGACTCGCGCTTATTTGAGTTCGCAATTGCGCGGCTATAGTTATGAAGTGTTTGCTTGTGTGTTTTTGGATAATCAACATCGGATTATTGAGTGCGAGCAATTGTTCAGAGGCACGCTGGATAGTGCGAGTGTTTATCCGCGTGAGGTGGCAAAACGGGCGTTATTTCATAATGCGGCGGCGGTTATTTTTGCCCATAATCATCCGTCTGGAATCAATGAGCCGAGCCAATCCGATAAATATATTACGGATAAATTAAAGCAGGCTTTGGGGTTATTTGAGATTAGGGTGTTGGATCATTTTATTATCGGTGATGGTTATCCTTATTCGTTTGCTGAACATGGGTTATTGTAAAAAGCGGTTGAGAGCATGACTGCCAGTCCTTTGAGGCATAAGTATCTACACAAGATAGCTTGATAGTTTTTATACCAAAACCATTGATAATAAAGAATTTTTTGTAGGTTGGGTTAGCATTATTGAGCGAAGCGAGATAAGCGTAACCCAACATTCAGCGTTAAAATCGACGCACTTTGTTGGGTTACGCTCTTTTTTCTGACGAAAAAAGCAGCTAACCCAACCTACATATTTCAATATCCAATTGATATATAAACACTTTTTTAAACTAAAGATGTGTAGATAACTATGCCTTTGAGGACTGGCAGTCATAAACGCTACAACATTCTTAAGCTGTTAAAAATTTTGTAATTAACAGACGTTTAAATTCACGCAAAATGGCAATAATTTTCAGCAAATCCTCTTGCTTTGTGCAGTCGTAACTACCTGATGTGCAATAAGTTTTGTTTTCTAAAATCACAAAACTCCAATATTTTCCCATCACCTCACAGCCATAGAGCGGAAATTTGTGTTGATTGATTTCTTGGGCAATTAACAACGCTTCCAACAACTGCGCCATCGAATCACCTACTGGTCTTTTATGCGGTTTGTATTCTTGAAAATGGAAATACGGTTGCTGTGGTTTGTCCAAAATGCCTTTTGCCAGCATGAAATCGGTTTTTACTTTTAAAAAATGTCCATCAATTGTTGTAGCAACCGTTTTCTCAAAATAACTTTGCACCTGTTCGCTTTCAATCAAGTTGGAAAGCTCTAAAACGGGTGCAATGAATTTCATTTTTAAGTCTTCTTCTTGCCAGCCTTCAATTTCTTTGATTGCTCGCAGCCAGAGTTTTTTAAAAGTAAGTTGCTCGGTGTCTGTTAAAGTTGTGGTTGCATTTGTCCATTCGGTCATTAATGCGATGTAAGGGGTTTTAATACGTTCTAAATTAAACAGTAGCATTAAATCCGCTTCAGAATAATTGTGAATTTTGTTTTGGGTTGCCATGATGTGATTTTTTCAAGTTTGGGGAAATATGACTGCCAGTCCTTTAAAGGACTGGCAGTCATAACGCTAAAAAGTAGGCGTGACAATGATTGTTTTGGGTTTCAACATATTACGCACACTTTCTACCAATTGAACATTGTGTAAAGCTGCTGTATTGGTTCTATAAATACCATCCATAATGCCAGCCTTAACAAATGCCATGTCATAATCAGAAGAGCTATTTATAGAAATTATTTTAGTGGCAAAGGCTTTAATATCGCTTTCTAATTTCACTTCATCAGTGGGAA
Organism: uncultured Methylomonas sp.; assembly: GCA_936941155.1. Classification (GTDB taxonomy): domain Bacteria; phylum Pseudomonadota; class Gammaproteobacteria; order Methylococcales; family Methylomonadaceae; genus CAIQWF01. The sequence continues at coordinate 60,644 of CAKZJE010000116.1, read as the reverse complement.
CAGCTACCGTACCTCTGGCATAGTAATTTTCAAGATAATCGTTAATCAGCATATAACCATTCAGATTTTTGGTAATTTTGATAACGTCAAAAATATCTACCGCATTATTGATGACTGTAACGTATGAGAAAACCCCATCTTTCACACACATCGCCTTGCTTTGCCAATCTAATCCTGTCACACATCCTGATACTTTTGCGGCTGCATCACTACAGGATTGCGCGGCGGCACTGTCCAGAAACAGATTGCATAAAACTTTACTGCCACCTTCGATGATAATTTTGTCTTTTAATGTTTTGTTTAATAGCTTGCCCGCAGTGGTAGAGAGATTAAACGGTGATTGTCCGGCGGCAAGTGAAGCAACAATGCCTTTCGATTTCATAATGTTGGTTGATAATTTATATCCGCTCGATGATAAAACGCCATTGGAAACCGCGCTTTTTAAATCAGGGTCAAGCACATCGTTCAGAACAGAAATGCCGTTATCAATTAAGGCTAAACGGGCATTAAATATCTGGTTACTGGTGTCGATGTTCGCAAGGCGATTGATGTTGTACTGAGTTGCAACGATATTTTCTTGATAAGTGAAATTGCGCCATGTGTGATACTTTAACACCGCGCCACAACTGGGGGCTTGTTTGACTTTCATCAGTTGCCACATTGCGCTGTAAATGGGGGCGACATAGCGGCAGTTTGGATTGGTCATGTCTAAATTAGATGCGAAACTGCCAGTCCATTGTCCTCGTACGAGTCGAACGAAACCGATGTTGTTGTCCTTACCAGTGTAGTCGATATTGCCATTGAAGAACTGCACAGCCCACGCGTAGTCAGCATTAGCACTGGGAGAGGAAGACCACATCCAACTATTAGGTGTGTTAGGAAAGATTATAGAGTTAATCGCAGGGTTATAACTGCCATACTCTATGATGCTTGAGAGTTCATTTTGATTCGGTACACGCCAATCGTTTTTGCTGGTAAAGGTACTGGTCAAAGCAATAGCATTGGCATAAGTGTAAGTATTGGCTGTGCCTGAACAAGTCGAACCTGTCCATATTTGCCCAACGGAACAACGTTGCCACATTAACCCCGTGCGTTTATGCGTGACCGTGCCATCGTTGTTATCGGTAAAATCAGCCGCAGGGGTAGTTAAAGAGAAAGAACCAAGTCCACCGCGTACGAGTCGAACAATACCGCTATAGTCCTTATAACCGCCGTTATCATTGCCTCTGTAAAAATCAACGCCCCACGCGTAGCTGTTGGAAGCATAGAGAGAAGAAGACCACGCCCAGTTATTTGGTGTATTAGGAAAGACTGTGGTGTTCATGGCAGGATTAAAATTTTCCCGATCAACAATCGTTTGCAATTCCGCAATATTCGGCAACCGCCAATCGCTTTTCCCTGCAAAATTACTTTTCAACGCTATTGCCGCATCCCAAGTGTACGTTGCCGCCGTGCCTGTGCAGTTTGAAGTGGCTTTATCCCACGTTTGCCCCATCGAACAACGCATCCATACCAAGCCCGTTAATTTATGCGTTACCGTGCCATCGCCGTTGTCAATAAAATCGGTGGTGGGTGTGGTGGGTGTGGCAAAGGCGGCTGTACAGAAAATTAACAACATCAGCAGTAGTAGAGACCTGACAGGTTTTAAAAACCTGTCAGGTCTGGCAGTTAAATTTAAAAATCTATTCATGTTTATTTCTTCTCATTTCAATAATTCAATTTGCTCAATGGACAACTGCGTATAGCGCACAATTTTATCAATTGGCTCGTTATCTAATAACATCTCCTTTGCAACTTCTTTTTTTGAGTTTAATTCAGCTTGTAATGCAGCATCTTTACGCTCGGTTTCAATAAACAACCGGTCTTCATATTCATCAATCATATTAGCGCGGTCTCTCGGTGTAAGACCACTTTCCTCAATCGTCTCAAATACTTTTTGAATCATCGCATTGTGATAATGACTTTCATCAACTGTGGTATCCAACGTATCGGCAATCGCCGTCATCCATTCCCGATAAGCCAGCGGCGTATTTTCATTGACGCATTTTGGACACAAATAAATGACTTTATGTGGGATTTCACCAATCCCCTTACCCGTTAAATCTTTCGGGTCAAAATCAATCGTTAAAACATCTTTTTCGTATTTATCCATTGAAGTTAAAACCACAATCGTATAAACCGCTAACGGCGGACGATAGCTTTGTTCACCGCGCGGCATTTGCTCCAAAATCGCGGCACAGTGATAATGTAGAAAACGGTCGTAATGACTGTCTTTTTTTCGATGTTGAATATCCACAATCACGCGATTTTTTTCATCCTGTGCAAATAAATCAAAGCGTGAATCCACATTGCCAATGGCAGGTCTAAAGGATTTCTCAGTCTCAACTTTATCGCAGGAAAATTGAATTCCTAAAACCGCCTTTACAAATGCTGTGAATATATCCGGCTGTGAAAAAGCTTTTTTAAAAATAACTCCATAATGCAGTGATGCGACTTGTTTCATAGTTTTTCCTCATTAAAAGCAACAAACGCTGGTAAATTAAAACACAGCAGCAACAAAGACCTTCCAGGTTTTAAAAACATGAAAGGTCTGTTTGTACAAAATATTTATTTTTTTGTAAATTTCATCCTCTGAAAATTTTTCAAGACGACCAGTCGTCTTGAAAACTTTTGTTGTAACTTGCTACGTTTTTAAATCAAAACGGTGGGCAAAAAAGCGTGCCCACCCTACGATATAAGCGTTTGCGGCTAATGACTCAAGGGGAACTTTGCTTAGTTTTCGCCCTCGTCATCTTTATCTTCATCGCCAATATCAGCAATTTCTTTCAAGCGCGAAATGGCTCTAAAATTAATCGAGCCTTCAGGATATTGCCCCTCGGCATCAAGCGCACCAGCCGGTTCACCCATTAATAACTCTAACGTCTCATCCACCGTGCGCACCACAGAGACTGAAAACAAACCTTGTTCAACCGCATCAATCACTTCTTGATTCAACATCAAATTGCGTTTGTTAGAAACCGGAATAATCACGCCTTGTTCACCGGTTAAACCACGCGCCTGACACAGTTTGAAAAAGCCTTCAATTTTTTCATTTACTCCGCCAATGGCTTGCACTTCACCGTATTGATTGATTGAACCAGTCACGGCAAAACTTTGTTTAATTGGGATGCGGGTTAATGCAGAAATCAAACAACAAAGCTCAGCTAATGACGCGCTGTCGCCATCAATATAACCATACGATTGTTCCATCGTGATGCTGGCAGAAATGGCGAGTGGAAAATCTTGCGCGTAACGTTGTCCTAAATAGCCGGTTAAAATCAACACGCCTTTAGAATGAATGGATTTGCCTAATTCGGCTTCGCGTTCCACATCCACAATCCCGCGCGAACCGGAATAAACAGTGGTGGTGATACGCGCAGGCGCACCAAAACTACTGCCGCCGATTTCTAATACCGTTAAGCCATTCACTTTGCCGATGGCAGAACCAGCCGTGTCGATGAGAATGGTTTCTTCCAACATTTCTTCTAAAATTTCTTCGGCAATCCGCCCATTTCGCGCTGCCCTGCCCGCTAAAGCGCGTTCTATAATGTCGGCATCAATCGAATCAACTACGATTTGTTTCGCTAAAAAATTCGCCTCGCCAATAATCTCCAAACAATCATTAATGTGCGCAGAAAGACGGTGTTGATTTTCGGACAAGCGACAGCTATGTTCAATCAATCGCTCTAACGCCGAGGTGGTCAGCGGTTTCGCGCCCGAATCTTTGGCGTGTGTTTGCATCAGCTCGGCAAATTCGTGCATGTTTTGCTCAGTTCTGGCAATGTGGTCGTCAAAATCAGCCAAAACCCGAAACATTTCATTAAATTCGCTGTCCATATCTTCCAGCAAATAATACATATCGCGCGAACCGACCAAAATCACTTTCACATTCAGCGGAATCACTTCCGGTTTTAAGGTAATCGTGTTGATCGCAAATTCAGAATACGGCGTTTCTATTTCAATACGTCCAGCTTGCAAAGCACGTTTTAAGCCTTCCCAAACAAAAGGATAAGTCAGCACTTTTTCGGCATCTAAAATCAAATAGCCGCCATTAGCATGATGCAAAGAACCTGCACAAATCCGCCGATAATTGGTGACTAATGTGCCTTGATCGCTGGCATATTCAATGCGCCCGAATAAATTTTGATAAGTCGGGTGCGATTCATACACCACAGGTGCGCCGAGTTCGTCTTTGTAATCCACCAAAATGTTCGGCATATAACGCTCAGTTAAAATCAAGCGTTTCGTGGCGATTTCATTGGCATCCAGCGAGCGAGTTGGCATTAAAAAATCGGTAATCATGCCGGTTAAATCTTTTTTGATTTCTGCCAAAAACGTAATCACGTCATCAATATTTTGATAATTCTCATTGAGTTCCGCAAACAACGGCTCAATTGCGTGATTAATGGTTTCCGTATCTATCTGTTTGATTTCCTCAACCATTTTTCGTCGCCATTGTGGTAACTCCAACAGCATCTCGCTTAAATATTCTTCTAATGTTTCAACATGCTGGTGAAAAACATCCCGCTCTTCTGAAGACAGCAACGCAAATTCGTCTTCATCCAAAAGTTTTTCATCACGAATCGGCAAAAAAGTAATGCCGTCGCCTTCTTTGTAAAGCGCAACTTCCAGTGAGCGAGCTTTTTTGTCCACAGCATCAATCGCGGCATGATACAGCTGATTAAATCGCCGCTCGATCGCGCCCTTTTTTTGCTGATAAGTGGGGCTTTCAAATGCGGCTGGAAAAGTGGCGATGAGATTATCAATCAGTTTTTCGATTTCTTTGTTGAAGGTTTGCCCGTGTCCTGCGGGCAGCTCAATTGCTACCGGCTCTCTGGCATTTTCAAAATTATCAACGTAACCATAAGCAGGCGGTGCGGGTTGATGTTCGGCATGTAGCGATAAAGTGTGGGTAATCATCGACAGTCGCCCAGTGCCAGACTCGCCCATCACAAAAATATTGTAGCCGGGGTTTTGCATGGCTATGCCGAACTCTAAGGCGGACTGCGCTCGTGTTTGCCCTAATACACAGGTGGTACTGGGTTGTTTTGTGTCAGAAACCTTTGTGGTGTCTAACTTGATTTTCAATTTCAGCGCGGAGGTTGGCAGTTTTAGAGTGGTTGACATAACTAAAAAGAGTGAGGCTCAAGAAAAAAGTTGATTTTAGCATTATTACCTTTGAAAAACGGTTGCTTTGTTTGCTTTGCGATTGGATTTTCATTTGGCGCAATCCGCAAGGCGATTTCAGTTTGCAAGGAACTGTAAAATTTTTCAAGACGACTGATCGTCTTAAAAATTTTCAGCCCAATTTAAAGCAATGACTTGAGGATTTTCGCAGTTTCGCAAAGCTTATCGGGGCTACTTGCTAGTTTTGTAAATCGCAGGATTGTTTTAACCATGCGGATGTTTTTTTGCGGCATAAAAAAACCGCCACCTTTTTGTAAAAAAATGACGGTTAATGCTTTGAGATGTAGAGCTGCGAATTCATTCGCACAGTGCGGATAAATCCGCACCTACACACAGTAAACTTGTAACTACGACTGCCAGTCCTTCAAAGGACTGGCGGTCGTTTTGTTATGCGTTTACTTAACGGCTCTATTTTGCTTTAGCGCGAAAATCTGCTAAATGTTGATTTAACTCTTTCACTAACACCGCAGATAAACCGCCGCTTTTCACTAACTCCATATCCGAATCTTTTAATAACGCTTTTAATTCTGTTGCAGCTTCTGGGGTTGGTTCAATAAACTCAATGCCTTGCGCTTTTAATGCGTCACTGGCTTTTTGATTATCATCACGACTGCGTTGATTAATCTCACCTAAAACTTTTGCCATTGTTTGCAAAACAACGCTTTGATCTTCTTTCGATAATTTATCAAAATCTTTTTTATTCACCGCGAATACGCCAAACACATAAGACATAGGCAATTTATTCACATATTTAATTTTTGTTTGCCATTGCAATGCCAATGCACCGACTGGCGAGCCTGCAACCACGTTAATCATGCCAGTTTGCAAACCCATTAATACATCTCCCATTGCCAATGGAATGGGCGAAACGCCTAACGCTTTTTGCGCATTAAAAACCAATTTATTATTATCAGGCGACCACGCTTTTTGCCCTTTCATATCCGCAAGCGTGCGAATTGGATTGGTGGACATTAAATAACTCAAGCCTAATTCTGCAAAACCTAAACTGGTCATGCCTTTTTGATTTAAACCGGCAACAATTTTTGCGTCCATTTTTTGCCGAATATAATCCACTTCTGCCAATGAATTAAATTTCAATACCAAATTATAAAGTTGAATGTCAGGATAAAGAGAGCTTAAGCCGCCACTAGTAATCGCCGCGCCATTGAGTTGGTTAAAGTGCATTTTTTTTAATACGCTCGCATCGTCCCCCATTACGCCGCCTGGATAAAACTTAAAACTCACCCGTTTACTGGTTTTTGTTTCAATTTCGCTCGCGCCTTCACGCATTTTTTCCATCCACACCGAGCCGTCTGGCGAAAGCGTGGCAATTTTAAACGTAAATGCCTGAGCATAACTGCTGAAAAATAAGAACGATAAAGCAACTGCAAGACTGCGTTTCATAATGAAAACCCTTAATGTAAAAATGAAGTTTTGTGAATAAGATTTGAAGGTCACTTGCTTAAGTTATTAAATTGCACCTAATTGGTGCAAATAACGCTATATTTTGGCACTTTTTGTTACCAGCATCTCAAATGGGTTACAAAGACAAAAACCGCAACTACTTGAAAATATGGATTATTTTATCTTGGCATTATTAATGCTTTATATCAATACAAATCCCCTCTCTGTTTTGCTCTCCCCTTGGTGTGTTGTGCCTTTAGCGTTCTATGCCCCCCAACATAGGACGCTTTTTTTTGCCTCAAACAAAAGCAGAAGATTTAAATCGTCGCCCGCCAAGATTTCAGCAAGTTTTTCGGCACAGCAAAATCAACCGAAGTGCCATCGCGCTCCACCACCGCTTCAATCGCAGGCTGCGCTAGTATTTTTTTCAATGTCGCCGGATCGTTTTGCAAATCTGCATAATCATAGCCACTAATTGCAATAATTTTATCAGCTTGTTTTAAGCCCAATGCCACTGCACCTTTAGCAGAATCAATAAAAAGTCCATCTTCTTCTTTTTTCATCCCTAAATCTTGTGGATTTTGTGCCGGATCAGCACTATTCGGTGCAGGGGCATTATTTTGCGGAGCCATATTGCCTTGCGGTTGCGGGGCATCTGCTGGAACTTCTGGAGGAATGCTGTCATCCACAGGCGGATTAGGCTCAGGCGCAATATTATCCTCAGGAGCTATATTGTCTTCTGGTGCAGAATTATCCTGAATTTGATTGTTAAACTGATTAGCAGGATTTTCATTCGGCATTCCATTACCAAACGGCGCAGGACTCACCGCCAACAGCGGCAAAATCTCGCCCGGCTCTTCTTGTCCAATGCGCACCGAATTTGGCAGAATCTCCAAGACTTTCCAACCCGGCAACGAAGTAATTTCCTCACCTGTTTTATATTTCTTTGCCATGCCACCTGCTTGCGCAATTAACGCCACCGCTTGTTCTGGATGATGTGGAAAAAACAAAACACCGTGCAGTTCTAATGGTTGTTGCGTTTTCGGCGCGGGTTCTGAACCATTCGTCGCTTTTTTCACTACGCCTTCTTGCCCAAATAAATTGGCAGCCAGCACATCACGCAACGCATTTCCCTCATCGGGTGCGGCGTTTTCATCTGCAAGCAGGCTTTCATCTGAAACAGGATTTTCCTCCAGCACGGCGGCTGGCTGAGTCGTTTCGCTGGCAGAATGCCAAAAATGCCACTTCCATTGTGCAGCGTAAAGAGCCGCGCCAGTTATCAATAAACCGCCGCCAATCAACATAAGTTTTTGTTTTGAAATAAATTTCGCTGTAAATTGCATAAAGATATTGAAAAGATAAATTGTCGATAATTTAATGGCTAATAAGCGCGGTGATATTGGTTAAACCCTTTTTTTCAGCCTCAACGCTCAATTGCGAAATACTAATATGATGTTGCGTTTGCAATATATCCAACCAACGTATTGCCGCATTAAACGCCACATTATTTAAAGTCACAGAAATTTTATTTTTACTTTGCGATTTAATATTGCTTAACACAATCGGCGGCTGCACTTCATTCGCTGCCTGCTCAATTAAACTCATCATTTGACTATCATCCATCGGATTTGTTTCAACTGTTACCCCCGAAAAACGCGCAATTTGCGGCTCTAATTGTTTCATTGTGGTAATTTCGGTTTGAATATCATTAATACTGCTTTCTAATTTCTCATTATTTCGTTTCAAAGGCAGATATAAAAATGTATAGAGCAACAGAATTAAGATAAAAACCGCTAAACCGACAATAATTTTTTGGTCATTATCATTTTTTTGTAGAAACCAATTTTTCATTCGACTGCTCCTGTTACTTTAAAACTCGCAACCACTTGATTTTCCGCTTTATCTGAAGATTCAATTTCCACGATTAATTGTTGCGCGGCTAAGTTTTGTTTAATGGTTTCAATTAATGCCAAAGAATTTGCAGTGACTTTTAAAATTAACACATTATTATCAAATTCCAAACCTACTAATTGCGCTTTATCTTGTGAAATTAACAAGCGTAAACCCACTGACACTTTTGCCAGAATTGCAATAAACTGTCCTTGTTGTTGCTGTGCTTGTTTTAACGTAAGCAACTTATTTTTCATTTGCGCCAGCGGATCAACAATTCTTTTTACTTCTGGAAAATTATCTTGAAATATTTTTAAGCGTTGTTGCTCTAATTCTGCTTCTTTATGACTCAGTTTCCAATGTTGATAGGTTTGAAAACTGGTTGCTAAAAAGAACAATCCAAATACACCAATCGCTGCCCATTTTATTTTTTGCCAATCATTTTTTAATTTAGGTTTGTAATCGCCTTGCAATAAATTAAAACTTTTCTCTAGCGTGTAAGATTCGGTTAATACTTTTAATAAACCGTCTTGAATCGGGACGGCTTTTAAATTCAACGGCAATTTAGGTAAAGAAGATTGCCAGTCATTTTCATCATCGTCACTAATTAATAACAATTCTTCCGGTAAAGAACTTGCTAATTGCGTAAAAAAATAATTTAAGTTCTCTTTATCAATTGCATAATTTTCAACAGGCGTTTTTAATAAAAAATAATCTGCTTTTTTGATTAATAAAAACTCTTGTGACAGCGTTGGTAATAACATAGTGTCAGTAATCACCGCGCTTAATAGAATTTCCTGTTGTTTGAATACCTCTAGCCATTGTTCAAACCATGCTCTATTAATAACAGCTACATCTAAACTATTTTTTTCAAGATTTGGTTGATAAGCAAAAAATAAAGTTTCTATTTCTTCTGCTAAAGATTCCTCTAATTCATAACCAATCGCTTGTTCTAATTTTTTACGATTTTTTATTTTTGAAGTTATCTTTTTTAATGTGATATTAAAACCGGGTAAAACTAAAATCACATCGCAATTTAAACTTAAAAATTTAATTTCAGCTAATAAATTATCACCATAACTGTGAGATTCCAGTTCTTTTTTATACCAATGATAAGATAATTGCTCAGTCGGCGCGTGCGTGGGAATTTCAATAAAAAATAACGCTTTCATTAGTTTTAATAATATTGTAAACGATAAAGGGTGTTAATTTGGACATTAGCCGGATTGATTGGCGGTGCCGCAGTTGTGGTATTTGCTGAAGTCGCTGTGTTTGTTGGATTGGTGGTATTTGTCGCTTGATTTGTTGATTGCGTTGCTGTGTTTACAGCACCATCTTCGTCTGCTACTGCTGCATCCGTTTGCGTATTGCTTCCGTCCTCTGCTGCTGGCGTTGCGTTATCTTCGGCTGCGGGATTTGCAGTGTTAGTTGGATTATTGGTTACTGGATTCGCTGTGGCATTTGTGGCACTAGTTTTTCTATAAATTAAACTACGATAATTTTGTTCCATTTGATCCAGCCAACCGCTGTATTCCAACATAAAATAATGACTGTCCACGCTTAATAATTCTTTTTTTAATCCGGCACTGATTTTAGGTTGGCGCGGATTATCTTTATCTAATTGGCTAATAAATAAATCCAGCGTCGCATAACCTTTTGTTTTTCGATATTCTAAAATAGTGCCTAAATTAGCAGTGCGCATATCGACGGATAAAGAGCGCAATACTATTTCACTAGCCGTGTTGATATTAATTGTTGTAAAAGCAGTATCTTTATAAAAACGTCCGGCATTATTCATTTCTGGTGCAGGCGGTAAAACACAAATATAGGGACTGAGCACATTTACAGTTTCTATTTTCCAACCCAAAACTGCATAAAGCTCGGTTAATTCAATCATTCTAAAATTAGCGGTGCGATACGCGGGCGTTAAACGGCTATAGGTTTCAAATTCTGCACCGGCTGAATTCGGCTCATCATCCGCATCTAGCCAATCAACGACTGACCAAACTAATTGCGGATTTAATTTTAATTGCGACATTAAATTCTGCAAAATAGTAATTTGTGCTGGTTGCGCTTTGCCACCTAAGACTAAATTATTCAGATTAAAACAGCTTTGATAATCACTAATCACTGTTTTAATAACTGCCCCTTCAGCATCAAATAAAGAACCACGCTGCGCCCAATTATCACCGATATAATCAAAATTATTTTTGCTGGTATCTTCTTTTAAAATAACTTTTGTCCACGCTTCGGTACTGAGTTCTAATTGATACAGTTGTTCGGCTTGTAATTGATTTAACGTGCGGCGAATTGCAATTTGTTGTTGATAAAAGATTTGTGTGGCAATCATCGCTGCAATTGCTACAACCAACATTGCCACTAATAATGCCACGCCTTGCTGCATTTTTTTCATAACGGCAATTCCACTAAGCGCGATATATCGCCGGTTTCTTTATTCGTTAAGGTAAATCGAATTGCTTTGGGTAATATATCTAATGAATCAGTTTTATTTAATGGCCATTGTTGATAGACATTGCCATCAAAACCTAACACTTCAACTTTAAATTTTTCTAACGTGGTGCTAATAATTTCTTCACTGTAATCTGCACTATTATTTCTATCAATCGTGAGCCACGTTTGTTTTTTTAAGGTTTTATTATTGAAAATATAATCAATTCGTTGTAATGAGTTTTTTTGTCGTCCGGTTGGATTAGGAATTCCCGCACGGGTGAAACTAAATAAAACGGTTGTGCCATTTTCAAGCCGTAATGCGGGAATAAAAGTACTGTATTTATCATGCACAGGGCGCGGCACAATATGCCGAATTTCTTTTTGCAATTGCGTCATCAATTGCGTTAATTCAGTAAATTTTTCTTGCTGCGCCGTGAGAATTTCATGGTTTTTTAAAACAGAACTTAAGCCGCCATAAGCCATTGCAGAAAGGATTGCTAAAATGGTAATGGCAATTAATAATTCGATTAATGTAAATCCTGTTTTTGCTAACAAAGGTAATTTTTTAAGACGACGATTTTTCATCTTAAATCACCTAAATAAATACTTTGCGTTAATAAGGTGTCTTTTTTGTCTTTGCTATTCGGTTGCAAAATTGAAACTTCCACTTTGCGGATTTTGGTATTCGCGGTATTTGTGGTATTGGTTTGCCATTGCCAGGTTTGATTAAATAACGTTTGTTGTCCTTCATTAATCCCTGTATTCGGCAATAAAGGATTTAAACGAATTTCTGCGACTTTATTTTCTAATACCCATAAGGCAATCATTTTATTGCGAGTGAGATTTGCGCCGCTAACTTCTTCATTGACGGCTTTTAATGTTGCCATTAAACCAATTGCAACCACAGATAAAGCAATCATCACTTCAATTAAGGTAAAACCTTTTGCATAAAAACCTATTCTCATTTTTTGTCTTCAACTAATTGTGTTTTTATTTTGCCTTGCTGGGAATAGACTTGATAAGTTTCGCTGTGATCGTGCGGTTGAATAAACAAGCTAAAATCATTCACTGAACCATCCGGCAATAACACAATTTGCGGCAGCGATTCATCGTCGTAACTGACTTTGGCGTTATCTAAAGTCAGTCTATATTCTAATTCGGGATGCAATTGATAACTGCGCAATAATTTATCTGCTGCAATCGGTAACCATTTTTTATCTTTGTAGCGATAAAAAGCGAAGTTTTCCATGGTGATTTTCCAGCCTAACACTTGACCTTTGAGAATCGCATCGTCTTTGCTCAGTTCGAGCAAGCCGCGCAATTGTTGAGCGGCGTGTTTGGCTGTGGAAGGTTTTGCACCAATATTTAGCGAGACTAACGTGACAACCACACCGACAATAATCAGCACAATTAACAGTTCTATTAAGGTGAAACCGGAATGTTTGGTAGGCGCGGCAACGTGATATGCGGTTGACATAGGCAGGCGTGTGATTTTAAAGGTAGAATTGTAGCGGGAATGGACAATCTGAGTATTGTTTATTTTACAACAAGCAAGGGTTTTAAAAGTGGCTGACGCGAAAAATAGTGTTAGGCGTGCATTCACTTAAGGTATTTAAAACGCGGTGAGTTGGCGATTTTTCAACAACAGACTGCACAATCAAATACGTTTATGACGAATCATTTTTAACGAAAGAGGAAATGTTATGTTAATCGGAGTTCCTAAAGAAATTAAAGACAATGAAAACCGCGTAGGTCTAACGCCCGCAGCAGTGAGTACCCTGACACAGCATGGACATCAAGTTTTGCTGCAAACGCAAGCCGGCGCGGGCAGTTTTTTAACCGATGCCGAATATGAAGCCGCTGGCGCAACCATTGTGGAAACGGCGCAGCAAGCGTGGGCGGCACAAATGGTCGTGAAAGTGAAAGAGCCGATTGCGGAAGAATATCCGTTTTTTCGTGAAGATTTACTGTTGTTTACTTATTTGCATTTGGCATCGAATCAAGCTTTAACCGAAGCCTTATTAAGCAGCGGCGTGACCGGTGTGGCTTATGAAACAGTGCAGCAAAATGGGCAGCTGCCGTTATTAACGCCTATGAGCGAAGTAGCAGGACGCATGGCAACTCAAGTCGGGGCAATGTATTTGCAAAAAACTTACGGAGGTCGCGGGGTATTAATGGGCGGTGTGCCCGGTGTTGCGCCTGCAAACGTGGCGATTTTAGGTGGTGGGATTGTGGGCATGAATGCCGCGAAAGTGGCGGTTGGCATGGGGGCGCGGGTCACAATCTTGGATGTGAATCACGATCGCTTGAAATATTTGGATGATGTGTATCGCGGACAATTGCAAACTCGCCATAGCGATGATTACACGATTAAAGAAGTGGTGTATCAAGCCGATTTGGTGATTGGTGCGGTGTTGATTGCGGGCGGTCGTGCACCTTGTTTAATCAATCGCGCTATGCTGAAAAACATGCAGAAAAACGCCGTGATTGTGGATGTTGCCGTCGATCAAGGTGGTTGTGTGGAAACGATTAAAGCGACAACGCATAGTCATCCGACTTATGAAGTGGATGGAATTGTGCATTATGGCGTGGCAAACATGCCGGCTGCCGTGCCGCGTACTAGCACTTTTGCATTGAATCATCAAACTACGCCTTATGTGTTGCGATTGGCGAATCAAGGTTTGGACGCTTTGCGTGATTTTTTGCCGCTACAACAAGGTTTAAATACGCATCGTGGTTTGTTGACTTATCAAGCTGTGGCGGATGCGTTTGCATTGCCTTATACCGACGCGCTGCAAGCCTTGCAACGCTAGGTTTTATTCTTTGGCGGTCTGAATCAAGATGTACACGACTATATAATAGACTTATTTTAACTTGATTAATCAATAAGTTACTAAAAACAGCATTGAAAAATACTCATTTGTAAGTTGTTGATTTTTAATATTTTGGAGTAAAAAACCTAGGTTTTTTACTCCGGTTTTACAATAAACTCAAAAGACAATACCGCGTAAGACTACGATATTCAGTTGAAACAAGTCTAATAAACAGCAACCTATCGCGTTAAGATTTTGTAGAGAATTTTTTCAAGACGACCAGTCATCTTGAAAAATTCATGAATAAATGAACAAGTAGCCCAGCTGTAGTGTAGCGAAAACTTAATCACTTCAACACCAGAGTTTGGATACTATAAAAAGAAGAGGTTTTATTTTGTAGGCAGATGTAGAGGAAACGCGAAACCCAGCAAAAGCGGTGATTTGAAAGTGGTTGCTAGGTTAGGCTTTTTTACTTCGTAAAAACAGCTAACCCAGCCTTCGATATTTATAAGATTTTGAAACTTAAAATATTTTTTGATTTATAAAATAAAGTCAGCAGCAGTCAAGTTTGCTACACCTGTGAGAAAAATCGAAAACTCAGGAGTTGCATCAGCATCATTACTGCCATAGACAATATGATTAGCTGCATCAAAACGTACTTGTCCTGCGGCATTTATGGCATTAAACGCCGCAGTGCCGATAAAGCTAAACGCTTGATTACCTGCAAGTACACCAGTTCCTACTTTTGCATCAATTGTAGAAAGGTCAATTTTGTCGAAATCAAGGGTGTTATTAAAATCAACAATCGTGTCACGGGTGGTGAGCGTAATGCCTGAGTCGGTGACAGCAGCAAATTTGAAAATATCTTTACCTGTTCCACCTGTTAAATTATCTTTGCCAGCTCCACCTATCAACACATCATCACCTGCATTCCCTTTGATAGTGTCATTGCCCTTACCGCCCGATAAGGTGTTATTTACGGCGTTGCCTACGATAGTGTCATTGCCTGAACCTCCTATCGCCTTTTCAATCGTAACGTTGTAAGCAATCGCAATATTGTTACTCGCACTGATAAGACTTCCATCTAAATAGTAATCTCTACCCCCTAACGAACTAAATTGACCTGCGTTCAAATTAATAGTCTGTTTTAGCGTTTGATTCGATAAGTCAAAAGTATCAATCCCACCTGCATCCCAAATGGTTTTTAACTCACCTGTCGTATTGCTAAACGTATAAATATCGTTGCCAGTGCGGGTTGTCATATTCGCGCCGTACAAAAATTGTATCGCGGCAATATCGTACAGCATGGGCGTAGTCGGTTGAACATGATGCCCATCGCTTAAATAACCTGCGCCAGAATAACTGTTATACGCCATCATGGAATATTGTACGGTGTCATGTACCCCCGTTAGAATGGCTGAATTGTTAGGTTCGCCTTCAAATGAATGTTTCAGTCCGATGGCATGTCCTAATTCGTGAATCATGGTTCTGAAAGGATGTGCGCCTGCGTCAAAATTAGTTAATTTGGGACTTAACCAAACATCACCCGCTTCTCGTGATGTACCAGGGTAATGTGCCCAACCATTAGATCCATCTGTTGCAACTGCCTGACTAAAAGCCACACGGATTTGACCTTGTGATGTGCTGTCATCCTTGACTTGATTAAAATGAAGATTAGCAACCTCAGACCAAGCTGACAAAGCTGCTTTAAATTGTGTTTGTTCGTATGAAGTTAAAGCATACCACTTCACATCTACTTCAGTAATGCCGCTTGCAAAGGTTGAATTGGTTGAGCCAGTACCCGGAAAGCTATAAGTCAAATTCACAGCTTGACCATTCGCTGTATTCCATTGGGATCTACTTAATAATGAGTCGATATAGCTAATGTGGGAAAGGGGAAGAAGTGCCATATTTTTTGCCTCCAAAAGGTTAGATTGATTAAAAACGATGGGTAAATCTAATAGCCTTTCAAATTCAAGACAAGCAATTCTCTGTCAAACTGCTGTTCTCATCACACAAGTTAAAGTCACTAAGTCGTTAATTGATAAAAATATCTTTTAAGTTCGTCGATATTAATGGTTTCCACACCAGGGCATGGAAACTATAAAAATTTTCAAGACGACCAGTCGTCTTGAAAGAATTTTAATAAAAAATAAGATGTAGAGAAAACTCGAAAATCAGCTTATGGAATGTAGAAAAATCACAGCTAATTTAAAATTAAGCTATATTAACCACTCAATAAACTATTTAACTGCGATATTTCTGCATGTTAATCGAATTTTCTATTAGTAATTTTCGTTCTTTTCGTGAAAAACAAACCTTTTCGATGGTGGCTGCGCCGCGTTTGAAAAAAGGCGATAACGTTTTTAAACCTGTGGTGAAAGGTGAAAAATTACCCGATTTGCTGAAAGTGGCAGCGATTTATGGCCCAAACGCATCGGGCAAAAGCAATTTGATTAAAGCGTTTGATATTGTGAGAGAAATCGCTGAGCGTCAACCGAGTGCTAATTTTATCCCTTTTCCCGTTGCGCCTTTTCGTTTTGATACTGAACTTGCTAATCAACCGACTCGCATTGAATTGCATTTTGTTTATGCAGAACAACGTTATCAATTTGATTTGGCTTTAACGCAAGAGCGGATTATTGAAGAGCGGTTAATTGCTTTTCCAAAAGGTAAAGAAACGTTGCTGTACGAACGAAAACATACTGCTTTGGGGGATGAATATAATTTTGGCGTGAAATTGGACGGTGGGAAAGATTTGCATGAGCTGTGGAAAAAAGTGACTGGTGCGCAAGTGTTGTTTATTTCTCAAGCTGTTGCAAATAGTAGTGAAGAGTTAAACCAATTGCGCAATCCTTTTCAATGGTTACAATCAGGTTTTTTAAATATTTCGGGAAACATAGGAAGATTTGCTTCTCTTAGCCAAAACTCAGTCAAAGATACTGATAATGCCAACAACATTACAAAATTTTTACAAGAAATAGATGTCCCAGTAGTAAATATTCGAGATGATAAAAACATTGGACTTTCGCAGTCTCAAGAACAGAAATTATTAGATGAGGGAAGAATCACAAAAACTATATTTACTCATAAAACCGCATTAGGCGAAGCAGAGTTTGATTTTGATGAAGAGTCCGAAGGTACTAAAAACTTAATCGGTTTTTGGTTTCCTTGGAATCTTCATAATCAAGCAAAAGTTTTAGAAATTATGAGTAAAAATTTACAGATTTTTAATAAATGTTTTTCAACTATTTTAATTGTAGATGAGCTAGACAGCAGCCTCCATCCTGAAATTGTTATCTCGATAGTCAGAAAACATATTGCATCAGAAATACCCTCACAGCTTATTTTCACCACTCACGATACGCATTTAATGAATGCCAAAATCTTACGCCGCGACCAATTTTGGCTCACAGAACGCGATGCCAACGGCGCAACACAACTGCGTTCTATCCATGATTTTGAAGGGCGAGAAAGTGAAGATTTAGAAAAGCGGTACTATGAAGGACGTTATCGCGGTTTGCCGATTATTCGCAGAGGCTAAACATGGCACGATTTGAGAGGTCAAAACCCAAGTTTAAACAACAGCCTACCGTTTTGGTGATTTGCAAAGATAAAAAATCTGGAAAACGCTATTTGGAAGATGCCAAAGCACATTTTCGAATTAACGTGCTGGTTGAAAATTGTGCATTATTCGCCAACACCACTGAAAATAGTTGAACAAGCCATCAAACAACAAGGCAAGTACGACTGCGTTTATTGCACCATCGACAGAGATACGCACGAAACATTTGATGCTGCTTTAAAACTGGCGAAAACCTCGGCAAAAATTAAAATTATCGCCTCTTATCCGTGCTATGAGTTTTGGTTGTTGCTGCATTTTTGCAAGCATCTGAAAGAATATAAAGCCGTTGGAAACTATTCTCCCGCTGATGTGCTCATTAAAGATTTGTGTAAATATTCTGGCATGGAAAACTATGACAAAGGCGAGGAGCGAAATCTTTTTTGCTTTTTGTTGAATAATGGATTTACGCAAGCGCGTGAAAACTCTCCCATTATTCTTAAAAACGCCAAAACCAGTGGACAAATGAACCCTAGCACCCAACTTCATGAACTGATTGATTATTTTGAAAAACTCTCTCAACCACAGCCTATAGAATCCGCGAAATAACAGTAAGGTATTACGCACTGTAATAAAAACACTCATCGTGCCTGCGAGGATTATTCAAAAATAATTTTCGATTTTTTCAAGACGACCGGTCGTTTTGTAAATTTCTGTGTCTGTAAAATACAATTGTAAGAAAACATCCCTCCGACTGCGCTAACGCTAATCGGCTGTATGTTCAATTATTTCTCGCTACTCGCCAATAACGCTTTCAACCGATCAATTTCAGCCAGAGCATACTCTTTTTCCAATTCTGCCCACTGCTCTTTTAATTCAGCTTCCTGATTTTTCAAACTCCTCAATTTTTCCTCACTTCCTGTCTGATTATCCAAACACCATTGTTCCAACTTGAGTAACTCACTAATTTGCGTTCCCTGAATTCTTAGATATTCTCGCCGCGCTTCAAACTTGAAATAAATACGCATTCTGTCAAATTTTGCTTGTTCTTCTGGCGTTGTTTCTATCTTCATTACGGCTTACTCCTATGCTCGGTTAGCCAATAATGCTTTCAACCGTTCAATTTCCAATAAAGCGGTTTCTTTTTCCTGCATAGCGGCTTCCTTTTCGTGCATAGCTGTTTCTTTTTCCTGCATAGCAGCTTCCTTTTCCTGCATAGCTATTCTAGCCTTTTGTTCTGCTTCCTCTGCTTTTTGTTCGGCTTCACGTTGTTTTTGTAAAGCAATATCACGCCCCTGCTGAATTGCAGCCTGTACCCGCAAATATTCCTGCCGCGCTTGATATTGAAAATACGCCCGTTCTTTTTCTGAAAAAACACTTAATGTTGTCATGGCTTGCCTCATTTCGCTTGTACTCATCCAATCCGGTAAAGCGTTATCATCCAACTCTTCCCCGTCTTTAAAAAACTGCAACCAACGCTGATCTTCACTTTTAATCACATTGGTACTGAACTTTGCTAATTCTAACAACCAAATACCGCCTTGCTCGGTTAAAACTCGACCTCTGTCATCACGCAATTTATAACAATGTAAATAATCACAATCATTTTTTAACAAATTCTCAGCCAATAACCAAATGGAGTAGGTTGGCTGTAACTCTTCATATTTATCGCCGCTACGCAATTGTTGGCTATAAATATCCGCCCAGTTATACACAATTCGTTCGGGTAAATCCGCATGAGTGACCAACTGGATTTCAATTTGATAGACATGTCGCCGATCATCACGCGCTTTCACATCCACAATACTCAATTTGTCGTTGAGAAATTCTTTATCGTTATACGGATTGAGAATTTCAACCCAAGTAATTGGCTGGGTTAATTCATTGGCTAAAATGGCGTTTAAAAAGTGAATTAAAAGATTTCGATTTTCCTCAGAACCTAATAACGCTTTGAAAACACAATCTACTTTGGGGTCTATGCGATGTTTCATAAGTCTCTCTGTAAATTACACTGGGGTCAGCACTTTTAACAATTGCGTGACAAACTCACACTTTTCCTCAGTATCGGCAAATTTTTTCGTGAACTTTAACTTTTCCATGCCATCCAATTTATAAACCTGCGCCTGAGTTTGAATTAACTTAATCAACGCTTCCGTATTAATATTCGGTTGCGAACCAAACACCAACCGTCCGCCCAGCGCGTGAACATCAATTTTTTTCAAACCCAACAGTGCTGCTTGCTGTTTCAACTCCGTCAAACTAAACAACGCTTTCACTTGCTCCGGCAACATGCCAAAACGGTCAATCATTTCCACTTTCAAGGCTCGTAATTGTTCCACATTTTCAGTGCTGGCAATCCGTTTATACAACACTAACCGCGCATGAACATCCGGCAAATAATCCTCTGGAATCAACGCCGCAGTTTGCAAATCCACCTCCGTGCCGCTGTCCAACGACAACGCCAGTTCCGGTTGTTTGCCAGATTTCAACGCTTCCACCGCGCGTTCTAGCAATTCGGTATATAACGTGAAACCGATTTCCTGAATTTGTCCGCTTTGTCCTTCGCCCAACAATTCGCCCGCGCCGCGAATTTCCAAATCGTAAGACGACAACACAAATCCCGCGCCCAAATCGCCCGATGCCTCCAAAGCTTCCAAGCGTTTTTGTGCATCTTTAGTCAACAACGCTTTCGGCGGCACAATAAAATACGCATAAGCGCGATGATGAGAACGCCCGACCCGCCCGCGCAATTGATGCAACTGTGCCAAGCCCAGTTTATCCGCGCGATTGATAATAATCGTGTTCGCGGTCGGCACATCAATTCCGCTTTCAATAATCGTGGTGCTGAGCAGCAAATTGAAACGCTGATGATAAAAATCCAGCATGATTTTTTCCAATTCCCGCTCCGGCATTTGTCCGTGCGCAATTTCAATTCGTGCTTCTGGAATCATCTGTGCCAAAACCTCTGCCATTTTATCCATCGTTTTCACGTCGTTATGCAGAAAAAACACCTGCCCACCGCGTTTAATTTCCCGCAAACAAGCCTCTTTTATCTGCGCGTCTACCCATTCGCTGATGAACGTTTTAATCGCGTGACGACCCGGCGGCGGTGTGGCAATCACGGAAATATCACGCAAACCGGACATCGCCATATTCAGAGTACGCGGAATTGGCGTTGCAGTCAGCGTCAACATATCGAGTTCATTGCGCAGCTTTTTAAAATGCTCTTTTTGCTGCACTCCGAAACGATGTTCTTCATCAATAATCACTAAACCCAATTGTTTATAACGCACTTCTTTCGACAATAATTTATGCGTGCCAATCACAATGTCGACTTTGCCTTCCGCCAATTCATCTGCAATCAGTTTTTGCTGTTTTGGCGTGACAAACCGCGAGGTAACTTCCACCCGAATTGGCCAATCAGCAAAGCGGTCGCGAAAGTTTTGATAATGTTGCTGCGCTAATAACGTGGTCGGCACGAGAACCGCCACTTGTTTGCCACTTTGCACCGCGATAAATGCCGCCCGCATTGCCACTTCGGTTTTCCCAAACCCCACATCACCGCACACCACTCTGTCCATCGGTTGCGCACGAGTCATATCGTCCAAAATGGTATCAATCGCGGTTTGCTGATCCGGGGTTTCTTCAAATTGAAAGGCTTGCGAAAACGCGGCATATTCAGCGCGATCCACACTAAACGCATGACCTTGTTTAATGGCACGATTGGCGTGAATATCAAGTAATTCCGCCGCCACATCTTTGATTTTTTCTAAGGCTTTTTTCTTAGCTTTATCCCATTGATCGCTACCTAAACGATGCAGCGGCGTGGTTTCTGGATTGATGCCGGTATAACGTCCGATTAAATTCAGCGAAGAAACCGGCACATAAAGTTTGTCGTTGTTGGCGTATTCTAGCGATAAAAATTCGTTGGTAATGCCACCCACTGTAATCGTTTGCAAGCCTAGATAGCGTCCCACGCCGTGTTCACGATGCACAACTGGCGAGCCTATCGTCAATTCGGTTAAATTGTTGACGATATTTTCCAGCTCTTTTAAACCCGCGCGGCGTTGTCTGCGCCGCTGTTGCACCTTCTCACCGGATAACAAACTTTCAGAAATAATCACCAAGGCAGGATTTTTCAGCCACAAGCCGTGTTCAATCGGCGCGACCACCATGCACAGCGGTTCTTGGCTGTCTAAAAATTGTTCCCAACTACTGACTTGTTTCGCTTGCAGTTGATACAAACGTAATTTATCAATCAAGCCTTCGCGGTGTCCGGCGGTTTCTGCAACTAATAAAACTCTGCCGTTGAAATCAGTCAAAAATTCTTGCAAACGCTGTGCAGGTTGTTTCAAGCGTGTATCAACGGTTAAATCAGGCAATTGCAAAGTTTGAAAGTCACACAATTCGCCAGTCGTACCACAAATAATCCGTTTAAAACTTTCTGCTTTGCCGGTTAATTCTTCAGTGGTTAAAAATAACTGCTGCGGCTGTAATAACGGGCGTTCAATATCGTATTTGCGCTGTTCAAAACGCTCCTGCGCTTCTGCATAAAATAATCTCGCGCCTTCGGCAAAATTTTCCGGCAAAACTAAAAAAGCCGTCGGTGGCAAATAATCAAACAGCGATTCGGTATTTTCCACAAACAGCGGCAAATAATATTCAATCCCGCCAAACGCGACTTTTCTGCTGACATCGGCATACAGATTATTTTTCGCGCTGGCATTGGGGAATAATTCTCGAAAAGATTGCCGAAATTGTTTGATTGAGGCATCAGTGAAAGGAAATTCTCGTGCTGGAAACAATTGAATTTCGGTGACTTTTTCCAGCGACATTTGCGTTTCAGGATCAAACGTGCGAATGGATTCAATCTCATCATCAAACAATTCAATCCGATACGGCACATCACAGCCCATCGGGAATAAATCCACAATCGCACCGCGCACCGCAAATTCAGCATGTTGATAGACTTGTGAAACGCATTGATAGCCCACACTTTCTAACTTGATACGATTTAATTCCAGATTGAATAAACCGCCGACTTTTAAGGAAAAACTGTGCGCTAATACATGCTCACGCGGCGCAAGACGGTGCATCAGCGTTGCCACAGAAACCACTAACGCCCCGCGCTTGGTTTGAGGTAAGACCGCTAAGGTTTTCAATCGCTGCGAAATAATTTCCGGCAATGGCGAAAAAACATCGTAAGGCAAGGTTTCCCAATCAGGAAAATGCAGAATCGGATAGGCTTTTCCTAAAAAAAACGCCAATTCCTGCTCCAAACGCAAGGCGGTTTGGCTGTCAGGCGTAATGATTACAAACAAGCAGGGGTTATTCTTAATCGCATTGGCTAATGCCAACGTATCAGCACAGCCTGCTAAACCAGACCAAAAAAGGGGTTGGGAAATATCACCGGGAAGCTGTGGAGAAAAAACAGACACTTCACTTTTTGCCATGACTATCAACGAGTAATAAAAAAGCGGTATTATACAAGGATACAAAACAGACGGGGGATTCGTGAAATATCCGTTTTGATGCCTTGAGTTAGCCTACTAATGTCGCCACTGTCGAAAAATTTTAGGTGTTTTATGACAAATCTAGCGTTTTAAAATCTGTTTTTAATCTGCCAAGCAACCTAACAACAGTAAAATCATAATTCAGGCAACGCATTCATTTTTAAGATATATAGGACAACCTCTATGAAAAACGCTATTTTATTCAGCGCGATATTTTTAACGTTTAGTCAACTTGCTGTTGCCGATGCTACTTTGCCTGCTATTAAAGAAGGTTTATGGGAAATCACATTTAAATCAGACACAGCAGCGATGCCAACTACCATGCCGTCGATGTCTTACACGTCGCAGCAATGTTTAACGCAACAAAAAGCCGCTGACCCGCGTATTTTTTTACAAAGCAATCAGTGTGCAATTTTAAATCTCAATCAACAAGCCGATTTAATCAGTTGGGAGATGCGTTGCGAACAACAAGGCAACCCCGCAACCGGTGATGGCAAAGTCAGTTATCAATCCGAAACCTTTGCTGGTATTTTTAGTATAAATATGCACAATGACGGCGCGTCCGCTCTAAAAACCACCACACAAGTCAACGGACGCTACATGGGAAGTTGTAAGTAACTGCTTTTTAAAACACTTTTTCTTTATAATCTAACCATTGCATTGCAACTTGAAGGTTATCAAATGACTCCGCATTTATTTTCACCGATTCAAATCGGCCCTTATCGTTTATCCAATCGAATCGTAATGGCTCCTTTAACCCGAATGCGAGCTCCTGAATCTATTCCTACGGAGTTAATGCAGCGATATTATTGTCAACGCGCCAGTGCAGGGCTGATTATTACTGAGGCGACACCCATTTCAACGCAAGGTGTTGGTTATCCTGCCATTCCGGGTATTTATAATGATGTGCAAATTAAAGCATGGAAAAAAATTACTGAAGCCGTGCATAGCAAAGGCGGACGGATTTTTTTACAACTTTGGCATGTAGGCAGAATTTCTCATCCTGATTTTCACGAGGGTGAATTGCCTGTTGCGCCTTCGGCTATCGCGCCGAAAGGTGATGCCGTAACTTATAAAGGTATGCAGCCGTTTGTTACGCCAAGAGCGTTAGAGCTTGAAGAAATTCCCTCTATTGTCGATCAATATCGGCTTGCGGCAAAAAATGCCCTCACCGCTGGTTTTGATGGCGTAGAAATTCATGGCGCAAATGGGTATTTACTGGATCAATTTTTACGCGATGGCAGCAATCAACGCACCGATAATTATGGCGGCTCGCTGGAAAACCGCTGTCGCTTATTGTTGGAAGTGATTGTCGCTGTTAGCAAAGTGTGGGGCGTGGAGCGTGTTGGCGTGCGTTTATCGCCTAGCGGCACGTTTAACGATATGAGCGATTCTGAGCCGGAAAAATTGTTTACTTATTTGCTCGGACAATTGAATCGTTTTGATTTAGCGTATTTGCACATTGTTGACGCGCTAGAATCCGATATTCGACACGGTGCAAAAGTCGTTGAATTATCCGCATTGCGACGCGCCTATTTAGGCACGCTGATTACTTGCGGTGGTTATGACAGCGCAAAAGGCAATCAAGTTTTAGTCAATGAATTAGCGGATGCCGTTGCATTTGGCGAATTGTATATTGCCAATCCAGACTTGGTAGAACGCTTTAGAATCAACGCGCCTTTAAATACACCAGACCCAAGCACTTATTATGGTGGTGATGAAAAAGGTTATACCGATTATCCGTTTTTAAATTCTTAAAGACTCAAACTCAGGACTGGCAGTCCTTCAAGGACTGGCAGTCCTACTCAGCGCGTATTTACAAGCAAAATCCACTTAACTTAACGATTAGCTTTTACTAATGATTTCCGAAAATTTCAATCCTATCGAAACGCCGTTGCTCAACGGCATCAATCTTATCGAAGCCAGTGCCGGAACAGGCAAAACCTATGCAATTGCGATGTTAGTGTTGCGGTTTGTGGTGGAAAAAAATCTCAAAATCGAACAGCTTTTAGTCGTTACGTTTACCAAAGCCGCGACCGAAGAACTCAAAGACCGAGTTCGCGCCAGACTTGCTGAGGCAAAACGTGCGCTGCTCAGGACTGCCAGTCCTTCAAGGACTGGCAGTGCTATAGACCCAACCATTCTAACGTGGTTAAGCAACTTAACTTTAGAACGTGAACTGATTAAACAACGCCTCGAAGCGGCTCTATTAAATATCGACCAAGCCGGAATTTTCACCATTCACGGTTTTTGCCAACGCATTCTCACCGAACACGCACTGGAAAGCGGGCAATTATTTGACGTGGAATTAACCGGAGAAATCAACGCAATTAAACAATTTTGCGCCGATGATTTTTGGCGGCGTGAAGTGTATAGCCGTTCCTTAGCAGAAGTTTCGATACTCACCGCGCACTACAAAACACCGGATGATTTATTAAACAGTGTCAATCGGGTATCCGTTTTCGCAGAAATTGTCCCGCCTTTTCAAGCATTAACACCGCTATTAAATCACTTTGCCGAATTAGTTGCTGTTGCGAAAAAACAATTTCCCGATTTAAGCGAAGCTCTTGCACACAGTTTTTCTGATGGAAAATTCAAAGACAGTTTTCAACAAGAATTTAGCGAAGTTAAGGAAATTTTAACCACTTGGCTGAATGGTAAATCATTGGCATTGCCTGATTTAGCAACACTTGCTTTATTAAGTAGTGCAGGAATCAAAGATGGTTTAAATGGGCAAAAATTTCGCGCCGCAAAAGGGCAAACAGGCGACGAGCGCAAAGAAGCGTATTTAGCCGAATTAGCGTTAGAAAACAGCGCGTTTGATGAATTGGCAGAATCGCTGATGCAGATTAGCTTAACGTTTCGCCGCGCTTTGGTGGAAGATTTGCGCCACAGCGTGAATTTGCGTTTGCAGGAATTAAACTTGATGTCGTTTGATGATTTGATTTTTCGCCTCTCCCAAGCAGTGGAAAACGACCATCAAAAACTTTTAACTTCTGCGTTGCAACAACGCTTTCAAGTCGCGTTGATTGATGAATTTCAAGACACCGACCAACAACAATGGCAGATTTTTTCCGCTCTATTTCAATCGCCTGAACAATTTTTATATTTAATCGGCGACCCGAAACAAGCGATTTATAAATTTCGTGGCGCGGATATTTATTCGTATCTTGCGGCAAAAGAAAAAGCGATTCCTGAACAACAATTTACGTTAGGAAAAAATTGGCGTTCGCATCCTGATGTAGTAACTGGCGTGAATGCGTTATTTCGCCGCAATGATGCTTTTTTGATTGAAATGTTGGAATTTAATCCGGTTGGTGCGGGGCGAAAAAATGCCGATGGCGCATTGCAATATACAGGCGACAATCTCCCGCCGCTGATGTTGTGGCAATTGGCAGAAAGTGACAGCGACAGCGGTTATTGGACAGCTGGCAAGGCGGCGATTGAAATCAAAAATGCGGTAGTGAGTGAAATCGTCAGTTTGTTGAATGAGGATTTTAGTATCACCAAAGACAAAAAACTGTCAGGTCTGAAACCGCACAATATCGCCGTGTTGGTGCGAACCAATCGGCAAGCGATGGAATATCAACAAGCGTTGCAAAAAGCCGGAGTGCCTGCCGTGCTCAATAGTATCGAATCGGTTTATAGCTCCTCACAAGCTAAAGAGTTGTACACCGTCTTGCAAGCGGTGGCGAATCCTGCCGATGGTTATTTGCTGAAACAAGCCTTAAGTCTGGATTGGTTTAACTTAGACCTTCCAGGTTTTAAAAATCTGGATGGTCTGGAAGCGAGCGCGGGACAGAAGTTTTATCAACTCATTAATGATGAAACCGAACTGGATAATTGGTCAGCGCGATTCCAAGATTATCATCACGACTGGCAAACCAACGGCTTAATGGCGATGATGCAAAAGCTGTTTGCAAACGAAAAAGTCTTTAAAACCCTGTCCGCCTCTCCCATTGCGGAACGCCTGCTCACCAATCTGTATCATTTAATTGAGATGTTACAGCAAGAAGCGCAAGAACAGCATTTAGGTGTACACAAAACGCTCGCGTATTTGCGACAAGCGATTAATAACCCCGACAGCGGCGATGCGGAGGCACGACAATTGCGCCTGGAAAGTGACGCGCAAGCGGTGAAAATCGTCACCATGCACCGCTCGAAAGGTTTGGAATACGACGTGGTGTTTTGTCCGATGTTGTGGCAAAGCAATGCGTATTTAAACACCGAACAGGAACTCATTGTTTGTCATCACAATGGCAAAATGTTGACCGATTTGGGTTCAGCCGATTTTGAAACTCATAGAGAGCAAGCTCTAGCGGAACAACTGGCGGAAGATTTGCGGGTGTTTTATGTGGCGGTGACGCGAGCAAAATATCGTCTCTATTTGGCGTGGGCGAATGTGCGTTCAGAAAAAAATCCCAACAATTCTGCAATGGCGTATTTATTTGATTTTGCTGCCGATTCTTTTGCCGATCAACAAGAGAAGTTACAAAGTTTTGCCACAGAACAGCCGGATGTTTTTGCCTATCAATTATTGGAAACTCCGAATGAAACAGGTGAGCGTTATCAAAATCAGCAAACCGATTTAGAGTTCAGTTTTCGGCAACGCACCCGCTCTTTTTATAGCGATTGGACAATGAGCAGTTACACTGCGTTAGCGGCGTTGAGTGTGGAATCTGCACCCGAAATGCCGATGGATAAAGCACAGGAAGCGGAAGAAATCATCAGCAGAGAGGAAGTAATTTTAGCCTTGCCAAAAGGTTCACACACTGGAAACGTGATTCATAACTTGTTGGAATTTAATAGCTTTCAAAATCTTAGCGATCCTGATTACGACATCACCGAGCAACGCGAAAAAATCTGTGCGCGATTTGGGTTGAAATTGGAACAACCGGAAATTATCAATCAACTTTTGCAAGCGGTGGTGAATACGCCGCTATCGATTGATGACGAAAACTTTTGCTTAAAAAATCTGGAATCGTGGAAATGTTTGAAAGAAATGCCGTTTTACCTCAGCGTGAATGGCTTGAAAATTAATCATATCAACGCGCTGTTGCAAGATTGCCCAGCTTTTGCGCCATTGAATGAAAAGCAGTTGTCCGGTTTTTTGACAGGGTTTATTGATTTAATTTGCGAATATCAGGGCAAGTTTTATGTAATGGATTACAAAACCAATTGGCTGGAAAATTATCAGGTACAGAATCTCACTAGCGCGATGCGTGAGCATAATTACGGTTTGCAGTATTGGCTGTATAGTGTCGTGCTGGATTTGTATTTGCAAAATCGTTTGCCGAATTATGCTTATGAACAGCATTTTGGCGGGGTGCGCTATTTGTTTGTGCGTGGAATGCAGCCTGACATTGCTATGAGCGGGGTTTATGCGGATGTGCCGGATTTGCAGCGGTTGCGAACCTTGGGGAAAGTTTTTAATCCACAAATGCGATAGAAATTGCCAAGAATTTCTTACTGCAACCGCTTTACCAAGAAAGTGAGTTTCTGTTAAATATGATTGAAACCATCCTTTTTTACAAAATACCTAATACAACTCGTGAGGAGATTCGGAAAATGATTAATACAGCACATATTGATATAACTTCTACCAGTTGGTATCAGGAAGGTGAAAAAAAAGGTATTCAGCTTGGACGCTCGGCTGGATTGGCTGACGGAATGTACTTGGGAAGGGATTTAGGTATCGAAATAGGAAAGCGTGAAGGCAAATATGAAGGCAGGGAAGAAGAGGCGAAAGCATTGCTGATGCGTTTGTTAAATAAGCGGTTTGGCAAATTAAAACCAACGCTGAGTAAAAAAATCGCGCAGTTGTCGCTAAAGCAGTTGGAACAATTGACGGATGATTTTTTGGACTTAAATAGTTTGGAGGATTTAACGCTGTGGTTGGCAGATAAAGGCTAAGTTGTGAGGAAAATAATATGCAAGCAATTGAATTAAATACACAGATTCAAACAGATGGTTTGATTTGTTTGCCTGAGATGTATAAAAACTGGTAGGGGAAACTTGCTTGGGAAGGTGGTTTAAACAGCATGAGAAGCAACTCATGATTTTAGTTGATACCAGCGTTTGGATTGATTATTTCAATGGAGTTGATACGCCGCTTGTATTATGGTCTTGTTGCATTCAGACCGCGATTTTGAACAGTTTGAGCGTTGTTTAAACCTGAAAAGTGCATTGAGTTTGTAAAATAAAAACTCTTAGTTAGCCAAACAATTCAGCGTGAGAACCGCAACGCACCAGTATTAATTCGTTTGCAGCCAAATCAACAT
The DNA here is from genome assembly GCA_936941155.1 of uncultured Methylomonas sp. Taxonomy (GTDB): domain Bacteria; phylum Pseudomonadota; class Gammaproteobacteria; order Methylococcales; family Methylomonadaceae; genus CAIQWF01. Next base: position 31,504 of record CAKZJE010000116.1, on the reverse strand, counting down.
CCCAAATCAATAAAAAATCAGGCTGTATATGGCATTCCCAGCACGGTTTCCAGTTGCCTGCTAACAAATGAGGTTTATGGTGTTCAGGCACAGCTTTATTTTGCACAAGGTAATCGTCAATAATGGATTTGAGAAGCTGTGTATTTTTATGCGAGTCACGCGCCGCTTTTTTCAGGTCTTTTTTGAATTGGCTTTTTACCCTAATGTTCAATGTCATGCAGCACCTCGTCAAAGAGTTCATCTGCTGAATGATAGATTTCATCGGTTGGCGAAGCGGCGATGGCTTGCAAGGTAGTTTGATTGGGGATTTTTAGTTCCAGCGGAAATTCTTGCCGTAAAGCTATTTGAGTCAGGAATAAGCGGATGGCTTCGGTCATGCTCATACCGATTTCATTAAGGACTTGTTCGGCGTTGTGTTTTAACTGGGGGCTGATTCGGGCGCGAACCACTTCGGTTTGTATGTGTGACATGATTTTTGTGGCTTAAAATGAAAGAGCTTTAGTGTAGTTCTGATAGGCTACAAACTCAAGAAAACGGTTTTAGATTCGAGTTTTGAATTTCAAAACTTAATAATTTTATAAAATTGTCTTTGACAAAATTGAACTCATCCGTATAATCCGCCTCCATGTTGAAACATCAGCTTTCAATTGCTGCTTTTAGCAGTTCAATATTTCTTATCTTTATATTTTTATCTTTTTAAACTGTTTTATGTTACCGGCTTTAGCTGTGTAAGTTAGCCATTAGGCGAAAATCAGTTTAACAATTTCGTGACTGTCGCAGTCGCATTTTTCGTTAGTTTTTCATTTTTTAAGTTTATTTTTTTTCAGGGCTTTATTGTGCCTGTCGTATTGCCGACAAGCCTTTGCTGTGCCTTGAGTTTAGCCTAACTTTAACTAACGGAGCGTAACGCTATGCAAGTGCTGACAGAAAAAGACAATCAAAAAGTGGCTGACGTTTTTAACGCGGTGATTAGCGAGTTAAACCGGATTGCTGACGATATGAAAATGGCGATGGCAAATGCGGCGATGGAGGGCGATTTTGAAAAAATGGATGCTGCCAAGTTTTCTGCTTTGCAGTTGAAAAGTTTTGCTGAGAATGTGACGGCGTTATCAACGCACTGGGAAAAGGGAATTTTTAACGCGCCTGTTTCTGAAAAAATGCCACAGCCCACAAGTTTGGGTGTTCGGACTAAAGGCTCTCCCACTCGGTTGCGGGTAACTTTTCCCAATATCAACAAAGAGATTCAGAGCAGAACAGCGGCTCAAACGTTTGCGGAGTCGTTGCGGATATTGAAGTTTGAGCATGTGGCGAAATTGAACAAACAAGTTGCGGGTTATCCTTTGGTGAGTCAAACCGAGTTTATTCCAGACCCTAATCGTTATCTGAAATGCGGGGATTGGTATGTTAATTTTCCTAGCAGTACCCAGTACAAGAAGAGTTTTTTAGAGGAAATTAGCGCGGTTTTAAAAATCCCGCTTCGGGTGGATGTTGTTTAATCGGCAACATTTCATCATCACACACCAATCAACAACTCAAAAGGATTCAGCTATGAACATTCAAGAAATCAACAAATTTTTAGAGCCACTTCGCAGACAGCCTATTGATATGCGAGATATGAATTTACTTTTGCAGTTGATAAAACAGCATGATTACAAGTTTGATAAGGATGAGATTTTAGAAATATCTAATCTTGTATCAGGTCGCATGAATGAATTGTTTGTCACACCAAATAAAGTTGCGGAATTAATTTCAGTCATTGCTGAGATTTACAATCCGAAATCAGTTATTGATATTTGTTGTGGTGTTGGCAATATTTTAAGATATTTTAAAAGCTTAGAAATTATAAAAGGCTTAGATATAAATAAAAGTCGCATCCAATGGGCTGAATACATTAATCCTGATGCTAATTTTTTAGTAGCAGATGCACTTGAATATAATTTTGGCAACGACAAATATGATTTAGTTGTCGGAGAACCTCCATTTAATGCCAGAATGTCTGACAGAAGACTGTTAGATATAGAGCTAATTAAAAAAGGTTTGGCATTACTTAATAATGACGGTGTAGCTATTTTCATAGTTGCAGAAGGACTACTAACAAATAGCGCATCTTTTGAGTTTCGCCAAGAAATATTATCTAACTTTGTACTAGATATGGTAATTAGTTTACCTATAGGGGCATTTTTACCTTATACAAGCATTAAAACATCTATTCTTGTCATAAGAAAAGGAGAAAAAAATCAGGATGTTTTTATGCCTGAGTTTAAAGATAATTCACATGAGATTGCTGATAATTTTAAACATCATAAAGGTGATTTTTACTTGCGATTATCTAAAATTACAGATAGATTGGATAGAAACTATTATGCTTCAATAGAAACTATTGAAGAAATTATTAGAGACCATAAATTAATAAAACTATCAGATGTTGCTGAAATTATTAGCGGTAAATATTTAGATAGAAACTCTATTACATCAAATGGAAATTATCTTATATTTAGTAGAAAAGATAAAAGTTTTATAAATGTTGTTCCTGATGAAAGATGTGTTTTAAAACGTGATGATATTGTAGTTTCTCTTTGGAATACAAAACCTGATAACGAGGTATTTATTTATGAAGATGACATTAAAATGGTCATTCCTCAACTATATGCAATAATTCGTCCATCAGCTAAGTATAAGGAATATCTGAAGACTTATTTGCAAACTCAAGACTGGAAAATTATTGTTCAGCGATATGTAATGGGTTCAGTTCAACCTCGGTTAAGTATTCAAGATTTAAGACAAATTGAAATTCCACTTTTATCAGAAGATGAGCTTAATGAGTTAGTTTCAAAGACTTTAAGAATAAATAACGAAAATCGTTATTATATTCAGGAAAGCTTTAAAAGCCTTGAATCTGAAAAATATGAGGAAGCAAAAGATAATATTGAAAAAGCATTTGAAAATGCAGATTCTGAAACTATGCTGCATAAAGAGGTTTATTTGCAAAACATAGATAGAGCAGAAAAGCTTGAAGAAAAAAATAAAGAGCTTGAGGAAAAAAACAAACAATTGCTCGAAAAGGAAAAAGAATTAGAAGACATGATGTCCATGTTTGCGCACAAATTCCGCAGCCCATTAGATGCCATTATCTACAACACCAGCCACGACAAAGACCCCAAACTCTACATCGAAGCCGCCCAAACCATGCGCGGACTACTCGACGTTTTCAGTATCATCTCCACCGATGACAAAATCCTGAAAGAAAAAATCAAAGCCGACAATCAAGGCAACGCTCGCTTAATCACCGTGTTAAGCAAAACCCTAGACATGATATTGCTGCACTTATTATCAGTGGCAGGCACAGAAAAAATCCAACAACACTATCTCAGATACGCCAAAGCACAAGGCAAAGTAGCCGATTCTGTCACACCGAAAGAATGGTATAACGATTACTTTGAATTAGAACGCGACCTGCAAAGCGAATGGGAACAAAGCTTTTCGCAATTACTGCGTCAATCCGCCAGTTTAGAACAACGCTTAAACTGGATAGAACAACACTTCTTTAAATTGGACATCATCGGTTTTGAACGCGACGATATTCAATTTAAAGAATACGCCACCACCGAATCTTTTTTAACCATTCTGTTAAATGAAACGCTGGTGAATGTGTTTAAATACTACTCTTGCGAAACGCAACAAGCCGTGATTTTAGAATGGTCTGAACGCGATGGAAATCAAATCCTAAGCTGTCGCAATCCTAGCACTCGCGGCATTAAAAGCAAAGGCAGCGGGAAAGGTCATGTCTTTTTATCCGCATTAGCGCGTAAAATTGGCACTCAATTTGTTAAACCCAAACTACAAGATGACTTTGTGTTAGAGTTTAGTATTCCCAATGAACTTTTATTATCCAACGCAACAGGTGAAAAATGAGCTATTTTTTATGGATTGAAGATTTTGAAGGCGGTCATCCTAAAATCACATCAAGTTATGTACTCAGCAGCATTTTAGATGAAAACGCTTTACCTGATACGGTGCGGCAATTAAAAACGCATTTAAAAACGCAAGGCATTTTCTTAGAAACGAATATGCAGGATAGTTTGAATTTCATTAGAAATAGACTGCCTGAAATTGATTATATTATTCTCGATATAGATTTTCCGGCTATTGATAAAAATAATGAAATTAATCAAGATGTTTTAGCGTTGTTAAAAAATTTTGAAGATTATAGTCCACTTGAAAATGAAAACGATAATGTTGCACAACTTCAAAACAAATGTGACAGATTAAAAGAAATTGCCGGTTTTTATCTTTATACGGAATTAATATTTGAATTAGGATTTCCTAAAAGTCATATTCTGTTTTGCTCAAATCATGGTGAAAATACAAAAACCATTCAAAAAGCATTTAAAGATGCCAAAATAGCATTGCCGCCGATTTATCAAAAATCAGATGTTGCTGTAAAAGAATGGGTTAAAAATGGCTATGACAATCCTTATTCACGATTAAGACGCGGGATTATTGAAGGCTGTCAGTATTTGAAAACCTTAACTGAAACAGAATTCCGATTTAATGAATTTATCAAAGAAGAAGATAAAGAAATCGGTTTGATGGATTTGTTTAACTATATTAGCGTATTGGAAACGCTTTTGCCTTTGCAAGAACCTAAAAATAAAGAATATTTTTATAAATTATTTGTTAGAACCTTAGCGCATGAATGGGAAGCTGCCGAACCAAAAAAATTAAATAACCAAAACGAGCTATTTTCTTTTTCATGGATTATGAAAATGTCGCGTAATTGGTTAGCACACAGCAAAATCTTTGAAAAACTAACCGCGCAAGATGTGGCTTATTTGTTTATGGTTAATATTCGCGCTATGTTTGATTTAGGCAATAAATTAGTCGGATATGAAAAAATATTGCTGAATTTATTTGAGCCAATTTCAGCAACAGATTTAAAAGCCAAAATCGGTAATGATTTTAAAGATAGAAAATTACCGTTGGTTGAAAATTATGCACAGGTTTTAAAAGCTACTGGAAACACCTATCAAGCGATTAATTTTCACGATGCGTTAAGCAATTTACAAAAATATAAAATTAACGAAAACGAACCTGAGTTTTTTGTTAAAGGTTTATATCAAACTTTCTGGTTTTTAACTTCTAACGGTGGCGTTTTTATTCCATCTGAGGAACAAGTCAAAAAATTCTCGGTATTAAATTATCAGTTCCGATATTTTGATTACCACAAAAAAGATACAGAAGATTACCTGTTTGAATTAGCACGGCATATTTACAACCGCAGTTTTTCTTGATGCAAACTAACGACAACATCCTGCATCATCAATATTATCAATTATTGGACTTAAGAAATCGCTTGCCGCATTAAGTTAAAATCTTAATCTTTACTTTTCAATACGACATTTGCAGCAAAAATTTTCAAGACGACCGGTCATATTAAAATCTCCTCCCATGCAATTTTCCATCATCATTCCCACTTTAAACGAACAAAAAAGCATTGCCGATTGCTTAAGCGCGTTACAACCACTGCGCCAACACGCTGAAATCATTGTGGTTGACGGAAACAGTACAGACAACACAATCGAAATTGCCACACCTTTAGCGGATAAAGTTTTTCGCTGCGAAACAGGACGCGCCATGCAAATGAACTGCGGCGCATCTCACGCAGTGGGGGAAATTCTGCTGTTTTTACATGCGGATACGAGCTTACCGAATCATGCGTTAAATCTAATCAGCGCAAATATTGGCAATAAAGTCTGGGGACGCTTTGATATTCAATTAATCGGCTCACACTGGATGCTACCTGTGATTGCACAAATGATGAATTGGCGATCGCGATTCAGCGGCATAGCCACAGGCGACCAAGTGATTTTTGTCAGAAAATCGGCATTTGAACAAAGCGGCGGCTATCCTGAAATTGCCTTGATGGAAGATATTGCGCTGTCAAAACAGTTAAAAAACTTGAGTCCGCCGCTGTGTTTAAACGCGAAAGTGCAAAGCTCTGCGCGGCGGTGGCTACAATTTGGCGTATTTCAAACTATTTTGTTGATGTGGAGTTTGCGTTTAGGCTATTTTTTTGCTGAAAATCCAGAAAATCTATCCCAACTGTATAAAAAAGGTCGTTATTGGTTGCCAAAAAGCTTGCGCAACCCGATTAAGCGTTAAGATTTGGTGCAAAATATTGATGCTTTGGTGCAAAAACCTCAGTATTTCCTTATGGATTATTTTTAAACATTCTTAAAAATCAAATATTTAGCATTTTGGCATAAAGTTCGCATAATTTTGTGTGCTGATTTGTTTTTAAAATCAGTAAATCAGGACTTGTAGTAGCTGAAAAAAGTCTTGCGTCTAAAATGTTTTTTTACCCTTGCAAGGCAGTAAAAACATTTCACCCTGCTTGGATTAAATCCAAAAGGTGGACATCATGACCTTAACGAAACAATTAATTTCACTGTGTTTTTTTCATAACAGCCCCGTTAATATTTGTGCTTCTAAACGCCTTCTGTATAAAACAACGGTCGTTTATTTTGTTTTTTCGCTGGCGTTAGATCAACTTTTTGTTGAATTAACCGATGGCATTGCACAAACGCTGTTAGATTTATTGCTCGCCTCGTTGTTTATCGCCCTTGTTTTTCTGATAACCTCGACCGATGGCAAAAAAACACGCTTTTTACAATCCATGATTGCCATTTTAGGCTGTCAAACAGTCATTACTATCAGTGCGTTACCGATTGGATATTGGTCGCTGTTAGTGGACACCGAGCATTTGTGGATTCCTATTTATTGTTTGCCACTGCTGGCATTTTGGAATGTGGCTGTTGTTGGCAATATTCTCAGCCAAGAGCTGAGCAAAAATAAAACCTTTGGCATTTATTTGTCGATTGTGTTTTTTTCTTCTTCTTTTCTACTTTCCAGCCTAATGACTGTTATTTAAAACAGTTATTTAAATCAGACGGAGTGCAGAATTTGTTTTTGCACTCCTACTCCGCTGTGCATCTGTTCAAAAAATGAAACGGTATTTTGTAGCTCCTGCAAATCTGTATCATCAACCGCTGTATTTTTCGCAAAGTTCGTGTAATGATGACTTATAGGTTCATCGCAGCTTACAAAATGTAGGCGATTATTTGCGAAAGAAAAATCAATCCTGCGTAGTTTTTTTTAAACTCTGAGTGTCCATAAATGCAGCAACATCATCAAATTTATAGTTTTACAACAAATCAATTATTGGCAGAAGCAGCGACTGAAGCCATTTTGAATTCAGCACAACGTGCCATTGCGCAAAACGGTTGTTTTAAAATCGTTTTAGCAGGCGGCAGCACGCCTAATCTAATTTATCAGCTGTTGAGCCAAGCACAGGCGGATTGGCAAAACTGGTGGATTTTTTGGGGTGACGAGCGTTGCTTGCCTGTTGATAACGCCGAGCGCAATAGCTTAATGGCAATGCAGGCGTGGTTGGAAAAAGTCACGATTCCTGCGGCGCAAATTTTTCCTATCAAAGCAGAACTGGGTGCAAAGCAAGGTGTTGCGGATTATCAAGCCGTTGCCGCGCAATATTTGCCGTTTGATTTAGTGCTGTTAGGAATGGGCGAAGATGGTCACACCGCTAGTTTGTTTCCGGGGCATGTTCATCCAGAAAATGAATTCGCTCATGCGGTTTATAACTCGCCTAAGCCGCCATCAGATAGGGTTTCGCTCAGTGCAGCGGCGTTAAGTAACGCAGAACAAGTGTTATTTTTAATCAGTGGTGCAGGAAAACAAGAGCCATTTAGACAATGGGAACAAGGCGATGATTTGCCAGTGGCGCAAATTAAGCCTGAAAATGGCATTAAAATTTATGCCGATTATGCCGCGCTGAATTTGGCTTAAGGAATGAGCACGGGACAACTTATGCAAGTTTATTTTGTGTAGGTGCGGATTTATCCGCACTGTGCGAATGAATTCGCACCTACAGTTGTCGAGCTTATTTCATGCACGTTCCTAAGGTGTTTTTTACAAAGTGGGCAAATTAACTTGCCCACTATTTTAATTTGTAAATCTTAGCAAGTTACTACAAAAATTTTCAAGACGACTGGTCGTCTTGAAAAACTCACCGTCTTAAAGCAAGCGATCAATTACATTTATCTCTACAAGTGATTTGTTAGTTTCGCCAACGCAACCATAAATTATCACCCTAAATCTTTTATGTGAACGACAGTTAATCTATTTTTGTCAGACCAATTACTAACATTATCTTGTCAGTTTTAGAATACAGGCTTACGATAAGCTGCTGTTTTTTTAACTCTTTGAAAGGTATTGCCATGAAAAAAAGCATTTTGATTGGAATAAGCTTATTCTTATTCTCTTTTTCTGTATTTTCTACAGAAACCACCTTTATAACTCGCACTCAAGCGGGTGTAACTCCACCCATAACAACTCCTAAGCCTCCTCCACCGCCACAACCCAGCCCTGCTGATTTTTGTCGTATACACACTTGCTAAGCAGTCAGGAGTCAAAGCATGAATATTAAAAAATACTTGTCTCCTCTTTTATTGGTTGGGCTTTCTGTAAGCTCTTCTGCTAGTTACGCCCTTGATCCGCATTGGACTTATGACGAGCAGGCGGTTTGGGGTGAATTGCAAAATGCTGACAATACCGTGACCTCTATTCCTGCGCTTTATCCTTTTGCAGAATGCGGTTTAGGGCAAAAACAATCGCCTATCGAAGTGACCACACTGAGCGCAATTGCAGCACCTAACAATAATATTGTTCCGTCATATACGCCAACGCCACTTGCTGTCGTCAATAATGGTCATACGATTAAAGTGAATATTCCTGTGAATGTGCCAAATTCTGCTGTTCAAAATTTCTTTTTTGTCGGTAAAGAAAAATACGATTTACTACAGCTTCATGCTCATGCGCCTAGTGAACATACTGTGAATGGTAAAGCGTTTCCTTTAGAAATACATTTTGTTCATGCGACTCCGAGTGGCAAACTTGCAGTGCTCGGTGTTTTGGTCAGACAAGGTATTGCACCTAACGCGGAGTTTCAAAAGATTTTAGATAATGCGCCCGCTGTTGCCAGTACAACTGTCAATACGCCTGCAAATGTCAGTATTAACCCTCTACTGCTAATAAAAAGTTTTACACTTATGCAGGTTCATTGACTACACCACCTTGCACAGAAGGTGTGAACTGGTATGTCTTACGCACATCGATTGTGGCATCTAAAGCACAAATTCTCGCGTTTAAAACATTGTATTCGGGTAATGCGCGTGGTGTTCAGAATGCAAACGGTCGGATTGTAGAAACTTTGCCATAATTTGCTAATCAAACAAAAAACGGCTGTAGCCTGTAAGATGCTTAATCTTTAAAAACAAAAAAGCCCGATAACGAAACTCGCTATCGGGCTTTTTATTGTTATCGCGTAGTTTTTAAGAACCGCGTTTTCTAAGTCTTTCAATGGTTTGTAACTGCATCATGGCTTGCAACAATTGTGCTTGCGCCGTTGCATAATCAATTTTTCCAGACTTATCCGCCAGTGCTTCTTCAGCTTTCGCTTTAGCATCCAAGGCAGCCGCTTCATCAATGTCTTTTGCTCTAATCGCAGTATCAGCTAACACCGTAACCAGATGAGGTTGGACTTCTAAAATCCCCCCAGACACATAAAATGGATGACTTTCTTTATCGTTAACCTTCACCCGAACTTCGCCCGGTTTTAGACTAGAAATAAAGGGAGCGTGGCGTGGAGAAATACCTACTTCACCCAGCTCAGCAGGAGCAAATACCATCTCCGCCAAACCGGAAAAAATCTCCTGCTCTGCACTCACGATATCTACATGTATGGTCATGGTCATCTCAATCTTACCTTAAGTTGTGGCTTACATGCCCTTCGCTTTTTCCAACACTTCGTCGATAGTTCCGACCATGTAAAATGCTTGCTCAGGGATATGATCGTAGTCACCGGCAATAATGCCTTTGAAACCTGCAATGGTATCTTTCAGTGATACATATTTACCTGGCGAACCGGTAAATACTTCTGCCACGAAGAACGGTTGTGACAAGAAACGTTGCATTTTCCGCGCTCTAGCGACGATCAATTTATCTTCTTCTGATAACTCGTCCATACCTAAAATCGCGATAATGTCACGCAGCTCTTTATAACGTTGCAATGTGCCTTGTACGCTACGCGCTACATCATAATGTTCTGCACCGATGACCAATGGGTCTAATTGACGGCTAGTTGAATCGAGTGGGTCAATCGCAGGATAAATACCTAACTCGGCAATTTGACGTGACAATACAACTGTTGCATCTAAGTGAGCGAAAGTTGTCGCAGGTGATGGGTCAGTCAAGTCGTCCGCAGGAACGTAAACCGCTTGAATCGAAGTGATAGAACCGGTTTTAGTTGAAGTGATACGCTCTTGTAATACGCCCATCTCTTCCGCTAATGTTGGCTGATAACCTACCGCAGATGGCATACGACCTAATAACGCTGATACTTCAGTACCCGCCAAAGTGTAACGGTAAATATTATCAACGAAGAATAAAACGTCACGACCTTCGTCACGGAAATATTCCGCCATTGTTAAACCTGTCAACGCCACGCGCAAACGGTTGCCTGGTGGCTCGTTCATTTGTCCGTAAACTAAGGATACTTTGTCGATAACGTTAGAATCGGTCATTTCGTGATAGAAGTCGTTACCTTCACGAGTCCGCTCGCCTACGCCAGCAAACACGGAATAACCACTGTGTTCAATCGCGATGTTACGAATCAATTCCATCATGTTAACGGTTTTACCCACACCCGCACCACCGAACAGCCCGACTTTACCACCTTTTGCGAATGGACAAACCAAGTCAATCACTTTAATACCGGTTTCTAACAGTTCGTTGCTGGCCGCTTGTTCTGCGTAGCTGGGAGCTTCGCGGTGAATTCCCCATTTTGTGTCTTCGCCAATTGGACCTTTTTCATCAATCGGCTCACCCAATACGTTCATAATCCGACCTAAAGTCGCTTTTCCCACCGGTACAGAAATGGCTGCACCTGTGTTGCTGACTTCCAGACCACGACTTAAACCATCGGTCGTTCCCATTGCGATAGAACGTACTACGCCATCGCCTAATTGTTGTTGTACTTCCAGTACCAGTCCTTTTCCTTCTACATGTAATGCGTCATATACTTTTGGCAGCTCTTCGCGTGGAAACTCCACGTCAACAACCGCGCCAATAATCTGAACGATTTTACCCAAACTCATTATTTCGTCCTCTATGTTTGTCTTTTTAGCTTTAGGGTTTAAACGGCTGCGGCACCGGCAACAATTTCTGAAATTTCTTGCGTGATAGCGGCTTGTCTGGCTTTGTTATAAACCAATTGCAATTCTTTGATAAGATTTCCGGCATTATCCGAAGCACTTTTCATCGCCACCATTCGCGCCGCCTGTTCACAAGCATTATTTTCCACCAGGCCTTGGTAAACAATCGACTCAATATAGCGGGTCAACAACTTGTCCAGAACTTCTTTCGCATCAGGCTCATACAAATAATCCCAATGCCCGCTCAAATCTGGCTCTAACTGATCCGCAGAAACCGGCAATACTTTGTGAATGGTTGGCTTTTGCGTCATGGTGTTGACAAACTCGTTGCTCACCACATACAACTCATCAATCGTATTGGCATCATAAGCATCTAGCATCACTTTCACGATGCCAAAAATTTCACTTTGATGCACTGTTTCGCTTAATTTGGTTTTTTGCGCTACCAAATTCACATCAAGATGTGCGAAAAAGCTTGCTCCTTTACCACCAATCGCACAGACATCAACTTCTACGCCGTCTGTTTGCCATTGCTTTAATTGAGTTAACGTTTTTCTGAACAAGTTGGAATTCAAACCACCGCACAAGCCTCGATCCGAAGTAATCACAATCATGCCAACCCGTTTTACGTCCCGTTTAATTAAAAACGGATGTTTGTATTCAGGATTGGCATGAGCCAGATGTTTAATGATCTGGCTGATTTTTTTGGAATAAGGGCGAGTGGCCTGCATTCTGTCTTTTGTTTTACGCATCTTGCTCGCGGCAACCATTTCCATTGCGCGAGTGATCTTTTGAGTATTTTTAATACTACCGATCTTGGTTCGTATTTCTTTACCAACAGCCACACATACCCCCTACCAGCTGTGAGTATTGACGAAAGTTTCTATCGCAGTCGCCATACCTTGCTTGATTTCATCGTTAAAATCGCCAGTAGCGTTAATTTTAGCCATTAATTCAGCATGTTCAGCTTTCATATACGATTGCAGAGCCGCTTCAAAATCTAAGACTTTTTTAACTTCGACTTTATCTAAATAGCCTTCGTTGGCTGCAAACAATGACACAGCCATTTGCGCAACTGACATTGGCGAGTATTGGTTTTGCTTCATCAACTCAGTCACACGTTGACCGCGTTCAATTTGCTTACGAGTGCTTTCGTCCAAATCAGAAGCGAACTGCGCAAACGCAGCCAATTCACGATATTGTGCTAAGTCTAAACGAGTACCACCGCCGAGCTTTTTAATAATCTTAGTTTGAGCCGCGCCGCCTACCCGTGATACTGACAGACCCGCGTTAACCGCAGGACGAATACCGGAGTTGAACAGGTTAGATTCCAAGAAAATTTGCCCGTCTGTAATCGAAATTACGTTGGTGGGTACGAAAGCAGAAACGTCACCGCCTTGGGTTTCGATAATTGGCAATGCAGTCAATGAACCTGTTTTACCTTTTACGCGACCATTGGTTAATTTCTCAACTTCATCCGCATTAATACGCGCTGCTCTTTCCAGCAATCGAGAATGCAAATAGAAAACGTCTCCAGGATACGCTTCACGACCTGGCGGACGACGTAATAACAACGACACTTGACGGTACGCCCAAGCTTGTTTGGTTAAATCGTCATAAATAATCAGCGCATCTTCGCCGTTATCTCTAAAATATTCACCCATCGAGCAACCGGTGTACGGTGCAATAAATTGTAGTGCAGCAGATTCTGATGCAGAAGCCACAACGATAATGGTGTGAGCCATCGCGCCATGCTCTTCTAGTTTGCGAACTACGTTAGCAATTGAAGAACGTTTTTGACCAATCGCGACATAGATACATTTAATGCCTGTACCTTTTTGGTTGATAATCGCATCAATTGCAATCGCAGTTTTACCTGTTTGACGGTCGCCGATGATTAACTCACGTTGACCACGTCCGACTGGAATCATCGCATCAATCGATTTCAAACCTAATTGTACAGGTTGATCAACGGATTGACGGGCGATAACGCCGGGAGCGATTTTTTCAACAGGTGAAGTTAGAGTCGTATTAATCGCGCCTTTGCCGTCGATAGGATTACCTAAAGCATCAACCACACGACCTAATAAAGCTTCACCAACAGGTACTTCTAAAATTTTACCGGTACATTTAACGGTATCGCCTTCAGAAATATGTTGGTACGCGCCTAAAATTACCGCGCCTACTGAATCTCTTTCTAAGTTCAAAGCCATTCCGTAGCTGCCGCCAGGAAACTCTAACATTTCCCCCTGCATTGCATCGGACAAGCCATGTATTCTTACAATACCGTCAGTCACACTGACTACGGTACCTTCTGCATGAACTTCGACATTTGTATCGAAATTCTCGATCTTTTTCTTAATAAGATCACTGATTTCAGATGGATTTAATTGCATATTGTTTTATCTCTTAAGCTTTTAGAGTCTTTTGCATGTGTTGAAGTCGACCTTTGATAGAACCGTCAATCACTCTGTCGCCTGCTTTTGCCAGAAACCCACCAATTAATGATTTGTCCACATTCACAGAAATGCGAACTTTCTTAGCCAAAGTTTTTTCCAGTGCAGATGTAAACTTTTTTTGCTCTTCTTTAGTAAAAGCGTAGGCAGTTGTAACATCAACATCGACATAACCTTCGGCATCCGCTTTATGGTTTTCATAAAGCTTTGAAATTTGGGGGGCAAGTGTCAAACGATCATTTTGAACCAATAACTTTAGAAAGTTTTCACCTTCACCGTTAAGCTGTCCGGCACAGATATCCAATAACAATTGAATTAGTCTGTCTTGACTGACTTTAGGATTTTCTATAATGGTAGAAATATCTTTGTCTTTAACCACCGCAGCGATAAAATTCAGCATTTGTGACCATTGCTCTGCACTGTCAGATTCGCTGGCTCTTTTAAATACCGCTGCTGCGTAAGGTCTTGCCAATGTTGATAATTCGCTCATTATGCTTGACCTAACTGGCTAGAAACTTTAGCGATAATATCGTTATGTTCTGCTTTATTGATTTCTTTTTGTAAAATCTGTTCAGCAGCTTTTAACGCTAATGTAGCTACTTCTTGACGCAAATTTTCTTTGACTTGTGCAATTTCTTGCTCAATCTGTGCTTTAGCTGCTTCAATCATACGATCGCCTTCTTTTTTGGCGTTTGCTTTTGATTCTTCCACAACTTCATTGGCACGTTTTTGCGCCAAATTAATAATATCAGCAGATTGTTCTTTGGCAGCTTTGAGTTTTTCACTGGCACGTTTTTCTGCCCGCTCCATCTCTTCTTGACCTTTTTCAGCTGCTGCCAAACCGTCGGCAATTTTGGCTCTACGTTCTTCTAGTGCTGTGATGAGTGGCGGCCAAATATACTTCATAGTAAACCATACCAGAAGCGTAAACGTAATCATTTGACCGATCAGAGTAGCATTGATACTCACGATGCGTTCCTCTTGTTTAGTGGATAGTGACTCAAGCGCGTATTAACCTGCAACAGCAGCTTTTACTGCTGAAAGGAAAGGGTTCGCAAAAGTGAAGAATAACGCCATACCAACACCGATCATAGTTACCGCGTCTAACAGACCTGCAACGATGAACATTTTAACTTGTAGCATAGGTACCATTTCTGGTTGACGAGCAGCACCTTCTAGGAATTTTCCACCTAAAAGACCGAAACCAATCGCGGTTCCTAACGCACCCATACCTAGAACTAAACCTACTGCAATAGCAGTCATGCCTTGTACATCAGCAATCAAAGCTGCAATTTCCATGATACCTCCAAACGTGTATATAAATTAAAGTAAAAAAATCTTAGTGTTCTTCGTGCGCCATACTCAGGTAAACAATTGTTAATACCATGAAAATAAAAGCTTGAAGGGTAATAATTAAAATGTGGAACACAGCCCAAGGGAAACTTAATAATGGCTGGATGTACCAAGGCATTAAAGCGATTAGGATAAAAATCAATTCGCCTGCATACAAGTTTCCGAATAACCGCAATGCCAATGAAATTGGTTTTGCCAAGTATTCAACGAAATTCAGCAAAATATTAAAAGGTATCAAAAACACGCTATCAAATGGGTGTAATAACAATTCTTTGCCAAAATGGAAAACTCCTTTTATTTTCAAATTATAAAAAATAATCAGAAAAAATACTGAAATTGACATTGCAAAGGTGGCATTCAAATCTGTACTTGGCACAACGCGAATGTATTCAATTCCCATCAGAGAGCCAACGGTAGAGAATAAATCAACTGGGAACAAATCCATGAAATTCCACAAGAATACCCAGCAAAAAATCGTCAACGCCAAAGGAGAAATTAGCGCGCTTTTGCCATGAAAACTGTCTTTCACTTGTTGATCAACAAACTCAATAATCATTTCCACAAAAGCTTGTGTGAGACCCGGTACATCAGATGTTGCTTTTTCTGCCACTGTTTTGAAAAACCAAATAAACAAAGCACCTAATACGGCAGAGATAAACAAAGTATCCAAGTGGAATGACCAAAACCCTTCACCCACTGAAAACGGTGTTAAATGGTGAACAATATATCCTGTTGCGCCTTCGGCAGCATGAGCTTCAGTAGCCATTTTTCCTCACTCTTGTGTGTCAATCACGCATTAATAGCGCGAACCAGAAAACCGATAACGTTGCGACATAAGTTGTCAGCAACGGAAATAACGCTATGTTGGGGATTTGGAAAATCATATAAAACAGCATTCCTGTTAAAATTAACTTTCCTGATTCGCCAGCATAGAACGAACGAACTATTTTTTGTGCGGGTTGTCCTGCTGATCTAGCCATTCTTATCGCTAAATATACGTTAGGAACAAACGCTGCCAGCCCTCCTAATAAAGGAGATAATGCTCTAGGCCAGCCTACTGCAATATAAAACCCTGTTGTGATTGCAAGAATCACCAGAACTTGTAGAGCCAAAATTTTACTGACAGTAGAAAGCTTTTTTTCTGCCGTCATCTATTTTTCTCATTGCAAAAGCCTATGGATTATAGCGGTCGACTTCTATTAAATCAAGAATGATTAAAGTTAATCAATAGTTAGCAGCGTTTGAATCTTTTAAGATGGATAATAACCAGATAAAAAAAGCGGTTTTTTTGAATAACTTAGCGTTTGCAATTATGAATTTTAATTAGCTTTATACAAGCAAACTAAATTTTCTATATACGCAATAACTACCCAGCTATTTGCTATGTTTTTAAACAAGCTTTGGGAGAGTTCGCAAAGCACTTATCTAAACTGCTGCAAAATTCCATCGAGTTCCTCTAAATTTGTGTAATTTATTACCAACTGTCCTGAACCATTTTTCTTGTGATTAATTTCGACTTTGGCATTCAACTTTTCGCTAATTTGTTGTTGTAAATACAAAGTATCGCGATCAATTATTTTTCGTAACAGTGTAGGTTGTTGAAATTGCTCTTGTTTCGCTAACATTTCCGCGCCTCTCACAGTCAACCCTTGTTGAATAATTTTATTCGCTAATTGTTGTTGCACCGCAGGCTCTAGGGTTAATAACGCTCTTGCGTGCCCCATGCTAAGCTGACCTTTGAAAATTAACGATTTAACCGCGTCAGATAAATCCAATAATCTTAAAAAATTAGTCACTGCGGCTCTTGATTTTCCAACAGTATCAGCCAATTGCTGGTGCGTCATCTGAAAATTATCCAACAATTTTTTCAACGCCTCAGCTTCTTCCAATGGATTTAAATCTTCGCGCTGAATATTTTCAATCAAAGCAATTGCCATTGCAGCTTTTTCATCTAATTGCTTAACAATCACAGGAACTTGTTCTAATCCTGCTAATTGCGCCGCTCGCCAACGTCGTTCGCCTGCGATAATTTCAAATTTATTTTTATTTAATTCACGCACAACTATCGGTTGAATAATTCCCTGTGCTTGGATTGAGTTAGCTAATTCCTGTAAAGTTTCTTGCTTAAATTCTTGGCGAGGTTGATATTTTCCTCGCTGCAAAAACTCTATCGGCAACCATTGCAAAGATTCACGAGTGTTGTTATCGGGAGCATTTTCCGTAATTGTTGCAAACAAGCTTTCTAAACTCGCAGTATTAAATTCCATAACCTTAAGCTAAATATTTTAAAATTTGATGGTAACACTCGCGCATCTCGTACAAAGTTAATTTATTTCCGAATCCATCTGGCATACAGCCAAACTACCGTCATTAGCAAATTGCAGCCGACAATCACTAAAGAACTAATCCCAACTTTTTCCCATCCATCTTCTATCGCGTAATACACTAATCCGCCACTTGGCAAACACATATAAAGAAAAAGACTGCCAGGCAAAGCACGCACACGACTCCAAAACGCACTTTCCACACTGCGTGGCGGCGAACAATGTAAGCGCGTGCCCAACAACTGCAATGGTTTTTGCCCAGCCTGATACCATAAATAGATAACCAAAGGAAACGGCGCGAGCATAATTGCATATTGCACCCAGCGCGTTGTCACCCATGTCTCACTAGCCTCCAACAACCCTAAGGTTATGCCACTGACAATTGCCCAATAGATCATCCATTTCATTGAGTCTCTATAGGTTCTGGTGTAATCATCAATCAGTTTCTCACACTCTTCTAACGTGCAAGGCAATCCACCTGTTGCACGATCTGGGTGATAATAAGCAACTGAGCCGTCTTCCTGCATTTCAAAACGTGCCGCAAATTGCGCAATCCGGTTTAGGGAAAGTAGAGTGGTAGAAACAGCCATGATGAATAATCCCCTGAAATTTTAAAAATAAGCTTCTGCGGATTTTAGCAATTGTTTTGCTTGCTGTTGCGCCAAACTATTAATCAGCGTTAAGTTTTCTTGCGTGATTGAACTTTTTAGCACTTCATTCAAAAGACGGTCGTGCAACGGTCTGTCAAACACCATTCGCGCATAATGCTTCGCATACAACACTTTCACCATCAAGTTTTTGTCTAGCGATAAACTCAACGCCTGCTCAAAATGCTGTTTCGCACTCACCGCATCGCCGCCCATCGCAGTAGGCAACAAACTAGCAAGCACGGCTAAATACAAATGCGCCGAACCGTTTTCATACTTTTCATCCAGCTTAATCACTTGCTGCATAATGGTTTTCACTTGTGCCAACTGCGCAACCGCATCCCAATTGCTTTTATGCCCCTGAATCCACAACGCCCAACTTGCGCCCAAGCCATATAAACTCGCTAAATCATTGTTATTACTCGCTTGAATCACTTTTTCAAATTCCGCAAACGATAAAGTTTTCAGCTGGCAAAATTCTTTTTTTTGTAAACATGCAGCACGAAAACTAAAATCCAACGCTTTTTCGCTCAACGCAGCCAGCCGCGCTTCGTTATCCAGCATTCCCGCATAAGAACCATACAGTTTCGCAGTGGATAATAACAACGCTTGATTGTCAGGCTGTTGTTTTAGCAATGCTTCTTGCAACAATAAATAACTGGGAATGCCAGCGGCAACCGTTTCAGGATCATTATGATTTAATATCACTGCCGATAAATTATTGCCAAACTCTTCAGTGGCTGAAGAAATCAGCGAGCTACAGCCGCTTAAATTTAAAGCCGCTATCAGCACGATGGAAAGTGGTAAACGTTGCATAAAGAATCCTAAAATCAATGAGTTAAATTTCTGCGAGTAAAGTGGCAATCATCGCTTCACTACGGTGCAAATAACTGCGACCAAATAAGTTTAAATGATTGAGAATGTGATAAAGATTGTAAAGTGTTTTGCGAACTTGATAGCCCGCATCCAAAGGATAATAGTCTTGATAAACCGCATAAAACTCGCGTCCAAAACCGCCAAATAGCTCCGTCATCGCAATATCGGTTTCTCTATCACCATAATAACAAGCCGGATCAAACATCACAGGTCTATTTTGCACATCTGCCGCACTATTGCCGCCCCATAAATCACCGTGTAATAACGCAGGCGACGGAGCATAACCGCTAAAAAACAACTCGATGTCTGCGCAGAGTTTTTCGCCGCTGCTTTGCAAATTTCCACCATAACCTTTTTGCGCCGCCATTTTGAGCTGCGCCCCTAACCGTTGCTGCTGCCAAAACGTTATCCAATTGTCATAACGACCGTTATACTGAGGCGTGCTACCAATCGTATTTTCAATAGACCAGCCAAAAAAAGCGTGTTTTTGTTGATGCAGCTGCGCCAATTGCTGCGCAAATAAGCGTTCTGATTGGCTGTTTTGCGGTTTTAACTCCAGATATTCCAAAATCAAATAAGCGAAATCTGTGGTTTTATCACACGCAACCACCTTAGGAATCCGCACCGTTTCGGTTGCCGCCAATTCTTGCAGCCCAGCGGCTTCTGCCTGAAACATCGACAGCAGCTGCGGTTGATTCACCTTCATAAACCACGAACCTGAATCTGTCGCCAAATGATACGCCTGATTAATATCGCCACCACTTACCGCCATTAAACGAGGATTTTTCAGTGACTGTCCGGTTTTTTGTGCCAGATGTTGAATAAATTGTTCTGTTAGGCGCACTATAATCACCATTTACAAAGTGAAGTCATTTTATTGTAGTTATATTAAGTGACAATACATTTTTCTTTGTGAAAGCTACTTTAGCAGTGAAAAAACAAAGCTGAAGCCGCCCCACATCTGCACTAAAATTTTTTGTTAATTTCTTATCAGAGATAAACTTTATCATACTGTTGATTGCTGTAGCACAAACAGTTGCACTCAATCAGTTAAAATTTTTCGCCGTAAAACTTAACCTTTCAACAAACTTAGCGCCCTTTGTTTAAATCAATTATCTGAAATGAAAAAGCTTTTAATTCGCTACGCCTATTTTTTAAAAAACTCAAAGCGTTATCAGCGATGCAAAAGTTTCTTTTATAATTTATTAGAAAATCAACACAGCAAAAATAAATCCTATTTTGATTTTTTTATGATTTTTTTTGTCACGCTCAGTGTGTTTTTTATCATTTATGATATGGATAATGAATTATCTATTGCCAGTCATTTTTTTGAAGCAACCGTTATTATTGTTTTTGTCATTGAATATCTCTTGCGGGCTTGGATTTATAGCGATAGCCATCAATTAATTATTGATTACCATGAAAAATCACAATATCTAAATACGCCATTTAAATTACACGAAGTTTTAAAAATCATTCTTGCCAAAAAACTCAGTTATATTTTTTCAATTACTGCCATTATTGATTTACTCGCAATATTCCCAAGTTTTAGAGCTGTTTGGTTTTTACGCATCTTTTTAATTTTTAGATTATTTAAACTCTTTCGCTATTCCACCAGCGTTAAATTGTTTGCAGGTGTTTTAAATAGCCGCCGATTTGAACTTTTTACTTTGGTTGGTTTTGTTGGATTTTTGGTTTTTATTGCCAGTATTGCCATGTATTTATTTGAGCACAAAGCACCAAATAGCCAAATTAAATCATTATTTGATACTTTTTATTGGGCAGTGGTGACAATTTCAACCGTCGGTTATGGCGATATAACTCCGCAAACAGTCGGCGGGCGATTTGTGGCAATGACACTGATTTTATCCGGCTTAGGCGTGTTATCCTTTTTTGCCTCAATTATTGTGGCGGCATTTACTGAACAAATGCACATTCTGCGCGAAAACCGCACTTACAGCGAATTGCGCTTGTATAAAAATTTTGTGATTATTTGTGGCTTTGGGCGTGTCGGTCAAGAAATCGCATGGCAACTGCAAAAAGATAAACAACGTTTTATTGTGATTGATAACAGCCTAGAAAATATTCATTTGGCGAAACGACACGGTTTTTTAGCCATCCATGATGATGCCAGTCGCAATCGCGTGTTATTAAATGCCGGCATTAATCGCGGCGCATCCACCGTTGTTTGCACCACAGGTGATGATGTTGCCAATGTTTATGTCACCTTAAGCAGCCGCTATTTAAACCCGACTATTCGGATTATTTCCAGAGTCAATCATCATAATAATGCCAAAAAAATGGAACAAGCCGGAGCTGACCACATTATTCAACCGTTTCAAATTGCTGGATTATTGGCAGCGGAATATGTTGGACAACCGGTTGCAGTGGAAGCTATTTTAGGGATTTTGCAAGAACGTAAACATATTTTGATGGATACATTAGTCGTTTATGAAGGCTCAATTTTGGAAGGAAAAAGTATTTTAGAAATTGGTTTTGAACAACGTAAATTAAGTTTAGTTGGCATTATTAGCACTAATGAATTACACCAAAAACATCGCAATCGTTATCATGTGAAACATCAACATTTTTATTTTAATCCTGAGAAACATTTTATTTGCCGAAAAAACGATATTCTCTTGGTATTAGGACGAGAAATGAGTATTGAATATTTTCGGGAACAAATTGAAAAAAGCAGACCAAAAACAAGAGGCGCGTGGTGAAAAACGTTGTGATATTTGGTTATAACCGCTTAGCGGTGGAAGCAATGAATCGTTTAGATACTGATTTATATCAAATTCTGGTGGTTGAATTCGATGAAAAACTAGCAGCAAAGGCAATTGCGGAAGGTTTTGATTGTAAAATTATTGATTTTCGCAATGATGATGAATTACGCGCCATTGGTATTGGCACAACAGTGGATGTCGCGTTTTGTTTTTTTTCGCACGATGCTGATAATGTGTTTTTAACGATTTCGGCACGCGCTTTAGATAAAAATTTAACCATTATTGCAGTGATGGAAAATCACGATGCGGGGGAGAAATTAATTGCAGCGGGCGCGAATAAAATTATTAATCCTTATGAGATTTGCGGTAGGAAAATTCATGAGTTAATTAAAAAGCCAGATATGACCAATATTTTAGATCATACTGTTTTTGGGCGTTATGATTTAAATATGGCAGAAATTGCAATTCCAGTGGGTTCATATTTACAAGATAGTTATGTTTGTAATTTAAATTTGAATGAGCAATTTAATTTAATTTTAATTGGGATTGTGGATAAAGAATTAGGCGAGGATTTGCATTTTTCTATTAATGAAAAACAGCATAAATTGGATGTGGGTGATATTTTGGTTGTGATGGGGCCTGCAAATGAAATTCAGGATTTTAAAAAACAGATTGCTAATTCATCTCATAATTAAGCGGTTGCTCAAAATTGCGTAGAATTTATATAGATGCTTGGTGCGAGTTCTGAGGAAATTTTTCAAGACGACCAGTCGTCTTATAAATTTTGCTGTAACTTAATGGCAATGACGCTGCGTCTGAATGCTAAAAAAGAGTTTGGGGAGCGGTCATAAAAGGCAATCTATTAATGCCTTAGCTTAAATCTTTTCGATAGCGCGTGGATTGGCAGTTTTGCTTTCTGCGTCATCATCTGCCGGGCGGCGCATGGCGTACCAATGCGTTTAAATTAAATGACCCGCTGAAAGGTATGTGGTGTTGGAATGTGGCTTACGAGTTGTCATAGTCTAATTGGGTTGGGCGTGTTAATAATTCGCCTTCCCATGCGCCGCAGGTTTTGTTAATCAGTTCATCTGACCAGCCTTTGCCGCGTTTTAAAACAGGTTGTCGCGTTTGAATTTTTTTTATAAATTTTTTCATCAATTTTTGCATTGCTTCGAGTTGCTGTTCATTGAGGCTGTCAATTTCGGCAATGAGTTGTTGTTTTACAGTCATTTTATTTCTCCTTTGCGGTGAATGAGTTAGTGCGTTTTGCGTTGTTATTCCTTGCATTAGTTTATTTTTGTAGGATGGATAGAACGCAGTGAAACCCATCAATGATGATAAAGGCTGCGATGGGGTTCATTATCACTCTACCCATCTTACGAGTTGCATCAGTAAGCTATGTCTTTTAATTTTTTTATAACCATTTTTTTTTGAATGACTATTACTATAAACTAGGTTCTTTTGACATTTCAACAGAACCTAGGCTATAGTAATAACTCACTTAGTTATTTTAATGACGTTTAGAAATATATCAGGAGTTTATCGTATGGCACACTTCAGCTTTAGAACCCTCCTCAATAATGAAACCTATGGTACTGGTTTCTTTGAGTATCCCGATTCTCTTGGTACAGAGTCTGGAACAACGGTTTACCAAGATAGCATTACAGCGTTCGCTTATAGCGACCCTGATGTTGGCAACTTTGATCTCAGCAACCTCAATAACTTTCATTTTACTATTGCAACAACACCAACGACCTGCGCTTTCAATATCATTATGTCCACAGCAGATCGTTTGAAATCAGTAACAGCGGGGCCAGCACAGCCCGGTCTGTTAGGACCGACATCTGGAAAGCCCATAAAACTGGAATGGCCCAGCCAAGCACAGGCTACTCCAGTTCCAGCACCAGCTCCAACACCAGCTCCAACTCCAACACCGACTCCAGCACCTCTTGGAATGTTTTTGATTCGCAGCAGGCTAAATGGCTTTGTAATAGACATTACAGGCAGCAACACTGCACCATGCACACAGCTTATTTCTTACCCTGTTAACGGTGAGAAAGGAACAACCAACCAACACTGGCATTTGCTACCTACCGTAGGCGGTGCATCTCTTATTCAATCTGAATTGAATAACTTTGTGATTGATATTACAGGTAGTAATACTGCTCCTGTCACTCCTGTTATTTCTTACCCTGCTAACAGCGCAGAAGGTACATCAAATCAACAATGGGAACTTATCCCTGTTCCTGGTCTTGAGAATGTTTATTTGATTCGTAGCAAATTAAATGGCTTTGTTTTAGATATTGAAGGCGGTAATCCCTCACCTTGCGCACGAATCATTTCTTACCCGATGAATGGTGAAATTGGTACGCCTAATCAACATTGGGAATTAGTTTCTGTAGATGCAATAGAACCGCCTGCGCCAACTCCTGCACCTGAACCGACTCCTGCACCAGCTCCAACACCGACTCCAGCACCTCTTGGAATGTTTTTGATTCGCAGCAGGCTAAATGGCTTTGTAATAGACATTACAGGCAGCAACACTGCACCATGCACACAGCTTATTTCTTACCCTGTTAACGGTGAGAAAGGAACAACCAACCAACACTGGCATTTGCTACCTACCGTAGGCGGTGCATCTCTTATTCAATCTGAATTGAATAACTTTGTGATTGATATTACAGGTAGTAATACTGCTCCTGTCACTCCTGTTATTTCTTACCCTGCTAACAGCGCAGAAGGTACATCAAATCAACAATGGGAACTTATCCCTGTTCCTGGTCTTGAGAATGTTTATTTGATTCGTAGCAAATTAAATGGCTTTGTTTTAGATATTGAAGGCGGTAATCCCTCACCTTGCGCACGAATCATTTCTTATCCGATGAATGGTGAAATTGGTACGCCTAATCAACATTGGGAATTAGTTTCTGTAGATGTAATAGAACCGCCTGCGCCAACTCCTGCACCTGAGCCAACACCAGCTCCTGCGCCTGAACCAGCTCCTGCGCCACTGCCTACACCAGTCGATCCAGACATCATCATCACTGCGATTGCAGATGTCTATATGTCTAATTTGGTTTACAAAGGTCAAGTAAAACGCACTCAATCAGATGAGTATGTGGAACTGACTAATCGTGGCAACAAGGCAGCTGATATTTCAAATTGGAAAGTGACCTCTGCGGGCAGCACCAAGCAGTGGTTTGTCTTTCCTGCTGGCTCAATCTTGGACGCTGGAAAAAGTTGCCGAGTTTATACCAATGAAGTACATCCTGAAACAGGTGGCTTTTCTTTTGGCAGTAAAACGGCGATTTGGAATGATGCAGGGGATGAATTAAACCTGTTTGATGCCACAGCGAAAAAAGTTGCTACTTTGGCATACGGTAAAGCAAGAAAGAAATAATCAGATCAAGTCTTAAAAAAGGCTAATACGAGTGGCACACTGAAACAAAAGTGTGCCATTTTTTTGTAATAAAACTTTAGGAGAAATGAAATGAATGAAGAAGAAGCACAGCGTTTTGTCGCGCTTTTTGGCGGTAAGATGGTACACATAAACAATGAGTTTTTTAATGAATGGGTCGCGGTATCTCCTTGCGATGATGGTCGAGTGATTGTGTTTTCACTGTATCGATTTTACGAATTCGCCAATGAAGCAAACTTTGAAAAAACACTCCAACAAGCACCTAATGAAGATTATCTTTTTGATGAAGAACTCTCAACTGTAAGTATGCGGTCGACAACTGAGTAATTGTGATTGCGGTCATTTAACTAACAAAACCAAGGGATACATACAATGAATAAAGAGATAGCGAAAAAGTTGACTGATATCGTGGCTGGAGAAGGCAGTAAGCTTTGGCAAATCGATGACAACAACTGGGTGGGAGTGGCGTGGACTGGAGATGGTCGCATTTTGATATTGCACGAAGACAAAATTTGCGAGTATTCAGGCGGTGCAGCATGGGATGAAATGGATGCGTTTTTAGAGCCACTGAGAGAAGGCGATAGCGATGAGGGTGGCTCAATTCATCTACCCGCAGTGACTCCTAGCAAAGTTATTAAGTGGAAGTTGGCTTCCTCTAATACGCAGAACCAGACAATATCCAGTGCGCAAGTAGAATCTCAAGAATTAATTTTTATACACGCGCCGAATGGCGACTGGTCAAAATCTCACGATGACACCATTATTAACTATGAAACTTGGGATGGAACTAACTGGACTGCCAAGATAAAAGTAAACGCAGATGGTTCAGTTATCTTTACTCATGCGCCGAATGGCGGCAACTGGTCAAAATCTCACGATGACACCATTATTAATTATAAAACTTGGGATGAAACTAACTGGACTGCTAAGGCAAAAGTAAACTCAAATGGTTCAGTTATCTTTACTCATGCGCCAAATGGCGACTGGTCAAAATCTCACGATGACACCATTATTAATTATAAAACTTGGGGTGGAACTAATTGGACTGCTAAGGTAAAAGTAAAATCGGGCAGTTCAGTTATCCCGCCAGCTCCTGCGCCTGAACCCGCACCACTGCCTACACCAGTCGATCCAGACATCATCATCACTGCGATTGCAGATGTCTATATATCTAATTTGGTTTACAAAGGTCAAGTAAAACGCACTCAATCAGATGAGTATGTGGAACTGACTAATCGTGGCAACAAGGCAGCTGATATTTCAAATTGGAAAGTGACCTCTGCGGGCAGCACCAAGCAGTGGTTTGTCTTTCCTGCTGGCTCAATCTTGGACGCTGGAAAAAGTTGCCGAGTTTATACCAATGAAGTACATCCTGAAACAGGAGGTTTTTCTTTTGGCAGTAAAACGGCGATTTGGAATGATGCAGGGGATGAATTGAACCTGTTTGATGCCACAGCGAAAAAAGTTGCTACTTTGGCATACGGCAAAACAAGAAAAAAACCATAAAACCAAGCCCTAAAAATACAGGCTAACTCGTAGATACAATCTTTCCAAATCAATCGCAAGCGGAAATTATCCGACTTGCGGTTGATAGTTTTCTTGGTGTTTGAGCACACCAAAACAAATCTGTATCAGTTTTCATATTGCAGCTCCCAATGCGGACATTTTGCTTTTACTGCGACTAAGTAAGCGTTCATAAAGAGGCAGATTCCGCAGAAGGCATTAAAGTATCAAACTCCAATACAAGCATTGAAATCGTGGCAACAAAATAAGCCCGATATTTTCTTATGATCATGCCGGACTTGACACTTTAATTGCGTAATATCCGCCGTCTTCTTCTTTTTCTTGTGTAATCATAAATTACTCAACTGACTGGTGTTTAAAAAAACTCAACTGTAAACTATCCGCACAAAAATCAATATCCTGCGCCTGCCAAATTAGACAACCCGCACAACGCATTGTTATTATTGAATAACTTTGAGACTGATATTAAAAACGGGAAGCAACTATGAAAGCAATCATTGAAATAGCAAAACGTGGCTCGGCTATTTTGGCAGCGCGGCAACAACTTTCACAATCACAGCAAGGACAATCTGTTGATTACCATTTGTTTTTTGAATCTGCTCAATCACTGTTTTCAGAACTAACCCCGATTCGACTAGAGCTTTTAAACGCACTCAGCCAAGTAGGTTCATGCAGTGTTTACACGCTGGCAAAAAACACCGCAAGAAATAGCGCAAGTGTACAAACCGATGTAACACGGCTTGAAGAACTCCGACTCATCGAAAAAAACCACGAAGGAGCGATTTTTGTTCCTTTTGAATCAGTTGAAATCGTTATGCCTTTGGCAAAAGCCGCGTAGAGTAGAAACTTACTGAAAAATAGCCGGATACGCTAAAAACATCCGGCTTTTTTGTGTCCAATTATTTAGTTTCTACAAAAACCAAACACTCAACCAAGGTACATAAGTAATCACCAACACCGCCAAAAACAACACCAACATAAACGGCAACGTCGCCAAACAAATCTCGACCACTGGCTTATTAAAACGATAACTGGCAATAAAAATATCCATCCCCACCAACGGCGTAAGATAACCAATCTGCATATTCGCCAAAAAAATCATCCCCAAATGCAACGGATGAATTCCATAGCCCAACGCCATTGGCAAAATCAGCGGCACAACAATAATAATCGCCGAAAAAATATTTAAAATCGCCCCCAACATCAGCAGAAACACATTCAACAACAGCAAAAAGGTAAATTTGCTATCAATATTTGCTTTCACCCACACAAACAATTTCGCTGGTACTTCTGCATCCACCAAGAAATTAGTAAACGCCATCGCCACGCCCAAAATAATCAAAATCCCGCCGACCATTTTCATGGATTCGGTAATCACGCTACCAAATTGACTGACTTTAACTTCTTTATAAACAAACACTTCGATAATCGTGACATACAACGCCGTCACCGCAGCCACTTCGGATAAAGTGAAAAATCCACCGAAAATGCCAGCAAAAATAAACAACGGCATTGGCAATTCCCACACGGCAGCGCGTAACGCAAGCTTGGCTTCGGGAAAAGAAAAGCGCGTTTTTGGAATATTTAAATGCCGCGTTGTCCACGCCAGCCATACCGCTAACATCACAATCATTAACAGCGCGGGCAATAATCCCGCTAAAAACAATTGTTTAATGCTGATTTCCACGCCTAAATTCATTTGCTGGACGATGATGCCGTACAAAATCAACGGCACAGACGGCGGTAGCAATAAACCTAAGCAGCCTGTGGTGGTGACTAAACCTAAACTGAGCTTTTCGCCGTAGCCTTCTTTGATTAACGCCGGAAACAACAAGCCGCCTAACGCCACAATCGTCACGCCCGACGCGCCCGTAAACGCGGTGAAAATCGCACAACTAACCAGCGATACAATCGCTAAACTCGCTGGCATCCAACCGAAAAAAACTTGCGTCAGTTTTAACAGCCGTTCCGAAGTTTTGCTTTTCGATAAGATATAACCCGCCAATGTGAACAGCGGCAGCGCGACTAATAAGGGCGTTTCGGCAATCCGATACAATTCACCGGTGATGATAGCTAAATCCACTTCTGAGCTGTAAAAACCCAACATGCTCGCGCCCAAAATCACCACAAACACGGGCGTTCCTAAAAATAACATCAGCACCAAGCCGATACTGGCTAAAAGCATCATTCTGTCACCTCGCGCACATTAAAAATCGCCGCCACTAAATAACGCATTGCAATAATCACAAAGGTAAATGGAATAATGGATTCACAAAACCAATTCGGAATTACGCCAAATGCAATGCTGCCATCTTCATATTCCGATTGAATAAAAACCAAGCTGTGATAGGCAATCACAAAACAGAGTGTCGCGCTGAATAAGTCGGTGAATCGTTGCACAATTAAGCGGATTTTTTCATTCATTTTATGCACAAAAAAATCAATCGCGATGTGTTCGTTATTACGCGCGGCCACCATTGCGCCTAATAACACTACCCATAACACACTGATGCGGATATAGGATTCTGCCCAAAATAAGCCAATATCAAATAAATTGCGCAAAACAATTTGTCCGACGGCAATTAGAATAGTGGAGAGTAAAAGGGCTGTTAAAAGACCGGTTTCTATTTTTAATAGAAGTTTATATAGTTTGTGTATCCAATGAATGAGAGGCATGATTTGGATTTTTAGTAAGTTAAGATGAGAGTTTATATTGGTGATGAGTTTTTTAAATAAGTTTTCTGAATTAACTATTTATTTTTTACAATATCATTAGTTTAATCGTTTTTTTATGGTATTTGGTTAATACAAGTTTAACTAACTTAAGCGTTTTCTATGATTTTTATTTCCTCTTCGGTCAAGTCGTAAAGTTGATAAACCAAGTGGTCTATTTTTTTTTCAAGATTGCAAGTATTTACAGTATTTTTTTGTTTTTTTGCCTTTACTACTTGTTTTACAATTCCAGAAATAGTTTTCTGTTCTAAGATAGTTGCGCGTTTTATATATGTATTTAATAGGTTGGGTGCAGAATATAAAAGATAACCTCCTGACATTTTCAATCCATCAAAAAAACACTCAAAAATATATTGAAATAATTTAGAGTTTACCCAACCTAATATGTATTCAGGAATATAATCTACAGAAAATGAGTGAATACAATTAGTATTTATAGAAGCATATTCTCCCTTTTCATCATAAAACGCTTCTGGAGTAATAGCTATTTTTGCAAAAATAATTTTAGGATTAGAATAAAGTTCAAAACGATTTTTACCTAACTCAGCTTCAGACTTTGGAAGATAAGGCTTTAAATATTGCCTCTTTTGGTCAATTAAGTATGATTTCCCCCAACTTGTTGAATACTTATCAATTGTTCCTGTATTAACTAGCTTAAAACCATTAGTTTCATTAATAATCGAATTAAAGTTATCCGCTTCTTTTGCTGTTGATGTTGCATTAATAACACCACAATTACTTAAAGATTCAGATTGGGAAATTACTTTTCTGACTATTTCATACTTGTCACCCAACACAAAACCAAGAATATATTCATTAAGAGAAAATAGATTTTCAGTTTTGTAGCTTCTGAAAACTAAAGGCTCTTTTTCATTTATAAAAGTAAATGACCTTACGGAGTGATTTTTTTCATTTTTTTGAAATAGTGTTGTTATTGGATAGGTTGATGCTTCTTTAAAAACAGTAACATTGGAAAAATCTCCAATTGTTAATAAGCTTGTTTTATTTAGAATTAACTCTCTCAATGCCTTTCCGTAACTGGCAGATAAGAACCTATTTGGCGTAATATAGTTTAGGAAGTAATTTTTCCTAAGAATAATATAACCAAGCTCAAAAAAATAAATATATAAATCTACAGCACCTTTTGCTGTTTCAAAAATATTTTTATAAAAAAAGTATTCAGATTCAGATAGCATTTTTTTAAGATCTATTGCGTTTATATAAGGTGGGTTACCTATTACAACATCAAAACCAATAAAATCACCGTTATCATTTAATACTTCAGGAAATTCAAAACGCCACTCAAACGCATTTTCAAACATTTTATTTTCTTTTATCGCTTCAATTTCAACCGATAATTTTTCAATTTCTGCGGTTTTTTTCTGAGTTTTTTTATCCCAATCAGCCTTTTCTTTTTTACTCATTTCAAAAAGCTGAATTTGATTAGCCATTTGAAATAACTCATTTTTAAGATTTTGTAGTTTTTTTACTTTTGGGTCATTGGCAGAAATTTCAGTTCTAAAATCTGACTTAATGTCGCCTATCAGATTTTCCATTTCGCGCTTATGCTCTCGATTTTTAGCATTCCGGTAACTATCAACCGCTAAACGATAACTTTCAATTGTCCATTTTTTCTTTTTTAACGCTTGTCCTAAATCCGCATCAATGGCAAAACGACTCACTAAAGAATTGCCGCATTTAATATTAATATCAATATTCGGCAAGGTTTCTAATTCAGTACGGCTTTTATAATAGGCATGTTTTAATAACTCAATCCACAAGCGCAAACGGCAAATTTTCACTGAATTCGGATTAATATCAACCCCAAACAAACAGTTTTCAATCAGTGTTTGTTTTTCATGGAATAATCCTTCTTGTACGCGCTGAACTTCTCCATTATTGGGATAGAAGTATTTAAAAAAACCTTCTTCCTCATATGCAATCATTAACTCATCATTTTCAGCCGTTATTTTATAACGATGTAAAGATTTGCCATTTTTATCCAGCAATATCATTAATTCAGCTTTAATGGCAATAATTTCATTTAATACGCTAACTAAAAAATGTCCAGAACCGACAGCAGGATCGCATATTTTTAATGAATTAATAATTTCATTCGCTTTTATTTTCGATATTTTATGTGGAATTAATTCATAAAT
>CAKZJE010000115.1 GCA_936941155.1 uncultured Methylomonas sp. | reverse complement strand
CGGTGATGTCAGGGGTCGCGATACTAACGGGGCGAAAATGTACGTTAGCGTTAAAAATCATTTGGAATAAGGATTTATTACCTTCAATTGTATCGTTTAGAGCGTCTATTAATTCGATTACTAGAATATTTGTCTATTAAGTGCTGAAAAACGATTTTATAGATGGCAAATACTAGGCAAATTTCACTGTCTATTAAGTTATAACATTTTAGACGTTGAAGTTAGTAACAATAGGCTTTAATTCCTTAGCGTACATTTTCGCCCCGTTAATATCGCGACCCCTGGTAGCGGTTCAGCAGATTTTAGGCGCGTGGCTACCATTTCATAAACCGGCAATTCACTGGCAGGCGTTCAGATCGTAACCACTGGCAAGCGTAATCAAGGGCAAAAGTCAGCACGGTTTAGCGTTCAGCCGGTGATAAAACCACACTGAACCTAACGACAAAAAATATAAAAAAAATATTTTTTTGAAAAATGAAGTTTTGCATAAATTAATATATATTAGATATATCTAATACATTAGGTTCGCACTTCATTAATCCTTGCGGACGGTTCGCATCATAGAAAAAAACGAAATTTTTAACGCACTCTTTTAACACCCATTAAACATAGAAATATCAAGGCTTACAGCGTTTTTATTACGCTAAAAAATCAAAAAAGAATCGCTGTTTTTTACACTTTTTTTCACAGAAAAAAATAACGTGGAAAAAGCGCAAAAAAAGAAAAACTACCCTAAAAAGCACTCCCTCCTTAATCTCCCGCGCTGTTCACTCACTAAAAAAATACAGAAACTTAGCTATTGCAAAAACAGCCGCCGCGCTACTTACTCTAAGGCTTGATACGGATAAAAAACTAACAACAAAATTGTAATCTTTGCAGAAAATTCCAGTTTTTGCAGAAAAATTGCAGTAAAAAACAGAGTTAAAAAATAGATAAACTATTAAAAATAAAAGCTTTTTTTCTTAGCTTTCGCAGCCCTCGCTACGCAATTTTTTAATTTTTTTTCAGAAAAATGAAATTAAAACAGGGCTAAAAAATGATTATCTATTTGATTTTAAAAAGGAATAACAAAAAAAGCGGTTTGCACAGTTTCTGCACAGTGTGCAGAAAAAAACTATTCGCTCATGGTTAAATTTTGAATGGATTTAGCGCGTTTACAACATCCACCACAAGAACAGCAATTAAAACGCATACAATCCACCACTAACTAAATGATTTAAAAGAAAAACATAGGGCATTTTTTCAAAAAATATAAAAATACATCGCAGAGAGGGAGTGCTTTTAGAGGGCAAAATACGCTTTTTATTCCGCGCCACATGAAATATTTTGCTTATATAAACTCTCTCATGTGGCGCGGTAAATTAATCACACATCAGCATCAATATTTCTCAGTTTTCTTTGATAGGCTCTAGCATCCGCATAGCTTTTTACTTGCTCATTAGGAATAATCGAAAACCACTTGACGTTATCATGTCCTTTTTTAACCAGTTCCACGTCATAACCGCACTTAGCCAAAAACTCTTTTAATTGCTTCACAGGATAGCGGCTCACTTTTGCATAATTGCCTAAGCCATTACTTGCTAACTCTTTGTGATTATCCTGTAAGAATTCACAAGCACCACGCGCCGCTAAATCATTAAATTGCTTGCTTATCAAATTATCAATCACAGTTTTAAAGAAAAGTTGTTTACTTGCTTTGCTGGGTAACTTATCCCTAAATTCAAGATTATCATTATCGGATTGTTTTAAATCCTCTAAATCAGCCGCTAACAGCTCATAGTTAGCAATAATTGAGCTGCCCTTATTGAACACTACAAAATCAATATCTGACTCTGTAATATCATTTACAGCATTTTCTTTTGACTCTTTACCCGTCCATTGACAAACTTTATAGCGTTTTAAAGCATT
This sequence comes from uncultured Methylomonas sp., assembly GCA_936941155.1. GTDB lineage: Bacteria > Pseudomonadota > Gammaproteobacteria > Methylococcales > Methylomonadaceae > CAIQWF01. The sequence continues at coordinate 7,889 of CAKZJE010000115.1, read as the reverse complement.
AGTTTGTTGTTGGGTTAATGCGTTTAATTTGTCGAGTTTAATAGCTTCATTACTATTTATAATGTCAGTATCATTTTTTATAATACTAATGTCTTTCTGTTTTACTACAGAACTAATCTTTTTTAGATTATCGTTTAATTTGTTTTCGCTTTCGCTGTCTATGTCTTTTTTATTTTCAAAGGGCAAAACTTCATAACCCTTTTGTTGCGATAATAAAAAGAAATAAGGCTTAAAATCATTTAATGCTTTATTTTTATTTACTATTTGATTAAGTCTTAATGTATCAAAATAATCAAGTTTTAAAGATTCATTATTGCTAAATCTAGCGCGTTTAATTGTTTCACCGTCTATTAAATCTTTAATATTAGTAGCGCGGTTTTTAATATGACCTATTTTAAAAGTGCAATATATTTCTTTAGCAGTTCTAACACGCGCTATTGTTTGTAGCATTTCATTGGGTGCGGTGACATTGCAGAAAATAGCATACACGCTGTTAAAATGCCCGTTTGTTACGCTTACACCTGAACTAATAACAGGTGTGTGAATGATAACGCGGTATTTTTTGCTTTCCTCATTAGGATTAGCTAAAAATAACGCTTGTCTAATATCCGCTTTATTTTCGCTAGTGATTAATAAAATATCTTTCTCTATATCAAGATTTAATCCTTTATCAGCAAACAAGTTTTTTAATTCGATAGCTATTTCATTATCACTTTCAAGGCTTAAAAACTCGGTGATATTTTTAGCCTTGCTCATGCTATCGGTAGTTATCCATGCGTTTTTATTGCTTAATAAATCCTCTCTGATTTTTCCAAATAACGCGCCGTTTGTGGCTAACTCAATGATTTTTTTATCAAGCTTGATAGTATCATTAGCTATCATTCTTAGCGGTTTATTGGCTATAGATTTTAACCAATCGAGAGTAAATTGGTTCATATCAGCATCAGCGCATAATACTAAATCCGCGTTTTTAATTGCTGCTATTAAGTGATTAAGGACTTCTAAGCGTTTATCACAAGTTCCATTAAGAATATGCTCTAAAGTTTGTCTAATTTCATCAATAAAGAGGATTTTTACATAGTCAGATACAGCATGATTTAAAATGCTATTTGCAGTGGTGGCTAATGTGCTAGGTCTTTCGCCCATATACCACGCTACATCCTCATAATAACGCAATGATAGCCTATTACTTGCATCTTTGATTAATGCGCATCTATGCGCTATATAAGTTATTTGTGTATCAATTCCTTTTTTCTTTTTAACAGCATCCGCTATTAATTTCATTAATTCAGTTTTTCCAGTTCCCATTGGTCTGGTATCAATCCAAATTGATTTTTTATGCTGTCTAATTAATTGTGCTATTTCAGCGTTGTTTTTTTCCGTGCAATTGTGAATATCAATATTTTCAAGATTAACAAGGCTATTTGCTTTTTTAATTTCAAATTGTTTTTTATCAAAAAACCATTTAATTGATTGTTCAGCATTAAAATTTAATTTTCTGTTATCAATAATAGTTTGAATAGATAAAGCAGAGTTTTTAATATCATCCGCATTATTTAATAGCAATTGATTAGCGGCAATAAAACACGCACTTTTAAAATGACTTTCTAGCTTTTCTTTATTTTGAATTAAGCAATAGTTTAATAAGAGATTGTAATAAACTGCTGATTCTGAAAAATCGAGTTTATTAGTTTTTAACTGGCTTTTAACTTCACTTAAGCCATGACTAACAAAAACATCATTAAAATCGCATTTTTCGCCATTTAATAATTCAGGGTAAACAATATCAAGGTTATAGGCTTTTGCCGTGATTAAGGCTTGATAAAATCCTGTATTGCCTATTTCTTTGGTGTCGTTATCAGCGGCAATAGTGATATTTTTAAAGATTTTGCTTTGTGTTTTGGCAACGTGAAACAAGTTGCCAGCATCAAGCGCAATAATGATAGGCTTGCCAGTGGCAAGAAAAACACTTAAACCTGTAGCAAAACCTTCTACCAAATAGATTTTATCGTTTAAATTTTGTGGCTTGCCAAGCATGGCAAAACTACCGTTTTTTGATTCCGGTAGGAAAATATTTTGCTTGTTGCCGTTCAGCCATGACACGGGCGCATCATAAATTTTTTGATAGCCTACGGTTTTATGATTATTTTTTAGCGCGTAAGCGATAAAACCGCCGTCTTTATCTTGACCGCGTTTTAATTCAAAACCTGAATTGATAAGCGCGGCTAAATGTTCAGCGGTAACGCCTTTTAGCTCTAAATAGTTTTTTGCATCTGTAAGAATTGGCAAACTATCAAACAGTTTTTGAAAGTCATTAAACCGCTTGATAGTTTGCTGTTGGGTGTTTTCTTGCTTTTGTTTTGCTAGTTCTGCTTTTTTGGCTTGCTGCTGATCGCGTTTAGCGCGATTTTTTTCGAGCGCGATTTTTTCAGAATCGTTTAACGGTTTTGCATTGACTAAGCCGTTATCTTTTAGCCATTGATAGCCGTTAAAAGTTTCAGTGATACCGCCATTTTTCAAGCAATGGAAAGTTAAAACGGGGTATTGTTGCCCGTTGTTCAATAGCTTAATGTCAAGCCATGCCTTAACCTTGCCTTTGTAGGTTTTATCTAAGGCTATTGCATTGCTTTTATAACTTTCTTGGTTGCGATTGATTAAGCCGCTTAAAACTTGCCAATTGATGCCACAATTTGCCGCTATGTTTGATATTTCAGCGTTAGCACGGTTTAGGATGTCGAAAGCATCTAGCCTATAAACGGCTTGATTTTGTGAGCGTGTGGGCGTGTGGGCGTGTGGGCGTGGCGTGTCAATAATCACAGGTTGATAGTCGATAGAATCATCAAAACCGCCCGTCATTGCGTCATAATCCGCTTGACTGTATTCTGGAATATCTGAAAAATTGGGGCATTCGTTTAGCGTGTTCATTTAATACACTCCCTGCGCATTTTTTCCCTTAACTAAATTTTCGCCATTCTCATGGTAAATATTGCCGTTGTGAGCATGAATTTCGAGAATAGGAAAGTAAAAGCCGCGCTTTTCAATAAGTCGGTCTACCTTGATATGTGGCGGGTTTTGATATTTTGCCTGTGCAAGTGTCACGGCAAAATTAAGCAGAGTTTCTGAGTCTTTACAGCCTAGCGATAACAGCCACTTATCAAAGAGTTCTGTATCAATCTCATTAATAATAAAGCTATCTGGAATATCTGACGGGGCGGGGTATTCGTTTAGGTGGCTCATCTTGTCACCTCATCCGTAAAATGGTTTATGACAAGGGGTAAATAATCAAGCGCGGCGGCTGGTAGTCCGTTCTGAACTGCAAAGCTTTTCAGGTGTAAATAAAAATGCCTTGATTTGTAGTTACATGAAACTTGAGAGAGTGCTAACGCGCTGCCAATTAATTCGCCATTGAGGAAAATATTAAAACTGCCTTTGGTGTCGGTGTTTCTGGCAATGGAAAAGCCGCCGTTTTGTAGTAAAACGGTTAAGTTCTCTTTTGTGGGCAGTGCTTTACCGCGCGGGGTAATGTGAGGAAAAACGGGTTTTGTTGCTTTGTTATCTAAGTTTGTCATATCAAAATAGCCTTGAATCTATTTATGACATAACCGATATTTGTTGTTATAATAACAACCGATTTAAGAGATTAACTAATAGCAAGTTGTGCCGTCACTTATGGTGGCAAGTTGTGCCATTACTACACTGTGTAGTAATTGAGTTTGTTATGTAAAAAGTTATTATTTACAATGGCTTATAAGTTTTATCATACACTCTGCATAGTATCACCTTGATACCAGTGACACCATTATGACATCATAGTGATGTCATATAGCACGGTGCTATATGCAAATAGCCTTTAGTTTATCTCTTAAATCATCGGTTATGTTTTTAAAAAGCTGCAATTCAAACAAACAAACTTTGGTCGGGATGCTGTTTGATATTGCCAATAAAATAAAGTCTAATGAGGCGGTTCGTTTACGAATCATCTAAAAAAACCCCGCTCCGGTGTATCTGGTGCGGGGTTTTTTATTACCTAAAACTTCACTAACTCGATTATAGCAATGCCCTTATGATGTGAATAGCTTTTAATTATCAAAGAATTAATTAAGCATTGTTTAATTAATTTCTGCTTAATATGCTGCTGTTTTTTTACCGTGCCATTTTTTGCCGGTTCTCAAAAAATAATTTTCGTCTCTGCACTCTTTAGAACAAAATCGCTGCCATGTGGTTTTTTTCTTAAAATCTTCTTTGCAGTGTTCACAGTTGCCATGATACCAAGCATTCACTAGATCATTGCTCTTAAGAGCATTGCTCGGACTGTTTGCCGTGTGGTTTTGCTGTTTTATAAGAGCATTGCTCGGTATCGTTATATTTTCCTGATTTTTTGCCCTTTCTCGCTTGTCTTTACGCATTAACCGCAACGCCGCTGCTGCTTCGTTGCGCTGTTCAGCGGTTAAAATAGGCTTTATCCCTGTAATCACTGCTTTGTCGTGAATGTGTTTATAAGGTCTATCAGAGTCATACTCCATTTTTTCTGTCAAATTTACCGCGCTCAAATCCGTTTGAACGCTATTTACTGGTAAATCGGTTAAAACTTTAAACCAGTGACTTTATAGGCTGTAGGCTGCTGCACTGGGTGCGGTTGTTGCTGTATCGGTTGCGCTGCTGTTCTTTGTTCTGCTGCAATCGGTTCAGGTTGGTTAATAATCTTTTCTTGTGGCGTGGCGGTTGGTAGCCTGTTTCGATACGCTGAAAGAAAAATAGATACGAAAATGGGAGCGATAATTTCAAGCAAAATAGCACGGGCGAAAGCTAGTTTTACTTGCAATTCGTCTGGTGTAGAGCCTAAAGTTTTCGCTAGTTTTTGCCACGTTGCAGCCGTGTTTTTTGCCGCTATAACATCACCTGAAACATTTTGCGCCGCTGTTAATTCAGCTTGTAAAGCGGTTAATTCAGCCGTCCTAGGGTTTCTGCACTTGGTCATTATTCCAACTGGACAAGCGATTAATTCAGCGCGTTTTGATGTGATAGCCTGTTGTATAGTGATAACTTTCTGATCCGCTTGGTCTGCAATTGCGCTGGTGTTATGAGAAGTGAGCATAAAAGTAGCGGCTAACATGCTTAAGCAGTACAAACTAATCACAATTAAGCTGTACACAACCGCGCTAATCAGGCGAAAGCTTGCCAGTGCGTAAAGTGCCTCTGTAGCGAGTGCCACTTTTCCATAGTCCAAAGTGAGCGCAAACACGATGCCAATTACTAACTCGATGCCTGTAGCGTTGCCACTGATAAACATGATTGAGTAGTACAAACTGACTAACATGCCTGCAATGCCTAGACCAAAGCCAATAGAGCCGCGTGGCAATTGTGGGGCGGTTGATTGAATAATCATTTCACACCGCCTACGCTAAAATCAGCAATCAAACGATTAACAATAAATTTGATTGTGTACAGCATTGCCAATAGTTCAGGGTAAAAAACGCGGTTAATATTGCCTGAATTTGCTTGTAAAGAGTTTAATAGTTTTGCAGCCGTTTTTAAATTTTCCATTTCAGCCCCCAAACGGCGCGTAATTGCGCTCTATTGCTTCATTGTTTTTTGTTTTCTCTGTGTGTTGTTGACCAAAATCGAACACATCAAAGTAAAACGCCGCCATTGCAATCACGCCAATAATTGCAACGGTGACAAACAACGAAAAAAAGAATTTCACAAAGCAAAACAGACCAAACAGGGCAAGCAAAAGCACGGCTAAAATAATAATATCCGCCATGATTGAATGTGATTTGATGGTGAAACTATCGAAGGCAAACGAAAGCAGATACACGAAAAAATCGGTTATTAAGTGCTTTTGAACTGCGAAAAATAAGAAGATTGCAATCGAAAACAGCACAATAAAAAAAACGCCGCTGCTTTGATTTGGGTAGTTTTGCGCGTGTGGTGCGCTTTGTGGGTAATCGGTTTGCATTTTTTTATACCTCAATGGTTTTGAGGTCAGACTGTAGAAAGCCTGTAAATGCTGATTTTGCGCGTGTTTAGACGTGTAAAAGTGTGCTAACATAATAGCTAGACCTCAGTTAAGTAGTGATTAATTGTGGTTTACCAGTGAATGCGACAACTGCCAAGAAATCGCTATTCACTGCGGGTAAAACGGCTTGCTTGTGCTTTTGCACTTGTGAGCCGTTTTGCTTTGTAGCGTTTGCTACTGTTTTTAATCATAACGCTATTTTTAAGCGTATGACAAACTTTTCTCGTTTTCCTCTGTTTTCCTCTCCTTTATATGCGGATTAAAAAATAAGCGGTTTTTGTTGCCGCTATTCAGGCTTAATAATAATCCGCCGCTTAGGTTTAATAATAATTTTCACAGGTTCTTTTTCGGATGACTGCTTTTTAGGTAGCTCTAATTTTAGTTTTTTAACCTGTGGTTTTTCCGGTTCTTGCACTGGTTTTTGTTTTTCTGTTTGCTTTTGATTTGCCTGTTCTTCAGCGGCTTTTTTTTCAGCGCGTAGTTTTTCTTCTCGTTGGTGGGCTTTTTTCCTTATTTTTTTTAAACGACACAATTCTTTATTAGCTGCTTTTCTTTCTGCTTTTAACTGTTCGGCTGCTGCTTTTCTTTCTGCAATTATTTTTACAATGTCATAACCTTGTAAACGTAATTGTTCAAGCTCTTCTAGTTCGGCTTGTTTTGCCGCTTGTTTTGCCGCTTGTTTTGCTGCTGATTTTTCAGCACGTTTTGCCATTATTTCTTCAAAATGAGCAGCTCTATATTTTTCCTCTTCAGTAATTTCTCCCGCTTCAATTCCGTTTAAATCAATACGGTGAGAATAATTAACAAAAACAGTGTAATAATCCGCTGCTGTATAGTTATTTATAACAATTATAATATAGTTTTTTTCAATTTCAGGGTGTAGTTTTACAAGCTCTTTTGTAATTCCTATTTTAAGTGGCTTTTTATTTTCAAGGCTAAAACAATTAGGATATAGCGTTAAAAACTTATTTAAAATACCATCACAAATCTCTTGCTTTTCTTTTGAAAGATTATTCATTTTTTTATCTCAAGAAATAGCAGTTAAGCCGCCTTTATCCACTAAAGACAATAATTTCAAAGACGCTCCAGACGGCTTTTTTTCGCCCCGCTCCCATTGACTAATCAAGCCTTTTGTCACGTTCAAATAATGCGCAAAAACGTCTTGACTGATATTTTCACGCTGCCTAAGGCTGCGTATATCATCCGCTGTCATTGGCTTAACAGGCGTTAAACAAAGCTTATCAAACTCTTTCATGGTTTTTTTATCCACTAAACCAACTTCATATAAATCAAGTGCTGTTTCATGTATGGATGCCATTGCATTACTACGATATTTTTTAGGCATAATATAAAAATCCTATTTTTTATTTAATTTCAATCATTTTATTAGAATTAATTAAATTATCTAATTCAGCATCACTGCAATTAATTAAAGCATTAGCAGAAATTTTAAACGCTTTTAATTCAAAATCTTCTATATTGCTTTTTTCATTTTTTGCATAACCATGAACGAAAAAAGCCCGTTCAGCCTTTTTAAATAAAATAATCGTGCGATAGCCGCTTGATTTACCTTTGTTATGGCAAGCAATACGCTGTTTGATAACGCCGCCGCCTAAATCCGCATCAATCAAGCCGTTTTCAGCATCATTAATGGCTTTCTGTAAATCATCGTTTTTAAGTCCTTCTTTATCTGCAAAGCGTTTAAACGGCTTGTTTTGAAAAATCCTTGTCACTGTTTACACTCCTTAAGCTTTGTTGTTAATATTATATAATGCTTAGTGCTATATCAATGAGTTTTGAAAAATGAGAAAAATAAATAGACCGCCTACACACCCAGGCGCAATTTTAAAAAATATGTACCTTGAGCCGT
>CAKZJE010000114.1 GCA_936941155.1 uncultured Methylomonas sp. | reverse complement strand
CCTCTTAGTGCCGATGATAGTGTGGCAGTTTGCCATGTGAAAGTAGGGAATTGCCAAGCTCTTAAATCAAAAACCCGTTTTACCATAGGTGGAACGGGTTTTTTTATGCCTTAAGTTTTAAATAAAAATGGTGCTTAAATGGAACATGATTATTTAGTCAAACTGCGCCAGCATCCAACATGGCAATTATTACGCGCGGATAACGCACCGTTAATGATAAGTTTTTTTTACCGAGTATTTATTCAATCGAATTCGCGCTCATTATCGCACGCGCACTTGATTGAAAAACTTGATGACACATTATTTCATTTGCGACAAATTCACGGTGATAAAACATACCCAAAATCTGCAAAAGCTTATTTAACTGACTGGACGCATAGCGATAACGGTTTTTTACGCAAATATTACACAAGCAATAATGACGAGCCGGAATACGATTTAACTCCCGCTAGTGAAAAAGCCATTGAATGGCTGCGCAGCTTAGAACAAAAACAATTTATTGGCACGGAGTCGCGTTTATTAAGCCTATTTGAATTGTTAAAAAATATTCTGCAAACTACCGAAACCGACCCGCAACAACGTATTACCGAATTGCAATTACAAAAAGCCGGGATTGATGCCGAAATAAGCCGTTTACAAAAAGGTGAATTAATCAGTTACGACCCGCGCCAAGTGAAAGAGCGGTTTTATCAATTGGAAGAAACAGCGCGTAGTTTGTTAATGGATTTTCGCCAGGTTGAGGAAAATTTTCGCCAACTTGACCGCCAAACGCGGGAAAAAATCGCCACGAGCGACAAAGCGAAAGGGCAATTATTAGATGATATTTTTGGCGCACAAGACCAAATCGGCGATTCTGATCAAGGCAAAAGTTTCAAGGCGTTTTGGAATTTGTTGATGTCTCCGGCAAAACAGGAGGAATTTAATCGTTTAATCCAAAATGCGTTGATGTTAGAAGAAGTGCAAGCGTGTCAGCCGGACGAATTACTCCCAAAAATGAAATATCATTTGCTAGAAGCGGGGGAAAAAGTCCAGCGCACCAGCTCCAGCTTGGTTGAACAATTGCGCCGCTATTTGGATGACCAAGTTTGGTTGGAAAATAAGCGGATTATGGCGATGATTCATACGATTGAAAAACAAGCCATTGCGATTAAACAAAATCCTCCCAAAGATAAAGAATTCATGTATTTAGATGATACTAAAGTACAAATAGAATTGCCTTTATTGCGGACTTTATTTCGTCCATCCAGTCGTCCTATATTAAGTTCCCAGAATTTGATTTCAGGTATTGCCGAATTTACGACCGATTTATTATATAGTCAGCATTATGTGGATGTGGCGATATTAGAAATGCGAATTCGTAAATCATTGCAAGCGCAAACTCAAATTACTTTAGAAGAAATTTGTCAGCAGCATCCATTGGAAAAAGGATTAAGCGAATTATTAGCCTATATAAATTTAGCCACGCATGAAAAAGGTGGCATTGTGGAAATGGATAAAAAAGTCGAAATTCGCTGGCAAACAAAAGAAGGAACAATAAAATCTGCTTTAATGCCGCGCGTTATTTTTACCCGCTAATTTTAAATCAATTATCAAAATAAATCATGAGTGAATCTGAAATCTCTCCTAAACTTTCTTTGGTATTAATTCATTTATTCAAAGGTATTTTATTTCGTAATGAACAGCCGAATTTATGGGAGGATTTATTAAATTTGCAGACGCAAGTTTTAGATTATGTCAGAGTATTGGGTTTAAAATTAGAAATCAATGAAACAGAAGGTTATGCGTGGCTGACACAATATATTGCAGAGGATGAAAATAGTCTTGAATTGCCCCGTCTAATTAGCCGCCGTCCTTTAAGTTTTCAAGTGAGTTTATTATGCGTTTTATTGCGCAAGAGAATTGTTGAAGCGGATAAAGAAGGCGGACAATTGCGCGTGATTGTTTCGAGGCAAGAATTACAAAACGCAATGTTAGTTTTTATGCCTGAAAAAAGTAATGAAGCACAAATTAATGAACAAATTAATACCACCATTAATAAAGTGATTGAATTAGGATTTTTGCGCAAATTGAAAGACGGCGAACAATTGGAAATACAACGGATTATTTCTGCTTTAGTGGATGCCGATTGGTTGGGCAGTTTAGATGAAAAATTAGCGAGTTATACCGATTATGCAAACCGCACAGCTTGAGTTTGATTTAATTTCAGATGACCATTTGGCAGGTTTTCGCCTGCACCGTTTTGAGCTTTTCAATTGGGGAACTTTTGATAAAGCGATTTGGCATATTGCGCCCAACGGTGAAAATACCTTATTAACGGGCGATATTGGCTCTGGAAAATCAACGGTGGTGGACGCACTGACCACGTTATTAGTGCCGGCGCAGAAAATCACTTATAACAAGGCGGCGGGCGCGGAAAGCAAAGAGCGCAATTTGACTTCCTACATTCGCGGTTATTACAAAAGCGAAAAAGACAGCGAAAACCTGTCGGCACGCGGCGTGGCGTTGCGGGATAAAAACAATTACAGCGTGTTGCTGGGCTATTTTTACAATCAAGGTTATGACAGCTGCGTGACGTTGGCGCAGGTATTTTGGAGCAAAGAAGAGCAATCTCAACCGGAGCGATTTTATCTCATCAGCACCGAAGAACTGAGTATTGAGAAGGATTTTTCCAATTTTGGCACGGATATTACAGACTTAAAAAAACGTCTCAAACGCAAAGCGCATAGCGAAATTTTTGACAGTTTTGTCGCGTATTCTGCGGAATTTCGCCGCCGTTTAGGAATTGAATCTGAGCAAGCGTTGGATTTGTTTTATCAAACAGTGTCGATGAAATCGGTGGGCAATTTAACCGAATTTGTGCGCCATCACATGCTGGAAGCCCCGCCTGTTCATGAGCGCGTGGAATCCATCTGCCGCGAGTTTGATAATCTCAATCGGGCGCATGAAGCGGTATTAAAAGCCAAAGCGCAAATTCATTTATTGCAGCCGTTGTTGGTCGATTATCAGCAACATCAACAGGTTCAACAGCAATATGATGATAAGGTGCAATGTCGGGAAGTGTTGGAAGGGTATTTTGCCGAACGCAAGTCCGAATTATTGCAACAACGCATCGGCGAAACGCAGCTTAAACTGGAAAAACATCAGCAAAAACTACAACGCCAGCATCAAGAAATTGTCGAAAGCCGCGATTTGCGTGACCAATTGAAACAAAGCATTGAAGATAACGGCGGACGGCGTTTGGAAACGTTAGCGGTGGATATTCAACGCTTGGAAAATGAACAACAGCATAAAAAATCCCGCGCTCAAACCTATCAAAATTTTTGCCAGGCGATTGGCTTAACGACTGCGACAGATTCGGACAGCTTTTGGGATAATCGCTTGCAAGCGCAAACCTTGTTGACACAAATTGAGCAACAACAGCAAACGGTGAATCAGGATAAGGAAAGCGTGATTATTCATCGCAATGGTTTGGATGAACAAGCGCGGCAATTGCAGGCGGAATTGGAATCGTTGAAAATGCGACGGAGCAATATTCCATTGTCCAATCTGCAAATTCGCCACCAATTAGCCAATGCCATTGATATTCCAACCGATAAATTGCCGTTTATTGGCGAATTAATCAAAGTTGATGAAACACAAACCGAGTGGGAAGGTGCGATTGAGCGGGTGTTACATAATTTTGGTTTGAGTTTATTGGTCGCCGATGAATATTACGAAAAAGTCGCGCATTATGTCGATATGACCCATTTGCGTGGGCGAATTGTTTATTTCCGCGTCAAAGATTTACAAGTCGAACCGTTTGAAACGCCGAATTCTCAGTCGTTATTTCACAAAATTCGCATTAAAAATGACAGCTCTTTCTATGATTGGTTGAGCAAAGAAATTGTGCAACGTTTTGATTTTTATTGCGCTGAAGATTTAACCGAATTTCGCCGCCAACCCAAAGCAATCACGCAACAAGGACAGATTAAAAGCAGTGCGACGCGGCATGAAAAAGACGACCGTTATGCGATTAATGACCGTTCACAGTTTGTTTTAGGCTGGGAAAATCGCGCCAAAATTGCTCGTTTAGAACAAGACCTCGATGCTGTTCTGCGTGACGGTTTAAATTGTTTGGAAAAATTAAAACAGCTCGATACGCAATTAAAAAATCTGCAAAAACAACGCGATAAAGCGCGGGATTTGTTAAATATTGAATCGTTTTCAGAGATTGACTGGCAAAGTTTTACCCGCAAAATAGATGATTTATTAGCTGAAAAACGGCAAATTGAGCAAGAATCCGACATTTTAAGCCATTTGCAAAATCAATTAACGCAAACGATTCAAGCCTTGCGCGATAAAGAAGATAAATACGATTTAACCGTGAAAGAAGGCGGTAAATTAGAAGCGCATTTAGAATCCGACACTCAATTGTTGCAACGCACGACCCAAACGGTGGCGAGTTTAGAAAGCACTAAACGAGAAATTATTTTCCCTAAGTTGCTAACATTGCAGCTGAGCGCGTTACCCAATGTGACGCTGACGATTGCCAATTGTGATGACAATCAAAGTGTGATGCGCAAATGGTTACAAGTGCGTATGGACAGTGACAATGCCAAACTGAAACAACTCGGCGAGCGCGTGACCTCGCAAATGCAGCACTATAAAGGTAAATATCCACAAGAAACCCGCGAAGTGGATGCGTCTTTGCAAGCGGCGGCAGAATTTGAGCAAATGCTGAAAAAATTGCAATCGGAAGATTTGCCGCGCCACGAACAGCGTTTTCATACGATGCTCAAAGAAGGCACGATTAAAAGCATTGTTATGCTTCAAAATCAATTAACAAAAGAAAAAGAACTTATCCAAGATAAATTAAATTACATTAATCGCTCTTTATCCGCAATTGATTACCATCCTGGAACTTATATTCGGCTTATTTGTGAACCTAGTATTGATAACGATATTAGACAGTTTCAACAAGATTTGCGTGCCTGTCTGACCGATGTCTTAAGCGGTGATGATGATTTATATGATGAAAGAAAATTTAATCAGGTAAAAGAAATCATCGACCGTTTCAAAGGCCGCGAAGGTTTAACAGACAGCGATAAAAAATGGACAAACAAAGTCATGGATGTTCGCAATTGGTTTTTATTTTCCGCCTCAGAGCGTTGGCGCGAAGATGATGTTGAAAAAGAATATTATTCGGATTCGGCAGGAAAATCGGGCGGACAAAAAGAGAAATTGGCTTACACGATTTTAGCCTCGGCTTTGGCGTATCAATTTGGTTTGGAATGGGGCGAAACTAAATCACGCAGTTTTCGTTTTGTGATGATTGATGAAGCATTCGGTCGCGGCTCGGATGATTCGGCACGCTATGGATTAGAGTTATTTAATAAATTGAATTTGCAATTATTAATTGTCACGCCGTTACAAAAAATTCATGTGATTGAAAATTACGTTAAAAGCGTGAATTTAGTTCATAATGAAGGTGGAAAAAAGTCCATGTTGCGCAATTTAACGATTAGCGAATATCAACAAGAAAAAGCGCAAAATGGCTAACGGGTTTATTACACCTAAAGCTATTAAAGAACGCGCTGAAAAAATCTGGCAACGCGGTGATTTTCATAAAGCTTATTTAGAAAATAATACGCTGTTTCCTTTTAGCCTTTCATTGCCTAATCTTTCCGCTAAAGAATTACTCAGCGAATTTTCACAATTACAAAACGCGCTGGATTTAGTGCGACAAGATAGTCTAAAAAATGGCTATTTGATTGAAAATAAAAGTGTAAATCATCGCCAATTAGGTGAACAAAAGATTCCCAGCGCAATTGTTTTTAATGACGAAAATATATTTTTACGTTATTTGGGAAAAACGCAAGAGTTTACGCAATTTAAAAAATTAGCCACTCAAACATTAGTGCGTTATTCTAATTTGCACGATTGGCTAATACGTTATCCATTTAAAATAATAAGTTTTGCCAATGATTGGGAAAGTTTATTAACGGTTTGCGATTATTTTATTCAACATCCAATTCCTGATTGTTATGTGCGACAACTGGATATTTCAGGGATTGATACAAAATTTATTGAGCGGCATAAAGCGATTTTAACGGAATTATTGGATTGTGTTTTGCCAGAAGCGGCGCGTGATTTAAAGGTGACAGGATTAATCAATCACGGATTTGAAAGGCGATATGGGTTGCGTTATGAATTGCCGCAAGTGCGAATTCGTATTCTGGATAAGAATTTAGCAATTGCAGGATTAACGGATTTAACCTTGACGGTGAATGAATTTAGGCAATGGGATTTTCCAATAAAAACGGTTTTTGTGACCGAAAATAAAACCAGTTTTTTAGCATTTCCTGAGGCTGTCAATGCAATGGTGATTTTTGGTGGCGGTTATGCTATTGATTTATTAGCCAATGCCCGTTGTTTACAAAAAGCGATGATTTATTATTGGGGCGATTTAGATACACATGGTTTTGCGATTTTATCCAAAATGCGCAAATTATTTCCGCAAACGCAATCGTTGTTGATGAATGAAGAAACATTGCAAATCTTTAAATCATCATGGGGCGAGGAATTACAAACAGTTGCTTATGAACCGGATAATCTAACCTATTACGAACAGCAAGTATTTGTTTTTTTAAAACAGCATAAAATTCGTTTAGAGCAGGAGTTTTTAAGTTATTCTTATTTGCTCAGTGTATTGAATGATATAACCGAAAAAGCACGTTAGGATGGGTAGAGTGATAACGAAACCCATCACAACCACTTAAACAAGCCGAACAAGAATTAAAACGCGGCGTGTTTTTGGAGTTCTCAATCCCATCCCAGAACTTAAAAAGTGAAACGGCTTAGTGCCGATTCTAGTAAAAGCGGTTTGCCATAGTGAAAGTTAAGCTGTACCAAACTCTTAAATTAAAAAAAACTGCGATATATTTAAACAATCAAGTATGCAACCGCAACTGCCCCATTAAATCTTCTGCTAAGGCATCCGCTCTACCCTCGGTAATAAACACTAACCGTCCGATGCTGTTATTTGACGCTTGAACCGATAAAACAACAGGTGGATATAAAACACCATTCGCACCTTGTATTATCAACGGGTTAGCCTGCTGAGGGTCATACACAATGCCTTTTAAGCGCACTAACTGTTTAGCATAGCGGCTCATCAAGTCGGTTAAAATCGTATGCAGTTTTTGATATGTGAGCGATTTTTCCAGTTGTAAACTGATGCTATGAAAGGGATGTTCTGGAATAGGTGCGGTGTGCGCTTGCGGGACATAGTGCGGTGCATCTTTAAAAAGGGTCAATAAACTCGGTAATACCGCACCATGAATAGCATTCATTTTTAATGCGCTCGGCGCAAGCTGTTGAATTTGCTGTTGCACGGTTTTGATTTGTGACATGCTCGCCATATCCGTATGCGTTAAAACCACCGTATCTGCCCACGCCACTTGCGCTACCGCTTCGGGAAAACGCTCAAATAGATCGTTTTGGGTTGCCGAAACAGTGGTAATCATCCCTTGTAAACTATATCGCTCTTTTAGCCAGCGTTGATTGAACAAACTCTCTAACACCGGTTCAGGATTGGCTACGCCGCTGGTTTCAATAATGATTCTATCAAACGGTTTTTCTTCTTTTGCCTCCCACGCCATGCGTAAATTGCGCAACACAGGAGTTAAGGCATCCCGCACTTGACAACATAAACAGCCGCCGACTAAGGTGGAAATAGCAATATTTTGTTGCCGAATTAAATCCTGGTCTATCGGCGTTGCGCCAAATTCGTTAATAATCAGCGCGGAACGCGGCACATGAGGCAGCAAGTGATTGAGCAAAGTGGTTTTACCGCTGCCTAAAAAACCGCTAATGACGATAACGGGGATGGGTTGTATAGCTTTCATGGGGTAATTTGTGAGGTCATTTTTTTATCCGAAATCTAAACTGAGGAATAAACGGCGCGGTGTAGCTGCATTTAATGAGGGAGACCGATGCACCGCCCCGTTTAATTCATTGCCTTCCCAAGCCGTGCCTTTTAATAAACCAATCGAGTATGCGGGCATTGTTTCAATCTGCTCAAGGTCTAAAATAGCCCCTGATTCTTCATCCGCTAAACCGTTTGAGCCGCGCCCTAATTTACTGCGTTCAACAAAACTATCCTCCAACCATTCCGTACCTAAACCGCCGTAAGTACAGACTAAACGGCACGGTACGCGGTCAACATGAAAGCGTGGACACATTGCTTTATCTAACAGCCCTAGTCGCAAACCCACCGCGTTTAGCCCAAACAAATCGCTGAAAATGTCTATTAAATGCGCAATATCGTTACAAAAATCCGTGTAACCTTGAAAATGTAACGCTGTTGGTAATAAGTTGTGTGCTTCAAATGAGGCAATAGAAACCGTTTGAGTGATTTCAAGTGTGCGTGGCTTGGCGAGTAACTGGTTGACAAACAAGGTTATATCATCAGAAACACGGCGTTTAATCACACAGCAATTAATTTCAGGGCGATAAATTTCTGCTAAATCGGCTAGGTTTTCAGATAAATAAGGAGATGAGAGTGTTTTCATCGGGCTATTTTCGTAGAATTAAAAAAGATTTGCGGCTGATGCGAATGGTAAATAAATCGGGCTAAGGAATCAGCTAGCCATGCACTGAATAAGTAAATGCACAAGCTGATGCACAGCGTTTTGAATATAAGCATCAACCGTGAGTTAATTGACATCATTTTCAGCAACCCACAACGGAAATTCATCTGGATAATTGCGCCAAACCGCCTCGCCATCGGCTAATTCTTCATTCGTCAACAAACAATGATCTAACTCGGCAACGGCTTTAGCTTGATTCATATTTTGTCCAATAAACACCAACTCTTGCCGACAATCGCCAAACGGCTCTTGCCATTGCGCCATAATGTCAGCGACATAATCGGACTGCCATTGCTCTTTTGGTACACTCGCCCACCAACGCCCTGCGCAACCGTGCTGCATCGTGCCGCCTGCTTGAGACCATGTTCCTGCCCATTCAGGACGCGAAGCCAACCAAAAAAAGCCTTTCGAGCGCAATAGCGTGCCGTTTTGCCAATCGTCACGGTGTAAATAATCAAAAAAACGTTGCGGATGAAACGGACGACGAGCTTGATAAACAAAACTGCTGATGCCGTATTCTTCGGTTTCTGGCGTGTGCGTGCCGCGTAATTCTTGCAACCAACCTGCGGCTTGTTCGGCTTTGGCAAAATCAAAGCGTCCGGTATTTAAAATTTTATGCAGCGGCACTTGTCCCATCACCATCGGAATAATTTCCGCCTCGCGGTTGAGAGTTTTTAAAATGCCCGTCAGATTTTCTAATTCATCGCTAGCAATTAAATCCACTTTAGAAATCAAAATCACATCGCTAAATTCAATTTGTTCGACCAATAAATCCGCGATATTGCGCTCGTCCTCTTCACCTAATTCCGCTTGAATGTCTTTTAACGATTGCGCTTCTAAATAATCCTGCATGAAATTTACCGCATCCACCACCGTGACCATCGTGTCTAAACGGGCAATATCCGAGAGGCTTACGTCATTTTCATCTCGAAAAGTGAAGGTTTCGGCAATCGGCAACGGTTCGGCAATGCCGGTGGATTCAATCAGTAAATAATCAAAACGTCCGTCTTTTGCCAATTGCGCCACTTCAATCAGCAAATCTTCACGCAAAGTGCAGCAGATACAGCCATTGCTCATTTCGACTAACTTTTCTTCTGCGCGGTTAAGCTGCATTTCATTTTTTATTAAAGCAGCATCAATGTTGATTTCGCTCATGTCATTGACGATAACGGCGATTTTTAAGCCTTCGCGGTTTGCCAGTGTTTGATTGAGCAAAGTGGTTTTTCCTGCGCCTAAAAAGCCGGACAGGACTGTGACAGGGAGTAATTTAGCAGACATGGTGATCAACAAATGTAAATAATGTAATGTTATAACATAACATTTGGGGTGATTAAAATCAATTGTCGTGCATTGAAAGATGAAAAGCGGGATTGTTAGATGCGCAAGGTTGAGCTGGTACGAAAGAGGGGTTAGGTGATCAGGTGGCTCTGTATGGAAGGGTTATCGCTGAACGGATAAAAGGACTGTTTAATTAGTTATGACTTGAGTCTGCGATTTATGAGCAAGCATTGCCGCCGTTTTAAAAAAAATTTTTTGGCAAAATTTTTAAACACAGATATGAAAAAACGTCTCTTAAAAAAACTAAGTGATATGACACAGTCTGTGTGTGATATGACTTATTTTTTTATTTAAAAAGCCCCATTTAAGTGGGTTTTCATGGAGAAAAATCTAACAGAAAAGCATAAAGAATGCCAAAATCAAGATAAATAGAGTGCGACAAATTGTCGCATTTGAAACACCTCCAAAACTTATTATCTTCCTCAAATTAACGTATGTAATTTAAAAAAAAATGAGGGAATAAAAAGAATATGAAATTACTAACTCAAGCAATTCCACGTTATTTGACGGTGTGCATTCTCGCTTGTTTATATGACACCAATGCCTTGGCAGAAACGCAAGCCGCATCGGATGTTACAGAGCTAGAAACAGTCACGGTAACCCATAAAAAATTAAATCCGCCTAACAGCAAACCCCAATTAGACGTAAAAACGCAAACAGGCAGTCGTTTAGGTCTCACATCACGCGAAACCCCCGCTTCTATTACAGTGATTGATAAAGCCACCATTGAACAACGCGGCGCACAAACCACACAAGAGGCGTTAGAACGTGCTCCGGGTATTCTTGTTTCTTCACAACCCGGATCAGCCGGTTCAGTTTCAATGCGCGGGTTTACAGGCAACCAGATTACACAATTATTTAACGGCATTTCAGTGCAATATGATGTGGTGGCAGCTCGCCCTATTGACAGTTGGTTGATGGATCGAGTGGAAGTGTTAGGCGGCCCGTCATCGTTTTTATACGGTCAGGCAGCCGTTGGAGGTTCGATTAACTATGTTTCAAAAGTTGCCTATCGGGAAAAATCGCATCATTCGGCGTTGTTTAATTTAGGTGAATATTGGAATCGCCGCGCGTCTTACGATTACAACGGGCAATTAGGCGACAGTAAAAATTGGTTTCGTGCCAATGTCAGTTATTTAGGCAGCGAAGGCTCAATGAATAACACAAAAGCCAATTCTGGGGTGTTATCTTTCTCGTTGCTCAGTGATCTTACGGACAAATTGAGCCACACGATTGCGGTTGAGCATCAAATTGAAAAACGCCAAGCTTATTGGGGAACGCCGCTGCTCAATCCTACTGTCAACGGACAGATTATTCCTTGGGGGGATGCGCGGTTGGCGAATACACAAATCAAAGGGCAAATTGATCCTGGTACGCGCTTTAAAAATTACAACGCGGCTGATCCTATTTTTGATCAACAAGTGACTTGGATTCGAGATATTCTGGAATATCAATTTTCTAAAGACACCCAATTTAAAAATACTTTTTATTTTTATCAGGGCGATAGGGAATATCAAAACGTTGAGGGTTATGATTGGAATGCGACTAATACTGCCATCATTCGTAATCTGTCTTTTGCCGTAAAACACGACCAAACCATCATCGGTAATCGGATTGAGTTGACCCATGATGACAAAGTGTTTGGAATGCCGTTAAAAACATCTGCGGGCATTGATGTGGCGTATAACAAACAAACGCGCAGCCCAAGCACCGAGGGCGGAACGGTTAGCACGGTTAATCCCTATAATTTTAGTGTCGGCACTTATTGGAGCAATCCGCTCGCCACAGGTTATGTTCCCGGTGCGCGAAATAAATTGTTAACGGTGGCAGGTTATTTGGAAAATCGTTTAACACTGCTGCCTAAATTAAATTTAGTCACAGGCTTGCGAGTGGATGATATTGATTTAGAAAATAAAAATTATCGCACACCCACGCCACCCACCGCCGCCAATCCGTTTGGCTCACCCGCAGATTATCATCGCCACTGGACAGCAGTAACGTGGCGGGCAGGATTAATGTATGACATCACTGATAACCTGAATGTTTATGGACAATACAGCACCGCCGCGAGTCCACCTGCGGGGCTTTTAACCACCGCCACGATGACGCAAATCAGAAACTTTGATTTATCCACTGGCAAACAAGCCGAAATCGGCAGCAAATTTGATTTTTGGGATAAAAAAGGTTCAGGCACGGTTGCGGCGTATTGGATAGAGCGTACCAATATGACCACTCAAGACCCACAAAATCCGCAATCCGTGTTGCCCGTTGGTGGACAATCTTCTATTGGTGTGGAGGCGAATTTAGGTTTGGAAATTACCCCAGAAATAGCGATTCAAGGCAATATGGCGTATGTGGACGCGCAATTTGATGATTTTAGCGAAACCGTAGGAGGACGCTTAGTCTCCAGAGCGGGCAATCAGCCCACAAATGTGGCGAAGTGGACGGCGAATGGTTGGTTAACGTGGAATTTTCAACCCGAATGGCAATGGGTTTTTGGAGCGCGTTATGTCGGCGACCGCTATGTGGATGCAGCTAATAGTATCGTAATACCGGCTTATGCTGTTTTTGATACGCAAATGACTTGGAAAGTACATCGCAATGCGGCGATTACCGCGCGAGTGAAAAACTTAACCGATGAAACCTATGCAGAATGGGGTAGCGGCGGCACACAACCGTTGTTTTTATTGCGTGACCCACGCATTTTCCAAATGGAATTAAAACTGGATTTTTAAGTTTTTTTGACTGTATTGAAACCGCCGTTGTTTTGAAAGCTTCGGCGGTTTTTTGTTGTGGGGAGAAAACAATTATGAAACGCTTTTTTTATCTTTTGCATCGTTGGCTAGGCATTACGCTCTGCTTGTTTATGCTGATGTGGTTTTTTTCTGGCATGGTGATGATGTATGTCGGTTATCCTAAACTGAGCAACTTAGAACGCCTGGCGCATTTGCCACGTTTAACACCGCTTCCGTGTTGCAGCGATTTAAACGCATTGCTAAAAATGCGTGATAACCCCGACGCTGTACGCTTAACCACCGTGAATGGCAAACCGCGTTTTATCGCCCAGTATGGTAAACAGGATTATCTGGCGATTGATGCTGTCAGCGGTCAAAAAATTACACCCATTTCTAAAGCAGACGCGGTGAGTTCTGCGCAACATTTTTTAAACAGCACAGGTGAATATCAAGGCACGGTGGATGAAGACCCTTGGACACATTCGCGGGCTTTGGATGGTTTTCGCCCCTTGCATAAAGTGCAAATGAACGATGCCGAAAATACCCTGTTATATGTTGCCAACAGCACAGGCGAAGTGGTGCGTGATGCCACAAAAACAGAGCGGATCTGGAACTGGGTAGGTTCTTGGATGCATTGGTTATATCCGTTTCGTGGTGCGTCAATCAGTTATGAACTTTCATCCAATATTATTATTTATAGTTCACTGATTGGCTGCGTTTTAACATTGACAGGGATTTTAGTTGGCGTGTGGCGATGGCGATTTAAAGGAAACTACAAAAATAGCGGTAAAACGCCCTATAAACAAGGCATGATGCGCTGGCATCATTTATCAGGACTTATTTTTGGCTTGATGGTTTTCACATGGATTTTAAGCGGAATGTTGTCCATGAATCCTTGGAAAATTTTTGATGCGCCTTATAAATTGAATGAAAAAGCCTTTGCAGGTGGTGAAATTGACACGGCGCATTTTCCATTGCCGATTAATGAAGCATTGCGCCGCTTTGAACAAACAGCCTTTTATCCAAGTCAATTGGAATGGCGAGTTGTCAACAATCAAGGCTATTACATTGCGTTTAACAGCGCGGGACAAACACGGATTTTATTGGCGCAAGCCAATGCGCAACCGTTTGTACAATTTTCATGGGCAGAATTAGAAACAGCGGCAAAAAAACTTCTCAACGCAGAGATTGAGCAGCGTATCGTTTTAAATACTTACGACTTTTATTATTACCAACGCGCAGCGCATACCATGACAGGACACACGGAACATAAGTTGCCGATTTTGCGCTTAACTTTTAAAGACGATTATCAAACCTGGCTGCATTTAGACCCTTATACCGGAACATGGACAAAACTGGATACCTACAAACGCATTAGTCGTTGGTTATTTACGTTTTTGCACAGTTGGGATTGGTTGCCATTGCTAGAAGCGCGACCACTTTGGGATATTTGGATGTTAAGTTTTAGTTTAGGTGGTTTATTGTTGAGCGCGACAGGTGTTGTTATTGGCATCAGACGCTTAAATTTTAGAGGCAAGCATAAAAAGTATTGCGCGGATTGATTTAACAGTCCACAGCACATTGAAAAAAGCATCGTGTATAGCGTTTTTAAATTAACAAAATAGAATTTGCAGAATATTTATCTGGATTAAAAACGCTAGAACTTTCTTAACGACTCATTCAAAAAACACATCACAACTTCGTTGGTTTTAGATAACTGCGCAAATCACCAAAAGTCTAAAATTTGAACTTGGAAGATGCTTAAAAACGAGCTATAGAGACGCAATAGTTTGCGTCTCTACGACAATCTAAATAGTTGAATTTTATGCGTTGTTATTTTCAAGCGCGGCAATGCGCTCTGCTAAAGGCGGATGACTCATAAACAATTTGCTTACGCCGCCACCATTAATCCCAAATGCTGCCAATTGATGTGGCAACTCGGCTGGCTCATGTGCACGTTGCAAAGCTCTTAACGCGCTAATCATTTTAGTTTTTCCAGCTAAATTTGCGCCACCAGCATCCGCTCTAAATTCCCGATAACGAGAAAACCACATTACCAACATTGAAGCCAAAATGCCTAAAATAATTTGCGCCAAAAATTGCACAATATAATAAGCAGGGCCATTGCCGCGTTCTGTTTTAAACACCGCTTTATCAACAATATAGCCAATCACAGTGGCAAAGAAATACACAAAAGTATTCACCACGCCTTGCATTAACGCCATTGTCACCATATCGCCATTGGCAACATGGCTCATTTCATGTCCTACAACGGCTTCAACCTCATCGGCGGTCATTTGCTCCAACAAACCTGAGCTGACTGCAACCAACGCACTGTTTTTACTCATGCCGGTCGCAAACGCATTAATGTCAGAAGTTTGGAAAATTCCCACTTCGGGCATTTCAATTCCCACTTCTTGCGCTTGGCGTTGCACCATTGCCAGCAACCATTGTTCGGTTTGATCTTGAGGATGTTCAATAACATAAACGCCCATTGCTTTTTTTGCTGACCATTTTGACATTGCCAGCGAAATCACTGAACCTGTCATACCAATCACCGCAGATATGAGAAGCAGAGCGGTTAAATCAAGCCCTGTGCCGTGCGCGTTAAGAACGCTACCTACGCCTAACACGTTAAACACCAGACTGATGACAATCATGATGGCAAGGTTAGTCGCTAAAAAAAGAAGAATTCGCATCATGTTCACACCTTTAAAATAAAGTTAATCGTGAGAATAATATGAGCATAGAACAGGGGAATTTCAAGCTTTAAAAAAGATGAGCGTGTTTTAAACCCGAAAAACTTAATCCCACCAAAAAAACCAAACCTTTCCATTCAGCAAGGTTGCGGCTAATGCAGCAATGGTTTGCGTGCCTTGATACACAATATCAGGGCAATAAATAAACTGTTCTGTGGCTAATAATAAAGCCTGCTCTTGCGTTGTGGGTGGATTTTTCACTTCTAATTCAATCACATCGCTACTGATGCCCGCCACGCTGATGCCGTATTTTGCATCCCAATATTTAAAAATCGCCGTGTGCTCTTCAGGATTTGGGCAATCATTCCAACCGCCGGTTTTCAAAAATGCCGGAATCATCCAGCTTTTCACCACCGGCACGAGCGCGATATACACTTCCGGTTTTGCCTCACCGGTTAATATATCTAAATGCACGGTGATGTCGCAGGCAGGCTCTACTTCTTGCCATTCCTCAGCTTCTTCAGCGGTATCATAATATTCAGGGTCTTGCGCTTGGCGTTTAATAAACCATTCTTGCGCATCAATGGCTTCGGCTTGTTGCAGCAATTGTGGAAAAGAAGCTTCTACATAAGCGATAACTTCCATGTTAGATTCAACATCATCACTATCGCCTAAAATCACCGGAATAATATCGGTTCTTTGTTTGAGTTCTTGATAGGTTTCTAAGGCAAGTTTGCCATCAACTTTTATTAATTTGCAGGGAAAATTTGTCATTTTTTTCTTTAGGAATGAAAATTTAGTAAAGCAGAGCGTTTATATTTTTTTGTTTTGCTGGAGTGCAATCGCTTTTAGTTATTGCCGCGATTCGTAAAAAGCTAAAGCTTTTTTACTCCTGCAAGCATCTGATTTATTTCAACTTCATTCCGTATCACCGATATTTAAAAGTCAGAAAAATCAAAAGGAGCACGAAAAAACCTTTCGCACTCCTTTTGCAACGGTTTGCCAACGTGAGAATTATTTTTTCTCAGGTGCAGGATGTGGCATTTGCATTTTATGATGCTTTGCCATTCTGTCAGCGATATGCGCTTTCATCACTAACAATTGTTGATCTTTTAACGCTTGTTGTTTTGCGGGGTCTTTTTCTGCCAAAATTTTATTCGACAAATCGTGCATGAGTAGCATGTGAGCCTGCATTTCTTTCAAATGCTCAGGACTCATATCCATCATATCACCGTGCATTCCGCCCATGCCACCATGCTGCATTCCTTCGTGTTGTCCCATGCCTGCATGTTGACCCATACCTTGCATTCCCTGCATACCGCCGCCCATTTGTCCCATCTCATGTTCAGCCGCCTGAGCTGCCATGCTTAATGGCATAGATAACAAGCAGATAGCGATTGCTTTATTAATATGTTTCATAACCTTATCCTCATTAAAACGTTTAAATAGCTTCCAGCAAATGCACCAGAAGCAATAATTTACGGTGCTGCGTCACTTTTTTAATTGTTATAACAGTTGCGTTAAGTGGTTTCTGACCCCATGCTGCCCTGAGCATGACTTAACGCATAAATTCCATTCTGTTGTTTTATCCTATCATAAACCACTTGCGTAGGTGCTAACCAAACAATGCCGGGGCCGGTAAATGTCTGCAATAACCCCTCGCCACTGGTGACAGATTGAAACAATGTTTTTGCAGATTTTTCTGCATGAAAACTGACACCTCCCGTTCTTACAAACGCAAAATTGCCATCGACAGAAAGTTTTTCCCCTGCTTCCAAGTGATACATCAACAATTCAGAAGTCGGCACAGGAGACACCAAAACCACCACGCCAGTGCCTTTCGCCTGCGTTTGAAAAAAACCTTCGCCACCAAAAATCGCGCTGGAAATATTTTTTTGCATTTTCGCGCTCACTTCAATGCCAGCAGAAGCGCAATAAAACGCGCCTTTATCAAAAATCAGCGCGTCATCATTAATGTTAAACATCAAATAATGCCCAAAAGTTGGCTCTAAAAACACTTCGCCACTGCCTTTGATGTGTGATTGAAACAAAGTTTCGCCGGTAATAAATTTGCGCATCAAACCTTTGGTAATGCCTTGCGTGGTGGATTCAATTTGCAAATTGCCTTTCATAAAATACAACGCCCCTGGCTCAATCAAAACGCCGCTGCGCTCCAATGTCACTCGCACCATTTTCAAATGAATATTGGCTTGATTGGCAAAAAACACTTTTTCCGCCGTATTCAAATCGTCTGAGCCTTGCAGCGATTTGTATTGCACCACTTCAAACGTTGCACCGGGAATTTTTTCGCTTTCAATAATTTGAAAAGTATCTTCTAAGTTACTCATCGCTTTACGCCTTTGAATGTTGTTTTAAAAATGGGGTTGATTTCCGCAGTTGCAATCATAAAACAGGCAAGGGAAATTATGATTAATCGGTAATACTGTAAAAACTGGCTGATTTTGAAAAAACAGGCGCGACAGCTTCATTCACCAAGCCCATTTCTTTCGCTTCGAC
Organism: uncultured Methylomonas sp.; assembly: GCA_936941155.1. Taxonomy (GTDB): domain Bacteria; phylum Pseudomonadota; class Gammaproteobacteria; order Methylococcales; family Methylomonadaceae; genus CAIQWF01. Next base: position 11,465 of record CAKZJE010000114.1, on the reverse strand, counting down.
TGCGGTAAAGTATTGCAAATCCGCCGAAGAAAAGTATTTTTCCAATTGCGACAACGATATATTCGTACAAGTGCTAATAATATCTATAAAAGATTGTCTGTGGATTTTGCTGAGTTTGCTTAATGCCTCAATTTCAATAAACGACATGCTTTCAGGATAGGTTGTGGAGCTGCCATGCAACATAAAAAAGGAATGCGGCAAGGAATAACGTTTGCTGCCACTGCAATAAATCAATGAAGCTGACGATTGCACATGCCCGACATTATAAGTGGTGATTGAAATCGGCAATTGTTTTAAATATTCATACGCAGAAACCCCCGCATCCGAATCACCGCCCGCGCTATTGATATTAATCACAAAATCCTTCACGCCGCTCAACATTTGTTTGTGAATATACGAGGTTAAATCACTGGTTTTCTTTAACGTCACTTTGCCAACAAAATTAATAATCGCCTGCGATTTTAACGATTTACTTGGACTCATCACCGGAGGTTTAGGTTGTTCTATCGAAACTTCTGGTTGGGTGGAAGGCGGCACAACAGGATCATTTTCAGTGAGATTCGCTCGATAATTCTCAGTACATCCTGACAGACAAATTAAAATTAAAGGGATGAGCATTATTTTTTTGCGCATAAATCAATTGAAGTCGTTGAACATAAGTTATTCCATATAAAAAACAGTCTGGAATTCAACTGCATGAGCGGCTGGTGGCTCAAATATCTAACGCTATTTTATGCTGAAATTTTCATTTAGCGACTTATCAAATTTCAAATTATTACACATTCTTCTTTTCTGAGTTTGATTTGATAAGTTCTTTTTCAGCGAAAATTTAGAATACGACCGGTCGTCTTAGAAAAAATCAGCGCAACTTGTCTGATGTTTGCTAAAAAAATGAAGAATCAAAAAAGAGTAAGTTAAAATGATGATAGCTTAAATTGTCAGTGCTAACGGATGTTTATTCTCTTTTGCGATTCTTTTTTTGGGTTAAATCATGTCCACACCAAAATTTAAATTTTACGAAGTTGTGCGCGTTTTGCCGATTTGCCCTGAATTAGCCGAAATTCATGGTGAAATGGGTGCAATTCTGGGGCTTTCTGAACATGGCGACCCTGAATATGAATACGGGGTTTTCATTGAGAGCGATGGTCATCTTTGGTCTGTGCCGGAATCAAGTTTAGAAAGCACTGGCGTGATGCAGCAACGTGCTGATTTTTATGATGACACCGTTGTCATTCGGGTAGAAGTTGACGAACAAGGTCGCGGCACAATTGCCGATTGAAAAACTCATCCCATGACTGCCAGTCCTTTAAGGACTGGCAGTCATAACTCCACTTTAAAAATAAAACGCTATGAACCTAAAAATTGCCCTCGCTCAAACACCGTTTTTTGTCGGTGATATTGCCAAAAATATCAAAACGATTGTCGAATCCGCGATTTATGCGCGTGATGAACTCGGTGCAGAACTCATTGTTTTTCCTGAACTTACTGTCACGGGTTATCCAGCGGAAGATTTATTATTCCGTTCCGATTTTATCAACCAAGCCAATAACGCCATTTATGAAATCGCTGAACAAGTGACTGATATTGCCTTGGTGATTGGCTACCCTGAGAGCGATGGCGACACACTTTACAACAGCGCGGTGGTCATCAATCAAGGCGCGATTGTCACAACGTATCGCAAACAAGCTTTGCCGAATTACGGCGTGTTTGACGAAGTGCGTTATTTCAGCGCGGGCGATGCGGTGTGTTTGTTTGAATTTAACGGCGCGGTGATTGGTCTGACGATTTGTGAAGATGTGTGGCGCGAAGGGATGGTGGCGCAAAACAAAGCGGCGGGCGCGGATTTATTGCTGACTTTGAATGCGTCGCCGTTTCAATCGGGAAAAATTTTGCAACGTGAAGAAATCGTTTGTAGACAAGCGCAAGCCGCGCAACTGCCGATTGTGTATGTGAATCAGATTGGTGGGCAAGATGAGTTGATTTTTGACGGCGCGTCGTTTGTAGTCAATCACAACGGTGAAATCGTTTTCCGTGCGGAAGAATTTAAACCGCAAATCAGCGTGGTGGAATTTGTCGATGGCGAGCCGGTGAAAACAACGTGTGCGCCGTTGTATCAGGAAGTTTCGAGTGATTATCAAGCTTTGGTGCTGGGCGTAAAAGATTATGTGACGAAAAACGGTTTTCAAGGTGCGATTTTAGGTTTATCCGGCGGGATAGATTCGGCTTTAGTGCTGGCGTTAGCGGTGGACGCGCTCGGAGCAGATAAAGTGGAAGCTGTGCTGATGCCTTCGCGTTATACGCAGGATATGAGTGTGGAAGATGCGGAACTGGAAGCCAAAGCGTTAGGCGTGAAATATCACATTGTGCCGATTGAGCCAGCGGTGACAGCGTTTACAGGAATGTTGGCAGATATTTTTGCAGGCACAAAAAAAGATGCAACGGAGGAAAATATTCAAGCGCGGTGTCGTGGCGTGATTTTGATGGCAATGTCGAATAAACAGGGCAAAATTTTACTGACTACGGGAAATAAAAGTGAAATGAGTGTGGGCTATGCCACGTTGTATGGCGATATGGCGGGCGGGTTTGCGCCGATTAAAGATGTGCCGAAGTTGTTGGTTTATAAATTGGCGGTGTATCGCAATAGTTTGGGAGAAATTATTCCTGAGCGGGTGATTACCCGTCCGCCGTCTGCCGAGCTTGCGCCAGATCAAAAAGATGAAGATTCGTTGCCGCCTTACGATCAGCTTGATCCGATTTTGGAACGTTATGTGGAGTTGGATCAAACGGCGGAAGAGATTATCGCGGCAGGTTTTAGTGAGGCGGATGTGAAACGGGCGATTAGTTTGGTGGATAGAAATGAGTATAAACGGCGGCAATCGCCTCCAGGGATAAAAATTACTTCGCGTTCGTTTGGGCGGGATAGACGGTATCCGATTACGTCGGGGTATCGGGGGATTAAATAAGCTATTGAAATCTAGGAGAAAAACATGATAACGCATTCACCTCGCATTACCGCCAAAGTTGATATGGATACTCAAGCATTATTATCACAAGCGGCTGCTCTGATTGGCATGTCGAGCATTAATGCTTTTGTAGTAAGTGCTGCCATTGAGAAAGCGAAAAAAATAATGGAATCTGAGCGTTTATTAAAATTGAATGAACGCGATGCTATGTTGCTGGTTAATGCGCTAGATGCGCCAGTCCAGATTAATTTGCGCTTACGGCAAGCTGCGAGCCGTTATGACAGCAAGAATCAATCGTGATTAGTGTTCCGTTAGATAAGAAAAAGCATGAGCGCAATCGTTTTGATTGTGGTGTAGAAGCGTTAAATAATTATTTGCGCGTGATGGCAAATCAGCAATCCGGCAAAGATAACACTCGAACCTTTGTGTTGGAGGATGAAGCGCATCCTGAAGTTATCATTGGTTATTACACATTAACCATGACAGCTATAGTATTGGACGCTTTGCCAACAAAGTTGCAACAAAAACATCAAAATGCAGGTGCAGGAGGTTTGATTGCACGGTTAGCGGTAGATAAGCGTTATGTGAGGCGTGGCTTTGGTGAATGGTTGTTGATTGATGCCCTGAAAAAACTGCTTACTGCAAGTGAATTGGTGGCTTTTCCGTTGATTATTGTTGATGCAAAAGAAGGTGCAGTTGCATTTTACGAAAAATTTGGTTTTACCGCTTTTTTAAATCAGCCGAATAAGTTGTTCATTACGGTTGCTAATGTGCGGGTAAGTTTGGCAAAGTAATGCTTGAGTTTTAAACTTTAAAACACACGACAAATATACGGAAGGATACAAAATGAAAATTGAAGCATTACGCATAAAAAACTTTAAAGTTTTCAAAGAAGTGGAAATGAAGGGAATTCCTGCCTTTTGTGTCATTGTCGGTGCTAATGGCACAGGCAAAAGCACACTCTTTAATATTTTCGGTTTTTTAAAAGATGCACTAACCACTAATGTTACAACCGCACTCATGAAACAAGGCGGCAGTCGTGGCTTTCAAGAAGTTAGAAGTCGTAATAGTACAGGTTCGATTGAAATTGAAATTAAATTTCGGGAAAAAACTGACAGTCCCTTAGTCACTTATTATCTACAAATTAATGAACGCAATGGCAGAGCCTTTGTAGAACGAGAAATTTTAAAATATCGGCGTGGCAGCGGCGGACAGCCTTGGCATTTTTTAGACTTTTCTGAAGGCAAAGGCGTTGCTGTTGTCAACGAATTGGAATCGGTTCGAGATATTAACGATTTAAAACGCGAAGAACAATCGCTTAAATCCCCCGATATTTTGGCAGTGAAAGGTTTAGCGCAATTTGAACGTTTTCCTGCTGTGGTCGCGTTAGGTAATTTAATTGAAAACTGGCATGTTTCAGACTTTCATATCAGCAAGGCACGACCCGAACAAGAAGCAGGCTATGCAGAACATCTTTCCCGCGAAGGTGAAAATTTATCGCTAGTAATTCAATATCTTTATAGTTGCCACAATGATCTCTTTAATAAAATCATTCATGCTCTAAAACATAGAATCCCTGGGATTACTCAAATTGAGGCGAAAACGACTGAGGAAGGCCGAGTGTTGCTTAAATTTCAGGACGGTGCGTTTGAAGACCCGTTTTTAGCACGTTATGTTTCAGACGGCACTATCAAAATGCTGGCGTATCTCACGTTGCTTTATGATCCTAATCCCCATCCTTTACTGTGTGTTGAAGAACCAGAAAACCAACTTTATCCAAAACTGTTATGGGAACTTGCAGAAGAGTTTAGAGCTTATTCTGAGCGAGGAGGACAAGTTTTTGCTTCAACGCATTCACCCGATTTTTTAAATGCCACAGAATTGACAGAGGTGTTCTGGTTGGTAAAAGAAAATGGTTATACGCAGATAAAACGCGCTTCAGAAGATACTCAAATTACAGCCTATATGCAGGAAGGAGATCAAATGGGCTATTTATGGAAACAAGGTTTTTTTGATGGAGTTGATCCCGAATGAGCTACTTGGTGTTTTTACTCGAAGAGCCATCCGCAGCAGAAATGCTGAAAGGTATTTTGCCTAAAATACTCCCTGAAGATATTAATGTGAAATATATTGTGTTTGAAGGAAAACAGGATTTAGAAAAACAATTGGAGCGAAGATTAAAAGGCTGGCAACAGCCTAATTCTGCTTTTTTGGTGATGCGTGATAAAGATGCGGGAGATTGTGGCATCATAAAACAACGGTTAGCCGAAAAAGTCATTGCCAGTGGTAAGCAAGATGTCACGTTAATTCGGATTGCCTGTACTGAACTGGAGAGTTTTTATTTAGGCGATCTCAAAGCAGTTGAGCAGGGACTTGAAATGAATAACCTAGAAAAAAGGCAAAAGGAAAAAAAGTACCGATCTCCAGATGCACTCTCCAATCCTTCTGAAGAGCTATACAATTTGACACAAAGAAAGTATCAAAAAATTGCTGGTTCGCGCCTGATTGCTCCTTACCTTAGAATAGACGGCTCTAATTATTCCCATAGTTTTAATATTTTAGTGAGTGGAATTAAAAGGCTGACTGAAATAACAGGTGAAATTTAACAATATTTTGTAAATCTTTCTACTAAATCCCTGCAATCGAGTTAAATATCAAACTCCACAAAAAAAGTTTTTTATATAGCATTTTAAAACTCATCAAAGTCTAAAAACACTTTCTCTTACACCTTTTCTCATTACCCTTGCCAATTAAGATATACTTGCAGACCTCTGAGGCAAAATCATAAACGAGGTTGAAAAATGGAAGAGCAAATTTTATTTGAAAATGGAACAGTCACCATCACTCAAAATCAATTTATCGTGGAAAAGCAAACTTTTGCGATGAACACAATTACTAGCATCAAAACAACAGAAACACCGCCAAGCGCAAGACTTTCAGGCAATACAGCAATCATCGGCTCTTTATGTTTGTTTATGGATGAACTGTTTTTTTTCGTAGGGCTTATCCTGTTAGCAATTTCGGCGATTTTGTGGAAAAACACAAAACCAACGTATTCAATCATTCTGAATACCAAGAAAGGTGAGGTGTTAGCGTTCACAAATAAAGACAAAGACTATGTAGCCCAAGTGTTTTCGGCATTAAATCAAGCGTTAATGAATCGAGAATAATTGCAAAAATACCGTATATTTTTACAAGCACGGTGACTTAATCACTGAGAAATACGCTTCAATCTTCTAGCATAGACGTGGGCATTAAAAGCATTTATTCCTTAAAAGCTGTTTAATGACATTCGCACGTTTCATCAGGAGAACAGCATGTTAGATTTTGTATTAAGTATTTTTTCAGCCGTGTTAGGAATGAATATGAAAGACCCGCACGATATTCCTTTTGCTATGCCATTGTTGATGGCTGCGGTAACAGGATTTGTAATTGGCTTTACTTTTTTAAGCTTAATCGGCAATGAAAATCGTGAAGATAAAGAAAATCAGCAGACGGATTCTGACGAAGCGTAAAAATTTAAACGGATAATTGTTTCAACGCGCGAGGATTGGAAATTTCTATCACGCCACGATTTAACTGCAACCAACCTTGTTTTTCAAAGTATTTTAAATGCCTTGAAACCACCTCACGAGCTGTCCCCAATTCTGCGGCCAGCTCGTGGTGCGTGATGTTCAGCGTTGTTTGATTATAGGACAACAGCAATTTACTCAACCGCACATCAATTGCGCCAAACACCACCGCTTCCATTCTGGAAATCACCGCAGCTAAACGATCAGCAAAATTTTTAAACACAAATTCGCGAAAAAAAGCAGATAGTTCCAAGCAACGATGAAATGCAATTGCAGAAATCGAAAACGCTAATACGTCAGTTTCAGTAATCCCTTCAGCGGGATAACAATTGCCACCGAGCAAACAGGAGGTGGTCAAAACGCAAGAATCGCCCGAACAAACGTGGTACAGCAAAATTTCGCGTCCCGATTCTGAAATAAGCTGGGTTTTTATTTGCCCTTCCAGCATCAACAAATAATTTTCACACGAGCAACCGGGGTAAAAAACTTGTTTTCCAGCAGGAATGCGCATGAGCACAGCAGATGCCATCAGGCTTTTCATTGCTGCTTCGTGGCTTGCGATAAACTGCGGAAAATACCGTCGCCATAATTCTTGCTGGGATTGCATAAGTTTACCGTGATATGAATAATGACTTACTTTTCTATTTCTAACCGCTGCATAAAAGTATTATCAAAGCTTGCTGTTTCATAGTTTGTTAAGTTTTTCGTTATAAAAATCAGCAAGCTTTTGATAAATATTATATTTTTATAGAAAAGCACTGAGTTGTTCTGGAGACATTTCCAAAATTGCTTCTTCCAATTCATCTACTTTTTTCATAATACTTCTGGATTGCAGCTTCAGTGCTTGTAATTTTTCATGCGCAGCCAGCTTTTTTTCTTCAGTCACTTTGCGTGAGATGCCAAATAATCGGGTTAATAAAGAAGGTTTTGATTCTTCTTCAAATAATAAAATAAAAATTTCTCGATAAATTCTATGCAATCCGTCATGGTACTGTTCGATTTCTTTAAAGGCTTTTAGTGATTTTAAGCCTTGCCCTTCGCCATAATACCATTGTCCAAACATACACTCCGTGCCATTCACAGGGACTTGGTTTTTATCTAGCGGCAATCCTTCAATCAGAGAAATAGCATTTTCTACCCATTTTTTATGCCCCGTTTTAGCTTGTCTAAGCAGCATTATTACTTCGGTTTTATCCATTTTTTCTTTTAATGTTATTGATTTAAACGAATGGGCATTCTAATCAATATTAGTCATTAATTCTAAACTTTATAAGAAAAAATAGATGTGGCAGTCTGTTTGTTTTTTCATTAAAGTTGTTGAAATAGCGCGTTAAACCATTCCCTGTGCTTGCAAATCAGCATGATAAGAAGACCGTACTAACGGCGCACTGGCAACTTGTGCAAATCCCAACTCTTTTGCGATTTTTGCATATCGGTCAAACTGTTCAGGATGAATATATTCCTGCACGGCTAAATGGTCGCGGCTGGGTTGCAAATATTGTCCTAATGTCAACATGGAACAGCCGTGTGCGACTAAATCCTGCATAACTTGAATCACTTCTTTTTCTGTTTCGCCTAAACCTAACATCAAGCCTGATTTTGTTGGAATTTCTGGCAGTTCGGCATGATGCAAGGCTAATAAGTCCAATGAGCCTTGATAATCTGCACCCGGACGCGCTTGTTTGTATAAACGTGGCACGGTTTCCAAATTATGGTTAAACACATTGCAAGGCTGGTCTTTTAAAATAGCAATCGCTTTTTGCATTCGCCCACGAAAATCCGGCACTAATACTTCAATTTTCGTTGCAGGGCTGACCGCGCGGATTTCTTTGATACACGCAGCAAAATGTCCCGCGCCGCCGTCACGCAAATCATCGCGATCGACTGAGGTAATCACCACATATTTTAATTTCATTTGCGCAATGGTTTGCGCCAAGTTCAGCGGTTCATTGGCATCTAATGGTAAAGGTTTGCCATGTGCCACATCACAAAACGGACAGCGGCGCGTGCATAAATCGCCCATAATCATAAACGTCGCTGTGCCGTGCGAAAAACATTCGCCCAAATTCGGACACGCTGCTTCTTCGCACACGGTATGGAGTTTATTGGCGCGTAAGGTTTGCTTTAAACGGTCGATTTCAGAATTTGCGTTAAGTTTTATCCGAATCCAATCCGGTTTGCGCAAGACTTCGGTTTGCGGTTCAACTTTGATGGGAATGCGGGCGAGTTTGTCGTGATTGCGTTGATGAGATTCAGGCGTGGAGCGCGAAGGGGCTTTAGTTGTCATGGTGTCAGGGCAGTTAAAAGGGCGGAAACGACAGGAATCGCGAGTTCGTGAGTGTGAATAGTAACACCTTGTTCGGCCAGCGAGGTGACTTTTAATCCGGCAAAACCACAGGTGTTGATGGCGTTAAAGGGGGTTAAATCTATGTTGTTGTTTAAACTCAAGCCGTGATAACAGCAGCCTTTTTTCACCCGCAGACCGACGGAGCCAATTTTTTTGCCGTCTACATACACGCCTGGAGCTTCGGGTTTGGCAATTGCGAGAATGCCGTATTGTGCCAAGCTGTTAATCATGGCGTTTTCTAATAAAGTGACTACTTGGCGGATATTGAGTTTGCTGCGATTCAAATCTAGCAAGGTATAAACCACGAGTTGTCCGGGCGCGTGATAAGTAATTTGTCCGCCACGATCGGATTTTACTATGGGAATATCGGTGGCTTTGAGAAGGTGCTCGGGTTTGCCGTTTAAGCCTTGCGTGTAAACGGGTGGATGTTCGACTATCCAAATTTCATCGGGCGTTGTTGCATCACGTTGTTGGGTGAAGGTTTGCATGGCTTCCCAGATGGGGAGGTAGGCTTGTAAACCGAGATTGCGGATGATGGGAGAATTATTCATTCCCTTTTAACTATTTAAAATGTTTTGAAAAAACTCTTTTCGTGTTCCTTTGAAACTATTGATTAATTCTTTTTGAACTTCAGGGAAACTTTCAAAAGCCCGCATCCAGATTGACCAGAATCCACTTTCTAAAGCTAAATCCTTAATAGTTTCTATATCGCAATCATTTAATTGATATTTTTTTAAATAACGTTGTGCAAGTGTCCATGCTTTTTTACGGTCTGACCATAGCGTATCATTACCAGAATAAACAGTAGTGTTATAACCTTTGCGATACTTAACTCTATCTAGTCGAGTCAAATTAATCAGAGCTACTGCTTGTTTTTTCTTTTCTTCAGACAAAGAAGGGTGGTATTGAATGAATCCGCTTTCTAAATAATCAAAAAGCTCATAAGTATTATCTTTATGGGGCAATAATATACCGATTATTTCCTTAGTGAGTTTACATGAATTGCAATTTTTACAGGCAAGTAAAAAATTATTCCACTCAAACTCTTTTGGATTTTTTTTATTCTTCTCAACATGCTCAATATGTTCAACATCTAACGCAGAAGAATGACCACGCCTTTCGCAAAAAGTGCAATACTCACCAATAGCCTCAAACAAATCATCTTTTGCATTTCCATAAGGGTTATAAGTAGCCTGATTTTTTGTATAAAGATTTTTATCAATAGGTCGCATTATTTTAATCCTGTTTTTCTTTCTGCTTTCATTAAGGCAATATAAACAGGGTCTTCATTAAACTCCAATTCTATTTCATCTAATTTTTCTTTAATTTTTCTTGTTTCATCATCATTTTTGGATGTTTTTCCTTGCTCAATTAAGTCAAAATAGTCACTCGCTAATTTTTGCAATTCAATAAACTTTCGACTTCTAATAACATCCCTAACAAGCATCTCATTTTCGGCAATCTCTTCAATGCTTTTCGTGTAAGGTTGTCCGTCGATATTACCATCTAAATTAATGATTTCATCAGCGCGTAATGATTGCACAATAAAAGGTGAATGTGTGGTAACAATAAATTGAATCTTAGGAAACGTTCTTTTTAAATCAGAAATCACAGTCTTTTGCCAATTTGGATGCAAGTGCATATCTATTTCATCAATTAATACGACTCCTTCTGTTTCTTTAACTGCATTTTCGCCTAAATGTGGATTTAGTTTAATTGCTCGGTAAGCAATATCTGCCGCTATTCTGATTGTGTTTCTATATCCATCACTTAGTTCCCTGAAAGGCTGCCATTCTCCATCATCTAATTGTCCTAACATATCATCTTCTTTCCAACTGAAGTGAATCTTTTTCCAATCTGGAATCATGCTAGTGATGGTGGCGGTGAAAGCGTTATAAAGAGTTCTATCTGCGTTAAATTTTAGGATGGCATCCTCAAAGGTTTTAAACCACTCTAAAAATCTACGCTGAAAAGAGGTTGATTCTAGTGCATTATAATAACCGTCAAGCCGAGAAGATTGTTTAGTATATGGAACTTTTTCTATTTTTTCTGATAATCGCTCTGTACCAAAATAAGCAATTAATGGTAAAGAAACTTTTTCTCCAGCGCGTGCGCTATTCGTTAATTCACCGGCCGCTTCAATAAAATTAGCAGCATTTATATAGCTAGTTGCTCCCCCAGAAATCTTATTGGTATCTCTAAACCATGAATATATTTTTCCATTTAATGTATGTTCGACACTAATTTTAAAGGGGAGTTGTATCTCAACACTTTCTGGCGAGAATCTAATTCGTCTTTTTTCAGATGGCTTTAACGGGCGATTAGGAACACCACTCATACCGATGAAAAATGTACCCAATACGAAAGATAAGGCATCTAAAATACTCGTTTTGCCCGCACCATTATCGCCAATTAAAACCGTCATATTAGGATTAAAAGAAAACTCTTCATGCGCAAAACATTTAAAATTTTGTATTTCGATAGTGTTGATTTTCATTTTAAAATCCTACAACGCCACCAAAACCAAAGGATGCGCACTCAACTGCCGATAAATATTATCAAGCTGTTCTTTGCTATGGGCTT
>CAKZJE010000113.1 GCA_936941155.1 uncultured Methylomonas sp. | reverse complement strand
GAGTTCATGTGTGAGTGGTGCTTTCTACTTATGTTGTTATTATAACTTGTTGAAGAAGGATACTTTCACAGTCTCGTTAAGCGTTTTAATAACAGCAGAAGTATCTAATTTTTCGTAGTAAATACTTGCACCATTACTGTCTGAGAACTCAACTACAGGCGTTGCTGCAATCGCATCATCATTTAAGAAGCCTGCGTTATTACTCCATTTCGCTGTTCCTGGCAGATATGCCATTCCATCTGTATGATAAGGATCAGCAGCTGAACCTATCAAATCTTGAATCCGAATAGTGCCTACTGCTCCACCTCTATTAGTGTAAGTTAGAGTGTATCTTGCAACTTTACAATCTGTACCAGCATGACTTGCTACAGTACACGTTGCCGCAGAAGCAGGGCCACCAGGAATATTAATCGACTTGGTTAAATCAAAAATAGCTCCGGTATCAATGCTGACTTTATCAGTTACTGTTTTTACGTCCCCACCAGTCGCATAAATAGCTGTGGTTTCAGCCGTTGCTGTCAGGGTATAGTGCTCCCAAAGTTTAGCTACATTTCCTACATCGTTTGAACGAGACTGCACCGCAACAACTAAGTTATAAGCTGTGCCCCCACCTGGAACTGAAGCTGTTTTACACGTTGCAGGACTCGTTGTCATTGCGGTAGTCGCTGCTGGAGTCACCGAACATAAAGGCGCATTCAAGTCATCTGGCATACCGTCAGCATTATTGTCCGCATAAACCTTTATGGAAGCAGGCAATTGAGCATTGTTAAAAACACCAGTGAGTGTTAAATCAAACACATCAGGCACGTTGCCATTGTTGGTGATAATGTGTGGCATATACGCCGTTTGTCCTGCTAAAATGCTTTTATCAACATTAGGTGTTAACGTAAAAGATCCAACAGGAAGTACCGTAGTTTCCACTAAGTTAGACAGAGTAGTCTGTGGAGCACCAGAGGCATCATTATAATTAGCAACCGCTTGGTTACCAATGACAGAATTAGCAGGAGGCGGTGTCGCGTTAGCTGGCATAGATGCTGCCAACCCAACCCCTAGCATTAAGGTTACTAAGCCAACACGACGAAGTAGAGGTTTGGAAACCTCACCCATCGAATTGGAGTTATCGTAAGGTTTCATTATAAATCCCCTTCTTGAGTTAAAAAAATCATCAAAACATGATTAAAAAATAAACTATCCATAAAAACTACTCCTAAAACTATTTTGCAACATGCACACGAGCAGAAACAGCAATCACTTTTCCTGCTTGAATATTGCCTAAAGACCATCGCAACGCGCGGTATTCCGTAACAGGAACAAGTGTAGTAACCTGCTTACCTGCTTTGTCTTTTACTATCCGTTTCAGTGGTACGGACTCATATTTAACGCCATCTACCGTTGCACTTGCAGCAACGGGATTGGCAGTGCGGTCGATGTATTCCATTCCTTTAGGAATTGGCAAAGTTGCAACCACAGCACTTAAACCAGCTTGACTCACATTTGCATAATTGGCTCGGTATTCCACTAAATCACCCGGTTTAACTTTATCAGCTTTTGAAAAAACCTCTTTACCACTTGCATCTTTCACAACCTTATTCGCAGTCAATGTAACGACTAAAGGTTGTTTGTTTTTTGCTTTAGCAGACTGTTCAGCATTAGCAAAACTACTTTGTATTACCAACACTAAAAAAAGCCCAGACAGTACTAACTTATGATTTAGTAACCCATCATGTAATTTATTTTTCATCTTTAATCTCGATTATTGCTTGGTAAAAATCAATGTAAAAACATTGTTGCAAATGATGATACATGAGCACTACCCACAAAGCACCACCCAAAAGGGTAGTAGAAATATCATTATGTTGCTGTATTACTTACATGCAAAATGTAAGCCTATGCTTACAAACCACACTAACTGAAAAGTAAAAAGCAAGTGAAAAAGTTTGGAACTGTGAACGTGCTCCAAACTTTTAAATTGAAAACAATCGTGAGCTTAAAAAAAGCTCAATCTTGATATTTTGAAGGGGTCTGCCACAAAAAAATATGGCGATCGCTAGAGTGCAACGAGGACTGATAGCCCCCTGTAGGTGTCAGAGAGACAACTGTAATCCGTATGCGTTAAGCATAAGAGGATTGCAGTGCAGCCGATTACGATAGCCGTCAAGTCATTTGAGAAGGCAGTGGCTGAGTTGCGTACCTTAGTGTCGTACAAAGCCCTGACTGACGAGGACAATCAGGGGCAAAAATGGGTCGTCGCGTTAAGTTTTTGCCGCTTGCTTGAGACTGGGATGTCCAAACAAGCTTTCGCAAAAATAACGACACTATCCAAGAGGATTTAACCGGCTGCTAATCCGGCAATGTTGTAACCACAATCAACGTATGTAACTTCACCAGTCACACCAGAAGCTAAATCTGAACATAAAAATGCCGCTACATTTCCAACTTCTTCGATAGTGACATTTCTTTTTAATGGAGCTGTATCTGCTGCTTTACTAAGCATTGATTTAAAATTGTTAATCCCAGCGGCTGCCAAAGTTTTAATTGGACCTGCGGATACTGCATTCACGCGTATGCCTTCAGCACCTAAAGCCACCGCCATATATCGCACGTTAGCCTCTAAACTCGCCTTTGCAACACCCATCACGTTATAGTTTGGAATTGCTCTTTCTGAACCTAAATAGCTTAAAGTTAATAATGAGCCATTGCGACCCGCCATCATAGCCCGCCCTGCTTTTGCTAATGCCACAAAACTATAAGCACTAATATCGTGAGCAATTTGAAAATTTTCACGCGTAGTTGCGTTAACAAAGTCACCATCTAACGCTTCACGCGGAGCGAAAGCCACAGAATGTACAATACAATCTAAGCCATCCCAATGTTTAGCTAACTCTGTAAAAACATGATTAATTTGTTCATCATTGCCTACATCCAATTCAAGTGTAATACTAGACTCACACTCTGCTGCCATTGTTTCTACTCTACTTTGTAGTTTTTCATTTTGAAAAGTAAAAGCCAATTCAGCCCCTTCGCGGTACATTGCTTTTGCAATTCCATAAGCAATAGAACGGTTGCTGGCTAAGCCTACAATTAAAACTCGTTTGCCTTGCATAAAACCCATTATCATCTCCTAGTGTTTTTATTGATAGAATAGTGTACAAGTATCTATGAGGCTTTATTTCATGTCCAGTATTTTGTCAGGGATTAAAATTACGCATGACTAAGAAAATTATTTTTATTCTGCTCGCTGTTTTACTAAAAGGCTGCAACATATCACAACTGAATAATCCTTATCCTCAGAGCAGTACTGAGCAATCAATTTTGTATTCTGCTTTTTCTGAGCAGCCTAAACATTTAGACCCTGCCATTGCTTACAGCGAAGATGAATATAAGTTTATCGCTCAAGTCTATGAACCGCCGTTTCAATACCATTACTTAAAACGCCCTTACCAGCTTGTGCCATTAACTGCGAGAAAAATGCCCACAGTGCAATATTTAAATGCACTACGGCAACCGTTAGGCGTTGATGCTAATGACAAAGACATTGCCTTTACTGACTATATTATTGATATAAAGCCGGGCATTAAATATCAACCCCACCCTGCCCTCGCTACAAACTCCAACGGTAACTTTTTATATCACCACTTAACTAAATCTGATTCAGCTAACATCAACACCCTATCTGACTTTTCACAAACAGGTACGAGGGAGTTAATCGCGCAAGATTATGTTTATCAAATTAAACGTCTTGCTGATCCAAAAAATCAATCGCCCATCGCAGAACTTATGAAACAATACATTGTGGGGTTTGATGAGTTTGGCAAACAGCGAGCAACTCAACCAAACACTTCGTTAAACAATGTTTCTATGAGCGGAGTCACAGCAGTGAGCCGCTATCAATATCGCATTAGAATTAAAGGCAAATATCCACAGTTTAAATACTGGCTAGCCATGCTTTTTTTCGCACCTATGCCTTGGGAAGCGGATGCGTTTTATTCACAACCTAGTTTTAGCGACAAAAACATTACCTTAGACTGGTTTCCCATTGGCACTGGCGCGTATTTATTGGCAGAAAACAATCCAAATAAACGGATGGTATTAAAGAGAAATCCTAATTTTCATCAGGAATACTATCCGCAAGAAGGCGATGTCGATGATAAAAAACAAGGTTTATTGAAAGATGCTGGCAAAAAACTACCTTTCATCGACCAAGAAGTTTACAGCCTAGAAAAAGAATCCATACCTTATTGGAATAAATTTTTACAAGGCTATTACGACACATCCATCATAGTCTCTGATAGTTTCGATCAGGCCGTGCAAATTTCAGGAACGGGTGGAGCTTTTTTAACTCCATCCATGCAGAAAAAAGGCATTCAACTAGAAACTTCTGTAACAGCCAGCATTAAATATCTAGGCTTTAACATGCTAGATAGTGTGGTAGGTGGCAATAGTGAATCAGCACGCAAACTACGTCTCGCCATTTCAATTGCAATTGATTACGAAGAATATATTTCCATTTTTTTAAACGGACGCGCCATTGCAGCACAAGGAGTTCTTCCGCCCGGCATTTACGGTGCAGGAGATAGCAACAGCAACATCAATCACTATGTTTATAATGGCAAAAATCAACGCAAATCAATTCAAGAGGCTCGGCAATTGCTTGCCGAAGCAGGTTATACTAACGGTATAGATCCTAAAACAAATGAAGCCTTAACTTTATACTTTGACACAGCCGGAGCTGGGATTGACAACCGATCTTTGATGAACTGGTATCGAAAACAACTTGAAAAACTCGGTGTTAATTTAGTGATTCGCTCCAGTGACTACAATCGTTTTCAGGAAAAAGTGCGCACGGGCAATGCTCAACTTTTTATCTGGGGCTGGAATGCCGATTACCCAGACCCTGAAAACTTTTTCTTTTTACTTTATGGCGGCAATGCCAAAGTAAAATTCGGTGGGGAGAATGGCGTGAATTATCAAAACCCAAAGTTTGACCGTTTATTTGAACAAATGCGCAATATGGATGATAGCCCCAAACGCTATGAAATTATTCAACAAATGCAAGAGTTAGTTAGACATGACGCACCTTGGGCATTTGGGGTTCATCCTAAAAACTTTAATTTGTCCCACAGTTGGTATCACAACTTAAAACCTAATTTAATGGCGAATAACCAACTTAAATACACCCGAATCGACCCTATTGCACGCTTATATAAAAGAACGACTTGGAATAAAGCTGTGCTATGGCCGCTATGGGTCATATTAGCTCTATTGATACTCATCTTAATGCCAATTGTGCAAGCTTATCGTCGCCGCTTACAAGCTACTTTAAAATAACTATCTTCGCTTAAATTTAATTCGCACTTAATTTAACCAGCAAAATCAACAGCCCATTTCACAAACAATCCATTTATGCTACCTAAAATTTGCGAAGAGCCGTTAATAGGTTTTAAAAATTCATTTTTTGAAAGTTTATTAAACGTTTCAAAGAATTGGCTCTGGAAAATAGATGAACAAGGGTGTTTGATTAATGTCAGCCAAATAATAACTGATTTATCGGGCTACACATTAGCAGAAATCATCAATACCCCTTTGATTGACTTTCTACTGGAATCAGAAAAATCTGCTTTTTTAGATTTATTTAATCAACAACAGGAAATTTTAAATTTCTGCATTACCTTTAAACATAAAGAAAAACAAAAATTAAATTTTAATATTAACGCTTTACCTGTTTTTGAGGATTCTGTTTTTAAAGGCTATTGTGGAATAAGCGTTAATATTACTGAGTACAAAAAAATAGAAGAGAACCTGCGCCAAAGTGAGAACAATTTGGCGGACGCACAACGGATTGCACATTTAGGCAGTTGGGAATTAGATTTACTCACCAATGAATTATTTTGGTCTGATGAATGTTTTCGGATTTTAGGGCACGAACCACACTCAATCAAAGCAAGTTATGAGTATTTTATCAAAGCCATTCATCCCGATGATTTGGAGATGACACTGAATGAAATCTCTGCCGCAATGGTTAAAAAACTTTATGATGTACAACATAGAGTTATTTTAAATAATGGCAAAACGGGCATCTTACACGAACGTGGCGAAGTGATATTTGATGAAAACCACACGCCTATCCGCATGGTAGGTACAACGCAAAATATTACTGCGTTAAGAGAAGCCGAACAAAAAATTGTGCAGTTAATGAATTATGATTTTTTAACTGAATTGCCCAATCGCAGCATGTTTGTCAAGCAATGTGATCATTTACTCAATGTTGCTAAGCAAAATCGACAAACTTGCGCTTTATTTTGTTTAGGATTGGATCGCTTTAAGCTAATCAATGAAAGCATGGGGCATGATGCCGGAAACGATTTATTAAAAGCGGTTGCTAATCGACTACAATGCTATCCGATTGAAGGTGATATTTTAGCCCGTTTAGGCGGTGATGAATTTGCTTTTGTGCGCGTTAATATTTCTCATGAAGATATAGCTGCACTCTTAGCACAAGAAATAATTAATCATTTTGGCTCGCACTTTATTATCCAAGAACAAGATCTTGTTGTAGGACTTAGCATAGGCATTACGCTTTGTCCGCTCGATAATCGTAGCGTTGATGAATTGTTTAAAGACGCACAAACAGCAATGCACCGAGCTAAAGCAAGCGGAGGTAACTCTTATCAGTTTTATTCCTCTGAAATGACTGAAAAAGTTAAAAACCGCCTCAGTTTAGAAAGTCACTTAAGGCGTGCTTTAGAAAAACAAGAATTTTTGCTTTATTATCAACCTAAAGTATCGACTATAACTGGAAAAATTACCGGTGCAGAGGCTTTAATTCGCTGGCAACACCCCGAAAAAGGCTTAGTCTCTCCAACTGACTTTGTTTCAGTCCTTGAAGATACAGGGCTAATCGTGCCAGTCGGTGAATGGGCTTTACAAGAAATTTGCAATCAATATGACAGATGGCGATTGATGGGCATAGGTGATATTTCGTTAGCTCTCAATTTATCAGTTAAGCAATTTAAAGATTACGATTTATGCCAAAAAGTAGAGCGCACTTTAGCAAAATTCAACCACAATACTGATTTTTTAGAATTAGAAATCACAGAAAGTATTTTAATGGATGATTTGGAAAATGCGACCAAAACCCTACATGACTTACATGCTTTAGGCATCAAATTATCCATTGATGATTTTGGCACTGGTTATTCTTCCTTAGCCTATATTAAACTATTGCCTGTCGATATCTTAAAAATTGATAGGTCTTTTGTGACTGGATTACCTTATGATGTACAAGACAACGCCATTGTGAAAGTGATTATTATGCTAGCGCAAGCGTTAAATTTAAAGGTGGTTGCAGAAGGCGTTGAAACTAAAGAACAACTTAATTTTTTAGTCGAAAACAATTGTGATTATATCCAAGGCTATTACTATAGCAAACCTGTTCCTAGTGCAGACTTTACACGCTTGTTACAGAAAAACAGACAAATGCCAGCTCCACAATAAAAGTAAAAATCTACTTGTAAATCTTTGTAAAACTACAATTTTTATCAACTACTTACCCAATATCAGCAAACTTTAGTTCAACTACTTAAGCCCTCATTATAATGGAAAACACAGTCCAAAAAATACGGAGATTACTCGATCAAGAACAGATTCGTTATCTTTCTATCGTGCACTCTAAAGCTTATTCTGACGAAGAAATTACGGCAAGTGATTATAATCTTGGCAATGAATTAGTGGATAGCGTATTAATTAGGATCAATAATCAAGAAACCGTGATGGTTGTTGTTCCTTCAACTCGCAAAATTTCTTTAGAGTCTTTACAAAAAGAACTCAATAACACAAACATTTCTTTTATTGGCAAAAGAGAAATGAAACTCTTGTTTCCTCACTACGAAGCGGGAACTTTGCCACCGCTAGGTTGTTTATATAACATGCCTATGTATTGCACGACCGAATTAAAAAAAATGCAGGAAGTCACTTTTTATTCTGGGACTCGTGCTTATCGGATTCGCATGAAAATGAAAGATTTTTTTCATGTTGCTAAACCGCAATTGTATATTAATGCAGATACTACACCGCGCTATCGTTCTGAAATTTATAATGTTGTCCCTGCCAATAAAAAACAAACGCTTAATACCTATGATAGTTGCATTTTAGGGCTTAGTTTAGAAAACAAAAATTTTGTTACTGCAAAATTAGTGGGCATGATTGAGTGGGCAAGCCGAAACTTTAAATCCTGCATTGTGCTAATTGGCGATAGCATTCATCGTCATACTTTAGCCATCAAAGGAGTAGAGGAAAGCTATGCTTATGACAAAGCTTTATGGTTAGGCAGAGAAGCGATTGATATTAATAATCCCGTTTTTCAAAGTTATGCCGAATGCTGCAATATCAATGTGATACTTTGTTCGCAAGTACAAACCAGTACTGAATATCATAAACACTATACGGCATTAGAAACCTTATTTAATGATAACCCTGATTTTGCACGCTGTTTGCGTAGTTTTGCTGACACTTTTGTAGAGCGTTGTGCTGACCCCGATAGTGTGCAAAATAAAAAAAATATTCACAGGTCGTGCACTTATTTATTGGAAGAATTAGCAGTTTTTACTTGTTTAAGCGAACAAGGGCATAAAGTATTTCTCTATCCGGGTGCTTTAAGAGCTCTAACAGAAATTGCCATGAATCTTCATCCTGATGCACCACAAGCGTTAAAAGATTTAATCAGTATTGAGTTAAAAATTAAACGTTGTGGTTCTTCGTAAAACTTATTTGCTACGCACACAGGAAACTTTTTGAATGATTTATTATATTATCCACCGTTTTTTGTATGCCTTTCCGTTGCTTATGGGCGTTAATATTTTAACGTTTGTATTGTTTTTTGTAGTCAACAGTCCCGATGATATGGCGCGAATGCAATTAGGACAAAAACATATCACCCAACAAGCTATCAACATTTGGAAACAACAACATGGATACGACTTACCATTAATATGGAATGAAAAAGCCGACAACCCGATTGCTGAGACTATTTTTTATCAAAAATCGGTTCATTTATTCGTGTTTGATTTTGGCATATCCGACAGTGGACGCAATATCGGCGCGGATATTAAACAGCGAATGTGGCCTTCCTTAGCTGTAGCATTGCCCTCGCTAGTGATTGGATTATTCGTCAATATTTCTTTAGCACTAATGATTGTGCTGTTTCGTAATACTTATCTTGAACATCTAGGTATCATGCTGTGTGTCATGTTGATGTCAATTTCAGGTTTATTTTACATTATCGGCGGACAATTTTTGCTAAGCAAAATACTCTTGCTCGTGCCTATTTCTGGCTTTGACAGTGGCGTTAATGGCATCAAGTTTCTAATCTTGCCCGTGTTGATTGCAGTCATTTCTGGCATCGGTTCTGGAGTGCGCTGGTACAGAACTTTGTTTTTAGAAGAAGTCGAAAAAGATTATGTGCGCACAGCTCGCGCTAAAGGGCTAAGTGAAACGCAAGTTTTATTTAAACACATCTTAAAAAACGCCATGTTGCCGATTTTGACAGGCATCGTCGTTATTCTGCCACTATTATTTATGGGTAGCTTACTAACAGAATCCTTTTTTAGTATTCCGGGCTTAGGCAGTTACACAATTGATGCTATCAATCGTCAGGATTTTGCGATTGTGCGCTCCATGGTGTTTTTAGGTTCGGTGTTATACATTATTGGATTGTTATTAACTGATATTTCCTATACTTTAGTTGATCCGCGTGTCAGGTTGTCATAATGATCATACTGTGGACGGATAGTTTAATTTTCCTGTTAGTGCTTGTCAGCATAGCAAGTTTTTTTTATGTGCTGCACAAACCACAATGGCAAAGACCGTTAGAAAAAATCGTCCGCAATAAAACCGGTATGTTGTCGCTATTAGTTTTACTGTTTTTTATCAGCATCGGCTTATTAGATTCATTGCACTTTAAATCAAATCAAAGTAATAGCCATGAAATTATCAGCGTATTGGATTATTGCGCAGATACTATCAAATCGCACAGTGAAAAAACCTATTCCGCACCATTTGCCACGCATCTTTACAGCAAAGAAATTATTTTAGGTGACAATGGTTCAAAACACTGGGCACACCCGCGCTTGGTGTATGGTGGTGCACATTTGCAGCATCCTGAATCTGAATATAAAAAAGATATAGCTCTCAAAACATTCATTGGATTTGCAAAAAGCAGTTTGATATTTGTCTTAATAGGAGCAGTTTGCTTTGCTACTGCACGTTTTATGGATAAAACCATCGTATTAAATTCAGTCGGCAAAGCTCTGTTGCTACTCACTTTCGTATTATTTACCAGCTCTTATACCCTGATTTATTTATCATCGTACTATCACGTCATGGGCACTGACAAAGTTGGCGAAGATGTGTTTTATCAAGCGATTAAAAGCATTCGCACTGGTTTAGTGATTGGTTTTTTAACCACCTTAGTGATGTTACCGCTCGCAATTGTGTTTGGAATTATGGCAGGATTTTTTCGCGGTTGGGTTGATGACATCATTGCCTACATTTACACCACTTTAAATTCCATCCCTAGCGTATTGCTGATTGCAGCTTCTATTTTGATGGTGCAGGTTTATGTAGCAAATCATCCTGATAGCTTCACAAATCCCTTACTCCGTGCCGATATGCGCTTGCTATTTTTGTGTTTAATTTTAGGCGTAACCAGTTGGACAGGATTATGTCGGTCGTTACGCGCTGAAACTTTAAAGCTGCGCGAAATGGAATATGTGCAAGCAGCGCAAGCTCTTGGGGTAAAGCGAGCCATGATTTTGTACCGCCATATTCTGCCAAACGTCATGCACATCGTGCTGATTTCAGTAGTACTGGACTTTAGCTCGCTCGTATTAGCAGAAGCTGTGTTGTCTTACATTAATATTGGTGTTGACCCCACTACTTACAGCTGGGGCAATATGATTAATAATGCCCGCTTAGAAATGGCGCGCGAACCTATCGTGTGGTGGTCACTCACCGCTTCATTCCTCTTTATGTTTAGTTTGGTTTTAGCTGCAAACTTATTTGCCGATTGCGTCAGTGATGCCTTCGATCCACGCCGTTCGCGAACCTAATAAACCACTTCACGACTGCCAGTCCTTTAAAGGACTGGCAGTCGTAATGCAACATCTAAGTCACTACTTTTTTTAAACTTTCACACATTGAAAAACTCTCAGGAAATTATTCATGTTAGACCCACATCTATTTAGAAGCGACCTTGATTTAGTCTCAAAAGAACTAGCACGTCGTCACTTTGCTTTTGATGCTGTTGCTTATCAAGCTTTAGAAAATAAACGCAAAGAAATTCAAGTTAAAACCCAACAATTGCAAAGCGAACGCAACTCTCGTTCAAAAACAATTGGACAAGCCAAAGCAAAAGGCGAAGACATTCAGCCGTTACTCGCACAAATTGAAGATTTAGGCGTACAACATAAAGCCGCAGAAGGTGAATTAGCGGATGTTTTATTAGAAATGTCGGCATTAATGGAAGGAATTCCAAATATTCTCGATATTTCAGTGCCAGACGGCAAAAGTGAAGAGCAAAATATCGAAATCAGTCGTTGGGGAGATGTGCCTAACTTCACTTTTACACCGAAAGATCATGTTGATTTAGGCGAAAAACTCGGCGGAATGAATTTTGAACTCGGTGCAAAAATCGCCAGTGCGCGTTTTGTGGTCTTAACAGGCAAACTCGCCCGCTTGCAACGTGCAATTATTCAATTAATGCTCGACACGCATACCGACGAACATGACTATAGTGAAACTTACACACCCTTTTTAGCCAACGCCGCCAGTTTGCGTGGTACAGGGCAATTGCCTAAATTTGAAGCTGACCTCTTCAAAGCCTCTGAAGACCCTGCGTTATATTTAATTCCCACAGCAGAAGTACCCGTCACCAATATTGTGCGGGATGTGATTATTGACGCAAAAGAATTGCCCTTAAAATACGTTTGTCATTCACCGTGTTTTCGGAGTGAAGCCGGTGCTTACGGGCGTGACGTGCGCGGCATGATTCGTCAGCATCAATTTGAAAAAGTGGAATTGGTGCAAATTGTCAGCCCTGAAACCTCTATGCAGGCGCATGAAGAATTAACACGTCATGCAGAAGTGATTTTAGAAAAACTAAATCTGCCATACCGCAGAATGCTACTGTGTGCTGGCGACACCGGATTTTCATCTGCTAAAACCTATGATTTAGAAGTGTGGCTGCCCGGACAAGGCAAATATCGGGAAATTTCTTCATGCAGCAATTTTAAAGATTTTCAAGCACGGCGTTTGCAAGCGCGTTGGCGGAATCCTGAGTCTGGAAAACCAGAATTAGTGCATACTTTAAATGGTTCAGGACTTGCAGCAGGGCGAACTTTAATCGCGGTAATGGAAAATTATCAAGATGAACAAGGGCGAATTCATATTCCGCAAGCTTTGCAAGCTTATATGGGCGGCATGACGGTGATTGAATAAGTCGTTAAACAAAGGTTTTATCGTCTAAACCTTTCAGGTCTCTCAGACCTGAAAGGTTTTTTATAACCCTTAATTGCCTTTTTTACTATCAAGCAACGATTTCAAATTAGCAAACGGATTGTGTCCTGCTGTCGCATGATTTTCTTTACTTGCTGACGTGCTGCTGCCATAACGCATTTGTTCTTCATAGCGTGAATGCTCATTATCATGGCAATAAATACATAACAACTCCCAATTACTACCATCATTAGGATTATTATCGTGATTGTGATCTTTGTGGTGAACGGTTAGTTCGCGGACATTTTTATGGTCAAACTCACGCGCACAGCGACCACAAACCCAAGGGTATAATTTCAGCGATCGTTCCCGATAACCTTTTTCACGTTCTTCTTTATCACGCCGTGCATCGGCAATAATTTGATTACTTTTTGAAATCATAATCTCTGATTCTCCATTAATATCTTAATGAACACACTGTTCATCTGTGTATTATAAAACTTACACGACTCTTTGCATTCTGTCATTTAATTTACAACTGAAATCTCTGCCTCATGCAGACAATCAATCACTGCATCTGGCATGTTGTCTTTCGGTAATGCCACATTCGCTCCAAGTGCTTTAATCGCCCGCAAAGATAAATCATTCGCAGAAATTGCAATGATAAAAACATCTGTGCTCACCGCTCTTATTTCTTTAATCAGCTCAAATCCATCTTTTTCTGGCATATACACATCAAGCACCACCACATCCGGTCGAGTCTGAGTAAAAAGCTCAGTCGCAGCAAGACTATCGGTGGTGATAGTCACTTTGTAACCCTCTATTTCTAAAGCATTTTGTAATATCAATAATGAAATTTCATCATCGTCAATAATTAAAATAGATTTGCCGCTCATTTTTAAACTCCTAACAACAACTTAGCCGCCTGTGGCATTCATATAGCGCAAAATAACCGGCTGTTCGTTTAAATTAAACTCATGTTTTTCTGGTTTAATCTGCATTGAATTAATAATAACTTGTTTCAAATACGCCATATCACCGGGATTTGCACGAATGACCTGTTTTAAATCCACTGAATGTTCATTGCCCAAACACAACAGCAAGCGTCCTTCCACCGTTAATCGCACTCTATTACATGTTCCGCAAAAATTGGCACTGTGAGGCGAAATAAAACCTACCCGTGTTTGTGTGCCAATCACATTAAAATATTCTGAAGGGCCTCCAGTTTTAGTAATGCTTGCCAATAAAGCAAAGCGTTGTTCCAAATCCGCTTTTATTAAAGCACTGGAATAATAAGCTTCGGCTCGATTGTGTCCTGCAACCACACCGAGTGGCATTTCTTCAATAAAGCTAATATCAATTTCTTTATCAATTGCAAATTGCACCAAATCACAGACTTCCGCGTGGTTACGATTTTTTAAAATCACCGCATTAATTTTTATTCGTTCAAATTTTTCTGCTTTAGCAGCGTCAATGCCCGCTAACACTTGCGCCAAATCGCCGGTGCGCGTAATTGCTTTAAATTTATCGGCATCGAGTGTGTCCAAACTAATATTCAGGCGTTTTACATTCGCTTGTTTTAAACTCTGAGACATTTGTGTCAGCTTAGAGCCATTAGTAGTTAAAACCAGCTCTTTCAATGTTGAAATTTTGCCAATTTTTTCTAATAACTCTATCGCTCCTTTTCTAACTAACGGCTCACCCCCTGTGATACGAATTTTTTTCACACCAAGTTCTGCAAAAGCTTCTGCAATTGTGTAAATTTCTTCCAAAGTCAAAACTTGGGCACGCGACAAAAACGTCATTTCTTCTGCCATGCAATAAACACAGCGAAAATCACAGCGATCCGTAATCGAAATTCTTAAATAATCGACTTTTCTGCCAAAGCGGTCAATGAGTTGTGGTGTAGCTAACGTGTCCATAAATAATAAAATCAGAAGTCTAATTATTTGATAAATCTGAAAAAAGCTTGTAGCTTCAAAATAAGCAAGAGATAACAAAAAACGTTTGTGAGATGGGAAAACAACGTTTAAGACTTTTTAGTTTTTATCCCTGAAAAGTCTTAAATAAGCCATTGAACATAAATTCTCAAGTATAAAAACCTTCCAGGTCTTAAAGACCTGGAAGGTTTGGACGATAAAACTTTTGTTCGACGACTTAGGAACGTGCATGAAATAAGCTCGACAACTGTAGGTGCGAATTCATTCGCACAGTGCGGATAAATCCGCACCTACATAAAATAAACTTGCATAAGTTGTTTCGTGCTCATTCCTTACGAGAAGAAAACTAAAAAGCTAATGTTAAAGAATAAGCAATGCCGTAAGTGGTAGCAAAATACAGAAACGCAACTATCACGCCTGCAATCATATCAACCGCCAGCACTTTGCGCATCAGATAAGTAATCAACGCGTAATCCCAAATCATCAATGCCGCTAGCAGGGTATACGCCAACCAATGATGCGAAAATACCAGCCAAACGATAATAGGAACGCCAAATACAGACATCACATTTTCACAAACCAACACCGCACAAGCGACTTGCATATAATTATGTGTTGAGCGATTAAGCCCTAACACTGCAAAGATAAATAGCAGAGTTAATGAAGTATCCATAATCACTTCAAAAAACGCTTCCGAGGGCGGAATCATATTGGCTTGCGTAAAAAACTCAACGGTAAAATAAAATATAACGTTTGCTTTAAAAAAAGGAACTGAGCTAGGTAATTGTAATGGGTGATTTTTAAACCAGCACAGTGGGAGATAGAGTTTTAATAGTTCCATACACACCTACACATAAGTTAGGGTAAATTAAAAGTTAAAGTATCTTTAAAAGGAGGATAAAAAGACTTTAAAGTTTGGAATAAAATACAGACTCTTCGTCATCAACATGACTGAAGCCGTCATTTAATGATTGAATTAGCTCTTTATTTTTTTCTATTAATTGAGCTAATTTTGCGCGTGTTTTTCTATTGTTGCCTACAGGCTCTGTAATGGGCAATAACACCCGCCAAAACGACAGGCTTTTTTCAAACAACCCGCCTACATTTTCAGTTAAATTACTTTCTTTTTGCTGTTTATTGAGTTGTTTTATAATAAATTTTGCATGAATTTTACTGTTAAAAACATGCACAGGAATAATAATTGCTGCAACTAACAAAATAAATAATGGCCCAAAAATAGGATCAAATAATAAATCAAGCACCCCCATTGAAATTTCTGCAAACAAAATTAAAGAAACAATAAAGCCTAATACGATCAGCGTGGTCATATTAGCTCTATCCTTCCATTGCACTAATGATGCTTGTACAACTGGCATAACCACATCATTAATATCACGAATATTTCTGTCTAACGCATGTAAAATCCGATAAGAACGGTCATTTTCTACATTCGCCAAACGTTGTTCTACGGCGGCAATCCCGCTAAAATCCAGATTATTATCCACTTCAGACAATACAATAAATTCCCCCGTATCTAATCCCAACTGTGCTAATTTTTTTTGCCAAGCATTAATCACTTCGTTGGTTTTAGTAGCATCTAGGCTCATATCTGAGCGGTCGATGATGTAGATAAATTTATTGGAATCTTGATGACTCTTAATGCTTTGAATCAGCTCATCGCTCACCGGTTCTTCCGATTCAAACAGGTCGGTAAAAACAAAAATCAAATCGGAAATATCCAACACATGCTGAGTTAATAGCATTTGTGCAGGACTATGATAAGTTGTGGTGAAAATCGGCGTATCAATGAATAATTTGCCTTTCAGTTTTTCACTATGCAGGGTTTTTAGCTCTAAATAGCCATTGATTTTGCTGCCCTCCCCTTTTATTTTTTGTTCTATTTTGTCGCTAATTTGATAAAACGGCAGCCGATAATCCACATCTAATGCTGTTCCGGGCAAAGTCACCTGCGTCGTTTGCGGCGTGTGCTGCAACACGGTAAATTTATGAGTAGAGGTGTGAACAACAGGAGACTGCAAATTAGATCCTAAATAACGACTTAAGAAATTATTTTTCGTCGGTGAATTGCCGCCAATTAAACTAACAATCGGCCACCATGAGTTTTTACGCGCGGTTGTTTCATCTGCATCAATTAAGCCTAAATCGTATTCAATCTGGTCTAGTTCGTGAAAAACCTTTCCTGCTTTTTGCAGGATTGGCTGAGTCAGCGCAAAATGCTTTTCAAGATTTATCAAGTGTTTACTTACTGTTTTCTCTGCCATCACATCACCTTAACTCATTGTTTTTATTGTTGCTATAGAATCATTTAAACCGCTTTGAATTATAATTGTTCGCGCCGCTCAAATTGATAAAAAATTGTTTTTGTTTTGCGTCATTATATAGCGATTAGTGATAGAGCCGATAATTTTAAGTGAAAAGCTCAGGATAATTTATCTATGTTGCCCAACCTTTAGCTAGTCTTTATGAGTAAATACAGACAATCGCCAAAACACAATGCGATGACCCGCTAGATTAATTCATCTATCTTCAGACTATTTAGAGACTGTGAAAGTATCCTTCTTCAACAAGTTATAATAACAACATAAGTAGAAAGCACCACTCACACATGAAC
>CAKZJE010000112.1 GCA_936941155.1 uncultured Methylomonas sp. | reverse complement strand
TCGCTTCGCTCAATAATGCTAACCCAACCTACAAAAACTCTTTATTATCAATGATTTTGTTATAAAACTATCAAGCTTTCTTGTGTAGACATCTATGCTTTTGATGAATGGAAGTCGTTTTATCATCAAAAACTATTCTTCTTCCGCTTCAGACAACAATGCAGAAAAACCCTTTTTCTGCCGCAATACAAAATCTTTGCTTTTTTCTGCCACTTTATTGGAAGACAAAATAATTTCTTTACGATACTTATGTGCAAAATAGCCGCTGGCAATCCCTGCTCCTAACACAAAAAATGGGTTTTTTGCCAGCCAAGTTACCGCGCCTTTTCCGGTTTCCACAATCACAGTCACAACTACTCCTGTTGCAACGCCTCCTGCAAACACATCAAAATTGGGAATGGCAGGGTCAGAAATATCATTTTTTGTTGCGTCAGTGGCTTCAGAATCCATGTTTTACCTCCTAAAAATCTATAAAAAATAATCGTGTTGTTTTACGCGCAGATAATCATTAAGTTTGAAACGCATTTGGTATCCAATTTAAGCCGCTGCCAGCTGAAATTGCCACCACATCAAAGCGCACCGTGTTATCAACCGCATGTTCGCTTAAATAATATTGCGTGGCGGCAACAATTTTGGCTCTTTTTGCCGCCGTCACACTTTCCACTGCGCCGCCAAAGCGATTGGATTTGCGAAATCGCACTTCCACAATCACCAGCGTTTCTTGATCTAGCATCACTAAATCCAGCTCGCCCTGTTTACAACGAAAATTTCTGCAAACAGGGCTTAAGCCTTGCGCAATTAAATACTCATACGCTTGCTGTTCGGCATCTGCACCGCGCTGCAAATGTGGTGCAGTGTTATTGAGCAGAGCCATTTGCAGCAGGAGCTGAGTTTTGCGCCTCGCCAATTTCAGAGGCTTTTGCTTTGTTTTTTTCAATATCCACTTTTGCAGCATCGGATGCTTTAAGCACCACATCTGCTTCAGGCGCAGAATTTTCACTGGCAAAACCAATCGGTTTAGGCACGCCATCCGTAAATTTTGCACAGACTAATTCACGAGTCACGCGATTATCGCTATCGAGTTTTAAACGCCCAGTTGCGCCGTTAAAAGGTTGCGTTTTTAACGCGGCTAAATGTTCAAGCAATTGATACGCGTCAATTCCCATGGGCAATAAACGCAAATAACTAGGCGGTATCCCTTGCCAGCTATGACGTAACGCCACTTTGCTTAAGTCACCTGAATACGATTGATTAAACAACCAAGGAACATCGCAAAATGTGACACCGTTCAATTTTTTATCACGCGCGGCATCGGCATCACCTAAAAAAACCTGCCAAGTGGCATAAACAGGCACGTTGGCTGTGCTGCTATTTTTGCGTAATTGTGGATATAAAAACCGTGCGGGTTTTGCGTAAACATTCAAAATCAGCGCGTCTACTTTTGCATCCGCATCATCCGCTGCAATCAATTGTTGCGTGAATTTGGAAAAATCCGTTTTGCTGTCATTGTAAGCTTGCACAGCAACCGTTTTGCCGCCCATTTTTTGCCAGCTTTCCGTAAAATACGTTGAAAAACGTTTTCCTTGCTCACTTTTTGGCACTAAAAACATGGCCGCTTGATGACCATCGTGATGTGCTTTCACCGCAACTTGTCCGGCATCGTCAATCGGGCTTAAGGCAAATTGATACAATTTAGGATTGCTTAAACCTTCCACATGATTCAATGCCAAAACTGGAATAGTCAATTGCGCGGTCGCCAGCAAAGTTTTGATGTCTTTTTTATCCAGCGGCCCGACCACCCATTTCGCGCCGTCTTTAATCGCGCGTTGATACAACTCCGCAGGACTGGTTTTTTCCGTATCATAAAAATGCACATCGTTTTGCGTTGCGCCATTTTTTTTCGCTAACTGATACGCTTCCATAAAACCGTCTCGAATCACCGCAGCTGCGGCTGCATAAGCTCCAGACTTTGGCAAAAACACAGCAATCAATTCAGTTTGTTTAAAATCGTTTTTATGATGTTTCACATAATCGGTTAAAAAAGCAGAGTTCGCGGGATGTGCAGGAAATGTTTTGCGCCAATCGAGCAAGTTTTCACTCAGATTTTCTTGTCCTGATTTTAAAACATTTGCCAACGCCATCCAGCCACTGACCAACTTATTGCCAGCCGGTTGTTTATTTTGCAAGGTTTCTTGAGGCAAGCCTGTTAGGGTGGTTAAAATTTGCTCATACAATTTGCCACGCATTTTCGTATTGCTAATCAACGCATCCGCATTCAGCAAAGTTTGCACACTTTGCATGGCATCGCCTGTTAAAGAATAAGCAAAAGCCAGCGATTGATAGTAAGCTATTTTGCTCTGATTGCTCAGTTGCTCTGTTTGCACGGCTTTAAACTGTGCTAAAGCAATTTCTGCATTGCCTTGACTTAATTCAATTTGCGCTTGCAACAGATTTAAATGATTAAAATCTGCTTCGTTTAACTCGTTGGCATTGATTAAGCCCAAATACGATGTCGCTTGCTTAATATCATTGTTTCTAATAAAAGCATCCGCTGCCAGCAGGCGATATTGATTTTGTTGCGATGAACTGATTTCTGCCAATTGTTGATAAATGGCAGCAGCTTCTTTATTTTGACCATTTTGAATCAGCGTTTCTGCGCGAATCATCTCAGGATTTTGTGCAGATTGCGGAAGTACCGAACAGCCAGAAAGTGTATGTAAACCTAACACTAATAAAATTAAATAGCGGCGAGTCATAATGATGGTCGTACCTTGGAATAATTGTTAAATGAGAAAATCAAATGCTTGAAAACTACGGTAAATTATACGTTGTTGCAACGCCAATAGGTAATTTAGCCGATTTTAGCCATCGCGCGATTGCGGTTTTGCAGCAGGTTGATTTGATTGCTGCGGAAGATACGCGCCATGTCAGCATGTTACTTCAGCATTATGGGATTGTGAATAAACTGATTTCATTGCATCAGCATAATGAAGAAAAATCCGCGCCCGAATTGGTGGAAAAACTTAAACAAGGGTTATCTATCGCGCTGGTTTCTGATGCGGGAACGCCGCTGTTAAGCGATCCGGGAATGCCGTTGGTGAAATTGGCGAAAGAAACAGGAATTGTGGTGCATCCCATTCCCGGCGCGTGTGCGGTGATTGCGGCGTTATCGGCTTCTGGATTACCTGTCACGCGCTTTTGTTTTGAAGGTTTTTTACCGCGTACCTCATCTGCCCGCAAAAGTTTTTTCACAGAAAGACTCAATTGGGAATCGACGTGGGTTTTTTACGAGTCTTGCCACCGAATTTTGGCAACCTTTGAAGATATGGCAGAAGTGTTGCCGCTTGACCGGCAAGTTGTGGTCGCGCGGGAAATGACCAAGCTGCATGAAACCATTGTTAAAGACAGCTTGGAAAATCTGTTGGCGTTGATTCGTGATGACAGCAATATGCGGCGCGGTGAGTTTGTGGTGATTGTCGATGGCGCGACGATTGATAAAAAACCGTCTGCGATTAGCGATGAAGAAAAGCGATTATTAGAAATTTTGCTGAAAGAATGTTCGCTGAAAACTGCGGTGGCATTGGCAGTTGAAATCACGGGCGGGCAGAAAAAAGTGTTGTATCAAGCCGCGTTGGAGCTATCAAAAAATAATGCAGATGCTGAATAAGCAATGACGACTGGCAGTCCTTTGAGGCATCGGTATCTACACAAAATAGTTTGATGGTTTTTATAACAAAACCATTGATAATAAAGAGTTTTTTGTAGGTTGGGTTAGCGTTATCGAGCGAGGCGAGATAAGCGTAACCCAACATTCAGCATTAAAATAGACGCACTTTGTTGGGTTACGCTCTTTTTTCTGACGAAAAAAGCAGCTAACCCAACCTACATATTTCAATATCCAATTGATATATAAACACTTTTTAAACTAAAGATGTGTAGATACCTATGCCTTTGAGGACTGCCAGTCGTGACAGCAGACGATTAGAGCTGTTTTAAATCTTTGTGTTACAGCGAAAAAAATTCAAGACGACTGGTCGTTTTTAAAAATTTCACAAATTTGAAATAGGAAATTCAATCAAGAGTTAAAAAAAAACCTGTCAGGTCTTAAAGACCTGACAGGTTTGGCAAGCATTCAACCCTCTAAGACGATTGGTCGTCTTGAAAAATTTTAACTTTTATCGCTAAGTTATCGCCAATCGGAGCTACGCGCTTAAACCAATTTGACGATGTAACTTTACAATAATTTATAAACTATTCGGCAGCGGGCGCGAATCTTCTTTACTAAACTGCGGCAAACCCACAAAAATCTCTTTCAATTTTTCATGCCACATCCGGCGCAAACTAATCAAATATTCGTTATCTTCTTGAAAACAATAATATTCATCAAAACTTAAACTGTCTTTGTGATAAATCGACAATTCCACTGGCGCACCCACACTGGCATTGCTGCGCATGGTGGAATCCATAGAAATCAAACAACAACGTCCAGCCTCTGGCAACGGCGTATCAATTCTTAAAAAACGATCAAGAACCGGTTTGCCGTATTTATTTTCTCCAATTTGCAAATAAGGCGTTTGCGTGGAAGTGGTGATGCAGTTGCCTTCAGGATAAATAAGATACGCGCCGTGCGGTTCTGCGCCGATTTGTCCTGCCAAAATAAACGTGGCGGTTGGATTAAAACTGTTTTGTCCGCTTTCTTTATGGCGATGCTGTTTGGCGACGCTCACTCGCCCTAAATATTCAGCCGCCTCCGATAAATAGCGTACAGAATCAAGATTCACCTCCGCTTTGTCTTTGCGATCGCGGCGTAATTGGTCAATCACAGCTTGCGTGGTGGCTAAATTTCCCGCGCTTAATAAGACAATTTTCCTATCTTCAGCAGTGGTGAAAGCATACATTTTGCTGTAAATGCTAACGTTGTCGATGCCAGCATTGGTTCTGGAATCGGAGGTTAAAACTAAGCCGTCTTTGAGTGATACCGCGATACAGTAAGTCATGGTGAATTCTTCCTTTTGTTGCAATTTTCTTAAGTGTACTAAAGATAGTTCTGTAACGTAAGCTTAATTGCTATTTTCGTATCAATACAAATAATCTACACACTTGAAAAATAGGCTATACAATTTGAAGAAAATCAGAGATTTATCTTTTAAAATACCTCAAATAGGTGATGAAAGTAGTAGGAAATAAAGATAAGGTATATTCGAAAGAATGGACAAGATTTAGCTGCTTTTAAATCTATTAACGCTTAATTATTGAATTTTTCTGTTGATAAAATTCAAATCAAGGATGATATAGGCAAACCTATCGTGAGATAGGGACGGGAAGCTGCGGCTCTTTTGATATTTAAAGATGGCTGGGCTGCAAAATTTTCAAAAAAAATTCTCGGAAGGACATTTTAATTATGAAAACTTTAAATAAAAAAATTCTAAATCTTGCTGTTTTCGGCTTTATCGCCTTAGCAAGTTCAGCAGCAAATGCTGCACCCACACCTTCAACTCCTGTTGCTTCATTAAGCAATGTTTTAACCGATGGCTCGTATTTGGATGGCTCGTTTTATTTTCAAGGAGAAAATGGGCGGGTTACTATTACTTATTCTGGTGCAACCCCTACTCGTCTTGCCGTTGGTGGACAATCAACTAGCCCTTATCCAGCTAATCAAAACTACAGCACGGTAGGATCAACTGTACAAACAGTGTTTGGTCTTCCTGCAAATCCGTTTGTGGGTTCTGGTTTTCAAGTTGATACAGCCAGCACTATCATGTCTGGTAACGTTGCACATTTTCTTAGCACGGTTGCTTATCAATATTTAGCGGTACATTTTGGAAAACATGAACTGCTTTTAGATTTTGGTGCAAGCGGTGTAGCAGCTGGTTCTGTTTTTAATATCGCCACTAGCGGTCCTGCTGCTGGTTTGAGTAATTTCAGAGCGTACAGCACAACTCCACCACCAATTGTAACTCCTATTCCAGCTGCAATTTGGTTGTTTGGTTCTGGTTTAGCGGGTTTATTGGGATTGCGCAGAAAATCTGCGTAAACTTAGCAAAGCATCAAAAGCCTCAATAACTTCGGTTATTGAGGTTTTTTTTGGGGCACAGAAAAAGTTAAAAAACAGCTTTTAAAAACATCTTGTTATTAACGCTTCGTTTCTCAACTGTTTGGCATTACTTTTGCTGCTTTGCATTTAATTCATCTCTTTCGCTTTTTTAGTTTGACTTCTATGGCAAGTTTTTAAAGTCTTTCAAAAAACTATCGTAGCTCATCACAGAATAACCTTATAGAATTTGATAATTTAACGATATAAGATAACTTATTTTCAACAACTCAGAGGACTTTATTATGGCATTGCGTAACGGTACAGCAGATAACGACATACTTCATGGCACGAGTGGCAGCAATACAATCATTGCAAATAGCACAGATGCCATTATTGCAACTTTTAGAGGCAGCACGGCTTCATACGACAACGATCTTTACCTGATGTTAAACAGCAAAGGCAAACCGGGCGACGATGGTAATGCGAGTAACGATTTATTTCTGTTTAATGATCACAGCACCCCTGTCGGAACAACCGTCAATTTAGGCTCATTTGCTGTTGGCACAAAACTAGAATTCAGAATGCACGTTAATACGACTAATCGCGATTTTTATAGTGGCTCTGCTGATAATAATCCCGACAATCAAGTTCACACATTGGTGCAACCAAATTGGTCTGCCACAGAAACATTGGTCAGCACAGAAGATTTGCTCGGTGGGCCTTTTAACTACAATGATTTAACCTATTCCTTAACTAATGTTCGTAGCAACACCGTCAATGCAACAGGTGATGACAGATTGAACGGCATGGACGGCAACGACACCGTTTATGGTTATCTTGGTAGCGATAAAATAACCGGTGGAAATGGCGCAGATAGTCTATTGGGCGGGCAAGCTGATGATGTGATTTTTGGCTCTGCTGGTGATGATTTGCAAAAAGGTGAGGATGGCAATGATACCTTGTGGGGACTGAGTGGAAACAACACCTTAGACGGCGGTGGCGGCAATGACACGCTGATTGCAGGGAAAGCGCATAATGTTTTAACAGGTAGCGTTGGGCTTGATAACTTTCGTTTTGTAAATCGCTCACATGGCACAATTACAGATTTTTCGGTTACAGATGACACGATTCAACTTGCGAGTAAATTTTTTACCCAGCTTGGTGGCGCAGGTGCTTTAAATACTGATAACTTTGTTGCAGGAGCGTCAGCCGTTGATAACAATGATTACATTGTTTATGACGCAAGCACTGGTGTGCTGTCTTATGATGCAGATGCAAATGGCGCGGGCGCGGCTGTAAAAGTTGCCTTACTTGCCAATCATGCAGCCTTGACTGCGGCTGATTTTGTGGTGATTTAAGCTTGAAAAAAAACCTGACAGGTTTCAGAAACTTGTCAGGTTTATCAAATACTTACATATTTTGAATGTTATTCACCAAATCAGCAAAGTAAGTGATCACTTGGTTTAAATAAACAATCAATGAATCTATTTGCTGTTTGAGCATGACAAAATAATTGTGATGCTTAAAGTTTTTATCAGCATAAAAACTCAAGCCACGATAAAACGTATTCCCGCCCATAAAAATCATAATTAAAGCCGCCGCTTTCAGCATTAAGCCGCGAATATTCGCGCTGATTTTTCCAAACGCAATACTAACAAACAACATCATTGGCAATGTACCTGCACCAAACGCAGCCATTAATGCGCCGCCTTCTAATATCGTCGTCGCGGTTGTCGCCTTCACTGCCATGGCAAAAGTGAGCGGACACGGCATCATGCCATTTAAAAAACCCGCTAACATTGCACCCACTATCGGCCCTTTGGTTCTGGAGCTGGCATAGCCTTTTCGTAACACCTGCATTGGCAACAAGCGGATAGCTCCCTGAAATGGAATCCAACCTAAAATTCCCAACGCCAAAAAAATCACCACAATGCCGATGAACATTTGTAAAATACTTTGCACTTGTCCAAATACGCCACTGGAAACTAACACCACACCGAGCGAAGCGGCTGCAAACCCCACCATCGTGTAAACAGAAATTCTGGCGAGTTGATAGATGAAATAAGGTAAATAGGAACGATGTTTTCCAGAGTTCATAAAATACCCAGACACCAACGCCCCGCACATTCCTAAGCAGTGCCCGCTGCCCAAAAAACCTGCAATAAATGCTAGAGAATAATCGACGCTGCCTGCGCCAGTGGCGGCTGCCATTTCCGTCATACCCGCCATATCATGTCCCATTGCGGCATGATCCATCATTGAGTGATCCATAGTTTGTCCTATTCTTTATTGAGTCGTAGTGAGTTGAGAATAACTGACACAGAGCTTAACGCCATTGCGCCGGAGGCTATCATGGGATTCAGTTTGCCCATTGCCGCAACAGGAATTGCCACCGTGTTATACGCAAATGCCCAAAATAAATTCTCTTTAATCACAGTAATCGTTTTGCTGCTAAGACGAATTGCCTCCGCAACTTTGGCAATATCGCCTTGCACCAGCGTTAAATCCGCCGATTCAATCGCAATGTCCGTGCCGCTGCCAATCGCAAAACCGACATTTGCTGCAGTCAACGCAGGCGCATCATTAATGCCATCACCAATCATGCCCACTTGTTTACCCTCACTTTTTAACTGCTCAATAATCGCCAGTTTTTGTTCCGGTTTCGCATTCGCAACCACTTGTTCAATCCCGACTTTTGCCGCAACATAATGCGCGGTTTTTTCGGTGTCGCCTGTCACCATCAAGGTTTCAATGCCCATTTTATGCAGTTTTGCAATCGCTTGTTTTGCATCCGCTTTTGGCTTATCGGCAATTCCAAATACAGCCACTTCTTTGCCATTCACTGCCATATAAACTGGCGTTTTTCCCTGTTCGGCAAATTGTCCGGCAGCTTCTAGCAAACCTTCTACCGTAATTTGTTGCTCTTCTAACCACGCGCGATTGCCTAAGAGTAATTTTTTGCCATCCACTTCGGCTGCAATTCCGCGTCCGGTTTCACTGCGAAAATAACTGCTGTCTTTCAAACTCAAGTCTTGTTCTTGCGCATAATCAACAATCGCTTTGCCTAAAAAATGCTCGGAATTATTTTCCGCAGAAGCGGCAAGGGTAATAATGGTTTTATCTGCCAAGCGCGATAAATTCAGTAAATCACTGACTTTCGGTTTGCCTTCGGTAATTGTGCCGGTTTTATCAAACACAATCACATTCAACTTTGCGGCAACTTCCAAACTTTCGCCATTGCGAATATAAATTCCTTTTCGCGCGGATTGTCCGGTGCTCACCATAATGGCTGCGGGGGTGGCTAAACCTAAAGCGCACGGACAAGCGATTAATAACACGGTGATGGCATTGCCAAACGCCACTGCAAACGGTGCGCCGATTGCCATCCAACCTGCAAAAGTTAAAGCGGAAATCGCCATCACCGCAGGTACGAATACCGCAGAAATTTTATCGACTTGTTTTTGAATCGGCAGTTTTGCTGATTGTGCTTGATCCACCATGTGCACGATGCCTGCTAACACCGTATCCATACCGACCGCCGTGACACGGATTTTCAACATGCCGTTGCCATTCACACAACCACCGATGACGCGCTGCCCGACGGCTTTCACCACCGGCATACTTTCGCCTGTCACCATAGACTCATCGACAGTAGAAAGACCGTCAATCACTTCGCCATCGCTAGGAATTTTCTCGCCCGGACGAATTAACAAAATATCGCCCACCACAACGGTTTCCACATCCACCACAAATTCCGCATCATCTTTTAATAGCGTTGCCGTTTGTGGCTGCAAATCAACCAGTTGCCGAATCGCCTCGCCCGCTTTGCCTTTCGCGCTTTCTTCTAAATAGCGACCTAATAACACAAAGGTAATAATCGCTGCGGCGGCTTCAAAATACAAATGTCCCCTGCGAAAAATCAAACCCGGCAAACTATAGGCATAAGCAGAACCTACGCCTAATGCGATTAACGTATCCATATTCGCGGCGCGGTGTTTGGCTAAACGCAGGGCTTTGCTAAAAAAAGGCTGACCTGCCCAAAATACCACGGGTGTGACCAACAAAAACTGCATTTGATTCAACCAACGCGCTTTTGCCATCATCATGGCTGCGGCTATCACAGGTGTGCTGAGCACCGCAGACCAAATAAACCGTCGCCGCGCCGATGCTACGCGCAGATGTTCTTTTTCAATCATTTTTTTGCGCTGCGAAAGTGTGTTCATCGAATACGCTTTGTAGCCTAAACTTTCCACTTTGGCGCACACCGCCTCTTTTGTTAAAAGTCCCTGAATGCTTAAGGTTTCCGTACCAAAATTAACGCTCACTTGTTTCACTTGCGGGTCGCGTTTAAACACCATTTCCAACAATAACGCACAAGAGGCGCAGGTCATGCCTTCAATCGCTAAATCAATTTCTTGTAGATTTTCGGAAAAGTCGATTTTTTTCTTTACCGATTCGGTTTTGGCTTTATGCGCAATATTGCCGAGCACCGCATCTAACAAGGTTAATAAATTCGATTTAGGCAAACGCGCGGGGTCAAATTCAATCACCACTGAACCTAGGGCAACAGTTGAGCGCACATGTTTAATTTCAGGGCGTTTTTTCAGCAATATTTCAAAAATATAACTGCGCTCCTCATCTTTTTTTAAGACTGGAGCAATAATTCTGATGCGCCGCTTTAGCTGGTGCTCCAGAATGAAATTTTTATAACTTGCAATTACGGAATCGGTCATTTTTTTAAAATTCCAGAAGATGATTATTCGGTTGTCCCAATCGTTTTCTTGTTGCGTTGACAGTATATGTGGCTGAAAGGCTATTAGTCTAGGCTTAGGTTTTGTAAATCGTGGCGCGATTGTAAGTGAGTTGAATTGCATGAAACAACTGTTGATGTTGGTTTTAGGCGTAGAATCTGCAAAGTTTGTGCAATCATGGATGGTTGGCTTTATCGGCATGAGTCTTAACACCACTTTTTGCTGGTTGATTTTACGGGTATTTTCAACACGCATCCTATCATTGTAGGTGTGAACTCTACAAAGCTAAACCTTTCAGGTCTTTAAGACCTGAAAGGAAAATCACGGCGCAACTGTAAAAGCATTCATTTAACCGCTGAATATTTTGGTTTAAAAATTTAGAAAACCGACCAGTCGTCTTAAGTTTTTTTAAAAACCGACCGGTCGTCTTAAAAAATTCTCTACAACTTATCTCGAGAATAACTTTTCTAGGTACGATTAGCTTTCCGTCTACAGCGCGTAACATTGATTAATTAAGATAGCTGTTATAACAGTGGAAAAAACGCGCGAAAGCTTCCGCATGAGTTTGCAAATTACACGGCGTTGTTTACAACAAAAAACCGCTCTCAAATTTTTAAACACCACTTCCGTTTGATTTAAACCGCCCCTAACACTTAAATCCACTGAATTTTATTTTCAACCCCATTTATGGCATTGCTATTGCTTTGTCTTAAAGATACGAACAAGAACAGGCTAAAAGCTACCCACTGTGCGAATTTCTTGCACTGTTTTGGGCTTAACCTGCACCATCAAGCAATAAACGGAGATGTAACCGTCATGAATGCAAGCACAACCACCCCCTCACTTTGGACAAACTACCAAGCTTATAAAGCTTACGACGAAATGATTACTCCGGTTGGAGATGCAAGACCTTTGTGCTCAACTTTGGGGCAACACTTGCAAACACTGGGCACGGAGGCTTTAAAAGGTCGTCGCTCTGCTGCGGATGCGGCAATTTTGGAAATGGGCATCACGTTCACGGTGTACAGCGAGCGCGGCAATATTGACCGCGCGTGGCCGTTTGACATCATTCCACGCCTTATTGAATATCAAGAATGGAAAAAAATCGAAGCCGGCTTAAAACAGCGTTTGAAAGCTCTCAATTGTTTTATTAACGATGTTTATAACGAGCAAGCCATTATCAAAGATGGCATTGTACCGGCAGATTTGATTCAATCTTCTGCGAACTTTCGCCCCGAATGTATCGGCATGAATCCCAAATTTGGCAGCTGGGCAAATATTTGCGGCAGCGATTTAGTGCGTGCCGGCGATGGCGAAGTGTATGTTTTAGAAGATAATTTGCGCGTGCCGTCTGGTGTGTCGTATATGATTGAAAACCGTGTGATTACCAAGCGCGTGTTTCCTGAATTATTGCAAAATCTCAACGTGATGCCGGTCGATGCTTATCCTGCGCAATTATTTGAAATGCTTTGTTCGCTTGCGCCAAATCCTGAGCAGCATCCGCAAATCGCGGTTTTAACGCCTGGCATTTATAACTCCGCTTATTTTGAACACGCTTTTTTGGCGCAACGGATGGGCGTGGAATTGGTAGAAGGCGGCGATTTAGTGGTAAAAAATGATGATTGCGTTTATATGCGTACTATCAAAGGCTTAGAAAAAGTCGATGTAATTTATCGACGCATTGATGATTTATTTCTCGACCCTGAAGTGTTTAATAAAGACTCCATGTTAGGCGTAAGAGGTTTGATGCGGGCTTGGAAAGCGGGAAATGTCGCGCTTGCCAATGCGCCGGGGGCAGGCGTGGCGGATGATAAAGTGGTTTATGCCTATGTGCCGAAAATGATTGAATATTATTTGAATGAAGAAGCGATTTTGCCAAACGTACCAACGTATTTATGCAGCGATCCTGAACAATTGCAATATGTGTTAGCACATTTGCCAGAATTGGTGGTAAAACCTGCCAATGAATCCGGCGGTTATGGGATGTTGGTGGGGCCTCACGCCACGCAAAAAGAAATTAAACACTTTCATAAACTGGTTCAGGAAAATCCACGCAATTATATTGCGCAACCCACGCTGGCTTTATCGACTTGTCCCACTTTGTGCAATGACCATTTAGAACCGCGTCACATTGATTTACGCCCGTTTATTTTGCAAGGTGAAAACAGCTTTGTCACGGCAGGCGGCTTGACGCGCGTGGCTTTGAAAGCTGGCTCGCTGGTGGTCAATTCCTCGCAAGGCGGCGGCAGCAAAGACACTTGGATTATTAATATGGAGCGTAAATAATGTTATCGAGATCTGCTGAACGTTTATACTGGTTAGCGCGTTACTTAGAACGTACTGAAAACACCGCACGCCTAATCAGTGTGACCATGAATTTGATTTATGATTTGCCATACGGCTCAGAAGTGGGCTGGCATACTTTGTTGACGATTTGCGGGGTAGAAGCGGCTTTTAAACAACGATTTAAAATTGCGAATGAACAAAATATTAGCCGTTTTTTGTTGACCGAAGCCAGCAACTCTAGTTCGTTATTATCAACGTTGTCTTTTGCTCGCGAAAATATTCGCACCAGTCGCGAACTGATGCCGGATGAAGCATGGGAACAAGTCAACGAAATGTATTTATACGCCAGCAATAATTTGGATAGCTTATCGAATCGGCGCGGGCGGGTGGTATTTTTGCAAACAATCATGCGCGGCTGTCAACGTTTCACCGGCTTTATGGCTGGCGCAATGAGTCGCAACGATAGTCACCGCTTTATCTGTTTAGGGCGCAATATTGAACGCGCCGACATGACAACGCGCATTATGGATTTTGGCTCAGTGTTGTTGGCGGAAAATCGCAGTTCTATTTTGCGGGAACATGAAAGTATTTTATGGATTAACGTGTTGAAATCCTTGAATGCTTCGTTGATGTATCGCAAACAAGTGCGGCAACGCATTCAAGGTGTGGATGTCTTGGATTTCTTGCTAAACAACCCTGATTTTCCTAGCTC
The DNA here is from genome assembly GCA_936941155.1 of uncultured Methylomonas sp. Taxonomy (GTDB): domain Bacteria; phylum Pseudomonadota; class Gammaproteobacteria; order Methylococcales; family Methylomonadaceae; genus CAIQWF01. The sequence goes on along the minus strand of CAKZJE010000112.1, from coordinate 45,977 downwards.
AGTTGCGCATTGCTTGGCAGAAATTTCACATTGCATGGCAAAATTGCCGAATTCCGGCGCGTTGACAGAACCACTCAATATCCTAGAACAACGACTTTTGGCGATCAATATGAGCGATACCAGTGCTTTACAACTACATGATATTCTTGATATTTTGCAAGCAGACTTTAACACGTTACATCAACATATTGCACAAACATGGCTTTTAAATAACCTAACACCATGAAACGTTTTTACTGTGCGTGCAGCTCGGAAGTTTTTTTCGGCAACAAGTTTTGTAATGCTTGTGGCGATTCGTTGGGATTTATTCCAGCGCAACAAATGGTCATTAATCCGTTTGTAGTAGACGGTTATCGCTTATGTCAGCATTACGAAACTTTAAATTGTAATTGGCTGATTCACGACAGCGACCCGAATCCGCAATGCTGCGCGTGTCGATTAACGCGCACGATTCCCGATTTAAGCATTAATAATAATATGCAGCGGTGGGAAAAGTTGGAGGCGACGAAACGCCGCGCATTTTATATGTTGCTGCGCTTGGGGTTGAAAATTCCAGATCGGCAACTGTATGGCAGCGACACGCCGTTGTTATTTGATTTTTTGGAAGATCAACGCACCAATCCGAATGCAGCTTTGGATTTTGTTTATACAGGGCATGTGGATGGCTTGATTACCGTTAATGTGGCAGAAACGGATGAAAGTTATCGCAGTGCCACGCAGGAGTTAATGAATGAAGCCTATCGCACTTTACTGGGGCATTTTCGCCATGAGTTAGGGCATTTTTACTGGTTGCAGTTGTCGGAAAATCCGCAGCAGTTAGCAGGATTTAGGCAATTATTTGGTGATGAGCAGGTTGATTATCGCAGCGCGTTAGATAGTTTTTATCAATATGGCGCAAAGCAAGGTTGGCAGGAGTCGTATATCAGCGCGTATGCTAGCTCGCATCCTCTGGAGGATTGGGCAGAGAGTTGGGCGCATTATCTGCACATCAGTGAAACATTGGAAACCGCGTGTGCGTTTGGCTTAATCAATAGCACAGGTAGCTTGAGTGATTTTCATCATTGGTTGTCGGCGTGGATGCAGTTTTCTATTGCGTTAAATGCGTTGAATCGCAGCATGGGAACAAGCGATCCTTATCCGTTTGTGATTACGGATAAGGTGAAGCGCAAATTGCAGTTTATTGATAGCTGGGTGAAGGGGGCGAATTTTTCGGGTTAAATTATTGCAAATCAGTTTTTAGGTATAAAAACCTTCCAGGTCTTAGAGACCTGGAAGGTTTGGGCGATAAACTTTTTAAAGCAAACGTGAAGGCGGAAATTTTTTGGCTTCAGGGCGCAATTCACAAACCGCAATCGCTTTATGAAAAATTTGATCGGCTTCCACAGGCCCTGATACTTCGCACAAACACACATAAATTAAATGTGTCACCTCCGCTAATTGGCTTTCACTAAAGGGCAATACCCAACGAAAACTTTGCGGATTTAACTGCCAATTATCAATAGCGGCTTTGATGTCTTTATGGATTTTTTTATCTTGTTCACAACACAGTTTTAACAGCTTAATCAACTCCATTTCATCGGTAAAAACTTCTTTGAGCAGGTATTTAAGCAAACTCATAAAAATCATACTGTGCGCGGGAATTTCTTCAACCGGAGGCGGAGCGGCCTCTTTTGCTTTTTCCGCTGCTGCTTGTTGCTCTTGTTGGCGGATTGCGCTAAAACGTTTTTCTTCAATCAGCAACAGAGGATCAGTGGGTAACTTAATCTCTCTGTTTGCCATCACTTCAAAAAACTTTACGCACAACGCTTTGCCAACTTCTTTGCCAAGATTAAATTGTGCACAGATTGTACTGACGTAAGAAATTAAAACACCTACCCCATCGAGTTGAAATTGTTGCTCCAGTATTCCAATCGCTTCTAGGAGTTGCTCTTCGGTTAGGTGTTGTTCAAAGCAGAACCACGCTGCTTGTCGTCGCCGTTGTCTAATATCATCATTCATGACCTTTGTCCTTTTCCGCGCTACCGATTAAGCTTTTTTGAAACTCAGGGTAGCCCAATTCATAATGTTCTGTGTAATCTAAACCGCGTTGTTCGTGCAAGGTTGAAGCGCGAGCTCCTAAATACATATCAATGGCTTTAAAAGAAATATACGCGAGTGGGAATGACCATAAAAACGCCATGACTACACCTGTCGCTTGAATTAATAATGTGTGTAAAGAAAACTCACCTTGAGGAAACAAAGCGACTGCCAATGTTCCCCAAATTCCGCCAACACCGTGCACAGCAATAGCATCAACCACGTCATCAATTTTAAACTTGATAATAACTTGTGCACCAACGCCGTAAAAAATACCGCCTAAAAAGCCGACCATAATCGCAGAAGTGGGTGAAAAATGCACTGCGCCTGCGGTAATGCTCACTAAGCCGGCAATACTACCATTAATTGTTGCTGACATCAGCGTTGGTTTCTTTTGCGAAGCCATAAAAGCCATTGCACCTAATGCACCCGCACAACCACCTAAATGGGTATTTAAAATCACGAGACCAAGATTGTCAGTGGTTAAGCTGCTGATACTTCCACCGTTAAAACCGAACCAGCCTACCCATAAAATAAACGCGCCTAATGCCACTAATGTTAAGTTATGACCGGGAATTTCACGCACTTCGCCTGTTAAAGAAAAGCGTCCTAAGCGAGGGCCCAACACCAATAATGCAGCTAATGAACACCAAGCTCCCACAGAATGCACTACTGTACAGCCTGCAAAATCGAAAAAGCCGAGTTTTGCTAACCATCCACCTGAATTCCAAATCCAGCCACCAAAAATAGGATAAATCAACCCTGTGACGATACCACTGAAAATAAGATAAGAACTAAACTTCATTCTTTCTGCTACCGCGCCACTGACAATGGTAGCTGAAGTTGCGGCAAACATGATTTGATACGCTAAATGAATCGCATCTTTACTATTCACAGGATTCGGTAAAAACTGAGAAGTTCCAAACCAGCCTAAAGTGTCTCCATACATCAATCCATAACCGAAAGCCCAAAAAACTATCCCACCCACACACATATCCATGTAGTTCTTCATCATTACATTGATGGAGTTTTTTGCCCGTGCTGAACCTGATTCTAAGAGCGCGAAACCCGCCTGCATGAAAAAAACCAAACAAACACACATAGCTGACCAAATAAGTGCTAATTGTTGTTCCATTGTGTTATCTCCGACATGAGTTGATTAAAGTTAATATAATCAAAGCAAGCATTATGCCATCAAATAAAATATTGAATTATAAGGAAATATCTGCTTTTTAAGCGTTGTTGTGCACGAATAAGAATAATGAAGTGCATTTGCGCTCTATTTTGGTGCGTAAGCTTTATAGAATGCTAGGAGGAGATGTGGATTGTAAGGCGATAAAATTTAGAAAACGACCGGTCGTCTTGAAAAATTTAATAAAAACGACCAGTCGTCTTGAAAATTTTCGTAAGTTTTTTTGACGATTTTTGTGTAGGTGCGAGCTTTCTGGTTTTTCTAGTTCCAACGCGCCGCGTCACAGCCCACAGTTAAGAGTTTATACGTTATTTTTCAATAAGATATTTGTAGGGTGGGCACGCTGTTCATGCCCACCGATTTATGCGCCGCTCATAAGGTGGGCAAAAAAGCGTGCCCACCCTACGGAATAATATTTTGATTATTAAGAGTTTTGTCTTAACTGTGGACAGTGACACAGCGTGTGGGAACGAGAGAACAACACATTGCGTACTTATTTTTTCTGCGCAGAAAATATGAAAACAGTACGCAATGCAAAAGCGTAGGATTATTTTAAAGGGCGACCTTTGCCATCTTTGTTAATGTGTTGAGTGAATAATAAAAAGCCTTCCACAAATCCCCACACCACACCTAAGCCCACCCCAAAACCAAACATCATGGTAATACCGGTAAAAACTATTTGTGCCACACCGAGGCTATAAAAACCTAAATAAAAACGATGTATGCCTATGCAGCCAAACAACAGTCCTAAAATGGCTGCCAGCATCCGCCGTTTTACAGGGCGCATATCTTTGACATAAGCTCCTAGTAATCCTACTTCTGTCACTACGTCATCTTCTGCTAAAAAATCGACATCATCACCCGCTTTTGGTGGGGTTTCTGATGTCCAAGCATCAATGTAAAACTCAAAAAACTTTCCTTCGTATTTAATTACGCCGGTTTGGATGTTTTTATCGTAGCTTTCTATATGTCCAATCATTTTTTTTCCTCCTCAGTTGAGCACGTTTATTTTATTGTTGTTGTGTGCAGGGTTAAGTGACTGCAACTTAACCCAGATTTGTCACGGTATAAATTATTCTTCAATCAGTCGAACTGCAAGCACATCACAGACCGCGTGGTGCAAAATAGCATTGGCAGTTGAGCCTAACAGCAAAGATAAACCATGTCGTCCGTGTGAGCCTATCACAATTAAATCGACCTGATTTTCTTTGGCAACGCGGATAATTTCATCTCTAGGGTCGCCTTGTTCCAGCAATTGTTCTTCAGGAGTCAGTTTTAATTCACTAACAAAAAAGCTTAAGTTTTTTTCGGCATTGCTGATTAAAATTTGATTTAATTCACTGGTAAAAGGCGAAACCGTTTCATAATTTATATCAATCATCGGGATGATTTCTACCACATGAATAATGCTGAGCTTAGCTTGATTTAAGGCGGCAAGATGTTGCGCTTTGATCGCCACTTGTTGACTGGTAGGCGATAAGTCTACTGCCAATAAAATGTGATTATAATTATTCATACACGGTGCTCATGGTGAGAGACATCAAATCTCATGGTGTTCGTGGCGTTTTAAAATATATCAGTTTAAAACGAATTCTTTTTTAATTTCATCTGTAAAAATGCAAAATCTTGCACCTTTACGTTTTCAAACGGAACAAAGCTTATTGAAATAATCTTAATGCGCCACACCGCTGGCGGCGGGTGAAAACAACAGGCTCGACAACATATACGCCGACATCACATACAGCAACGCGAGTCCTAAGCTAAAACCTAAATTTTGCCCTAACGCATGACTCAAAATATGCGCAATCACCGCCCAATGCCAAAGCATTAATCCCACAATCAGCAACAGAGCCAAAATGCCGAGCGAAGCATTAGGGATTAACATCACCGCAGCAGCAGGAATGGCATATAAAGTAATCAGCGCGTCTGTGCCAAGCATGGCGCAAAAAGTTTGTTGATAACGTTCAGGTTTATGCACCCATGCTAAGGAAACACGCACAAACATCATTAAAAAAAGCACATCCGCAGCCATTTGCAATAATGAGCTGAACCAGCGCGAGCCCATAAACAGCATTAAAAAACTAATAACCGCATAAGCGATTAAAGTGAAACGGGTGAGTAGCGGTGAAAATGGCACATCCTGCGGGGCTTTTCTAAACAGGGTAATGTCACAAAACAGCTTTAAAATATCAAACATAACTTACTCCGCGTTTTCTAAATGTTGTTCGGCATCCATCCAATCAGATTCGGCTTGCGCTAAGGCTTTATCAATTTGCGCCTTTTGCTCTAGCACGGTTTTTAAACGTTGTTTTTCACTGTCTGTATAAATTGCAGGGTCTGCTAATTGTTGTTCTAATTGCAATTGCTGCTGATGATATTTATCCACCGCAGCTTCGGCTTTTTTCACTGCGTCTAACAACGGTTTTAAGCGTTGTCTGCGATCTGCCTCTTGCTTGCGCTGATCTTTGCGCGAAACTGTCGCGCTATTATTGCTTAGTTCGGGTGTTTCCTCTGCACTTTTCTTGTTCTCTGCCAACCACTGGCGATAATCGTCCAAATCACCATCAAAAACCTGCATTTGTCCATTCGCAACCAGCAGAAAACTGTCAGTCACAGAGCGCAGCAAATGTCTATCATGCGAGACCACCAGCATTGCGCCTTGATAATCTTGCAGGGCAATACTTAAGGCATGGCGCATTTCTAAATCTAAATGGTTCGTCGGTTCATCCAATAATAACAAGTTGGGATTTTGATAAACCAACAGCGCGAGCACTAAACGCGCTTTTTCACCGCCTGAAAACGGCGCAACCACTTCAGAAACTTTATCGCCACGAAAATCGAAGCCGCCTAAAAAATTGCGCAAATCTTTTTCAGTCGCTTGCGGGTCAATTTTTTGCAAATGCCACAGCGGAGTTTCATCCAAACGCAGCTGTTCTAATTGATGTTGGGCAAAATATCCAATTTTCAACGCATCTGCTTTGCGCAATGTGCCGGTTAAAGACAACATGTCGCCTGCTAGCACTTTAATCAAGCTCGATTTACCCGCGCCGTTAGGCCCCAATAAACCAATTCTATCGCCCGGTACAATAGTCAACGTGGCGTTTTTCACAATGATTTTTTCGCCATAACCAATATCTGCCTGTTCCAGTTGGATTAACTGATTGGGCATTTTTTCGGGCACTGGAAAACTAAAATTAAACGGTGAATCCACATGCGCTGCGGAAATAATTTCCATCCGCTCCAACGATTTAATCCGGCTTTGCGCTTGTTTGGCTTTGGTGGCTTGCGCTTTAAAGCGATTGATAAAGCTTTGAATATGCGCCATTTCGCGCTGTTGTTTTTCAAACGCGGATTGTTGCTGCGAGAGTTTTTCAGCCCGCATCGTTTCAAAAGCGGAATAATTGCCTGTATAAATCTCGGCTTTTTGCTGCTCAATATGCACAATGTGGCTGGTGATGGTGTCGAGAAAATCGCGGTCGTGCGAAATCAATAACAACGTGCCGGGATATTTAATCAGCCATTCTTGCAGCCAAATCACTGCATCTAAATCTAAATGGTTAGTGGGTTCGTCCAATAACAACACATCGGAGCGACACATCAAGGCTTGCGCCAAGTTCAACCGCATCCGCCAACCGCCGGAAAAAGAATTCACCGGATTTTGTTGTTGTTCGGTGGTAAAGCTCAAACCACTCAGCAACCGCGCCGCGCGTGCAATCGCCGTGTAGCCGCCAATATGATCCAACGCGGCGTGAAGCTCGCCTTGTTTTAAGCCGTCATGTTGCTGTTCAGCAATTTCCAATTGTTGCTGTAACTCACGCAAACCGCGATCGCCATCCATCACATAATCAATGGCAGAACGGCTTAATGCTGGCGTTTCTTGCGCAACGTGCGCCACTTCCAATTGGGGCGGCATCGAAAAATCACCTTCATCGGCATGTAATTCACCACGCACCATAGCAAACAAACTAGACTTTCCCACCCCGTTTGCGCCAGTAATCCCGACTTTTTGTCCTTTGTGAATAATAAATGAGGCTTGGCTAAATAAAACCTGCGTGCCGCGCCGAAGAGAGATGCTTTTGAAATTTAACATGAGTTTACAATTGTGAATGACTGCCAGACCTTCCAGGTTTTTAAAACCTGGAAGGTCTCAAAACTTAAAGACCGCGCTCAATCATGCCTTCGGCTTGCTCGGCAAATTTTTCCAAATCGCCGCTTTTCATGGTTTCCACTGGAATAATCATGGCTGAATCCAAGTCGATATAAATATAAACATATTTTTTGCCATATTCGACCCGCGCCAAATCTTTCCATGCCAATTTTTCTTTGCCAGACGGTGATTTAATTACCAAATAATGTTGCTCAATATTCATTTGATAAGTGCCAAACATCGTCTCTTTTTCTGCTTCGGTATATTTTGCCAAAATTTGCCGGCGAATATCCATTTTCACTTCATACGGTTTAAAACCAAATATCCACAACGCACCGAGCACCAGCATATAAGCCGGCACTTCTATATCGCTGTAATAAAGATAATAAAAAAAGCTGACAAACAAAATCAGCCCTGCAATAAAAAAACGATGTTTGCGCATTTCATTTTGCAATTGCACGTTGTTTTTAAAGCGCATTTCGTTAAAGTGGATTAAATCTTCTTGGCGGAATTCGTATTCAATATCAAACATTATGAGTATCTGCGGTTGGATTGTAAGCTTTGAAACTTACAAAATTAATAAGGGTGATGGGCTTGCTCAGTCTAAATTCTGGTGCGAATAAATTATTTTTTATTTTCTATTATAAACGCAGAGTTGGTTTTTCAAACAGCTTGTTTCTCTGTGTGAAGCGTAAAAGGCAAATGTGTTTGAATTATCGTGTTTTTTTGTCTGAATCAGGATAGTCAGGATTTTAGGATTTTCAGGATAAGCTTCGTTTTTCAAAACAGTTAGACGGTATTTTAGCGCGTAAAGAGGAAAAATATTGTGCCGCTACGTTGCTTTGATTACATAGAATTTAAATGATTACGTTATCTTGAAAATCTTTTAATCCTGAAAATCCTGCTTCAGACATTTGCACAAAATGGCACAAACAACATCGTGTTAAAATAGCGCAAAAACAATGAAAACTCTTTCTCCAAATAGTTAGGAACTCCAAATGAAGATTAAAACATTGATTCTCGCCGCCGGACAAGGCACGCGGATGCGTTCAAAATTGCCGAAAGTGCTGCATAAAATTGCCGACCGCGCCTTGCTGCATCATGTGTATGACACCAGTGCGCAACTGGAAAATAACGCGATTTTTGTGATTTACGGGCATGGCGGCGAGTTGGTGAAAAATCAGTTGGCGCAGTTGCAGGTAACGTGGATTGAGCAGGCGCAGCAATTGGGCACAGGTCACGCGGTGCAACAAGCCGCCAGTCACATTCAAGATGATGATGTAGTGTTGGTGCTTTATGGTGATGTGCCTCTGTTGCAAAAAACGACATTGGACACATTATTGACGAATGTGTCTGAAAAATCGTTAGCGTTATTAACCGTTTCTCTTGCAAATCCAACTGGTTATGGACGCATTGTGCGTGATGATAATCAGCGCGTTTTGAAAATTGTGGAGCAAAAAGATGCAACGGAGGCGGAAAAACAAATTACCGAAGTGAATACTGGCATTCTCGCCACGCACGGCGGCAAATTGAAGAATTGGCTGGCGCGTTTGGGCAATAATAATGCGCAGAAAGAATATTATCTGACTGATATTATTGAAATGGCGGTCAACGACGGTTTATCTGTTATCACCAACCAGCCGCATAACGAAGACGAAGTGCTGGGGGTAAATAATCGCCAACAACTGGCGCATTTGGAGCGAGCTTTTCAATTGCAACAAGCCAATCGCTTGATGGAAGCGGGCGTAACGCTGCGCGATCCTGCACGAATTGATGTGCGCGGACACTTTGCGCAACTCGGACAAGATATTGAAATTGATGTGAATGTGGTGTTTGAAGGCGTGAATCAAATTGCCGATAACGTGAAAATTGGCGCAAACTGCGTGATTAAAAATGCCGTGATTGGCGAAAATGTGGAAATTTTTTCGCATTCGGTGATTGAAAACGCTACTGTTGGCGCAAATTGCCGCGTTGGGCCTTTTGCTAGATTAAGACCCGAAGCGCAATTAGCCAATGATGTGCATATTGGCAATTTTGTGGAAATTAAAAAATCGACTGTCGGCGTGGGCAGCAAAATCAATCACTTAAGTTATATTGGTGATAGCCTTGTCGGTAGCGGCGTGAATATTGGCGCAGGCACAATCACTTGCAATTATGATGGCGTGAATAAATTTCAAACGGTGATTGAAGACGGCGCGTTTATTGGCTCTGATACGCAATTAGTCGCCCCCGTGACGGTGGGAAAAAATGCCACGATTGGCGCGGGTTCAACGATTACCAAAGACACGCCCGCCGAGCAGTTGACTTTAAGCCGAACAAAACAAATGAGCATACCAACGTGGCAACGTCCGGTTAAAAAATAGTCTTTTAAAATCAATAGGAACAGCCAATGATTAGCATTGCCGATAGAGAGCAAGATTTAGCGACGTATTTGAAGAAACAACCGTATATCACGCAATTAGATGGAATTACGCTTGCAATAGCGAAAAATGTGTTTCCATCCGATTTTGGACTCACCAGCCCTTTTGTGGGCAAATTTATCTTGGAACAGCAGCCGGCTGAATCTGCGTTAGATATGGGATGCGGCAGTGGTTATTTTACGTTTTTATTGCGGAAAATGGGCTGTGACAGGGTTTTAGGAGTCGATTTTAATCCAGACGCGGTGAGGTGTGCGTTAGATAATAAAGACCGAAATCCTGAGTTGACCAACGTTGATTTTTTATTCAGCGATTTGTTTTCCAATGTGCCGATTAAAACCTTTGATTTGATTATGTTTAATTTTAATTATTATCCATCAAATGGCACTTTTGGATTGAATGAAGATGGCGGGCGGGAAATTTTGGAGCGGTTTTTTAGTCAAGTCGGCAATTACATTACCAAAGAAACCCGGATTTATGTGCCGTACTCGCAGTTTGTGGGCGCGGAACATGATCCTAAAAATGTTTGTGCGGAATTTGGTTTTTCAGTGAAAGTTGAAGATAGCATTTGCAATCATGCCGGAGAGCATTACATTTATAAAATTATGCAGAAATAACGCAGAATAAAACCTGACAGGTCTCAAAGACCTGTCAGGTTTGTCTTAATCAGCGTCAACATGCAACGTCTTTTTCTGAATAGATTGTTCGCTTTCAATTTGCCAACTGACTTTTAAACCAAAATTGTAACGATTCCCCTCTTGATTTGCGGTCATCTTCAGCTGCAATAATCCCTGCGGATTGAGAATAATTTCATCCTCATCATCACGCAACGATAATTTCCCCTTTTCCAATCCCTCAACCACCGCATTTAAAATCTTTAAAATCGACTGCGCATCTTGCAGCGATTCATGGCGAAAGTTTTTTTTATCTTGTTTCATGGCGAGACCTCGCACTGGCGGATTATGAAGGGTTTATCCTAAAAATTTTGCTCTCAATTCACCGAGCAAAAACAATTGGCAAGTCTTTATTTTGTAACACTCAAGGCATATTAGCGCAATTAAAACTGCTTGCCAAAATCCAGAACAGTCGCTAAGGTGAATGCAGAATTTACTCCCATTTTTTCACATGAAGGTTTGTCTATAAATGTCTATTTCCCTTGCTGTTCTTGAACCGATTATCCGCGAAGCCGGAGCCATTGCCTTAACCTATTTTAAAGATTTAAAACACTTAGCGGTGAATAAAAAAAGTCCGCGTGATTTTGTGACCGCCGCTGATGTTGCAGTGGAGGCTTTTTTGCAACAAGCACTCACCGCGCAATATCCTGAATATGGATTTTGGGGCGAAGAAAGCGGGCAATCAGCCAATCAAACTAATCGTTGGATTGTTGACCCGATTGACGGCACGCATTCGTTTTCAAAAGGACAATATTATTGGTCAATTAGTGTGGCGTTAGAAATTAATCAAGAACTGGTTGCAGGAATTGTGTACGCGCCCGCTTTGGATGATTACTACTCAGCGCAAAAAGGGCAGGGCGCATTCAAAAATGGTGAGCCGATTGCGGTTTCTGCGGAAGAAGATTTAGAAAACTCCATGATAGGCACTGGCTTTGCGTGTTTGCGTTCGCATTTGGATGATAATAATTTGGCGCGGTTTTGCCGGATTGCCAATCACACCACCGGACAACGCCGCTTAGGTTCTGCGGCTGTGGATGTGTGTTTAGTCGCCGACGGACAACTCGATGCGTTTTGGGAACAAGAACTGAATTTATACGATGTGGCAGCAGGAGCGGTGATTGCCCGCGAAGCCGGTGCGACCGTCACCGATTTTGCTGGAAATGAAGGCTTATTCCCGAAACAAGTGTTTGTCACCAATGGCAAATTATTACCTCAACTTTTACCGCTAATGTAACGAGAGAAATGATGTTAGTTGATAAAGACTTAAACTGTGTGAATGGCTGTGGTGTTTTAACAGCGAATCATTATGAAGGCGTGCCAGTGCATCTGTGTCATCAATGCAAAGGGATTTGGCTGAGCTTTGCGAGTTTAAAGGGGATTATTAACACGGAAGACAGAGCAAGAGCGCGATGCGGATTTGCAGGAATTTGGCAAAGCGGGTGTGCCAGAGGCAGAATTGCAGCGGCATTTAAATTGTCCTGAATGCGAAAGAGCGATGCCGGCAATGAATTATCAATATTCATCCGGCATTATCATCAATAAATGCAGCCAGCATCATGGCGTGTGGTTGGATTGTGGCGAATTAACTAAAATTCAGATTTACAAAGAAGCTTCCAAACAATGTCACACATAAGGCAAACACAAGAGGATTAACATGCAACTTTTATATACAAAACGTTCACCGTATGCGCGGAAAGCACAGGTGATGGCATTGGAAAAAAATATTCCATTGGAATTAATTGAAGAAGATTTACTGAAAAAAAGCCCGACGTTGTTGGCGGCGAATCCATTGGGGAAAATTCCCGCCCTGATTTTGGATGATGGACAAAGCCTGTTTGATAGTCCGGTGATTTGTGAATATATCGACAGCTTAAATAACGCACCGATTTTGATTCCATCTGCACAACGTTTTGCGATTTTGCGTTGGCAAGCGTTAGCCGATGGATTGATGGATGCGACGGTTGCAATGTATTTGGAAAAAGTTCGACATCCTTTGGATTTTAATCCTAAGTATTTGCAACATCTGGATATTAATTGCGGATTGGTTTTGCAGTATTGTGAAGAACATTTAGCGGAATTGGCGGATTTTTCGTTGGCGAGTATTTCAGTGGCGTGTGCGGTGGATTACATTAATTTCCGTGCGCCACATTTGAATGCAGAAGGCATGTATCCGAAATTGCAAGCGTGGTTGGCTGATTTTTCCACGCGGGCGAGTATGCAAGAAACGCTGCCGGTGATGTAAAACTTCAAAGTGTTTGGTGCATTATTAAACGAGAATAAATGTTTAACGCAATTTAACAAACTTCAGGATGGACAGGATGTGTGCAATCGAAAAAACCGCGTGTCCTGTTCAAAAAACACAATGAGGCGAGAAAATAAGCGACACCAGCTTATAAAACTTTAGAATTTAACGTGAGGAATACAAAATGACTATTGCAGAACGCAAATTAAGTTTATTTCGGCAAATTGACCAATTATCCGAAGAATCAGTGTGTGAATTAGAAAAAATAATTGCTAAATTGAGTTTTAAACAAACACCGCAATCCAACATAAAAACGAAAGAATTTTCTACTCAACAAATAGAGAATATTAAAACATTGTGGAATGAAGGAATAGCGAGTGGTTGCGCTGGAGAATTAAATATGCAAGCCATTCGAGAAGAAGCTTTACGTCGTCATAATGAGGTTAATAATGGCGATGTTGTTTAAAACGGCTCAGGCGGAAGAGGATTTAATTGCGATTTGGCTTTATATTGCAAAAGATAATCTGACTGCGGCTGATAAAATGTTGGCAAAATTTGAAAATGTCTTTGAAATTTTAATTGAACAACCTGAATTTGGGACAGCGCGTCCTGATATTGCGCCGGAATTACGGTATTTTCCAGTTGGGAGCTATTTAATTTTTTATCGCATTATTGCTGACGGAATTCAAATTGTGCGGGTTGTGCATGGTTCACGGTTATTGACAGAGTTAGAGATTTAGTTTCGCTAATAAAAAAATCCGTGTGTCCTGTTCAAAAAACACAATGAAGCGAAGATGAGATACACAAGCTTATAAAACAAAATTTAATTTTTGAGGAATACAAATGACAACTATTGCAGAACACAAATTAAATGTGATTCATCAAATTGATGAATTAACCGAAGAATCTTTAATTGAAGTGGAAAAATTAATTGCGCAATTAAAAGAAAATCAGGCGATAAATGTATTAAAAAAACGTCGTCAGCCGCCTGCTTCTATTGCGGGTAAAGCGAAAATAGTCGGTGATTTAATTGAGCCATGTTTTAAAATCAAGGAAAATAATGAAGAGCAAGCCATTCATTTAAAAGCGGAGGATATGGCGTTTTTTTTGCAAGCTTTGGAAAATCCCCCTAAAGCTAATGAAGCATTAAAAGATGCGGCTAAATGGCATAAGCAGTTGATTAGTCATGCTTAGAATTGAAGTTTTAACTCGTCAACATCAGCGCAATGCGTTTGATTGCGGCGTGACTGCATTAAACGATTATTTAGCAAAAACGGCGTTTCAGCACAGTGAAAAAGGCTTATCGAAAACATTTGTTGCGGTGGATGAAAATGTGCCATTTGAAGTTGTTGGCTTTTTCACGCTGACTTTAAGCGAAATTGATTATCACTTGTTGCCTGAAGCCGTTGCAAAAAAGTTGCCGCGTACTGTGTTGCCAGTGATTAAACTCGCGCGGTTAGCGATTGCGAAATCGCAGCAAGGTCGCGGTATTGGCAAGGCGTTGTTGTTTGAGGCGTTGAGTCGTGCTTATCAGGTTTATCAGTTGGTCGGAGCGGTAGCGTTGTTTGTGGATGCGAAAGATGCACAAGCGGCTATGTTTTATCAAAAATTTGGTTTTTTACCTGTGCCGTCTTATCCATTGCAGCTTTTTCTGCCGTTTAGCACGTTGGCTGAGATTTTGGATGGTCAAATTTAATGGATTTGAACACGATTTTTACGATTTCAGGATGGACAGGATTAATCGTGCAATCGAAAAATCCGTTAAATCCTGTTCAAAACAGATTGCGCAGCGGTGGCCTAAGTTGTTGAGAAGCGAAGGAATTTAAAATGGCAAAGCCAAAATAGCTTTTTAGAATTGGAAAATAATATTATAGTTTAAAGAATAGTATTTAATTAAAAGTTAGGAGAATGTTTATGGCAAATAATAATGATCAAAAATTAGAAATACCACAAGAAGATAATTGGCTAGATAATTTTATCAAAATATTAGAATCTTATCAGAAAGTTATATATCTTTTGGGCTTAGTAGGAGTTGCTGGCACGGCTTCTGTAAACGTCTATGTTACAACCCAAAAAAATGTGGCTATTAGTCAGTGTGAAATTGAAAATATACTAAAAATTATGGAGTTACAATCAGATGTTGAAAAAAACTTAACAGAAATTGATAAATATATAGAAATTTTTGGTTCACCTCAATCTAACGCATTACAAGGTGCTATAAAAGACATTAAAGTTAAAAACTCAAGTTTGAATGATGATAAAAATAAAATAGCAAAAAACAGTATTAACGACTGTAAAATGAAAATTTTGGAGAGAAATTAAAATGAAAAATATCGTTGCATTTTTATTAAGCGTAGTTACGTTTAATGTTATGAGTATGGAGTTTCATGCTGGAGAAGTTCGATTATCTTCTTGCTCTAAAACAGAATGGATAAAAACCGGTTTATTTGATACTCCATCTCCAATGATTAAACAGACTGAACAACGAGCTACTGTAACGGTTGTTATAGAAGGTAGCAACATCAATAAGCCAGAATTTCAATCAGTAATTCAGAAGTGTATACCAGATACGACAAAAAATATTGGGCTTGAATCAATGGCTTCACAGCCAGCAGAATCTAGTGATTCGTATAAAGAAACTTTTCTGACTTGCTTAAAACCCAATGCTCCTACATTGAACATATCTATATTATTTATTAAAGTTGATACTCAATGTCTATGGCCATCAAAAAACTGGGGAATAGTATTTGGAGCAGATAATACTATTTCATCTGCACTTGATGAAATAAGAAGAGAGAAAGGTTCGGAACTATATCTTCGATTAGGTTTTTTTAGAAGTGTAAAACGATATGGAGATTATCAGTCTGCAAATAATGACTTACCCAGAATGCGCAATATTTCTTTTGGAAAAGATGCGTTTTTAGTTAATTTAGATAAATGGTGTTCATCCCCTGAACCAGCTACCGATACGAATACAAATGTAAAATATTTCAAATGCCGATAAACTTAAGCGTTACATCAAAATTATTAAAGCAATAGAAAGTTTGAGTTATCGCCTCAATGATCACGCCGTGTTAATTCCGCAATTATTAAAACCCGAAGAGCCGGAGTTTGCTTTTGATGACAGCGGGCAAGTGTTGCGCTTTCAGATTTTATACGACTATCTGGATGATTCGATTATGCCGCGTTTTATTGTCGCTTTGCATCAGGATATTGATAACCGCATCCAATGGCGCAAAGGCGTGTTGCTGAAAAATCAAAGCTTTAACAGTCAAGCGGTGGTCAGGGTGAATTATCAGGACAGGCTGTTGACGATTGTGGTGAAAGGCGAACAAAAACGCGATTATTTTGCCGTGATTCGTAAAGCGTTGCAGGATATTCATGCCAGTTTTGAATGGAAAAAACCGCCGATTGAATTAGTGCCGTTGCCGGATAATCCTGATGTTAAGGTGGAATATGCGGAATTAATCGGTTATGAATCGGCGGGGAAAGATGAATACTTTGTCGGTAAATTACGAAAGAATTATAGTGTTTCAGAATTGCTGAATGGAATTGAAAAACCGGAAGAAAGACAAAAACTAGCTAATGTTTATAATTATTATGGTGATGTAAAACAACTACAGGCAAATGAAATGACAATTAATGAACAAGAAAAAACTGAAAAAATGACTAGCTATCATGCCCAAACATGGGAAAAACTAATAGTTTATTTGACTGGGTTTTTATTTATTGGAGCTATCGTTTTTTTAGCGATTCGTAATGTGCCAATAGCTGATAAAAATATTGCAGCAATGTTAAGAATTATCTTAAGTCTAGTAATGGCTGTATTTGGTGCAGTTGTTCCAGGAATGCTAAAAGTCAGTTGGAAAGGACAAGGATTTTTGATTCGTGCTGGTGGCGCATTAGCACTGTTTGTTATTGCGTTTTTTGGAACTCCTAACGTGTTTTAAAACTCCATCTTACAAAACAAACGGAATAAACCGCGCGGTGCGTTTTGCATAATCTTCATATTCAGGAAATTGTTTTCGCAAACAAAACTCCTCACACACAACCCGCACCAACAACGCCAACAAAACCAGCCCAGCCAAAACTGCATTCAGCATCGAAAAATGCGCCGTCACACCCGCCCCCGCAAACAAAGCAATCGCGGTATAAATCGGATGGCGCATAAACCGATACGCCCCGCGCGTCACCAGATTTTCCGCTTGCGAATCCGCTGCAAAATAAAAACTACGTCGCCCAAAACTCACCCGTGCCCATCCCATCAAAATCACCGCAACACTTTGCAAAACAAGCACTTGCGGCAAATCTGAAAAAAGCGCGTGCAATTGATAAAGCCCCACCATCGCGGCAATTAACACCACAGTCGCCACAATTGAACCGTAATAACAAAGTTTTGCACTCATCTCTGCTGCGATTTAAGCCAAACTAACCATAAAACGTTTCAATAATCCGCTTCATTAAATGCAAAGTCCGATGATTCACATCATTTTCAGGATTAAACTCACTCAACTCTAAACCGCAAATTTTCGGCTGTTCCTTAATTAACGCTAACGCATGAAGTAATGCCTGCGCAGACACGCCACCAGAAACCGGCGTTTCCACCCCCGGCGCGTCTTCTGGACGCAAAAAATCCAAATCAATGCTAATTCCAATCGCATCACAGCTGTAATTCAGCGTTTCCACTGCATCCAACAGCAATTGCGGAAAATCATTAATTTCGCCCGCAAACACAATGCTAACACCCGCTTGTTTTAACAACGCATATTCTTCTGGCTCATAACTGCGCGTTCCTAACAAAATCAGATTTTCTGGCGCAATCGCTTTCATGGTCGGCAATAAATGGCTTAACTTTCCATCCGCTTTTCCCAACAGCGCAGAAAGTGGCATTCCATGAATATTACCCGAAGGCGTGGTTTCAAAAGTATGTGCATCCATGTGGGCATCAAGCCAAATCAAGCCTAATTGCTTGCCTTGTTCTAAACCATTTAACGCCCCCGCCCACGTTCCTAAAGCACAGGAATGATCGCCACCAATCACCAAAAACGGCTTTTGCTGCTGTATCCAATATTCGGTAAAGCGACTGATGTTGTTATTGAGTTGATACAACTCCGCTTCGCTAGAATCAACCATTTCAGGCTGCAAAATTTGCCAATGCAGTTGCAGCAAACTTTCAAACGATTCGGTATGCGCCCATTCTTTGCGCAAAATCTCCGCCCCGTTACCGCAGGCTGGAATTGGGCCTCCTAAACACGCAGCAACGCCCAAAGTTTCTAAAACACGCATGTTGTTTTCTCTATGTTCAATTGAAGACCAGACCTGACAGATTTTTAAAACCTGTCAGGTCTAATGTTGTTTAATCCTGCCACTTCCAATTGCGAATTTCTGGCATATCTTCACCGTACTCTTCCACATACAATCTGTGATTAATTAATTTATCGCGCATTTGTTGTTTGATGTACGCCGCACGTTGGCGGAGTTTTGGCACTCTATCCACCACATCAGACACCAAATGGAAACGGTCTAAATCATTCATCACCACCATATCAAACGGCGTAGACGTTGTGCCTTCCTCTTTGTAACCACGCGCATGAATATTGGCATGATTTGCACGGCGATAAGTGAGACGATGAATCAACCAAGGATAGCCGTGATAAGCAAAAATAATCGGTTTATCGGTGGTGAACATATCGTCAAAATGCCGCTCTGGTAAGCCATGCGGATGTTCTTCACGCGGAGATAAAGTCATCAAATCCACCACGTTAATCACCCGAATTTTCAACTCCGGCAACAACTCGCGCAAAATTTTCACCGCCGCTAACGTTTCCAATGTTGGCACATCACCCGCACACGCCATCACCACATCGGGTTCGCCATCAACTTGGTCATTACTTGCCCAATCCCAAATTCCGATACCGCTGGTGCAATGTTTAATCGCAGCATCCATATCCAGCCATTGTTCCGCAGGCTGTTTGCCCGCTACGATGACATTAATATAGTTACGGCTGCGCAAACAATGGTCAGTCACAGAAAGCAAGGTGTTAGCATCAGGCGGCAAATACACCCGAATCACCGAGGATTTTTTATTCACAACGTGGTCAATAAAACCGGGATCTTGATGCGAAAAACCGTTATGGTCTTGTCGCCACACATGCGAGGTCAACAAATAATTCAGCGAAGCAATCGGTCTGCGCCATGCAATATCGTTGCTGGTGGTTTTCAGCCATTTCGCATGTTGATTGAACATTGAATCAATAATGTGAATAAACGCTTCGTAGCAATTGAAAAAACCGTGTCTGCCCGTAAGCAAATAGCCTTCCAACCAACCTTGGCAAGTGTGTTCAGACAAAATTTCCATCACGCGCCCATCGACTGCCAAATGATCGTCTTCAGGGATTGTCGCTTCCATCCACGTTCTATCGGTCACTTCAAACGCTGAACTCCAGCGATTTGACGCGGTTTCATCAGGGCCAAATAAACGGAAGTTTTGCGCATCCATATTCAGTTTCATCACATCACGCAAAAACTGACCTTGCACGCGCGTTGCTTCTGCAATCGCAGCCCCCGGCGCGGAAACTTGAATCGCATAATCTGCAAACAATGGCAAACGCAAATCTTTTAAAACGCAACCGCCATTCGTATGCGGATTGTCGCTCATTCTGCGCTGTCCTGTAGGTGCTAAGGCTTTTAACTCAGGCAAAAACGTGCCGTTATCATCAAACAATTCTTCCGCCTGATAACTTTTTAACCACGTTTCCAACAATTTCAAATGTTCAGGATTTTCGCGCACTTCTGCAAACGGCACTTGATGTGAACGCCAAAAATCTTCGGTTTTTTTGCCATCCACTTCTTTTGGGCCTGTCCAACCTTTGGGAGAGCGCAAAATAATCAACGGCCATTGCGGACGAGTGGCAATTCCCGACATCCGCGCTTGTTGTTGAATTTGTTTGATTTCTGCAATCACCAACTCCAACGTAGCTGCCATTTTTTGGTGCATCAATTCAGGATCAGAACCTTCCACAAAATACGGTTTGTAACCATAACCGATAAATAAACTTTCCAATTCTTCATGTGGAATTCGTGCTAATAAAGTCGGATTGGCAATTTTATAACCGTTCAAATGCAAAATCGGCAATACCGCGCCATCGCGAATCGGATTAAGGAATTTGTTAGAATGCCACGACGTTGCCAGCGGCCCTGTTTCTGCTTCACCGTCACCGACCACGCAACACGCGATTAAGTCTGGATTATCAAACACCGCGCCATAAGCATGAGAAACCGCATAGCCTAATTCGCCACCTTCGTGAATTGAGCCGGGAGTTTCTGGCGCGACATGGCTAGGAATACCCCCCGGAAAGCTGAATTGTTTAAATAACTTCTGCATTCCCTCGGCATCTTCTGAAATATTGGGATAATATTCGCTGTAAGTGCCTTCCAACCAAGTATTCGCAACGATACCGGGGCCGCCGTGTCCTGGGCCGGCGATATAAATCATGTTTAAATCATGCTTTTTAATCAATCGGTTAGCGTGAACATAAATAAAGTTCAAGCCAGGCGTTGTGCCCCAATGTCCCAATAAGCGCGGTTTAACGTGTTTTAAAGTCAACGGCTCGCGTAGCAGCGGGTTGTCTAATAAATAAATTTGCCCAACCGATAAATAATTCGCGGCGCGCCAATAGGCATGAATTTTTTTCAATTCATCGGCGGATAAGGGGTGCTGTTCTGGACTATTCATAAGTCATTCTCTCTTTAACGTCTAAAAAATGGGTTAAGCTGCGGACAAGATAGCGCGTTTCTGTGACATGGTAATGACTAACGCACTAAAAATAGGTTTTTAAGTTCTCTATCGTTCCCACGCTCTGCGTCACTGTCATTAAGTTAAGAGTTTATTCGTTATGTTTCAATAATATATTTGTAGGTTGGGTTAGCATTTTTTGCTTTAGCAAAAAAGCGTAACCCAACAAAGTGCGTTTATTTTATGCTGAATGTTGGGTTACGCTTATCTCGCTACCGCTTGATAAGCTAACCCAACCTACATTTATTCATTTGATTTAGAATAGTTTTTTCTTAACTTAATGGCAGTGACGCTCTGCGTGGGAGAGATAGACTGAGTAGTTACAAAACTTCTTTGTCTGTACTTAGGACTGAGCACGAAACAACTTATGCAAGTTTATTTTGTGTAGGTGCGGATTTATCCGCACTGTGCGAATGAATTCGCACCTACAGTTGTCGAGCTTATTTCATGCACGTTCCTTGTCAAACATTCTATTTTCAAATTCTTTTTTGCCGCTCTTGTTTGCGTTGCTTCTTTTTGGCTTCTTTTTCTTCCAGTTTTTGCTGGCGCGTAATCAGCAATTCAGCCATTTCCACTTCTGCCATCTCAGGCGTTTCCAAACTAATTCTGCCAATCGTGCCGGAACGCAATTCGGATAAGAAAATTTTGGAGATTTTATCCATATTTACCACGCCGCCCGCTTGTAAACAACCGCGTTTTTTCCCCACAACTTCTAAAAACTCTTTTTCAGTTGCAGGCAATGTTTCCAATTGAAAACGTGCTTTCATCAATTCAGGATACGTTTGCAGCAAATATTCCACCGCAAAATAAGCAATATCATCATGGCTAATCGCGGTATCACGAATCGCGCCGGTGGTGGCTAAACGATAACCGCTGTTTTTATTGTCCACATTTGGCCACAACATGCCGGGCGTATCGAATAAGGTAATGCCGTTTTGTAAATCAATGCGTTGAATCACTTTGGTGATTGCTGGTTCGTTGCCGGTTTTGGCAATCATTCTGCCCGCTAATTGATTGATTAAAGTCGATTTTCCCACGTTAGGAATTCCCATAATCAGCGCGTGAATGTTGCGGCTGGCTTTGTTAGGAATCATCCGTTTGCACAAATTATGAATATTTTGAATTCTGTCCGGTTGCGAAGTGCTGATAGCTAAACTTTTGATGCCACGTTCTTTTTCCAAATAATCTTGCCAAAGTTGCGTGATGTCGGGGTCTGCAAGATCGCTTTTACTTAAGAGTTTGATGCACGGTTTATCGCCGCGCAGTTGTGCGAGTTTGGGATTTTCGCTGCTAAAGGGAATGCGCGAATCAACAATTTCAATAATCAGATCAATATCGGCAAGAGCTTGTTTAATTTCTTTGCCGGCTTTGTGCATGTGTCCGGGATACCACTGTATGAGCATTGATTGTTCCTTTTATGAGTTTTTAAAGAAACACTTTAGCCGTGATAGAGCTTAGTTGCTAATAGTTTTTTGTAAAATGATGAAAAGAAAGAGAGTTTTTAAAATTTTTGCGTCTCTACTCTAGCCAAACCTGTCAGGTTTTTAAGACCTGACAGGTTTTTCTCAATCGTTCTGAAATTTAAAAACGACCAGTCGTCTTGAATTTTTTAAAAAAAAACGACCGGTCGTCTTGAAAAAAACTGTGGCAATATGCCAATAAAATTATGAGTTTTCTCGATGAATGAGGTGGGAAAAACAGCCTGCCCACCACATATTTTTTTGTTTAAAACATCATTGGTTAAGCAAAATCACAGTTTTTTATAAAGACCTTTCAATTACCTTCAAGGTTTCACAATGCTTAGCTTTAGAAAACATACTGACTTTCATTGTCCACTGCGAAGGCAGCTCCGCCAATTGCCATGTCCGCATTGGCACATCACACTCCACCGCTTCATTCGCCTGATTGCGCAAATTGAGGATATATCTTGCGACATGCTGCGCCTCGCGTTCACATCCTAAACAATTGAGGGATTTAGGCATATTTAACACAGGATCATGCGGCAGTTTATCCGTGCCGCTGGCATAAACAGAGCGCGAATATTGCCAACGATCGACTTTGTAATCACACTTATCGGCGTAAACCGGCTCATCACGGTACTTTGTTACGCAACTTTGCTTGGTCGTAAACGTACCATTGCCCCTATCCACGCGCTTTGAAGTACATCTTTGACCATCCGCAATTTTGTTGTGACTACGCACTTCAGAATGTCTGTACACCGAATAAGCGTTGTAAGGCATGGAACTACACCAACTGGAATCATGCACGGCTCTAAATTGTTCAATTTTAATTTCGCGCTTCCACTCCGCTGAAACCAATTCCAAAGTAATGGTTTTGCGCCAAAAATGATCGAGCAGAAAAAAAGCTCCGATTACCAGCACAATCCCAAGAATTGCTAAAACGATACTGGTGTAATTTTTATCAGCTTTAGGATTTTCAGCAATATCACTGTCTTGCTGCAAATGAACTGAGGCGGCATTTTGCAATGGAGCTGAGCATTGCTGACAAAATCCATTGTTTGCTGGATTCGCTGTTTTGCACGCAGGGCAAATCACATCTGCACCGTGATAAACCGTATCATCGACCGCAACTAATTCCGCATTATTCGGAAAATAACGCTGATTAGGATTTTGCGGCGCACCACATTGCGGGCAAAAACGCTGACTTTTTCCACGCAGTTTATCTTTGCCGCAAAACTCACACCGCCACAGCATTTCATACACAGGTTCAGTGTGATTGGAATAAAGCACTGGATTGGCAGTGTGTCCTGAATTGTTTGAAAAGTCTAAAGGCGCGTCCAATTTTTCTTGCGAAAACGCATTGTTTTCTTGGGTTCTTTTTAAAGCCGCTTCAACTTTTGCATAAATTGCGCCGCAACTTGGGCATTCATAATCCGGCGCGGAGTCTGACTCTTGTCGCGCATAGCCGCATTTTAGACATGTTTTTGCCATAATCAGGACTCCGTGATGTGAGTTTGAGCGTTGCTTAAATCCTAAAAAAGAATCTTTTTTTTAACTAGGAATAGTGATCGCTTGACCGACGTGAATGCTACCAAAATCACCGATTTGCGGATTTGCGGCTTTTAATGAATCAACTGAGACGGAAAGTTTTCTTGCAATCGCAAAAAAGGTGTCGCCGGCTTGAACGTGGTAAGTATTTTCAGAAAAACGCTGCGCAGGTTGTTCGGGCGGGAAGGTCGTTTCTTTGTGGCTGAAAGGTGCATCGGTGAATACCGGCAACCACAAGAAAGTATCGCCAGAAACTTTTTGCGTGTAAGGCGAGCGTGTTGCGGATTTGCCTGTGTTATAAAAACCGGCGGCGGATTCATAATCACCAGCTTCAATAAATTGCAGCACTTGATAGTTAATCCTTAAATAAGCGGCTTTTGCGCGTAAAGATAATTCCGGTTGAAACATTAAATCGGGCTGATTGAGAAAATCAATCTGGAGTGCGTTAGAAATCGCTGCGTAATTGTTTTTCCAAGTAATTTGCGCCAGCCCTCTACCGCGATAGTTGTAATCTGCTTGAGCCGCCTTGTCTTTCGTGTTTTCAGCATTTGGATTCCAGCTGGATTCTTTGCAAATGGTGGCGCACGCAAAGGCATAAATGGCTGGCAAATAGAGTTGTTCGGCTTGGAAAATTTGCACTAACAAAGGTAAATAGGGCGTTGCTTTTTTTTTCCATTCTGCGGGAATTGCGTCTGAATTTATCATTTTTATTATCCTGATGATTTGTTTGAAATTTTTTTTTCGTGCCAAATTGAAAAAAAATATCTGAATGGGACAGTCTGTTAAACATTAGTGAGTTTAGCTCAGCTGCTAAAAAACCACAAAATTTTAGGAGTAAAAGTCTTTGTAGAAAATGATAGAGGTTTTAAATTTTCAAAAGTTTTTTTGTGCAATAGGATGTGCGACAAAGGGAGGGGATCAAACGTTGCTGATGCGTTTCCTTACGTCAGCAGCATCCTATAAGTCGGCGCATCTTGTCGCATTGAATAATTATTTAACACCGTAGAGTATCAAAAAGCATGATAAACCGCATCCATTCAGAAACACATAGTTTTTTAAAATGGTTAGATGCTATGTAAACGTGTAGAGACGCAAAATATTGCGTCTCTACGGTTCAACAAAAAACTACGTTTCTCAAATTAGATGAGGTTTAGTGAAAAAAATTTTCAAGACGACCGGTCGTTTTGAAAAATTTCAACAAAAAATATAAAATGTCAGGCATAAAAAAACCTCTGTAGAAAAGCACAGAGGTTTTAAATTTTCAAACGATTGTTTTAACTAATTATTCAGCCGCTTCAATTTGCTTGGTGATGTACCATTGCTGCAAAATTGACAAACAGTTGTTGCAAATCCAGTATAAAACCAATCCTGATGGGAAAAACAAGAAGAACACCGTCAACATAATCGGGAACATTTGCATCACTTTCGCTTGCACAGGATCAACCGGCGCGGGATTTAAGCTTTGCTGAATTTTCATCGAAATACCGTATAGCACCGGCAAAATGTAAAACGGGTCTTGTGCGGATAAATCTTGAATCCATAACAAGAAGGGAGCTTGGCGAATTTCAACCGTTTCAATCAATACCCAGTACAAGGAAATAAACACCGGAATCTGCACCATAATCGGCAAACAGCCGCCTAATGGATTCACTTTTTCGCGTTTGTACATTTCCATCATTTCTTGGTTGAAACGTGGTTTGTCATCGGCAAAACGCTCTTGCAAGGCTTTTAGCTGTGGCTGAATTTTGCGCATTCTTGCCATTGAGCGATAACTGGCTTGTGACAATTTGAAAAACAATAATTTAATGCACAAGGTTACGCCCAAAATTGCGATACCCCAGTTATTCACAAAAGCGTGAATATAATTTAGCAACCAATAAATAGGCTTGCCAATTACCGTCAACCAACTGTAATCAACCGTAAGCTCCAAACCTTTTGCATATTTTTCCATCACTGTTTGCACTTTAGGCCCTGCGTACAATTGCGAAGTAAACAGCACTTCTTTATTCATAGGCACAAGTGTTGAAGGTGATAAAGCGCGGATGACAAAACGAGAATTTTCTAACTCTATAGATTCAAAATGATTGTTTTGATTTGTAGGAGGAATCCAAGCAGCCGCGAAATAATGCTGAATCATGGCTGTCCAGCCACCTTGAGTGCTTACACTTAAGGCTTCTTTAGACATATCATCAAAGCTAATTTTTTTATATTTATCAGCTTCTGTATAAACTACGCCACCTGTATAAGTTCTGATAAAGGTACTGGCGGCTTTATCAACATAGTTTGTTCTAAGGAGTTGATTGTATTGTTTACCAGACCAAGTGCGGTTGCTGTGATTGGTGACTTTTTGACTGACATTAATTCCGTAGCTGCCACGAGTGAAAGTGAGTGTTTTAGTCACTGTTAAACCTTGTCCGTTATCCCACGTTAGTGGCACAGATAAAGTGTTTTCACCCGCTTTTAATTCGTAACTGTCTTGTTGAAAATTAAATTTTTGATGATGATCGGGCACAATCGCAGATTCAGCATCAGCAATTAAGCCACTTTGTGCTGCAAATTCTTTTTCAGTCTCTGGTGTAAATAAACGAGTCGGTGTTAAATCGACTTTGCTTTTGTCCATTCCCACTAATGCTCGCAGCTTATTTACAACCGTGTTTTCTTTTTGCACAGGATATTGCAGCAAATCTAAACTACGAATTGTGCCGCCTTCTGAATCTATTTCAATGGCAAATACATCGGTTTTAACTTTAATCAGAGCGGCTTTGAGGGCAGCTTGTGCAATAACTGGAGTGGCAGTTGGAGCAGCAGGTTGTGAAAATCCTTCGATTTTGCTATCAATCACGGGGCGGTCTAAAGAGCTAAGCACGGTTTTTGGGCCATAATCTGCCTGCCACGCTCCCCAGATCATGTAACAAATTGTTGCCAGAGCAACCATGAGTAGAAATCTAATATTATCCATTCTTTTTACCAAATTTTTCTGGAACAGGATCAAGCCCGCCCTCATGGAAAGGGTGGCATTTTAATAAGCGTCTGAGTGTGAGATAGAAGCCTTTAACAGCTCCGTGAAGGGTGATTGCTTCTAGGGCGTAATTTGAACAACTAGGGTAAAAGCGGCAGCGATTCCCAAGTAAAGGACTGATAAAATATTGATAGAATTTTATAACCGCTATAGCTAAGAAGCGCATCGTTTTACCAGTTGCACGAAGTGTCTTTCCAATGACTTTCTCAACATCTCAGGAGACGCAGATAAAGCGTCTCTACGAGCCAAAACCACAATATCAAGAGCCGTTAAAGTGTGTTGCCGCAATCGAAAGCTTTCTCTGGCAATGCGTTTAATGCTATTTCTATCAACCGCACGCTTGATTGCTTTTTTCGCGATTGCCAAGCCTAGCCTCGGATGATTCAACTGATTGTTGATAGCTAACAGTGTAAAATATTTGTCCGAAGATTTTACAGGCTGGGCAAAAACGTTTTTATAAGCGGCGGGAGTTTTTAAGCGTAACTGCGGGGGAAAGCCAAATTCTGATGTTGACACACAACAGCCAATTAGACTGTCAATTCGTAACGACCTTTAGCGCGGCGTGCACTTAATACTCTGCGACCACCTGAAGTTGCCATTCTGGCACGAAAGCCGTGAGTTCTTGCGCGTTTGATTTTGCTGGGTTGGTATGTTCTTTTCATGGGACGTGTGACCTGTGGTAAGTTTTAAGTTAATAAAAATCGGATAAAAAAGACTGCGGATGATAAAATGAATAGTGCGGTTCTGTCAATGTTGTTGATTGATTAGCACTATTAAGGCGCGGCAACAAGCAAAATTTTATGTTTTTGCCTCTCAACTTTAGTACCTTGTTTGCACTAACTACTCTTTTGAAAAAAAACATGAGCTCAACTTGGAATAACTGTCTTTCTAGGCTGGAAAATGAAATCCCTTCTTCAGACTTTAGCACTTGGGTCAGACCCTTGCAGGCTGAAGAAAATGATGAGCAAATCAGACTACTTGCCCCAAATCGCTTTGTGTTAGATTGGGTGCGGCAACACTACTTTTCAAAATTTGAAGATGCAATTTATGAGTTTTCTAACGGGCAATTGAGTTTGCTGTTAGAAATAGGCAGTAAAACTCTACCTAAAAACAGCACAGCCCCCGCTCCGGTTGCTAAAGCCAAACAGCCTGAAGCGGTAAAGAAAAAACTCCCTGATTTTTTAAATAAAGCCTTTACTTTTGACCGTTTTATTGAAGGAAAATCCAATCAATTGGCAAAAGCAGCTGCCTTGCAAGTCTCTGAAAACAGAGGAAAATCTTATAATCCTCTGTTTATTTATGGCAACTCAGGCTTAGGCAAAACCCACTTAATGCACGCCATCGGCAATGCGGTGCTAGAAAAACATCCTGAAGCCAATGTGGTGTATCTGCACTCAGAAAAGTTTGTGCAAGACATGGTGAAAGCCTTGCAGCAAAACAATATCAGTGCGTTTAAAGAATATTACCGTAGCATTGATATGTTACTGGTGGATGACATTCAATTTTTAGCCGGCAAAGAACGCAGTCAAGAAGAGTTTTTTCATACCTTTAATAATCTATTGGATAAAAAACATCAGGTGGTTTTAACTTGCGACAAATATCCCAAAGAAATCGCAGGGTTAGAAGATAGATTAAAATCACGCTTCGGCTGGGGCTTGCCGGTTGCAGTTGAGCCACCCGATTTGGAAACCCGCGCTGCGATTTTAATGAAAAAAGCCAGCATCATTGATATTGTTCTGCCGCAGGAAGTGGCGTTTTTTATCAGCAAACGCATTCCCTCGAATGTGCGGGAATTAGAAGGCGCATTGCGGCGCGTGGTGGCAAGTTCACAATTCACCGGACGACCGATTACATTGGAATTTACCAAAGAAATTTTGCACGATTTAATCTCTCTGCAAGAAAGATTGGTCAATATCGACAATATTCAGCGCACCGTGGCAGAATATTTCAAGCTCAAAGTCTCTGATTTATCTGCCGAAACCCGCAAGCAAAACATCACTCGTCCACGACAAGTGGCGATGGCATTAGCGCGTGAACTTACCAGCCACAGTTATCCTGAAATTGGTCATGCGTTTGGTGGGCGCGATCACACCACCGTGATAAATGCCTGCAAACGGGTCGCCGAATTGCGCGAAAGTAGCATTAAATTTGATGAAGATTACTTAAATTTACTCAGAACCCTCTCCCATTAACAATGAAAACGGAAGCGGTGATTTAATTGCCGCTTCTTTTCTCTAACCGACACCATCCATTATTGATATGAAATTTACTATTAATCGCGAACAACTTTTAACCCCGTTACAACAAATTGTCAGCGTGATTGAAAAACGCCAAACCATGCCGATTCTTTCCAATGTTTTAATCGTTGTAAATGATGACAAATTAGTTTTGACGGGCACAGATTTAGAAATTCAAATTGTCGCTAAGATTGCTTTGTCTGAAGCGGAAAATGGCGAAATCACCGTGCCAGCGCGTAAATTTTTAGATTTATGCAGATTGCTGCCGTCTGAATCAGAAATCAAACTGGAAACGTTTGAAGATAAAGTGAAAATTGTTTCAGGTCGCAGTCGTTTTTCTTTATCCACTTTGCCTGCCGATAATTATCCTGAGTTTGCAGAAAGCGAATTGGAAAATTCATTTCTTATTAATGCTGGCAAACTTAAAAAAGCTTTGGAAAAAACCATGTTCTGTATGGCAAATCAGGATGTGCGTTATTATCTGAACGGCTTAATGATGAATGTGTCCAATAGCAAACTGAAATTAGTGGCATCCGATGGACATCGTTTGTCGATTTATAAAGATGAAATGGACACCGAAACCGGCTATGAAGAGCGGATTATTATGCCTAGAAAGGGTGTGATTGAGTTAGCGCGGCTGTTAGATGATCCTGAAGCAGAATTGAACGTGCAATTTTCTGCTAACAATATTCGGATTTATATTAAAGAATTGATTTTTTCTGCCAAATTGGTCGATGCAAAATATCCAGACTTTAGCAAAGTGTTTGAGCAAGCTTTTAATAATCCAATTACTGTTCCTAAACAACAATTTAAAGAAACCTTAACGCGCGTTTCGGTGTTGGCAAATGAAAAATTCAAAGGCGTGACGTTTGATATTACTGAGAATTTGTTGAAAATCACCACACATAATCCAGAGCATGATGAGGGTGAAGAGGAATTAGCGATTGATTATCAAGGTGAGCCTTTGATGATTGCGTTTAATGCCGCGTATTTGTTGGATGCGATTGCGAATTTAGATGGTGATAAGGCTTCGTTGACGATTGCGGCGAATGCGAGCAGTTGTTTTATTGAAGAGCCTGGGCAAGATGCTTATAAATTTATTGTGATGCCAATGCGCTTGTAATTTCAACGGTTTAAACCTTTCAGGTTTTTAAAACCTGAAAGGTTTTTCTGCAATAAATTCTGTTATCGAAAAAAGGCATTAAACGTGGCATACAATAAATTTACCTTGAAAGATTTAAAAGAAAAGTTAAATCTGGAAATAACAAATTTTTCATGGCTACCGGATTCTATACCAGAAGTTTTGCCGGATAGTTTATTGTTGCAATTGTTAAATGAGGCGAGAACAGAAGCCTTAAGCAGTGAAAAAGCTCGTTCCGAATTTATTATTTCACCCGTTTTAAAAGGCTTTCGTCGGTTAAACAACAACCGCTTTAGTTTTTATTCCGGTTATCCATTTAATGTGGATAATCAATTACATTTGAATGGTTATTGTGATTTTATTTTATCGTTAGTGCCGAATAGTCCCTTAATTGAAGCTCCGGTTTTTTGTGTCATTGAAGCGAAAAAAGATGATATTGATAATAAAGCTATTGCGCAATGCGGGGCGGAAATGGCGGCAATTCAATTATTTAATCAGCAAAATGGCAAGCCGCGCAAAGTGATATATGGTTGTGTGACGACGGCTTTTTTGTGGTGTTTTTTGAAGTTAGAAAACCAGACGCTTTCGATTGATACCAATTATATTCCGTTGACGTTTGCTAAACCGGATGCGGTTTTGGCGGCATTGCAATGGATTTTAAATGAATATTAATTTAACTTTTTAATGCAAAGGTGATGCGTTGAAAATATATACCGCAGTTGTTGAACGTTGTACGCAAACAGGCTTGTATGTTGGATTTGTGCCAGGATTTTCTGGAGCGCATACACAAGCTGAAAGTTTGGATGAGCTTAATCAAAATCTGAAAGAAGTGATTGAAATGTTGCTTGAAAAATGACGCATGAAGAATTAAAAGCCAAAGCATTTTCTAATGCAAAAGTGAAACAAGAATATGAGAATTTAGAATCTGAATTTGCTTTGTTGAGAGCGGTGTTAGTGGCGCGGCAAAATTCGGGTTTAAGTCAGGAAGATATTGCAGAAAAAATGGGAATGAAAACGTCTGCAATTAGGCAATTGGAATCTGCATTGATTAATGGTAAACAGTTTCCGTCTTTAGCGCGAATTAAAAAATATGCAGAAGCTTTGAATTGTCATCTTGAAATTAAATTAGTTCATAATGAATAAAAGCTTGGATAGGAAAATCAAGTTAGAGATTTAATGATTTGCGTGATGAAATTGGAAATGGTAGGCAAAAAAAGGATGTCTATCCGAATTAACCACAAACAAAAAACAAAAAGTGATTAAGTTATGAAAACAATAAAAAAATTTAAAAAGGTACAGTTAGCTTTTGTATTTTTAATGATGTTAATATCAAACTCTGCTTTTGCTGGCTGGTTTTATCCCTCTGATTACCCAGAGTGTGTAGATAAATATGTATCAAAAGCCAAAAGCGAAAGAGCAGCAATAATTTTAAGAAGCACTTGCGATATGGAGTTTAAGCAGAATAAAAACTCAGATGAATGGAAAGAGTTTTATAGCTGTGTAAGAGATAAATTGAAAGATATAGCTATCGACAGAGCTGCAATAATTGTTTATCACTCATGTAAAGAGAAATATTCAAAATTATTTCCGAAAGACCCTTTATATTAAACTCGTAAGACGTAATAGCGCAGCGTACTACGCTGTATGTTTTGCACCAATTAAAGTATTTCATATATATTTAGGAATTCATATGTCACCCAAAGAAACTAATAATGAAAACGCAATTCTCAAAGCTGCTTGTGACCAAGCACAGCAGCCTATTACTGTAATAAATGGACAATTAGAATCACAGCAAAATCTTTCAGAATACATCAATGACATTTTTGGAAGTCCTGCCCGCAAAGGAGTCGGGGGTGTTGTTGTTTACTATCGAACGATTGAGCGGTTATTTCCCAGTTCTTCTTTAAGTCCGTACTATTTCGACTTATCCATCCCTGATTATGCCGAACTTAGACAATGGGCAAAAAGTAATGATTTAGAGGTCGATTACCTCAAAAATACAGAAGACATGAAACTACGACCATTTCATTTCACACTTCTCAATAAAGCACAGTAGGATGGGTAGAACAACGTGAACCCCATCACAGCAAACCCACAAAGGTGAATCATGAACACAACAAACTTTATCAACGGCAGAATCACCATTGACCCAGACCTGTGTAATGGCAAACCCACGCTCAAAGGCAAAAGAATCACCGTGCAAACCATTTTGGAATTTTTAAGCGCGGGTGAAACCGAAACAGAAATATTAAAACAATATCCCTCTTTATAATCCGAAGACATCACCGCTTGCTGCTATTATCTATCTTCGCAATATGCTCACTCATACTGAACAAGACTACACCCAAGCAGTTGCGTTATTAGATAGCTTGATTGATATAGTTGGCGAAAATGAAAAACATCCTTTAGCCTCATTAATGGAATTGATTGGGGTTTTAATTGAGCAATACGAAAATGCTTATATTCCTGAAATCACGGATAACGAAAAACGCATTAGGAGAATATCATGTACCGTTTAGGCTGGTATTTTGCAACATGGCTTGCAAAACTGGGCATACCGCTATTAATCAAAGTTGAAATTATCCATGATGACGAAGCCAATGTTTATGTTGCCACCAGTTCTGATTTAAAAGGATTAGTCATTGAAGCGCAAACATTGGACGAATTAGAAAAAGAAGTTTTAGAGCTAGTTCCTGAATTATTGGCGTTGGATTATTCAGCATTGCGTTCACAAGCAACCACTCATTTAACGTTTACTCAGCAACCGATTGTTTTATGAACGGTTACGAAAAACTGGTCAAAGAACAACTGCTTAAACACGGTTACAAATTAGTTCGCACGGGTAAAGGTTCACATGAAATTTGGGCATCAGAAAATGGCGTATCTGTTACTGTAAATCATGCTTGTAAATCCAGACATACCGCGAACAGCATTATGAAAGCGGCGGGTATTTCGCATCGTTTTTGAAAAATCACCTAAAATTGTCGCACTAAAAACCAAGAGACAACACAAATGAACACCGCAGAATTAATTTATCAAGAAAGCAAAGAATTACCTGAGTTTGACGCAAGAGAAGTTTTAGACTTTGTGAAATTCTTAAAAGCCAAACGGCAACGCCTAAAAATCGCTTTACAAAACAACATAGAAAACGCAGATATGAGTGAATTTGACCAATTTGGCTCAGTTTATGACGGTCAATTTGACAGAGAAGCCTGCTATGACAGACCTCATCTTCGTTGATACCAATCTGGTACTTTACACGCTGGGCAAAGATGCGCGAAAAAAAGCTATTGCACGGGAAATTCTGGCAACTCGTCCCGTATTAAGTGCGCAAGTGATTAACGAAGCAATCAATGTTTGTTTGCGTCGTTTTAAGTTCACACGCGAACGCGCTTACGCTTTTGCAGATATTGTGATGCGCAGAACAGATGTACGCGCAATTGATGAGATAACAATTCGTAAAAGTGCAGAAATTGCTGTGCGTTATCAATTTTCTAACTGGGATTCCCTGATTATCGCCGCCGCTTTACTGGCAGATTGCGATATTCTTTATTCCGAAGATATGCAGCACAAACAAGTTATTAATGATTCATTAACTATCGTGAATCCTTTTCTTTAAGCCAGCCAAATAATAAAAACCAAGCTCGGTAGGATGGGTAGAACAACGTGAAACCCATCACAGCAAAAAACTGGAGAATAAAAAATGAAAATTCGCTGTATGACGGAGTATCAAAAAGAGAGCAAATTATGGGTTGCTATGAGCTTAGAATTTGGACTAGCCGCTCAAGCCTATACAGAACAAGAAGCGAAACAAAACCTGATTGCGCAAATCACAGATTATGTTGAAGAAGCGAATGGAATTGACATTGAACATCGAGACTATTTACTCAATAGAAAAGCTTCATGGAGTTTTTTTGTGCTCTATTATTGGCTGGCATTTAAAAACGTATGGAAAAAAGAAAATTCATCTTTTCTTTACCAATCAACCGATGCTCATGCGTAAATGATTTTTCAGAAAATACCTGAACTGAGTTACAAAGAAATTGTGACTGGACTCAAAAAACTAGGCTTTTATCAACTACCTAACAAATCAACAGGACATGAGCAATGGGTTAAAGATAGTCCATATAGAAAAGTGACAGTTTCCAAACACCTCGCTCCCTTTGATAAAAAAATGGTTAAGTTTATGGCAGACCAAGCAGGACTACCCGTAAAAGAATTTTGCCGTTATTGCAAAGATAAAAACCATCCTTAGCCTGGTTCAGTAGAATGAATCAAACAACGCGAAACTCATCACAGTAATAATCTTCTAAATTCATCCAAAGATTAATTGGAGATAAAAAATGGCAAGAAAATTAAAGCCTACACCCACTTTAAAAGGCAAAGACGCAATCCGATTTAATAAAAGAATGCGTGAAGTTGACGATGGAAAACACACAATTTCCAAAGAAGAATATGAACGAATGCTGGCAAATTTCAATAGCGTGAAAATTATTGAGAATTAACACAATGGATGAATTGCAATTTATTCGTCTTGGTGTAGATGACCCACGCGATGAGGAATTCGATTGTGGAAATAATGACTTAAATGAATTCTTTTTTGAAGACTCAAAAGGAAACAGCCGTGAATTATTAGCGGTAACTTACGCTTGGAATCTAAATGGCAAAACAATAGCCTTTTTTAGTGTTTCAAATGATGCCATCAAAAGCCAAGATGTTGAAAACTACAATCAGTTTAAAAAATTCTTGCCTCATCGTAAACGCTACAAAAGCATACCTGCTGTAAAAATCGGACGTTTTGCTGTACATAAAGACTTTAGGCAAAGCGGATACGGCACAAAAATATTAGACTTTATTAAAATATGGTTTGTTACCAATAACAAAACCGGATGCAGATTTATCGTTGTGGACGCATTAGCTGAAGCCCTGCCATTTTACGAAAAAAACATAAACAATGATGACAAAAACAAACCGATAAGACTCATGTATTTTGATCTTAAGTTTGTAAGTCCTGTGAATTATAAATAAAACCCGCACCGCAAAAACCAAGAGTGTTTTATCGTAAAACCCTCATAGAACAACAGAGAGAAACATGACCGAACCCACAGACCAATACGACAGCACGAATATTAAAGTTTTAAAAGGCTTAGACGCGGTACGCAAACGTCCGGGCATGTACATAGGCGACACCGACGACGGCACAGGCTTACACCACATGGTGTTTGAAGTGGTGGACAACTCAATAGACGAAGCCCTAGCCGGCTATTGCACAGGCGTGGACGTAATCATTCACAGCAACGGCTATGTCTCAGTCGCGGATGACGGGCGCGGCATTCCGGTGGATATTCACCAAGAAGAAGGACGCTCTGCCGCCGAAGTGATTATGACCGTGCTGCACGCAGGCGGAAAATTTGACGACAACTCCTACAAAATTTCCGGCGGCTTGCACGGCGTGGGCGTGTCGGTAGTAAATGCGTTATCCGAAGAATTATTATTAGAAATTCGCAAAGCCGGAAAACTGTATAAACAAACCTATCGGATGGGCGAACCCGTTGCACCTTTAGCGATGGTCGGTGATGCTGTAGGAAGCGGCACAAAAATTAGTTTTAAACCCAGCGGTGAAACCTTCACCCACATTGAATTCCACTACGATATTTTGGCAAAACGGCTGCGCGAATTGTCGTTTTTAAATTCCGGCGTGCGCATCTCATTAAAAGATGAACGCGATGGCAAAGAAGACGTGTTTGAATTCGCAGGCGGCATCAGCGCGTTTGTGCAACATTTGAACAAAAACAAAACCCCGCTGTTTCCTGAAACGTTCTATTTTTCTGCTGAAAAAGAAGGCGTTACGGTGGAAGTGGCGATGCAATGGAATGATTCGTATCAAGAAAACGTGTTTTGCTACACCAATAATATTCCCCAACGCGACGGCGGTACGCATTTAGCGGGATTTCGCGGCGCATTAACTCGCACCATCAATCA
Organism: uncultured Methylomonas sp.; assembly: GCA_936941155.1. GTDB lineage: Bacteria > Pseudomonadota > Gammaproteobacteria > Methylococcales > Methylomonadaceae > CAIQWF01. The sequence goes on along the minus strand of CAKZJE010000112.1, from coordinate 10,047 downwards.
GTATATTGAATCCAGCGGCGCAGCGAAAAAAGAGAAAGTTGTCACCACAGGCGATGATGCGCGGGAAGGGCTAACGGCAGTGTTGTCGGTGAAAGTGCCCGATCCAAAATTTTCGTCGCAAACCAAAGATAAATTGGTGTCATCGGAAGTGAAACCGCTGGTCGAGTCCACTATGAATGAGAAGTTGCAAGAATTCTTATTGGAAAATCCGACCATTGCCAAAATCATTGTGTTGAAAATCATTGATGCGGCTAGAGCGCGTGATGCAGCAAGGAAAGCCCGCGAAATGACCCGCCGTAAAACTACTTTAGATATTGCAGGTTTGCCTGGAAAACTCGCGGATTGCCAAGAAAAAGATCCTGCATTATCGGAAATTTTTATTGTGGAAGGGGATTCTGCGGGTGGTTCAGCAAAACAAGGGCGCGACCGTCGCACGCAAGCGATTTTGCCGCTCAAAGGTAAAATTCTGAACGTGGAAAAAGCCCGTTTCGACAAAATGATTTCCTCAGAAGAAATCGGTACGCTGATTATCGCGCTCGGTTGCGGCATCGGCAAAGAAGAGTACAACCCCGACAAATTGCGCTATCACCGCATCATCATCATGACCGATGCGGACGTGGACGGCTCGCATATTCGCACTTTGTTATTGACGTTTTTCTATCGGCAAATGCCGGAATTGATTGAGCGCGGCTATATTTACATCGCCCAGCCGCCGCTGTACAAAATCAAAAAAGGCAAACAAGAGCATTATGTGAAAGACGATGCCGGATTAAATAGCTATTTGATTCAAATGGCGTTGGACAAAGCGCAATTGCAAACCGACGAAAACGCGCCGATTATTCAGGGTTTAGGCTTGGAAAAACTGGCGCAGGAATTTACCGACGTAATGCTGGTGATTAATCGTTTAGCGCGGCGTTACGATGCGATGTTTTTGGAGCAATTGACCTACATCGAAGTGGTTAGCGACACCATGCAGCAAGACCAAAGCCGTTTTGCCGCGTGGTTGGAAAGTCTGCAACAACGTCTAAATCAAGAAGGTAGCGGCGCGGTTTTTAGTTTGGATTTGGATTACGGCAATGCGCAGGATTACACCATTACGGTGGACAAACGATTGCACGGCAACAGCAAAGTTTTTATTCTGCAACCGTCGTTTTTCAACAGTTTGGATTACAAAAAAATCGCGCAATACGCCACCGACACCAACGGATTGTTTAGTGAAACTGCATTTATTCGGATGGGCGAAAGACAGCAATCTGTGGCAAATTTCAAGCAAGCCTTTGAATGGATGATGAAAGAAGTCAAAAAAGGTCAGCAAATTCAACGCTATAAAGGTCTGGGCGAAATGAACCCTGAGCAACTTTGGGAAACCACGCTCGATTCCAATAATCGCCGCTTGTTGCAAGTGACGATTGAAGATGCGATTGCTACCGATGAAATTTTCACCACTTTAATGGGCGATGTGGTTGAGCCGCGCCGCGATTTCATTGTCAAAAATGCCCTCGATGTTGCCAACCTGGACGTATAACCATGCTTAATTACCCAAACATAGACCCGATTGCCTTGGCTTTAGGGCCTGTAAAAGTTCATTGGTACGGGATTACCTATTTAATCGGTTTTGCCGCAGTGTGGCTGCTAGGAAAAGAACGTGCCAAACGCCCTTATTCGCCTGTGCCGCCGGAAGCAATTGAAGATTTGGTGTATTTCGGTGCGTTGGGCGTGATTTTAGGCGGGCGGATTGGCTATATTTTGTTTTATCAATTCGCCAAGTTTTTAGATGATCCGTTGACGCTGTTTCAAATTTGGCATGGAGGCATGTCGTTTCATGGCGGCATGTTGGGCGTGTTTGTGGCGATGTATTTTTTCGGCAAAAAACACAACTGCACCATGATTCAACTGACCGATATTATTGCGCCGCTCTGTCCGATTGGTTTGGGTGCGGGGCGAATCGGCAATTTTATTAATTCCGAATTATGGGGCAGAACGACTGATGTGCCTTGGGGGATGGTTTTCCCAAATGGAGGCGATTTGCCAAGACATCCATCGCAACTTTACGAAGCCGGATTGGAAGGGATTTTGTTGTTTGCGATTATGTGGATTTACACCCAAAAACAACGTCCGGTGATGGCTCCAACAGGTTTGGTACTGTGCGTTTATGGCTGTGTGCGGTTTTTTGTCGAATTTTATCGAATGCCCGATGCACATTTAGGTTATTTAGCGTTGGATTGGGTGACGATGGGGCAAATTTTATCGGTGCCGATGATTCTGATTGGCGCAGGAATGTTTGTTTGGGCGCATAAAAAAGCGACAGTTTAAAGCAACTTTTCTTAATCGTTTTCGATAATGAAATGATGTCTAAATCGGCTTAAATCAATTTTGTTATCGAAAACTTCCACACCCTCCTCTAGTAGCAAACTCATTTTTTGTGCAGAACCGTGAGCAAACCCACCGATTTGACCATTCGCTTTTATCACGCGATGGCAGGGAACTTCAGGAGCAAAAGGATTCTTATTCATTGCCGTGCCAACTGCGCGATAAGCGCGACTACCAATCGCAAGGGCTAGATCTTGATAGGTGGTGACTTTCCCCGCAGGAACTTCGCGTAATTTTGCGTATAGTTTTTGTTGAAAATCGCTGATGTTTTGCACAGCTTGGCTATCGCTTGAGGACATTTTTAGTAGAAAAAATAACGCCGAGACACTTTTTGCAAAGTTAAGAGTTCTCGGCGTATTTGTTTGTAGGTTTTTTAGATAAAACTTTTGACTTTTTTAATCGCTTTTTCAACAGCAATTAACAGTGGGGATTCGGTGTCGCCATGCGGCTCTATGTTGCCAAAAGGCTCACCATTTTTCTTGGTGTACATATAAATAAAATAACCTAATGGTGCAAATGCCAAGCTTGCTATCACCATCATCACAAAAAATAACTCAATAACTCCACCCATGATTCACCTCATATTTTCATTGTTTTTGTTGTAGGTAATTGATAATAACTCTTTTCTGTTAAAAAAACACTTGAAAAGAGTGATTTGTAAAATTAACTTACTAAAATATCAAAAGCTTAGAGAGTTTTAAACTGAGAAATGCTTGCATTTTATGGTAAGGAAAGGGCAACGCAGCAAGATGCAATCAAGCAACAAGTTCTGTAACTACAATGGCAATAGTTGCTTAATAAAAGTTATCATCTTATAATTCAAAACAGCTTATAACCAAGCTAGAACATTTATAAAACACTAGAGGCAGATATTATGAAATGGGAAACTCCAGCTTACACAGACCTACGTTTTGGTTTTGAAGTGACAATGTACATCTACAACCGTTAATTTTTGCGGTGATAGGAAAAGGGGCTTTAAAGCCCCTTTTTTTTTGCTAGTGATTTTTAAGATAGTGTTCGATTTCTTGACCCTAGGTTTTGTCGTGAGATAATGGCAAGATTAAACGAGGTGGTTTGCTTTTTTACCTTCTCAAACTCAGATAAAAATCACTGATTCCCCGCCGCATAATCCTGCAATCTGTTAGCTACAAACAAATTGTTGTCGTTATTTTCGCCTTTGAAGGTTATTTTTACCCAGAGCACGGGCTAGTTGATTGTGTTGAATATGCGGAACGCAACGAAGCTTTATTCATAGGACAAAAACATGATTGAAAATTTAGACCCAAAACAGTCTTTTGCTTTTATGCAGGAAAATTCAAACGCGGTGATGATTGATGTGCGTACAAAAATGGAGCATACCTTTTTAGGTCGTCCGGTGTGTAATATCGTGCATATCGCTTGGAAAGAGTTTCCAGATTGGCAGGTGAATCAACAGTTTGTTGAGCAGCTGAGTCAGATTGTGGCAGATAAAAATAGACCAATTTTGCTGCTGTGCCGGAGCGGTGTGCGTTCGTTGGAAGCTGCGAATCTTTTGGAAAAGTCAGGTTTTACGCATTTGATTAATATTTTGGAAGGTTTTGAAGGTAATTTGGATGCGAATAAGCATCGCGGCACAACGGGTGGCTGGCGGTTTCATGGCTTGCCGTGGGAACAGTCTTGATTTTTATGATGGACTTTTACGGTGAAAAAAGATAACGATGACAAGCAGAAAAAAGGTCGCCCTAAAAATAATCAGGCACAAAATAGACAAGTTCGTGATGCTGAAACGCTGATAACCCTTTCAACTGACAAGGTTTTGGGAGAAAAGTTTAAAAGAACAATAGAAAGGCTCTCGCGTGAAATGGGGGCAAATTTAGGTTTCAAGGATTTAATTGAAATTGGTACAAGAATTAAAAATAAAGAGACTATTGATTATGGGAAATACAAAATTATCGAAACAACTTCCGATAAGTAGTTTAGTAATGCTAAGGTGTTGGGGCGGAGAGCTTGTCTATGGTTCTATTTGTCGTTTTGAATTGGGAAAAAAAATAGATGATGATGGTTTAACAATCGGTAGTTCAACACTTTGGATAGATGCGGATAATTGGATAATTAAACAAAATAACAGGGAAATAGCAAGTTCTAATGAAATAGCAGTAGATTCTTTTTACCAAGTTATAACGCATTTTCTCAACCAAAAATTGAAATCTATTGAAAAAAATAAAAATAAAATAAAAATCAGTTTTGAAAAAAAACTGGAAATTATTATTTCAATTGATGAAACTCCTGAGTTTGATTTAATGACATTATTTATGCCAGATGGACAAATTGTTTATGGGCGCGATAACCTTTACTTAAGTGGACAGAAAAGTGAAGTTAGAAGTCAGATTTGGAAAAAATCACCTTTAAAATTACCTATAGATAATGAACAAAAGATAAAGAATTCTGGTTTAAATTTGCAGAATAAATTTACATTAATCATCAATTCTATGAAGCTTGCTAATAACAACATAAGAGATAATTATGTCTGATTATGAAATAGATAACTCAGAGAATGAGTCTGAACTAAATTATGATTTTGAATATACAGAATCATTATTAAAAAAAATTGATTTATTGTTGATTGAGAATAAATTCAAAAAGCGTGATTTAGTGGTATGGAAAAATGGATTGCGCAATAAAAAACTTCCAAATGAAGGTCAACCTGCTGTTGTATTAGAAATATTAACAGCCCCCCTTATAGAGCATGAGCAAGAAACAGGAAGTCCTTATTTTCGTGAACCACTAGATATTGTATTAGCAATGCTAGATGAGGATGGTGATTTAGTATCATTTCATTACGATAGTAGAAGATTTGAACTGTACAAAAACTGACTTCCCTCTGCAAAAAATATTACTACCTGCCGATTTTCAAATAATACACAAACTATCTTGCCATTGCGCAAGTCCCTTATTCTTTAACCTTTAAATTAAATACACTGTGATTGAAAAACTAAGAAACATCGCCATCATCGCCCACGTTGACCATGGCAAAACCACCCTCGTTGACAAACTGCTGGAACAATCTGGCACATTTGAAGCTCACGAAAAACTTGGCGTACGCATGATGGACTCCAACGACCAAGAAAAAGAACGCGGCATCACCATTTTGGCAAAAAACGCTGCGATTGATTGGAACGGCTACCACATCAACATCGTTGACACCCCAGGACATGCAGACTTCGGTGGCGAAGTCGAACGGGTTTTGTCTATGGTGGACTCGGTATTATTATTGGTTGATGCAGTTGACGGCCCGATGCCACAAACGCGATTTGTAACCCAAAAAGCCTTCGCCTTAGGCTTAAAACCTATCGTAGTTATCAACAAAGTTGATCGTCCTAGTGCGCGACCTGAGTGGGTTGTGGATCAAACTTTCGACTTGTTTGACCGCTTAGGCGCAACTGACGAACAATTGGACTTCCCAATCGTTTACGCATCCGCTTTAAATGGCTACGCAGGCTTAACCAGCGATGTGCGCGAAGGCGACATGACTCCGTTATTCCAAACCATCGTTGACATGGTAAGTCCACCGAAAGTAGATGCTGAAGGCCCGTTCCAATTGCAGGTGTCCAGTCTGGATTACAACTCGTATGTCGGTTTAATCGGTGTAGGACGAATTCAACGCGGTACAGTTAAAAAGAATCAACCATTAACCTTGATTGATAGCGAAGGTAAAACCCGTAACGGCAGAATGTTGCAAATTTTTGAATTCGACGGCTTAGAGCGTGTGGAAGTAACAGAAGCCTCAGCCGGTGAAATCGTTGCTTTCTGCGGGATTGAAAAACTGCAAATTTCTGAAACTTTGTGTCATCCTGATACGGTCGAAGCGTTGCCTGCGCTGTCAATTGATGAGCCAACTGTGACGATGACTTTCCAAGTCAATAATTCACCGTTTTGTGGACTAGAAGGTAAATATGTCACGTCCAGACAAATTCGTGAACGTTTGGAAAAAGAATTGCAACACAACGTGGCGTTGCGCGTTGAAGACGGTGGCGACCCTGATAAGTTTAAAGTTTCCGGTCGTGGCGAGCTGCATTTATCGGTGCTAATCGAATCCATGCGCCGCGAAGGCTTTGAAATGGGCGTATCGCGTCCTGAAGTGATTGTGAAAGAAATCAATGGCGTAAAATGTGAGCCGTATGAATTGGTCACAGTCGAAGTCGAAGAAGAACACCAAGGCACAGTAATGGAGAAATTGGGCGAGCGCAAAGGCGATTTGACCAATATGATTCCTGATGGCAAAGGTCGAATTCGTTTGGAATACCGGATGCCATCACGCGGTTTGATTGGTTTTCAAACAGAGTTTTTAACCGCCACTTCCGGCTCTGGTTTGTTGTATCACGTTTTTGACAGTTATGATCCTGTAAAACCGGGCGAATTAGGTCATCGGCAACGCGGTGTGATGGTTTCAATGGCGAAAGGCAAAGCGGTCGCTTATTCTTTGTTCCCCTTGCAAGAACGCGGCGATTTGTTTTTGGTGAATGGCGAAGAAGTTTACGAGGGTATGTTGGTGGGACTGCATTCACGCAATAATGATTTAACTGTGAATCCTACCAAACCAAAACCATTAACCAACGTTCGCGCTTCTGGTACTGATGACGCGCTGACTTTGGATAAAATTCAGAAAATGACTTTGGAACAAGCTTTAGAGTTTATTGAAGATGATGAGTTGGTGGAAGTTACACCAAAATCTATTCGGTTGCGCAAAAAATTGTTGACTGAAAACGAACGTAAACGTGCTTCCAGAGAAGCGGCGTAAGCGTTTAATGAGTAAAGTTTAGCGTTTTCCGTTAACGCAGAACAAAACCTGACAGGACTCAAACACCTGTCAGGATTTCCTCTCTGTAATTTCCCTCATTAAAATCCCATACAAACACTGCCTAAGACAGGCAATTCATAGTAAAATGACGCATATTTTCATTTTATCTGTCTTTTAGGTCATGACACCACGCACTGCGCGGGTTGAGCGCAACACGCTTGAAACGCAAATCACCATTGCTATCAATCTGGATGGCACAGGCAAAGCCGCATTTACCACCGGCGTTCCTTTTTTAAATCACATGCTCGATCAAGTTGCAAGACACGGTGTCATTGATATGGACATTCATTGTGTCGGCGATTTGGAAATTGATGCTCATCATACCGTTGAAGATATTGGCATTACCTTAGGACAAGCGTTTGCGCAAGCTTTAGGTGATAAAAAAGGTTTGTTTCGCTATGGTCACGCCTACGTTCCTTTAGATGAATCGTTATCCCGTGTGGTCGTTGATTTTTCCGGTCGTCCAGGCTTATATATGGATGTAGATTTTCCCCGCAGCATGATAGGTTCGTTTGATGTGGATTTATTCCGCGAATTCTTTCAAGGCTTTGTTAATCACGCTGGCGTATCACTACACATTGATAATCTCAAAGGTCGCAACGCGCATCATATTGCCGAAACTGTGTTCAAAGCGTTTGGTCGTGCTGTGCGCATGGCGATTACCGCTGATCCGCGCATGACAGGGATTATGCCATCTACTAAAGGTTCTCTTTAGATAATGAAAATCACGTTTGAAAACTTAGGTTGTATTGAGCAAGGCAGTGTTGAACTGAATGATTTTACGATCTTTTGCGGTAAAAATAATTCGGGGAAAACGTATGCGATGTATTCAATTTATGCCTTATTTGGACGCAGATTTAATACGAGTTTTACTTTAGATTTTGTTAAACCTATTGTTGATACTCTCAAACAAACCGGTAATTACTGTATAGATATAGAAGAAATTCTTACTAAATATAAAGCGGAAATGCTTAGTTATATTGGAATGGATTTTAATAATAATATTTCTACTTTATTTGGCGTACCCAATGAACATTTTGTTAATACAAAAATTAAATTACAATTTGGTGTTTCAAATGATGAAATTCTGGCTAAAATAAAAGAAGGGGATTTTTTCGGAGACAAAATGAGTTATTCTGGCGGACTTGGGGAGTGGACATGGATAGTTAATAACGCCGAAGCTAAAATTTATTTAGAACTGGTTAATGCCAATAATATAGTTGCTGGTTCTTTGCAATATCGAATTTCAAAAAACTTAATATGGACAATATTTTCAGGATGGTTCTTTTCTTATAATGAGTTAAACAGAAAATCCTTTTTATTACCTGCTGAAAGAGCAGGAATTAACTTATTTTATAAAGAGTTATTTAGTGTTCGTAATTTTTTATTGCAAGAATCACAAAATGATAATGTTGACGCAATGCAGTTGTTGCATGGTGTCACAGGTGCGCGTTATGCTGAACCTATTAAAGATTATTTGCAGTTTCTTAGCAATATCAATATGAAAGGTTTTCAAGATATTACAAGCGACTATAGTGAATATGCAAAAGCACTACAAAACAATGTAGTCAATGGTAGTTACGAAATTGATGATTTTGGCAATATATCTTTTGCGCCAAACTCAAGCAAGATTAAATTACCTTTACATTTTAGCTCTTCAACGGTTAAGACTTTATTTGGCTTGGTCTTTTATTTAAAGCACTCAGCGAAAAAAGGCGATTATTTAATGATTGATGAGCCAGAGCTTAATTTACATCCTGAAAATCAGCGTTTAGTCGCACGGCTTTTAGCGCAATTAGTGAATGCAGGTTTAAAAGTTGTTGTCAGCACGCATAGTGATTACTTTATGAGTGAATTAAATAATTTAATGATGTTGCGAAAAGAGTTTTCAGAAAAAGCATCTTTAATGAAAGCATATAACTATAAAGATGATGAATTATTAGATGTAAATCGAGTATCTGCTTACCTGTTTAAAGAAAAAACAATTGATGTTATGAAAAAAGATAATGTAGAAGGAATCATTACCGAATCATTTAATCAAGTAAGCAACGCATTAAATAGCGCGGCAAATGAAATTTATTTTGCATCACAAGAAGGTTGATTTTGAATATGACCTCAGTACCTAGTTTGTTGAAAGATGTTATTCACAATAGATTTGTGGTTCCATCGAGTAACAATAAATTTAAGCTTGAAGAAATTAAAGCGAGTGATGATTGTGCTGAACTTAAATTTTCTGAAGATACGGATATTGTTTGTCTTCAATTTGATGTTTCTGATGAGGTATTAAAAGATAAAAAAAATACATCATTCGATTTTATTTTTCCCTATTTTAAAACAGGGAAAGAAGAAGGATATGCAGGGTTATTAACAAAAAACGATTATATTATTGTTTATCAGAATGAAGATGCTGTATATGTATTGTTGATAGAATTAAAAACTAAAACTGACGATAAATCTAAGCATCAATTAGATTCGGGGAAGTTGTTTTTCGATTTTATTATTAATAGGATAAACCTTGCGAATAACGCTAAAAACAAGAAGGAAATCAAAGTTAATGCTTATAAACGTGTCTTATTCAAGAAAAATAGCGACACACAAAAAGGCAAATTAACACCAAAAGAAGGTAATTGTTATCGCTTACCTTACCAAACTTATCATTTGAATCAGTTTTTTTAAAAAATGTCCCAAGTCGCCGTTATTGATTATGGAATGGGCAATCTCCATTCAATTGCCAAAGCCTTGCAACACGCAGCTCCCGATGTAGATGTGCAAATCACTTCAGATGCCAATATCATCAAACAAGCAGAGCGCGTTGTTTTTCCCGGTGTTGGCGCAATTCG
>CAKZJE010000111.1 GCA_936941155.1 uncultured Methylomonas sp. | reverse complement strand
CAGGCAAAAAAAATGCGACGGATTAGGTCGCATTAGAGAAGGATATTCAAAAATGAAAACGCTGACTTAATTAGGAGGAAAGAAAGTGTTTTAAGTTGCATACAGTTTAATCCGATAATTTGGGTTTGAAAATGTGGCATATTGACGCGCGACAGTTCGCCGCGTGGCAAATTGTCGCAGGCATGATAACTGTGATGATTAGTCATACTCTCATCATAATAAACCGTTAGAATTATCCACATTATTTACCTACTTTTAGAGCTATCATGGGTCCACATTATTTAAGTCCGTTTTTTACCGCCAAGTCTGTTGCCATCGTCGGAGCATCTGAACGTCCTGAAAGCGTAGGCTATCGCTTATTGCTGAATATGCAGGAAGCAGGTTTTACTGGCGGTCTTTATCCTGTCAACCATAAACGCGAACAGATTTTAGGCTTAAAAGCCTATCCTGATTTGGAATCTGTGCCCGAAAGTTTAGAGCTAGTGATTATTTCCACTCCCGCGCCTACTGTGCCTAGCGTCATGCGGCAATGTGGCGTAAAAGGCGTATCCTCCGTCGTCATTATCACGGCAGGATTTGGGGAACTAGGTGAGGAAGGAAAACTACTCCAGCAAGAAGTGCTTGAAATTGCCCATCGTTATAATATCCGTATCATTGGCCCTAATTGCTTAGGCGTTGCCCGCCCTAGCGCGAATTTAAATGCCACTTTTGGCGATGGCGTAATTCCTGATGGCAGCTTAGCCTTACTTTCGCAATCCGGCGCGGTCTGCACGGCAATTTTAGACTGGGCAAAATCACAAGAAATTGGTTTTTCTACGGTGGTTTCTATGGGCGGTGCGGTAGATATTGATTTTGGTGAAGTTTTAGATTATCTCGCTACCGATAGCAAAACCACTGGCATTTTGATGTATGTGGAAGGCATTCGTGATGCGCGGCGTTTTTTAAGTGGATTAAAAGCAGCGGCACGCCTCAAACCGGTGATTTTAATTAAATCCGGTCGCCATGAAGCAGGTTGCAAAGCCGCTATGTCACACACTGGCGCAATGGTTGGCGGGGATGATGTGTTTGATGCCGCAATCGAGCGAGCCGGTGTGGTGCGAGTTTATAGCATTATCGAATTATTCTCCGCTGCACGGATTTTGGCGAATAACTATGTGTTAAAACAAGATCGCCTTGCCATTATCACCAACGCCGGCGGCCCCGGCGTGATGAGTACCGACCGCGCCGAAGATGTCGGCGTTACAATGGCAACTTTAAGCCAATCCAGCATTGACACCTTAAACGAAGTGTTACCTGTACATTGGTCTCATGCCAATCCAGTGGATATTTTGGGTGATGCCACGTCTGAGCGTTACGCACAAGCATTAGATGTTTGTTTAAATGATGAAAATATTGATGGCGTGTTGAATATTCTCACCCCACAAGCTATGACAAATCCCACCGAAGTCGCACAATTTATTATTGAACGGGCAGAACGCAGCCAAAAACCAGTGTTAGCTTCATGGACTGGCGGACAAAAAGTCATGGAAGGACGCGCATTATTTGCCAATAGCCGCGTTGCACATTTCAATGCACCTGAAATTGCCGTCGATGCCTTTTCTTGTTTGGCAAAATACACCCGCAATCAGATTTTATTAAAACAAATTCCCTCGCCATCAAAAGAAGCCACGCCACCGAATGTGAGCGGAGCGCGTTTAATTATTCAGCGCATTTTGGCGGAAGGACGACAAGTTTTAACCGCACAAGAATCCAAAGCAATTTTGGCGGCGTTTCATATTCCCGTGAATCAAACCATTAAAGTTTCCAACGCAAAAGATGCCATGATTGTGGCAGAAACCTTTGGTTTTCCTGTCGTGTTAAAAGTGAATATGCCAGAATTTAGTCATAAATCCGACATTGGCGGCGTTAGGCTAAACATTAATAGCGCACAAGATATTTCACATAATTTTGTGGAAATGGAAACGCTGATTAAGCAAAAACATCCTGAAATCAAAGAAGTTGTGATGACAGTTGAGCCAATGCACAAATCTTACAGCGGACGCGAGTTGATGATTGGTGTGGTACGCGATCCAGTTTTTGGGCCTGCGATTAGCTTCGGTTTAGGCGGCACAATGGTAGAAATTCTGCGCGATAAAGCCGTTGCTTTGCCACCATTAAATGAATATATGGTGGAGGAAATGATTGCCAAAACCAAAGCGGGACGTTATCTAAAAGAATTTCGGCAAATGCCAGCGGCAAATAAAAAAGCCATTGTTGATGTATTGCTGAATATTTCTACAATGGTTAGTGAGTTGCCAGAAATTTTGGAATTGGATATTAATCCACTGATTGCTGATGAAAAAGGCGTAATGGCAGTTGATGCACGGATTAAAGTGGAAATTTCGCACCAATTAACGCCGTATTCGCACATGGCGATTCACCCGTATCCTTCTGAATTAATTCAACATCATCAATTGCCAAATGGCATGAACATTACCATTCGCCCTATTCGCCCTGAAGATGCGAATCTGGAAAAAGATTTTGTGCATCGTTTGTCTGAGCGCAGTAAATATTTCCGTTTTATGCAATCGCTGCAAGAACTAACACCTGAAATGATTGTGCGCTTTACTCAGATTGATTATGACCGCGAAATGGCGTTTGTGGCAGTCACCGATGATAACAGCAGCCCAAAAGAATTGGGCGTGGGACGTTATATTATGAATCCAGACGGAAATAGCGTGGAATTTGCGCTGGTTGTGTCTGATGAATCGCAATGCTTAGGCATAGGTGCGCGAATTTTAACCACCTTGATGCAAGCGGCAAAATACAAAGGCGTGTCATTGTTTGAAAGTGAAGTGTTAAGCGTGAATAAACCGATGTTATCCTTAGCGAAAAAGCTCGGATTTAACATTGAAACAATCGCTGGCGAAAATGAAGTGGTTAGAGTTGTAAAAAACTTGCGAATCTAATAAGCGATTGTTTTATCTAAAATAATAACGCTACCCATAAACCTGACAGGTCTTTAAGACTTGTCAGGTTTTAGACTCAGATTCAATCGCCTGCTAAAAATCCGTCTAACCTGACCGATGCACATAAGTCGCAGCACTTAAATTCATCATTCGGCATAACTATTGCTGTAAAATCATCTAAAAACTCATGCTAGTTTTTTCTTAACAACTCTTTTTTCCTCTAACTTTACTTGGAGAGCTTAAGTGCCGAATATAAAATCTGATAACCCTCTGATTGCTGGAAAAAATATGACCCATGTGCCACAACCTTGCACATTGGTGATTTTCGGTGGTGGCGGCGATTTATCACGGCGAAAACTGTTACCGGCTGTTTACAACCAAGCTTTAGACGGTGAATTACCAGCCAATTTTGCCGTGCTAGGTTTCGCGCTTGAAGACATGGATGATGTCAGCTATCGCGACTTTGCAAAAAAAGGGGTGGAAAAATTCTCGCGCCAAGCGGTTGACGACCATCATTGGCCAGATTTTGAACGCTGTTTGCATTATTTGCAGGGCTCGTTTGATAATCCTGAAGTCTATCAACAAATGAAAAAACGCTTGGAAGAAATCGAAGCGACTTTCGGGATTCCAGGCAATCGCGTGTTTTATTTAGCGATTCCGCCGGCGTTGATTGAAACCTGCGTGAGACAATTAAAAGCTGCCGGCTTGGTGATGCCTGTGGATGATGTCAGTCCTTTTTCACGAATTATTGTGGAAAAACCGATTGGCAGAGATTTGGAAAGTGCGCGGCAAGTCAACGCCACCTTATGCAGCAGTTTTGATGAAAAGCAAATTTACCGAATCGACCATTATTTAGGAAAAGAAACGGTGCAAAACATTCTGGCAATGCGCTTTAGCAATGTGATTTTTGAACCGTTATGGAACTCGCGCTACATTGACCATGTGCAAATTACCGTTGCGGAAGAAGAAGGCGTAGGCACTCGCGCCGGCTATTATGACCGCGCGGGCGCGTTGCGGGATATGGTGCAAAATCATATTCTGCAATTATTAACGTTGATTGCGATGGAGCCGCCTTGGAGTATGAGCGCGGACGTGATGCGTGACCACCGCCAAAGTGTGCTGAATTGTTTGCGACCGATTACCAGCGAAAATTTCGATCAGCATGTGGTGCGGGCGCAATATGGTTCAGGCTTTTATCATGGTGAAGATGTGCCGGGCTATCGTCGTGAAGATGGTGTTTCGCAAGATTCAACAACGGAAACGTTTATCGCCTTGAAATTGTTTGTGGATAATTGGCGGTGGGCAGGTGTGCCGTTTTATATTCGCACCGGCAAACGAATGCCAAAACGTGCCAGCGAAATTGCGATTCAATTTAAAAGCGTGCCGCCGATTTTATTTAACGCCAATCACGACCAACCTTTAGAGCCGAATGTGTTAGCGTTAAGCATTCAACCAAACGAAGGTTTATCACTGCGTATCGCCACCAAATTACCCGGTGCAAAATTGAAAGTTTTTCCAGTCAAAATGGACTTTCGTTATGGCGCAACCTTTGGCGAACAATCTCCTGAAGCCTATGAGCGTTTATTGCTCGACGTAATGGCGGGCGATGCGTCGTTGTTTATGCGTCGTGACATGGTGGAATCGTCTTGGAGCTGGATTGACACGATTTTAAATACTTGGTCGAGCAGTCGCACACGCTGGTTGCCAGAATACAGTGCCGGAACGTGGGGGCCTTTGGAAGCGGATCGCTTGATTGAAAACGACAATCGGAAATGGCGGTTATTATGACCTCAAAAAACTTTGTCTCAAAAGTCATTACCCATCCTCCGAAACTGGTGAAAATTGCCAATATCGAAGCTGAGTTGGATTTATTGTGGGCGCAATTTAATCAAAAAATCAATGACGGACAAACCGTGATGCGGGCATGTATGTCGAATTTGATTATTTATTGCGACAACGCAGAAGAATTGCAGGTGATTAGCAAAGAAATCACCGCCATTGTTGATGTGCATCCGGCGCGAGTGCTGTTATTGATGGGAAAAGGAAAACCTAAAACCGGCAATTTAGATGCTTCAGTCGCGATTTATTACACGCCGCAGCCCGATGGCTGGCAAGTCTGTGGAGAACGGATTGATGTTATCGCCACCGAAGATTCCACAGAGCGTTTGCCGTCCGTAGCGCGTTCACAATTGATTGGTGATTTGCCAACGACTTTATGGTGGGCATCGAGACAACCGCCACCGGAAGCCAAAGAGGTGTTTTTTCAATTAGCCAAACTCGCCAATCAAATTATTTACGATAATATGGGTTGGACAAATCCTGCCAAAGCGGTTGCCGCCATGACGCGCTGGGTTTCTGCCGAACAAGACGTACAAATTGTGTATGGTTTGGCGTGGCGACGCTTTAGTATTTGGCGCAAATTAATTCGCGAAGTGCTTGATCCACAAGTTGCTCCTGATGCCTTAGCGAATGTGCGCTTGATTGAATTGGATCATGGCCCTCATGCGTTGCCGATGACATGGTTATTAGTCGGCTGGCTGTCCAGTCAATTAAAATGGCGTGCGGTTGAAGGCAAATATATCTCAGACTCAGAATCCGTATGGCGGTTTCGGCATAATCATCGTGATATTAAAGTGATTGCACGGCGTTTGCCAAAAGGTAATCCTTTGATTTATCGCTTATTATTTGATTGGGATGGCGAAAAAGGTCGCACTTGTTTTGAAAGATTGGCAAATGAACGGATTGGGATTATAGAAGCCTTATCAACCGTACCACCGCGCGTGTTTAATGCACAAACGCCCAATCGCGCGACTTTGGTTTCTGCACAACTTGCACATCGCGACCGCGATAAAGTGTTTGAAAATGCCATGAAAGCCTGTAACGCAATGGCGGATGTTTTCCAAAAATAACAGCTTAGCTATCTATAAAAAATCGTAGAGACGCAAAATCTTGCGTCTCTACTGAAGCAAAAATCCATTCCTCCTAACGAGAAAACTATGCCTATTGATATTTTACTCACCATTATTGCCGTATCCGTTGTTCAATCTATTTTCGGCGTAGGCACGTTGCTATTTGGCACACCGATATTGCTGTTACTCGGCTATGATTTTGTGAACTCGCTAGGGGTTTTGCTACCGGTTTCTCTGGCAATTAGCACCTTACAATTGCTAAAACACCACGAAGAAATTGACATGACTTCCTATAAAAATCTGTTGATTTATAGTTTGCCGCTGGTGGTGATTTTTTTAGTGCTGGTCACAATGGTGAAAACCAAAATGGGGCTGGCGATTGGCTGCCTGTTGATTCTTGTTGCGTTAAAAAGCTTTTCGCCGCGCATTGAACGTGGCTTGCTGTGGGTGCTGGGCTATCAACGCATTTATTTTATGGTGTTAGGGGTGATTCATGGCATCAGCAATCTAGGCGGGTCATTACTCACCGCTGCCATTTATGCAAAAGATTATTCAAAAAACACTGCGCGGGTCACGGGAGCGGCAAGTTATGCAACTTTGGCGTTAGTGCAGTTGATAACTTTATTAGTGATAGGCACTGAATTTAGCATTTCATACGCAGATAAAGCGTTTTTTGTGCAAATCGGCATTGTGATGTTTTTAATCACAGAAGAAATCCTGTACGAACAAATCGCCAGTGAAATTTATAGCAAACTGTTTGCCGTTTTTTTGTTTATCTCAGGTGTGATGTTGATAATCAAATCTTTATAACTCATCAAGCAGATGTTTGGGTCGATAATAGAATGTAAGGAACTCAGGCTCTGCCTGACCTAGCAAGCAAAGCTTGCACTCCACAATCCTAGATTTGATTGCTATCAATAAAATGCTGCCGAATCTCTAAAAACTCATCCAAATGTTCAAACAGCAAATCAACCAGTTGCGGATCAAAATGTCGCCCACGTTGTTCTTTAAAAAACGCCAAAGTATCTTCTATCGCCCAGTTTTTTTTGTAACAACGTTTGCTGTCTAACGCATCAAACACATCTGCAACTGCACTTAAGCGTCCGGCAATATGAATTTCTTCACCTTTCAAGGCTTGCGGATAGCCTGAACCATCCCATTTTTCATGGTGTTCTGAGGCAATGGTTGCCGCCATTTTAAACAACGGACGATTGGAAGAAATCAGCATTTGATAACCCAGCGTGGTGTGAGTTTTCATCACTTCCCATTCATCAGGATTTAGCGGAGCGGGTTTTTCTAAAATCGCATCGGGAATCGCAATTTTACCGATGTCGTGCATCGGTGCCGCTTCTTTGATTAACTCGGCGGTTTCTTGGTTCAAGCCATAACGTATGGCTAAAAAATGGCAATACGCTGCAACTCTTTTCAGGTGAAAGCCAATTTCAGCCGAATGCCCTTCGCAAATAGAGCCGAGCATCAGAATAACATCGCGCTGCGTGGCGATAATTTCCTGATTCAGCGAATTGATTTCCGCCAAGCCGTCTTGAATTTTTGTTTCTAAATTTTCTTGATAATCTTTAAGTTGCAAATGCGTGGCAACTCGCGCTTTCACTTCTTCAAATTGAAACGGTTTGGTCAAATAATCCACGCCGCCCATGCTAAAAGCTCGCACTTTGTCATTGGCATCGCCTAACGCGCTGACAAAAATCACCGGAATGTCTTGCGTTTCAGGATTGGCTTTTAATGCCTGACAAACTTCATAGCCATCCATATCCGGCATTTTTATGTCGAGCAAAATCAAATCCGGTTTTTTTTGCGCAACCGCGTGCAGTGCTAAATTCCCGTTAATCGCGGGTCTGACTTTATAGCCGTCTTCTTTCAAAATATTGGCTAAAAGCTGCAAGTTGGCAAGGGTGTCATCAACAACCAAAATGTCCGCACTGTATTTGCTGTTCATATCCATCATACGTTTGACTAATTGTTATTATGAGTTTTCTCATGTTATCAAGATGCGGAAAAAAGTGTTAGTGTTTGTTGTTAGTTTCCAATCATTTGTTTGAATTTGCGAATTAAAACAGTTAGTTTCTTTCGCTGAATGTGCTTGTTCAACGACAAAACTTTTCAAGACGACCAGTCGTCTTTAAAAATTTTCACGTTTTTTCTCTGCATTTGATAAGAACTTAAATTGGAGTGCAAAACATGTTTTGCACTCCATCGGTTGAAAAAACCTGACAGCCTGGTAGGGCATAGCTATCTACACATCTTTAGTTTAAAAATTTATTATATATCAATGGTATATCGAAATATGTAGGTTGGGTTAGCTGCTTTTTTCGTCAGAAAAAAGAGCGTAACCCAACAAAGTGCGTTTATTTTAGTGTTGCATGTTGGGTTACGCTTATCTCGCTTCGCTCAATAATGCTAACCCAACCTACAAAATCTCTTTATTATCAATAATTTTGTTATAAAAACTCTCAAGTTATCTTGTGTAGATACCTATGCTGGTAGGGTGGGCACGCTTTTTACCCACCATTTTAACGACACGATGTGAAATTTTGGCAAAGTTTGTGGTATGAGGGGTGATAAAAATATTTTTTGATGGATAAAAAAGGTGGGCAAAAAAGCCTGCCCATCCTACCGGGCTAGATACCTGTTTGCTATCTTTTAGAGCTATAGGATGTGCTGAACGAAGGGAATCACATTAAACATTAGCGATGCGCTTCCCTTCGTTCAGCAGCATCCTATAAGTTGGTGCATCTTATCGGGTTTTAAAAACCTGGAAGGTTTAGGCAAGCCGCATAAAAAAAGCCCCGTTGGAAAAACCAACGGGGCTTTTGAGTTTTTTACAATGTTAAATCAGCTTATTGTGGCTTAACATTCGTAGCGGTTAAACCTTTAGGGCCTGACTCAATGTCAAATGTAACAGCCTGACCTGGGGTTAAAGTTTTAAAGCCTTCGCCTAAGATAACTGAATGATGAACAAATACATCTTCGCTGCCTTCTGACTGCGCGATGAAACCAAAACCTTTTGTATTGTTAAACCACTTTACAGTGCCTGTTGCCATTTGCAAAACTCCTAATTGTTAAATTTCAATCTTCTTTCGGTTATTTCAACCGAATAATGCTACTTGTAACTGCGGCTATTGTACCGTTATTTAGCAAAATATGTCATCCGCAGATTTAGGATAATCACTTAAACCGACAACATTGCAGCCCATTCTCTGAATGACTTTTGCCGCCACATCCTCAGCTATTGGCAAGATTATTGCGTGATTGAAAGGCTGTACATCTGAACATCACTGAATTTTGTTCGCGTAGTAAATTTTTTAATAATTATCTAACATGATAATATCTAGCCAGATTTAACAGGTAATAAAGGTAAACATGAAAGCACATATAGGTTTAATTGGGTTAGGTGTAATGGGACAAAACTTAGTCCTTAACATGAATGACCATGGTTTTAAAGTAGCAGTATTCAATCGTCATGGGCATACTGTGGATGATTTTTTGCATGATGCAGCCAAAGACACGCAAGTGGTTGGCGCAACATCGGTGCAAAACTTGATTGATCAGTTAGAAACACCGCGCATCGTTATGTTAATGGTGAAAGCAGGTGATGTGGTCGATATGTATATTGACCAATTAGCTCCCTTATTATCGGCTGGCGACATCATTATTGATGGGGGCAACTCATTATTTACGGACAGCAATCGCCGCACCGATGATTTAAAAGAAAAAGGGATTTTATATGTGGGCGCGGGCGTTTCCGGTGGTGAAGAAGGCGCGCGCAACGGCCCATCTATTATGCCGGGCGGCAATCCAGCGGCTTGGGCTGCTGTAAAACCGATTTTTCAAGCGATTAGCGCGAAAGCTGATGGTGAACCTTGCTGCGAATGGGTGGGGGAACAAGGTGCAGGGCATTATGTAAAAATGGTGCACAATGGCATTGAATATGGCGATATGCAGTTGATTTGCGAAGCGTATCAATTGTTATCCGAAGGTTTAGGCTTAACTTCTGATGAAATGCAGGCGGTTTTTGCACAATGGAATCAAGGGCAACTTAGCTCTTATCTAATTGAAATTACTGCGAATATTTTAGGCTATAAAGATGAAGATGGCGCACCGTTAGTCGAAAAAATTCTCGATAGCGCAGGACAAAAAGGCACAGGCAAATGGACAGCGATCAATGCGTTGGACTTAGGAATGCCTTTAACCTTGATTGCAGAATCGGTGTTTGCACGTTGTTTATCTGCGCAAAAAGATGAGCGCGTGAAAGCAGCACAACTTTTGCCAAAAGCAAAAGTCACTTTTTCTGGCGACAAACAAGCCATGATTGATGCGATTGGCGATGCGTTATATGCGGCAAAAATCATCTCTTATGCGCAAGGTTTTAGATTATTAAAAGAAGCGGCAACCGAATACAGCTGGCATTTAAACTACGGACAAATCGCGCTGATGTGGCGTGGTGGTTGTATTATTCGCAGTCAGTTTTTAGGCGATATTAAAGCGGCGTATGATAAAAATCCTGATTTAGAAAGCCTGTTGTTGGCAGATTATTTTATGGATGCGATGCAAAAATCTGAAGCAGGTTGGCGCAAAACGTTGATTTTAGCCATCGAATTAGGCATTGCGACTCCCGCGTTTTCTTCTGCTTTAGCTTATTATGACGGTTATCGCACGGCACGATTGCCAGCTAATTTGCTGCAAGCACAACGTGATTATTTTGGTGCTCATACTTATGAGCGTTTAGACAAGCCAAAAGGTGAGTTTTTCCACACCAATTGGACTGGAACAGGCGGCAAAACGTCGTCAACTTCTTATACGGTTTAAACTATGTTTGTAGAGACGTTGTATGGCAACGTCTCTACACTTCTCTTTTGATTTATTGATTTTAAATCCAACCGAAGTTTTCATTTCTTTTAATACAGTCACTTGCCGTTAATAACAGAATGGACAAAGAAAAAAAATATTTGTTATTAAATTGGATTTTATTAACCAGTTATGGCTGTATCAATCTTTTTGCTATCTACAGCTCCATTTATTCTTGGCCAACCCAAGGCAGCATTATCTGGTTATTGCTGATTATTTTTTGCCCGCCGTTTTTATATCATGTTGCCTTTATCATTTTTGTTTTTACCTTAAAAGACAAACAACAATGGCAAAAAAAGTGCCGCGTCATCACCTTAATCAGCGGTGTTTTATTGGCAGGCGGGCTGATGCAAGCAACCCAAAATATTTCGCTGCTGCGCTTTAAAGCCGCTTACCAGCCGTTGATTGTTGCCGTGACCGAAAAAATGCCCAAGCCTTGTGGCGAAGACTATTTTGACATGCCGCAAGTGCGCCGATATAACTATTCAGTCACGCAAAAAATTCTGAAAAATGGTAAACCGGCAGGTGAGCTGCTGTATAACGCACAACGATTTGTCCTGTTTTTTCGAGCAGGCTCTGTTGATATGGATAACAGTTCGTTATTTTATGACTCAGAAAAACAAAGTTGGCGATTTTTTCATAATGACAATACGCTAGAAACAAAAAACTTTTCCAATCGTATTAAAGGACTTGGCAGATGTAGCCGTTTTTAAATTTAAAACTTAGCGTTTTAAAATCTAACCTGTAGAGACGCAAGATTTTGCGTCTCTACCTTCAATAATAACCTATTGTTTTATCAATAAATCCACTTTGTCAGCATATTGAAACGGAATGGGAATTGCCCAGCTAGACAAACCAACATCCCCTGCAATCCGGTAATCGACAGTGCGTTTTGCCAATGAAAACCATTCTTGCCAACCTGCAACCACATCTGCAATATTGCTGTTGATGTCGGTTTCAACATAACCATCGCCTAAGGCTGGAATCATAATCGGTTGATTAGCCGCGCCTTTTGCAAACGATTTATTATTAATAAACAATTGATAATTTAACGCCTGAATCGGCAATGGGAAAGCATTTGGATTTTTAATATACAAACGCAACCGATAAGTTTGTTCTGTTAATCCCACTTTAATTAATTCAAAGTTTTTCAAGCTAACTTCAGGAGCAACAGGTCTTAACGCCGCAAAAGGACTATTCGCCGCGCCAGTTCCGCAGCCATTGAGCATAAAAAGGGTGAGAAAAAAAAGAATAATTCGCATCATAATGATTTTATTAAATAAAGATTGAAAGAAAAGACCTGTCAGTTTTTTAAAATCTGACAGGTCTAGGTTGATGTCTACTCAGTAGCAGTGCCAGTGCCTTTGTTGTCTTTAGCATTTTGAATAAACTGAGCTTTTAAACGACGAAACGCAGAGCGCAAGGTTGTGTCCATCACGACTTGATTACCAATAGAAACAATCACCCGCGCCAGCTCAGGAATTTGCGTTTGCGTGGAAACCAAATACACAGGTTGCACATACAACATAGAATTTCCCATCGGCAAAATCACCATCCGCCCTCTGATAACTTTCGAGCCATGTTGATCCCACAGCGTCAGTTCTTTAGAAATCTCTGGATTTTGATCAATTAACGCATCAACTTGTGCTGGGCCATTCACCTGTACATCTTTTTGAAATTTAAACACGGTGATTTCAGGTTTATAACTGTTATCACACTTGGTGTTATCCAATGTGCCTGCAATACCCACCATGCTTAAGTTATCGCGTTTTACCGGGGTCATAGGATTGACTAATACAAACTCCTCACGCCCTTTGCAATGGTTAAAATCCATTGTGATGTAATACGGCATCACAGGTTTTTGATCCACGTTAGCAAACTGCCACGTTTCCGCTTGTTCATAGAACAGCTCCGGTGTGGATTGATGATATTTTGCATACAATTTCATTTGCAAATAATACAAATCACGCGGATAACGCAAATGCGCTTGTAGCTCTGCTGGCATTTCATCTAATTGCTTAAACAACCCAGGATAGGCATGATGATAAGCATCAATAATAGGGTCTGTAGGCTCTGCAATATAATAATTGACCGAGCCATTGTAAGCATCAACCGTGATTTTTACAGAATTGCGAATGTAGTTAAATTCACCCTCAGTGGCGGCAAAATTATCTTGAGTTGGCGTAGAAGCGGGGTATTTATCTGACAACGTATAAGCGTCCACAACCCAATAAAAACTCTCTTTGGTTGTGACCAAATACGGCTCTTTATCTAAATGTAAAAATGGTGTAATCGTATGAATTCTATCGACAATATTTCTACGAATTAATATTTTGCTATGTTTGGAAATATTGCTAGAGAAAAATATTTTTTTATCCTGAAAATAAGAGGCGAACAATAATTTTCTAAAATACGATGGAATCGCAATACCATCCTCACCTTCATAATGACCTTTTTCATTCGCATCAGAATCGGATAAACCTTGCACGGTTAAATCATTCGGCACAACGGCATATTGATAAGCCTCTTGACCAAAATAAATATCAGGATGCTTCACGGTAAAGCCTTCTTCCGAATACATATTCAAATCACGCAGAAACCAAATAATCGGTTTCGCTGCATCTTGCGCTGCGGGTGTAATCACCGCGCCATATCCGTGTGTGTAGCGCAAATGCGTGTTTTCCCAGTTTTGCGCTTCTTTGGGCAATTTGCTGATATTCACTTCACGCGCGGCAAGATTCACTTGTTGCAAATGCCCGTGTAACAAATAGCGGTCTTCATTCACAGTTTTAAACGTGTAATACGGGCGAATACCTTGCAATTGCTTATAGCCATCAATTAAATATTCTCTATCCCACACCGGAATATTTTCAAAATGATGTTGTGATGCCCAGTTTTCAATATCTTTTGTCGCATTTACATTAACGGCTAAATCAATGGTTTTAACTTTTTTTAAGTCGTAAGCATCTGTGGTGGCATCAATATTGTGCTGCATAAACAGCTTTTCCATTTTTACAGGATTCGGTTTAACAATATATTCCTGTAGCAGATGCGGCAATGTCTCAAAATGACGCAATCCCCATACGCCCAGAAAAAATAAAATCGACAATATTAACGGCGATTTCCCTCTGTGTTTTTCAGAGAAAATAAACAGAATTACCGTAATGACTATTGCAAGAAACGTGAAGATTAACACCCAAATCAGTGGTAATTCATAGCGTAAATCGACAAAGCCGGGGCCATAAAATACAGGTAAATGAGTGTTGACATACAGCAACGAAAAGCGGTCGAGCGCGAAGCCCCATGCCACAAAGAGAGCGATAAAGCCTAGTAAAATGGTCAGATGAACTTTTGCCCCTAGCGGATATTCTTTGCTTTGATTCGGTACAAAAATATGTTCCATCCAATACAAGCAGCCTACCAGCAAAAACAACAACACAGCGGTCATCAATAATCCTTTTTGAATAAACAAATACAAAGGATAAGACAGCATGTAAAAGCTGACATCGTTGCCAAACACAGGATCAAGCAAATTGGCGGGGTCGTGAAAGAAAAACTGTAAGGCGGTTTCCCAGCGATTATAAAAAGGAACGGCAACAATAATGGCTAAGATTAACGACAGCGGGGTATACAGCTTTGTTGAACCATCCATAAACACGTCCGCAAACGCTTGAAAGCGGCGGCGTTTGTCTGGATTAAATAACACATCGTCAGGCGGATTTAAGCCTAAATAGCGCGAGGCAATCCAGAAATGGAAGAAAAAAATTGAGAAAAATAATAAGGTTACGCCACCGGAAAAAAAGAACCGATACAGTAATTTTAGCCAGAAATAGCTTTCCAGTTTTAACGACCTAAACCACCACAAATCGACAAAAAAATCGACAAAGATGAAATAAAAGGCAACATATAAAATAACGCCGAGTACAGCAACTGCACCCAGCCAAGCTTTCCAGTTTCGCATAACTTCCTCTTTAACCAACGTTGAGCGTTTGAAATATCATACTATTCTAACACTCCAAACTTAAATTCGTAGTGGTTTTGGCACGGCATAGTTTTTTTATAACAAGTCAGGCTGTTTACTTTTTTTGACTAAATCAGAATTTGCGGTGTGTTGGCTGGCCGAGTTTTTTTGCCCACCCGAATAATCCTAACTCCTTAGCAAGCTGTTCATTTTTTAGAACTCAAAACAGCGTCTTGAATCTACAAATCCTTAAAATAAGTTATGCTAAAATTTTTCAAGACGACTGGTCGTATTTGAAAAATTTCTCAATTCTCTGTGGCATCCATTTTGATTCTGACAATATCTGCTTAAATTTATCGGCTGCCAAACAAGGCTGTGCCAATTCTGACAATCGTTGCGCCTTCTGCAATCGCCGCCTCTAAGTCGCCAGTCATGCCAAAAGAAAAAGTATCCAGTTCGGGTAAATTCAACGCCATAACCGTTTTATGAATTTTGCGATAAGGTTGCCGTTGTAACTCATAATCGGTTTGTGGAGCAGGAATCGCCATCACCCCGCGCAGGCGTAAATTAGGCAACTGCATCACTTGCGCAATCAATTCTGGCAACTGCGTCAACATCGCGCCGGACTTAGTATCTTCATCACTAATATTCACTTGCAAACAAATATTTAGCGGCGGCAAATGCGCGGGGCGTTGCTCACTTAAGCGTTGCGCAATTTTTAATCTGTCCACACTGTGCACCCAATCAAAATGTGTGGCGATCGGGCGGGTTTTATTCGATTGAATGGGGCCAATAAAATGCCAACTGATGTTAAACGCAGCAAGTTGTTGTTGTTTGCTTAAAGCTTCTTGCAAATAATTCTCCCCAAAATGGCGTTGTCCAAATTGATAAGCTTGGGCAATATCACTGGCGGGTTTATTTTTACTCACTGCGAGTAATTGCACAGAGCCTGTCTCGCGCTGGCAAGTGATTTCAGCTTGGTTAATTTGGGTCAGAATGTGATTGAAATTTTGCTTTAGAGTGTTCATAGAAGATGTGTTAATAAAATAGTGCTACTATTAGACAATAGAGTTAAAAAAAAACCAAGCAACGACCCTCCAAGTCAGTTGCCCCTACTTTTCTTTTAGATTTTTGCGTGAGGATATTATGGATATTGCTGAATTATTAACGTTTATGGTGAAAAACAAATCTTCAGACTTGCATTTATCAGCCGGATTGCCGCCGATGATTCGAGTTGATGGTGACATGCGCCGAATTAATATTCCTGAGCTGGATCATAAAGAAGTGCATGGGTTGATTTATGACATTATGAACGATAAGCAACGTCGTGATTACGAAGAATTGTTAGAAACAGATTTTTCCTTTGAATTGCCGGGTGTAGCGCGGTTTCGGGTGAATGCGTTTAACCAAAATCGTGGGGCAGCGGCGGTATTTCGTAATATTCCAACCGAAATTTTGAGTTTAGAACAACTGAATGCGCCAGTGATTTTTAAAGAATTGTCCAATCGTTCACGCGGTTTAATTTTGGTAACAGGCCCTACAGGTTCTGGAAAATCGACTACCTTAGCGGGCATGGTTGATTATATTAACTCGACTAAATATGAACATATTCTCACAGTGGAAGACCCGATTGAGTTTGTGCATAAAAGTAAAAAATGTTTAATCAACCAGCGTGAAGTACACAGAGACACCTTAGGTTTTAACGAAGCGTTGCGTTCTGCACTGCGGGAAGACCCTGATATTATTCTGGTCGGTGAGATGCGAGATTTAGAAACCATTCGCTTAGCGATGTCTGCTGCGGAAACAGGTCACTTAGTATTCGGAACATTGCACACCACCTCAGCTGCAAAAACTATCGACCGTATTGTGGACGTATTTCCAGCGGCTGAAAAAGATATGATTCGTTCCATGTTATCAGAATCGTTACAGTGCGTAATTTCGCAAACACTGCTGAAAAAGATTGGGGGCGGACGGATTGCAGCACATGAAATTATGGTGGGAACATCAGCTATCCGAAACTTAATTCGTGAAGCGAAAGTGGCGCAAATGTATTCTGCAATTCAAACCGGACGTAAAGATGGTATGCAGACACTCGATCAAGATTTGAAAGATAAAGTAGAAAAAGGACTTATTACGATGGCAGATGCGCGTAGTAAAGCTGTAACTAAAAAAGACTTTGTTTAATTTCTAGGAGGCGAATATGGATTTTGCAGCACTATTAGCACTCATGGTGCAGAAAAAAGCTTCGGATTTGTTTATTACCGAAGGTAAGCCTCCTTGCATGAAAATTGATGGCGTGTTGACAGAAGTTTCAAAAACGATTTTAACTGCTGAGCAAACTTTGAAAATTGTTCATAGTATTATGAGTGAACATCATAAAGCTGAGTTTGCAAAAACACGCGAATGTCAATTTGCGATTAGTGTGCCAAAACTAGGACGTTTTCGCGTCAGTGCATTTACCCAACGCGATGCAGCGGGTATGGTGTTGCGCCGGATTGAAAGCATTATTCCAGACATGGAAACGTTAAATTTGCCACTGACTTTGCGCGATTTAATTATGCAAAAACGCGGCTTGGTGATTTTTGTTGGCGCAACAGGCACAGGTAAATCCACTTCATTAGCCTCCTTAATTAAATATCGCAACCAAAATACCAAAGGTCACATTATTACGATTGAAGACCCGATGGAATATGAGCACCCGCATTTAGGCTGCATAGTCACTCAGCGCGAGGTAGGTATTGATACTGAATCGTATGAAGTGGCGTTAAAAAACACCTTGCGCCAAGCCCCTGACGTGATTTTAATTGGAGAGGTGCGCACCCGTGAAACCATGCAACATGCGATTACGTTTGCAGAAACAGGGCACTTATGTTTAACCACCTTACATGCCAATAATGCGAACCAAGCGTTAGACCGCATTTTGCATTTTTTCCCAGAAGAAATGCACCCGCAATTATTTATGGATTTATCCCTGAATTTACGCGGCATTGTGGCGCAGCAATTAATTAAACGCTCGGATGGAAGCGGTCGTTATCCTGCCATTGAGATTATGCTCAATACACCGTTAGTTTCAGATATTATTCGTAAAGGCGAAGTGCATCGTTTAAAAGAAGTGATGAGGACAGGGAAAGAACAAGGAATGCAAACCTTTGACCAAGCCTTGTTGGATTTATATATGTCTGGAAAAATTAGCTACGATGATGCTCTCAACTCAGCTGATTCTAAAAATGAAGTACGACTGGCGATTAAATTAGCCTCTGAAGCAAGCAATTCTTTTTCCAGTGATGACAACGTTATGTCTTTAGCAGCCGTTGATGATAGAGAAGGAAGAGGGAAGCGGTTTTAAATCGAAAATGCTTATATTATAAAATAACACAGGAGCTTAACATGTCTGGAACAGTCTTGGTTGGCTTGGGAGTTAGCGGCTTAGCCTGTGCAATAGAGTTGCAGCAAAATCAACACGCATTTGTTGCATTTGAGAAAGAATCAGGCGCAGGTGGACTCGCACGCAGTGAACGCATGGACGGTTTTATTTTTGATTATGGCCCGCATATTCTGTTAAACACTCCGAAAATACTAGAGCCACTCAATCTGGAACTTACACAATGTCTGTGTGAATCTACGATTTTTCTTAATACCGAGCAAGTGCTGAGTGTTCCGGCACCGCTTCAGCATTATCTGCATCGCTTGCCGATAACGCAACGCTTGCAGGTTTTAGTGGATATTGCCCAGCGCAATCTTACCCCCCCCGCCTCAACCTCAAGTCATTTTCAGCAACATCTGCTTTCTCAAGCAGGCAAAACCTTGTTTGATTTGTTTTTTCAGGGCTATGAAGCCAAACGTTTGCGTTATGCGTTAACAGAAATTGATGCATCCATGCCTAACCGCATTCAATCTCCGGCGTTAGCGCAACTTTTTGGGGTGAACATCAGTCACAAACAAGTGGCATGTGGCGGTCATGATACCCGGTTCAAATATCCTAGTGTTGGTGGCATTGACACGTTACCTCAAGCTATGGCGAGCACTTTGCCTAGTGCGCAATTGCACTTTCAGCACAGCTTAATCGAAATTGATCTGCAAGCTAAGCAAGTAAGTTTTGCCAACCAACGGCAGGAATTTTTTCAGCATCTGGTGTTGTCTTTGCCGCTACCTGAAATTATTTTACGCTTGAAAAATCCACCTAAAGCGATTCTTGAAGCAGCACAACAGCTTATTTACAGCTCTCTGTATATTTTAAATTTAGGCATCGCACATCCTGCCACACAATCTTGGGCTATTGCACGCATTCCTAAGCGCGATGTTGATTTTTATAGGGTTTCCATTCCAACTCATTACTCCAAAGTCAATGCGCCTGACGGTTTTAGCTGTTTAACCATCGAAGTAGCTCATCATGAACAACGCTACCCCCTCACAGAAACGGAAGTTCGGCAGCGAATTTATGCGGGGTTAAAACACCTTAATATCCTGCAATCATCCACTGAAGTCGCAACTGAATGGCTATACAATGTTCGTTATGCGCATATTATTTATGGACATAAAACTCGTGCGGCTTTAGAGCTGATTTTTGCTTATTTGAAGCAACACGGCGTGTATAGTTGCGGCAAATACGGCGAGTGGCGCGATATGCTAATGCCTCATTCTATGCAAAGTGGCATTGACACTGCCCAACGCATTCTTGCAGCGAGCAAATACCTCGCCCCCACAGTTAAACTTTATTCATTTAATATCAATATGATGTAGATATAAGGTTGGGTTAGCTGCTTTTTGCATAGCAAAAAGAGCGTAACCCAACAAACGTTCATCTCACCGCTTCATGTTGGGTTACTCTTAATCTCGCTATCACTCAATAAGCCAACCCAACCTGTAATCTATCATATTGATTACTCAGACTTTTTATTAACTATGTCGCGAGTATTGTTTGATATAACTGCACACATTCTTTGACTTGATCAGCAACGCTGCGGCTAGTTTTTTGTGGGCATGGCTGTAGAAAACGCAAAGGATCAGCGTCAACCTCTCCCAACGCCTGCTGTAAAGCCACACAATTATCCACAGAAACCACCCAACCATTCACCCCGTCTTCCACACACTCCCCCACCGCACCACGATCAGACGCAATCACCCATACGCCCGCATAAGCCGCCTCACGCGTGACCAAGCCAAAAGATTCTGGCCAAATTGAGGGGGCAACCAACACATCTATACTGGCATACAAAACATTAACCTCTGACTGTTTAAATTTTGGGTGAAAAATAACCTGTGTGCTTCCCCATTGTGCTTGATATATTTCTCCCGATTCAAGACTGTGATCAATAATATGCACCTCCAAATGCTGAAAATTACCTTGCGACACCGCTTCTTTAAACAAATCATAGCCCTTGTGATAACTCATTCCACCAATATGAGCGACCCGAACTTTTTCAGCCGTGCTGCTTGTTGTTTTAGTTCTGGGCAACACCGTAAACAACTCCACGCCGTTTTCATTGGTAATGGTTTTTGTAATCCCAGCCCGTTGATAAATATCTCGAAATTGTTTGGAAACCGCCAAAACCGCATTAGCATTCTGCAAGCACTGATATAACTGTTGTTGTCGGGCGTTGCTGTCTCGTGTCGCAAAAGCCTGAGTGGAGTCAACCAATTCATGAGTCTCCGTCACCAAAAACATATACGTTGATAACCACCAGCCATCATGCAGAGTAATCAGATAAGGGATGTTTAATTTTCGCGCCGCATCCACGACTGAGGCAGTCATAATTGGTAAGGCATGAAAGTGAATTAAATCAAAGCCATAATTGCGGTAAAACTCTTCGCAAAACATTTCAACCATCTCATCATACGTTTCTGACCAATCCCGCAACGGTACATTCAAGCGCGTCACCAAGACTGAACCATAAAGAAATTGTTCAACCGAATAGGGGACATCAGATTCGGGATTAATTTGGCTGGTTAAGACATAAAGCTCATAATCTTCTGCATAATGATTCAGCAAATATTGCAGATGCGATTCAAACACGCGGGTTGCGCCACCAACAGCTTGCGGTGCAAACCAAACATTCACATAAAGCAGGCGTGGTTTTACTATGGCAACAGCGGTCGCAGTTAATCCCAAAGTTTGCGTTAAATTCGTTTCAAGAATTTTTGCCCCAACCGCAGGGTCATAGGACTCCAAAGCAAGTTTGCGGGCATTCTCGCCTAAGCTATGTCGAAGCGGCGCGGACTCAATCAGGCGAATCAGTTGTGCTGTCCATTCGCCAGCATTACTTGCGAACAAGATATGTTTTTCTGCTTCTACGACCGCCTTATAAGTTGCCGTAGGCGTAACAATACTAGGAATGCCAAACACTGCCGCTTCCAACCATTTAATTTCACTTTTACAATCGGTAAATGGGTCTTGCTCCAGTGCTGCAATATTAATATCGGCAGCACTCAGCTGTTGCAAATAATAATCACGGTCGGCCGGTGCTCTAAACTCAATTCTATCCGCATAAGGTTCTAACTCATCTGGCAACTGAAAATAGCCAAACGCCATAAAACTTACCTGCGGATAACGCTGCAATATCGTTAACAAAGCCGGGCCAAACACTTCATAAATCACTTGTTTATGCGCTTTGGTGGCACTGCCATAAAAAATTTGCAGGTTTTTACTGTTCTGTTTAATCTTTTTAGCGTGTCGTGCTACTTGATAAAGTGTGGGACTGAGCAAATTAGGATGCACAACCACTGTTTTATCAGCACTCACCACCTCAGAAATGCGCTCTGCCAAAGGTGGGGTGGAACAGGTAATAAAGTCAGCCAGTTGCAACGCATATTCAAAAAATGGATTATCCATCGTTAGATGAATATGCAGATTTTGGTCAATCGTACCCGCATAAGATTCTAACGGCGCAGGAAAATAACGTTCATCGAATAAATAGTCATCAATGTCATAAATCACTGGAATCTGTAATTGATGTGCATACGAAATAAGCTTAATAATGGTAAAAACAGCAGGAACACGGCAAATATACAACACATCGGTAAAAGCTAAATCGCGCTTCCAGCTTTCATTATCCAGTGTATCGGTATCTATATAGGTTGTTTTATAACCTAAAGTTTGTGCCTGCTCCATTTTTTGCACTACCCGATATTGATAGCATTGCCACAATTCTTTCGACCCTACAAACTGAATATGCCTAAATCCTCGTTTTATCTGTTGATTGGTCTTTGCACCTTGATAGCAGCCTTGTCCAGTCAAAACATGCAATGAATCTTCCGCGCTGATCAAAGTTGCTAAATCTTTGCGCCGTTCCAATAAAGCAGTAGCCATCTCACCTTTTTTTGCCAATGATTCTGTATGCGCAATGCTGCTTTGAAAAAATTGCCGTAAAAAACTATCGGCAAGCTGTTGCAATTTGCCACTTTTTTGTGAGTTTAATTGAAAACTTTTCAACAGCAGCTCTAAAACGCGCGGCAATGATTGGCGTAATAATTGGATATTTCCTTCACATAATATCTGGGTGAGCGCGGCAGTTTCTTGATAAACCACCGCAGATTGGCTATTCGCTCGAATTGCCGCGCTGAAATCCTGCATCGCCTCAAAATTTCTCTCTAATAAGCGATTCGTTTTACCACAATACTCCAATAGCAAAGTTTGCTCAGAAAAATCAGTATTACAGCGGACAAAATCAAAGATATTTGCCGCTAAAGAATAATCTCGATAAAGATTTAACAGGATAATGCCTAATAAATACAAAAACCGCGCTGATAATTCCCCAGCTAAGTTGCGATTGTTTAACAACAGGTGACTATAACGATAGCTGTGGGTAATAACCGGATACAGATAAGCGTGATAAAGAGAACGCGCTTGTTCTTGTGCCGTGTGTTCGCAGTGCAACTGTGCATACAACTCAGTTTCAAGCCATTGCAGATCATCTGAAGACAAGCTGTTATTAGCGTGGCTGGCAATAGCTTTTAATAAAACCAGTTCAAATACAGCTAAACCTTCAGTATGACGGGTTTGAAATAAATTAAAGGTTAGCTGCTGCTGTAGCCAAAAAGACTGTCCTGCTTGTAACAAAATACAACAAAAAACTAAGATTTTTGGATAGATTTCTGTGTTATCAAGCGTTTTTACAGTATTAAGCAGCTCCATCAAGGCCGTTTTTTGCTCGTTTAGGCTTAAATCTTCACGCAGTGGATTAAGAGCGCAGTGATAAAGTTGCTGCACCATGCTTTCGGTTAATGTCAATGGACTATTAAGCAGTTCAGTTTGTAGTGCTGAATCGAAAAATGCATGAATTTGGCTTTGCGGTTTTAGCTCCTGTAGCATTGCAATCGGAATTTGCGCAAACACAAACGCACAACAGCCATCGGATTTTCCAAGCTCAATCAGATCATAGCGTTCTAATTTTGCAGTGGTTGTGCCAAAAACAGTGTTATTGAATGCAAAGTAAATCGCGCTGCGTTGCAATGGCTCAGATTCGTTATATGCCCAACCATAGAGTTCGCCCGTGGGAAGCACTCCGTCAAAATAACCTTGTAAATCATTGGCAGGCAGGTTGATGTTTCTGATTGTCGCTCGTTGTACATGCTTTGCAGGTCGTGCTGGTTTGGTTAATTTTTTGATGTTTTTTGCAATTTTAATAAGGTAGTTTGACATCACACGACACCCAATGTTTTAGAAAATAGATTCTTTAAGTACATGACAAAGTAACTGCTCGGCTCGATTTTCACGACAGCCAGTCCTTTAAAGGACTGGCAGTCGTAGTGCTTCCGAGTAGTTACATGATAAAAATCTAAACAAGAGTACAAGCTTAAGTTTGCACTTCAGTAGATTATTAACTTTTAAGTATTTGTTATTCAAACTAATAAGTGAAATAAACAGAAAACTATTAAAAACTAGAGTGGTTTAATTAACCAAAACTCATTGGCAGAATAATAAACCGGCTGTCTAATATTTTATCATCAACCACAATACTAACAACACTAATATGCGGACTTCTTAAAACAACGTGTGTTAGACATCAAACAAATCTAATTGTCGATAGTTCATGCCATAGGCTGTTTTTTCTAACGAAGATAAATTAACCCCAACTAAGCGAATTTTGCGCTCTCCAACTTCAGTGTTTTTTAATAACGCGGCTAATAACGATGTTAAAACCTCGTCCGTTGCAGTCAAAAGAGAGCAAGAAACCGTGCGACTGCGCGTAACTTGCACAAAATTATGATATTTAATTTTGACTGTCAAAGTACGCGCCGTCAGTTTTTTATCAGATACTCGTACTAACGCCTGTTTTAGCAATTGTTGCAATTGCAACATGATTTCATCAAAGTCTTTAATATCTTCTGAAAATGTCGTTTCTGTGCCAATTGACTGGCTAACGCGCTGACTATTTACCGGACGTAAATCAATACCGCGACAAATATTGAAATAATAATCACCTGCTTTGCCGAAATACTGACGCAATATCAGTTGCGAATATTGCTGTAAATCCCGCCCAGTTTCTATTCCTAATGCCTGCATTTTTTTACACGTTACTTTTCCTATCCCGTGAAATTTATGGATAGGTAAATTTGCTGAAAATTCCGCGCCTTGCTCTGGACTAATTAAATACAAACCATCCGGTTTATCCATGTCCGAGGCAATTTTTGCCAAAAATTTATTATAAGACACTCCCGCAGAAGCCGTGAGTTGCGTTTGCTGTTTGATTTTTGCTTTGATTTCCTGAGCCATCAAAATCGCAGAGCCTTTGCACAATCCAACCTCACTCACATCCAAATAAGCCTCGTCCAATGATAAGGGTTCGATAATGCTGGTATATTGGGCAAAAATTTTACGGATACTCTGCGATGCTTCTCGATAAGCATCAAAACGGGGCGGTACGAAAATAGCGTGAGGACACAAGCGATAAGCGTGTGATGAAGGCATGGCAGAATGAACACCGTAACGCCGCGCCTCATAACTACAAGTTGAGACTACGCCGCGCGAGTTAGGATTGCCGCCGACAATGAGGGCTTTATTGCGGTATTGTGGAAAGTCACGTTGTTCAACCGCAGCAAAAAAAGCATCCATATCAATATGAATGATTTTTCGCTGCGTTGTCATTGGACTTAATCAGGTGTTTTTTTGGAAATATCTGAAAATTCAAACTGTTCTGTTTCTTGCCAGTTTGAAAACGGGAACGGTAAAACTTCTGTGTTAAAGGTTAAGTACAACGTCAGATGATACAAATAAGCAGAAAGACTGCGACTAAAGCTCAAAATATTTGTATTACTGCCACCTGTTAATAAAGTGGTAAGCACTTGCCATAAAATAATCACCCAAAGTAAGGTTCTCACCATGCTGACAATTACCACCAGCATCAGCATGAAAAATATTCTTTGCCAAGTGCTGGTTTTTTTTAAATTATCATTCATTTTTTCTGTGATTAAGGGTGTTTCAATTGTCATTTTAGCCACGGTTCATAATATCACGCAAATCTAATGCCGCAGCATTGGCTCTGGCAATGTAATTTGCCATTGAGAGTGAATAGTTAGCAAACAAGCCAAATCCATCACCGCTTAAAATCATCGGGCTTAGAATTGGAGTTAACGCATTTTCCATTGCGTAAATCATAGTATCAACAGTTCGCATGGCGCGTTTATCTTCCAAAATAGCCGCAAAATCATGCTTAATGGCTTTTAGAATATGCAACAATCCCCAACTTGCACCGCGTGCTTCATAAAACACGTCGTCGATTTCAAGCCAAGGGGTTTGCTCAACAGGGACTTTAGATTGATCTAGTAAAATCATTTTTGCATCGGTGAGTGCAAAGAGCGCGTTTCGACCACTACTTGCAGAGAGACGGGTTGATAGACCGCCTAAACGTTTAATTACCACCTCTGTGTATTGCCATAAGTTGTCAGCGCGGGAATAAAACTGCCCACGATTAGCTTGACCTTTAGGATATTTAAGCCGTGCCATATAAGCATGTAACGAATCAATCCCTTTTTGATATTCAGATTCTGTGGAAGGCAATGCCCATGAATTACGCTCGTAGTAGAAATACGGCTCTGCAACTGATAAATCTGGGTCTTCCGCAGATTGGGATTGGTCTCGTGCAAAGTGGTTTCTTAATGCTGTTGAGCCATCACGCAACATAATCAACGCGCCATATTCCCAGTTTTTAATGTTGTCTAACAATAATCCGGGAGGTGCAACGTCGTTAGTAATATAGCCGCCACTTTTGTGCATTAATACTTCTGCCATATGCGCCAATGTATTGGTGTACATATAACCAATCGGCAAGTCTTTGCTATCACCCTCGGTTAATTTTTCGTCAGCGTATCGTTTAACAGCCTCTTCTTCAACATTAAATAGACCCGGCTCCATGCCCCACCATCCACCTAAGACAACGAGAACAAAAAGAACTACGCCAATGAAAATACCAAAACTCCAGAGTATGCCTTTTGACTTTGCGTCTTGCAGTGATTCGCTAGCTGACATTTCTTAGTATCCTGTAAATTAAGAAGAGGTAAACGGTAAAAAAACAGTGGGGGGTGTTATGAAAAACATGGGGTATAGTAGCAGATATTTGAAGTCTTTTCAGTGTTCAGTGCATTGCAAGCAAATAATGCAGCGTTATTGACTAATTTAAAAGTGTTGCAAAGCGACATGCCACTATTTCACTTAATTGCGTTAAAAACAAATTGCCCATGCTGTAGTGAAAACGATTTTCGTCGCGACTCCCTATGACAAGTAAAGCTCGAAGATTAGGGAGTAGAATCGGGATGATGGCACAAGATTTTACGTCTGGAGCATGTTCTGCAAATAAAAATTTATTTTGCACAACATTCAAACGTCCACAGCGGGGTTTTTTATGAATGAACTCAACAGTTAAACAAGCAATGTTTTTGTCTCCGGGAGCAATAAAAAACTCATTGACCTCAACATTACTGTTTTCCTGCATAATTTTAAGTGCGAAAAAATCAATTAAAAAACATTCGGATAATACTTTTTTTAAACTATGAATTGCAGATTCAAGATTTGTGGAGCTGAGCAAAACCAACGTTAATTGGTGCATTCTACTTGCGCAAAGGTCATTTTCAGTGGCTATTTTCACTAAGTAGTGCAATTGGCTTTCTAGTTTGCTTTGCTTGTTTTTAAAGTTTTCCAACTGTTTTGCAACTAAAGACACGACATTGCCGCGAGTCGGTTGCACCAGCGTTAAAGATTCTAGTAACTCATCGTAATAATTAAAAAAATCGGGGTGTGTTTGCAAATAGTGAGCAACATGCTCTGGGTTTAACTCATCTGCTTCCATCATAAATCAATAGTACCCTCAAAAACGGACTCTGCCGCACCTGTCATAAACACTGCAAAACCTCTGCCTTGCCAGTGAATCTTCAACTCACCGCCCGGCAAACTAACTTTTACATTTTCATCTAACAATCCGCGTTCTATTCCTGTGACCACTGCCGCACACGCACCACTGCCACATGCCATCGTTTCGCCTGCTCCACGTTCAAAGACACGCAGTTTAATGGTCTTTCTATCCACAATTTGCATAAAGCCAATATTTGCGCGTTGCGGAAAAAAAGCATGGGATTCTAATTTTGCTCCTAAATCATTGACAGGAGCAGCTGCAACATCTGACACAACCAGAACTGCATGAGGATTACCCATCGAAACCGCTGCAAAAGTCGCGTCAATTCCATCAATATTCAACGTATAAAGTTTTTCTTCGCTAATCGCTTGCAATGGAATTTGCACAGGAGAATGACGTGGAATGCCCATATTCACGGTAATTAAACCATCCGCATCCAAATTTAATACCAATTGTCCACTGTCAGTATCCACACAAATTTCATTTTTTTGAGTTAGATTTTTATCGCTTACAAAACGGGCAAAACAACGTGCGCCATTGCCACATTGTGCGACTTCGCTGCCATCTGCATTGAAAATGCGATATTTAAAATCAGCATTCTGACTCATAGGTTTTTCTACTAATAACAGCTGATCGCAACCTACTCCAAAATGACGATTGGCAATAAAGCGTATTTGTTCCGCTGTTAAGCTTATCGTCTGAGAAATAGCATCAATTACGACAAAATCGTTGCCCAAACCCTGCATTTTTGTAAACTTAATTTTCACGCGAATCCTCGTCCATAAACCATTGCAATTATCAGAGCTTTTTATAAAAACACTTCAGCTTTTTCAATTTTACTTTTTTGTACACCCATCACCGTTGTCCCGCCATCTATGCTTTTTTTAATCTCAATTTGCGAAGCACTCACTGATTTTAACTTGCCCCGATGCTCTACAACCGCAGTGGTAATAACCACTTCTTTACCAATATAGTTTTGAATGCTATCTATATCGACAGCTCTATAATGGCGAGTTGCTTTAACGCGAAACACAGACTGGGTATTATCCTCACCCTCATCTTCTTCACTTTCATCAGGCACAACTGCGCGTGGTGGCGGAATCGGAGTAGGTTTAGGTAAATTAAGCTTTTTAACTTTAGCAGCGGGCAAGACATCAACAGAATGTTCTATTTTGGGAAGAGCTTTACTGATTTTATTACCAAAGCTGTTAAAAAAGTCGACTGTCATCGTAAAAATATACCCATTAACCAGCACGAAAAGTAATAAGCTACCTAAAAAATAATAGATAATTTTACGCGTTTTGCGTTCAAAGCGATAAGCAAACATCAGCGGTGAAAAGGGGAAAAAACAGATAATCCATAATCCCCATAAGCGGCTAGTTCCAAAAGCGAGAGCAATAAACCAGCCCCACATCCCCAGTAGAATAAGTCCACTTAGCGTAAAAACTATTTCCAGTGCGTTCATAACAGAACCTCGTTAATGATACCTAAATACTAGGGTAACAGAGTTTCGTTTTCCCAGAGACTTGCCAAAGACTCCCTAGCACGAATTACATAAACTTTCGTGTTGTCAACCATAACCTCAGCGGCACGAGGTCTGGAGTTATAATTAGAACTCATGGTAAAACCATAAGCTCCAGAAGAGCGAATCGCCAACAAATCGCCTTGATTTATCTTTAAAGCTCTATTTTTACCTAAAAAATCACCAGTTTCACACACAGGCCCGACAATATCCCAGTGCATAGTTTCTGCATTACTTTCTGTATTCACAGGAATAATCGCTTGCCAAGCTTGATACAAAGCCGGACGAATCAAATCATTCATGGCAGCATCAACAATGGCAAAATTTTTATCCGCCGTGCTTTTTAAATACTCTACCCGCGTGACTAAAATCCCTGCGTTGCCAACAATGGCGCGTCCGGGCTCTAGTAAAATTTCAAAATGATTTTCACCTAACCGCGCTAACAACGCTGAAATATATTCAGCAGGCTCAGGTGGTTGTTCTTCGTTATAACAAATCCCTAAGCCGCCCCCCAAATCCAGATGTTCTAGCTCAATGCCCTGCGCTTTCAGCTGCGCAACCAGCACCAAAACTTTGTCCAGCGCGTCTAAAAACGGACGAGTTTCTGTTAATTGCGAGCCAATATGACAATCAATGCCAACAACTTTTAGATTAGGCAATTGTGCTGCGCGTAGATATTCTGCAATTGCCAATTCACTGGCAATACCAAATTTATTCTCTTTCAGTCCGGTGGAAATATAAGGATGAGTTTTTGCATCAACATCAGGATTAACCCGCAATGAAATCGGCGCAATCACACCCAATTCCCCCGCCAAGTGATTAATTCTGTCTAACTCGCTACTTACTTCCACGTTAAAACAACGAATTCCCACTTTTAATGCGGCAATAATTTCATCACTGCGTTTTCCAACCCCAGAAAAAACAATTTTTTTAGGATCACCACCTGCTGCCAAAACGCGCTCTAATTCACCTATTGATACGATGTCGAAACCAGAACCTAATCGCGCCAGCACATTCAAAATGGCTAGATTCGAATTGGCTTTCACCGCATAACAAATCAAATGTTTCTGTACACCAAACGCATTATTAAAAGCGTGCCAATGTCGCTCTAATGTCGCTTTAGAATAGATATAACAAGGCGATCCGTATTCTGCAATAATGTCAGCAATCGCAACATTTTCAGCAAAAAGGTGTTGTTCTTTATAATTAAAATAATCCATAACTTATTGATTTTTTGAAGGAGTTTGTTTTTCAGGCTGGAGTTTGACTTCATCAGCGGACGGCTGAGGCTTTTCAGTATGTATCGGTGGCACAGTGCCCGGCAAATACAAAGGGCCTGTTTGCCCACATCCATAGAGCAAAGGCATTGAAACGAGCAATATTAATAGAGAATAAACTTTCATTAAGAAGGGTTGCAGTAAAAGACAAATAAGAAAGCTTTCATAATAGGTTACAAAATAGCTACTTTTAAGAATTCTACCTTAAAAATAGTGATATGCAGAATTCTAGCAGTAACAAATGGTGTTTAGAATATTTTTTTAGGCATAACTTGAAAGCAGCCAGCTATAACGTTTTACTTTGCAGCAAGTTGTCACTAGACTAAACCTAGCAAGATAGTTAGAAATAATCCTTTTTAAACTTTACGGAGAACACGCAGGTGCTGATAACTGTCGAAAACCTCATTTTTGAATACACCGG
The DNA here is from genome assembly GCA_936941155.1 of uncultured Methylomonas sp. Taxonomy (GTDB): domain Bacteria; phylum Pseudomonadota; class Gammaproteobacteria; order Methylococcales; family Methylomonadaceae; genus CAIQWF01. The sequence goes on along the minus strand of CAKZJE010000111.1, from coordinate 31,565 downwards.
ATTTCGCGCTTTAAATGATGTCTCTTTTTCCATTCCCGCAGGCAGCATTACAGCATTAGTAGGGCCGAATGGCGCGGGAAAAACCACGTTATTGCGCTGTTTGTCTGGTTTAGAACAACCTTTGAATGGCGCAATTGCCATTGATGGGATTGATGTATTAGAGCAGCCGCGTTTATGTCACCGTAAAGTCGGCTATTTGTCTGATTTTTTTGGACTTTACGATAAGCTAACCGTCAGACAATGCCTGCATTTTGTTGCCAGAGCGCAAGGCATTGAGCCAGATGATTGCCCAAACGCGATTGCGCTGGTTTGCAAACGTTTAAATATTTCCGATCGCTTAGAAAGTACGCCCGCGCAACTTTCCAGAGGTTTGCGACAACGGGTCGCAATTGCACAAGCCATTATTCATCAACCGAAAGTGGTGTTATTAGACGAACCCGCCTCCGGTCTTGACCCCGAAGCACGCCATTCCTTAGCCGAATTGTTTTTAGAATTAAAACAACAAGGCATGACATTGATTGTTTCCTCACATATTTTGGCGGAGCTTGAAGCGTATTCCAGCGATATGCTGATTATTCGCGAAGGAAAAATTGTTGAACAAGTCGCAATTGCCCAACACAACACGCAGCGCAAAGCCTTTAAATTAGCGTTATCCGCACCGGTGCCGAATTTGGCGGAAATTCTCGCAAATATTTCATTTTTATCGACTATTTCCGCTAACACGCAACAAGCCACTTTTCAATTGAAAGGCGATGAACAGCAGCAATATTTACTTTTAAAAACGTTATTGGAACAAAATTTGCTAGTTTGTGAACTCAGCCCAATTGTGACAAATTTCCAAGATGTTTATTTATCGACATTAAAATCATGAATCCAGAACTGCAACGCAATTTTTATTTAGAATTTTCCTATTCCCGATTAATAGGAATGCCGATATTTTTAGCGGTGATATTTGCGCTTACCTATTTATCGAATGACAATCAATTTAATGATGTCACTGCAAATATTGCAATGAGTCTTTATGTGTTTATCGTCTTATTTTGGGGTGCGCGCCAAGCTGCCGAAAGTATTGCCGATGAATTGCGTAATCACACCTGGGATATACAAAAAACCTCTGCGATTTCACCTTGGACATTAACGTGGGGAAAACTCTTTGGTAGCACGTTATTTAATTGGTACGGTGGTTTTTTATGTTTATTCGTTTATCTATTAAGCACCAGCAAACCTGAGTTTATTTTTATAATTATTGCTTACGCGCTTAGCAGTGGCTTATTAGCGCATAGTTTAAGTTTATTAGTTAGTTTATTTGCACTGCGAAAAAAACAAGCTTTCAATTCTAGCATTGGCTATCTATTTGTATTATTTATGCTGTTTTTTAGTTTAGGACTGCTTAATTGGGCTGAAGATAGCGTCTTGAAAACTATCCGTTGGTATAGTTTTGAGATGAATACGCAAACCTTTGGTTTACTTAGTTTATTATTAGCCTGTGTGTGGAGTATTGTCGGCGTTTCTCGTTTGTTAGCGCAAGAATTACAAGTCCGCACGCTGCCTTGGGTATGGCTGTTATTTATCGTTTTTTTAGTCGTTTATATTCAAGGATTATTTTTTCAAGACCCAACTTGGCATCAGATTATTATCAAAAGCTCTGCTAATATTCCATTTTCGCCCCCCATTGCATTAACGGCATTTTCTATTTGTACCTTTTTCGCTTATTGCTTAATTTTTATTGATGATAATAATCCAATGCAAATGCGGCGATTATGGATTTATGCGAAAGAAGAAAATTGGGAACGCTTTTTAGAAGAAATTCCTTGCTGGTTAATTAATGTCATTATCTCAGTGCCTTTATCTATTTATTTAACGCTATTTTGCTTAACAGAATCCGCTGAGAAATTACATTTATATCCGATTCCAATTGTTTTATTAATGGTGCGTGATATAGCGATTATTTTATTTGTTAATTACGCAAAAAATTCTAAACGAGCATTCAGTTTAAGTCTTGTTTATTTAACCTTTTTATATGCGATTATTCCGGCAATATTTTTACAAATGAATTTCACTTTAATGGCGGGTGTCTTTCTGCCGTTATTTACCAATAATCTTGCCGTTTCAATCATCTTTTCAGGCTTACAAGCCGCAGTTGTGGGTTATTTATTATTTATCCGCTGGCAAAAAACTGTTAATCAATTGTCATAATTTACTTGGAGAAACTATGTCTACTTTGGAAAAAACAGCTGTTGAACAGTTGTTACAAACGTTTATCGACCCGAACAACGGCACGGATTTAATGTCGGCAAAAGCGGTGAAAAACATTAGTATTGAAGATAATAATGTCGCCGTGACTATGGTGTTAGGTTATCCGGCAAAAACCTATATCAACACCTTGAAATCTGAACTAGAACAGCTTTTGCAAGGTTTGGCAGGCGTTGGCTCGGTTAGCGTGGCAGTGGAAGTGAAAATTGTGTCTCACGCTGTGCAACAGAATTTGAAACCCACGCCGTCGATTAAAAATATTATCGCGGTGGCATCAGGCAAAGGTGGGGTAGGAAAATCAACGACTTCGGTGAATTTAGCCTTAGCGTTAGCGGCTGAAGGCGCAACGGTGGGAATTTTAGATGCGGATATTTATGGCCCTAGTATTCCGATGATGCTGGGTTTGTCTGGCTTGCCAGAAAGTTTTGATAATAAAACCATGCAGCCGAAAATTGCTTATGGAATTCAAAGTATTTCGATTGGCTATTTAATTGCGCAAGAGCAGGCGATGATTGTGCGTGCTCCAATTGCGGTGAATGCGTTGCAACAATTGTTGCGTGATACCGCTTGGGATAACGTGGATTATTTGATTGTGGATTTGCCGCCCGGCACGGGGGATATTCAATTGACGTTGGCGCAGCAAATTCCGGTGAGTGGCGCGGTGATTGTAACTACGCCGCAGGATATTGCGTTGTTGGATGCGCAACGTGGTTTGGGAATGTTTCAAAAAGTGAATGTGCCGGTTTTGGGTTTAATTGAAAATATGAGTGTGCATATTTGCAGCAATTGCGGACATGAAGAGGCGATTTTTGGTTCGGGTGGCGGGCAGGCTATGGCGGATAAAAATCAGCTGGAGTTGTTGGGTTCGTTGCCGTTGGATAGGGCGATTCGGGAAAATGCGGATGGTGGAAAACCTACGGTTGTGGCTGATCCTGATAGTCGTGAGGCTGAAATTTATCGCGAGATTGCCAGAAAAATGGCGGCGAAATTGGCGTTAAAAAGTAAAGATTTTAGTAGTAAGTTTCCGAATATTGTTATTCAAAATACCTAATATTTTTGATAGAAAGTAGCCTGCGTAAAATGCGGGTTACTTATCTATTTCGCTAAATGTGCAATAAACATTTCAATTGCATCACACGCTATTTGCGCACCATTTTCTTCCCTTACTTTGCGCGATATTTTTTCAAGCTGTATTTTTTTCGCATCATCGTTTAATAATTCAGAAAGTAAGCGAGCCATCTCCTCTGCTTGATAACGCTGGCTAAAAATAACCTTAGCGACACCCAGTTTGTTAGCACGATAAGCATTATCAAACTGATCAGCAACTACAGGAATAAGCAAAGAAGGCACCCCATATTTCAAACATAAACCAATCGTTCCTATGCCGCCAGAATGTACAACAGCTTTCGCATAAGGAAATACTTTATCGTAAGGCAACCAATCAGTGACTAAAATTTCACTTGAAGACTTTAATTCTGCATGAAATTTTTTTGCTGCGACAATAATCCCTCTAACATTAAGTTTTTGACAAGCTCTTATACTTTCTTGACAAAATGCTACGGGGTTATTCCGAGAACCCGCACCTAGGGTAAATACAATCGGTGATGAACCTGCGGTAATAAAGCTATTTAAAGTAGTAAGGTTTTCTGATGCGCCAAGAAAGGATGGTTCAAACCAGCTAAAACCACACACTATTGTTGATTTAGGCCAATCTTTTTGTGGCTGGACTAAAATAGGTGAGGTTAATAAAAGATTTAAGTCAGAGGAATATTTTCCCTCAAATAAAGGATGTTTATAGTAAGCTTTATCTAATGAAAGTTGATAGAGTACAGCGGGTACTTTCACTAAATAGCTTGCATAATAAAAAATTGAAAAATAGAGCTTTTGCAGTTGCGGCCAATACAGTGCAGTTGAACGTTGTATCATTTGCAGCTCAGGAAATAAACACGGTTCGTAACGAGAACAAACAGCTAAAGGGAAAGATGGAGCATATATCCAAGGCTTGCCTGCTTGTTTAGCTATTAAGCGACCCAATAAAACAGAATAAGAGCCGATAATAATATCTGCTTGATGAGCTGCATTGAGCAACACCGCCGTCTGAAAACGTAACGCCTTCAATGAATGCGGTTTAGATAATAAGCTTGGTTTATCAAAGACAATGCTTGAGAAGCCCAATGATAACACCGTGTTTTTTTGAGTTGAAAAAGTAGCAGCAGTGACATGGTGTCCTCGTTTTTGTAGCTCTTGCCCCAAAGCATACAAAGGAAGTATTCCACCGTATGAGCCTTTTGCGATAATTAAAATATTGCTCATTTTAAAATTTAGAACGCGGTTGTAAAAAAAACTGTGTAAACCTTCATAAGTCATGTTTATACACAGCAAACTCCAGTTTCATAAATGTGCTTATCAAACTGAATCAAAAAACACATAAACGCCACTGATTTTACACGCTGCCACAAAAAAATAATCATCCGTGTTTATAAAAAGTTTAAATATTCACATTCAACCCTCATACTAAGTGACAGCGGTTGATAGCAAAAACGTCGAGACTCGCTTTTCGCAATTCTCAATTCATAACTCACACACAGGTGAAATAATGGCTTTTAGTAATTTTTTAAACAGCGTAAAAGATAAAATGTCAGAACTGAAAACGGATGTTTTAAAATTTAAAAACAAAGAATTTTTACACGCAGCAATGGCTGGCTCTGCGTTGATTTCATTGGCGGACGGCACAATTAGCTCGTCAGAAAAACAAAAAATGATTAAATTCATTGAAAATCACGACGCGCTGAAAGTTTTTTCCACAAAAGAAGTAATTGATGCGTTTGGCGAATATGTCAGCCAGATTGAATTTGATAAAGATATTGGTGATGCAAAAGCGTATGCAGCGTTGGCAAAATTAAAATCAAATACGGAAGCTGCAAAATTGGTGATGCGGATGATTTTGTCGATTGCCGCGTCAGATGGCAATTTTGATGAAGATGAGCGCGTGATTGCGGTGAAAATTGCCGGAGAGTTAAATCTTAATCCAGCGGATTTTGATTTACACTAAGGTGGGATTACGACTGGCAGTCCTTCAAGAACTGCCAGTCGTGATATTTATGCCAACAAATTTTTTAACAAATCGCCCAACTTTTGCTGTTGGCGATCTTTCTGCAACCGATTGGCCACAATAATACTTTTTAATTCCGATAACGCTTGTTGAAAATCGTCATTCACCACCAAATAATCAAATTCATCATGGTGGCTCATTTCCGTGACTGCATCCGCCATGCGCCGCGCAATCACCTCTTCACTGTCTTGCCCGCGTCCGCGTAAGCGTTTTTGCAACACTTCAATTGACGGCGGCAAAATAAAAATCGACCAACATTCGGGTAACATTTCTCGAATTTGCTGCGCACCTTGCCAGTCAATTTCCAAAATCACATCAATGCCGCGATTCAAATTATCTTCCACCGCTTGCTGCGATGTGCCATAAAAATTATCAAACACCTGTGCATATTCCAAAAAAGCCCGCGCTGCAATCATCGTTTTAAATTCATCCACTGAGATGAAAAAATAATCACTGCCATGCACCTCACCCACTCGCATTGCGCGGGTCGTGTGAGAAACCGAAACGGTTAATTGCGCCACTTCTTGCAGCAACTGTTTGACTAAACTGGTTTTTCCAGCTCCTGACGGCGCGGAGATAATATAAAGTTTGCCTGAGTTCATCATTCTTTTTTTAGATTATTCAATGTTTTGAATTTGTTCGCGCATTTGCTCAATTAACACTTTTAGCTCAATGGAGATCTGTGTCATTTCTCGGTCTGCGGATTTAGAACCTAACGTATTGGCTTCTCTGTGCAGTTCTTGCATTAAAAAATCCAGCCGCCGCCCCACAGGTTCGCTTTGCTCTAACGTGCGCTGTACTTCTGTTAAATGCGTTTCGAGCCGGTCGAGTTCTTCTGCAACATCGAGTTTTTGCACCAGCAAGACCATTTCTTGTTCTAAACGATCAAAATCAGGATTTGCGACTAATTCCGTAATCCGGTCTTGCATTTTGCTACGAATCAGCGCAATCACTTGCGGCATTCTTTGTTTTGCCGCGATAACTAACTCGCTCATTTTATCGCAGCGTTCAATCACTAACAGCCGCAATTGTTGCCCTTCGCGCTCGCGGGTTGCCAAAAACTGTTGCAAAGCGCGGTCTAACAAACCAGAAATACCTTGCAATAACACGTCTTTATCAATTTCTTGTTCTTGTTGCACACCGGGAAACGCCAATATTTCCAATGCAGAAAAAGCTTTAGGATTGCTCATTAACGTTTCAATTTCAGCCGTTGCACCTAACAACGCACTCACCGCTTGCAAATTCACCTGAAAAGCTTGCCCGTCTTGACGTTGCTTTTTATAATTGAAATTACACTCAATTTTTCCACGTTTAATTTGAGTTGCCAGTGCTGAGCGTAAAGAGCTTTCTGCAAAGCGAAAACAGTCGGGCAGTTTAAAGGAAATATCACAATAACGATGATTTACAGAGCGTAATTCGCAATTTATCGTTAAACTACCTATTTGCGCTTCGCTGCTTGCAAACGCCGTCATGCTTCTTATCATTTTTTTACCTTTATTAACCTTTATCTTGACCATCTACGACAATGGCTGAATATTACGACCCTAAAACCTATCCCACTGAATGGAATTACCTGCAATCTGGAACTATTGTAGACCAGTATATAATAGAGCGGGAATTAGCACACGGTGGCTTTAGTTCAGTTTATTTGGCAAGGCAACTGGCTGACCAGATTTTGGTGGCAATAAAAGAGTTTTTACCGCGAAAACAAGCACATAGAACGTGGAATAATGTGGTGGTTGCCAACAGCGAAGAAGATCGCATTTTATTTAATCGTGGTAGAGCCTTATTTTTTGAAGAAGCAAAAGTTTTATCGCAATTAAAGCATCACAATATTGTCGAGGTGATTAATTTTTTCCAAGCTAATTCAACAGTTTATATGGTGATGACTTACGATTATGGCGTTTCTTTAAATAAAGTCATTACCGAGGGACAATTGGATATTGATGAAGAATTTTTAGTGCAAGTGTTCACCTCTTTGTTAAACGGCATTGAAATCATTCATCAAAAAAACATGGTGCATTTAGACATCAAGCCCGGTAATATTTTATTGCGTCCTGATAATGATCCGTTGTTGTTAGATTTTGGTGCGATTCAACAAAATTCGCAAACTGGCAAAGTCGGCTCAACACTGGTTTTAACCAACGGCTTTTCACCAATTGAACAATATTCCGCCAAAGCGATTGGCGCGTGGACAGATATTTATGCAGTGGGAGCAACCATGCGTTGCTGTTTGGACAAACAAGTGCCTCAACCCTCTCCATCACGGATGAAGCAAGATGCACAAGTTTCTGCCGCCAAAACTTTTAAGCGCAAATATCCTGCGTATTTATTGGAAGCGATTGATTGGGCAATGGAATTGCAACCGCGTAAACGTCCTCAAACAACTGCCGAATTAATCAGTGCTTTAAATCCAAACGGCATCAAAGCCTAAACAATAGACTTGTTTTAACAAAGTGTTCTTATATATCAAAGTGTTATAGTTAAAAACTGGAGTGCAAAACATGTTTTGCACTCCAGCAGATAATAAAATCAACAGTTTAAAAGAATACTTTTCAAATTGATTTTTTTATAACTGATTGATTAATAAAGTTAAAAAATCTAACAGGAAGCATGGGTAAGTAGATGCAAAAGTTTCCAAAGCTACGACTGCCAGTCCTTTAAAGGACTGGCAGTCGTTTTGTGTCAAAAAACTTTATTTCTATAAAAATAATACAAAGGTTGAATGATGAGAAAAATAACTTTAGTGCTAACTCTTTTGTTGATGGCAATAAATTCAACTGCGGCATTTGCAGGACAAAGCCATGCCGAGCATCGTGGTAATGGCGGCAAAAATAATAATGCCGGCGTTTCTGTGTGCAAAGAAGCGCGGATTAGCAAAATTAAACCTGTGCCGTTATCAGAAGTTGCAGCGGGTTCTGCATTTTCGTTTATGGTTTTTGACGCGCATAACCCTAAACAAGTGGAAGTGTCAGTGAAAAATATTCCTGTGCCAGTCACCATTGATGATAAAGGCGAGATGGCGATTGTGCATGGAAAATTGCCGGAAGAAATTAAGGCAACAGCGGCGCGAATTACTGTGAAAGTGAAAGGAAAAACCTCAAAATGCAACAGCGAAGACGGCTGGTTATTGAAGATCAAAGAATAAATCTGAACAGACCTGACAGGTTTTAAAAACCTGTCAGGTTTGCATTGTTAATACAGCGTTTTCGCTGTTTGCGTTGCCCACAATTGAAACGGTTTTTGCGCATCGGCTAAAACCAAATGTTGCATTGGAATTTTTCGCTCTGCTGGCGTAATCAAAATTTCATCGTAAATAAAACTATCATCAAATCCCGCCGCCGCCGCATCATGGCGATTACACGCAAAAAACACCCGCTCCAATCGCGCCCAATAAATCGCCCCCAAACACATCGGGCATGGCTCACAACTGGTATACAGCGTGCAGCCTGTCAATTGAAAACTCCCTAGTTTTTCACACGCCAAACGAATCGCCATCACTTCGGCATGAGCGGTTGGGTCAAGATTACACGTCACACAATTGCCACTGCTTGCGACAACTTCACCATTTTTTACAACTACCGCCCCATAAGGGCCGCCCCGCGCTGTTTCAACATTTTTTGCTGCTAAATCAATGGCTAATTGTAAAAATTGTGCTTGCATGATTTTATTCCTGTTCGTCTGCGTCAATCGTTTCGTCTAAATCTTCGGCAAAATCCATTTCAGTTTCAGAGTCTGAAGATTCTTCAAACAAAGTTTTTAAATATTTATACAACAACCGCGCCGATTTTGGCGGCTTTCCAGTTGCGGCTTCTTTTTGCGCATTGCGCTGCAATTGTCTAATTTGCTGACTATCCGCCTGTGGATATTCGTCTAAAAATTCTGTCAGCAAATCGTTACCTTGATTGGCAACCAATTTATCGCGCCAGCGTTCCGCCTTGTGATGTTCGCGCACCGCATGAACACTTTTGCTTTTTGATCGCGCCAATTTTTCTTGAATTTCAGTCAAATCAATTTTGCGCAACTCAGCCGTGATATATTTCAGTTGCCGTTTGCGTGCGCCCTTCGGCGGCATAGCAGTCGCTTGCACAATAGAATTGTAAAGATGTTCAGGCAAATCAAAGGTTTTAATTTGATTGATACTTAAACCAACGATTTCCTCAGCGAGTTCAGCAATGGCTTCAATGCTTTTTTTGATTTGGGTTTTATTGGGACGAACCGCATATTCGCGCTCTTCTTCTTCCGGTTCATAAATTTCGACATAATCACCCGAAAAATCAAACTCCTCATCTTCTTCTAAATCAAAATCGTCATCCTCATTTTCCTCATCAATATTGATTTCTATTGCTTTTATTCTGTTCATCTTAAACCATCGCTACCAAAAAAATTACAAACATGATGACAAAACCGATGGGGACAACCACGCCCATCCAGTCTGGTTTTGCGGTGCGGCTTTTTTCAATATTCGCCTTAATGCCCGGACTCATCCAAAACAGCATTCCTAACACCATTAAACCCAACAGCAGATTTTCCCACAAGGAATAGGATTCCATCGTTTTTCTCCACTTTAAATAATGAGTCATTCTAGCATATCGTGGCAAGGGATGACTGCCAGTCCTCTGAGGACTGGCAGTCATATTCTGCTAACGAGTTGAATACGATAACGCTATACTTTACGCAGTTTTTATTTTTTGCACTTTCCCAAGCCATGTTCACACTTTACAGCGCGGCACACAGCGAAGCCTTACTCGCCAGCCTGATTGAAACGATTAAAAATCAATCTTCTCACACGGTTTTTGCGCAAGAATATTTTTTAGTTCCCAATCAAGGGACAGAACGCTGGCTTTCGCAACAACTCGCCCAGCAATTTAGCGTGTTTGCCAATTATCAATTTTTTCTGCCAGAACCCTTTTTCAAACAGGCGGCACGAAAAATCGACAGCTATTTAGACAATCCTGAGTTTGCGCAGGAATTATTATTATGGCGAATTGAAGGTTTATTGCGCGATATTGACGACAACGTTTTTCTACCGTTAAAACAGTATCTTAGCGATAAAAATAATGCGGTAAAACGCTATCAACTCGCTGCGCAACTGGCGCGATTATTTCAAAATTATCAATTATTTCGTCCCGATTTATTAGCCGATTGGCAGCAATCGCCCGTCGAAAACTGGCAACAAGCGTTGTGGCTGAAATTAACTGCGCAAATTGGCACGCAACATCAAGGCGTGTTGTGGCAACAAGCGATTGAAACGTTACATCAAAGTCCGCAAGGTGAGTTTAAATATCAACTGCCGCAGCGTTTATTTGTGTTTGGAATGAATAACTTACCGCCGTTATGGTTGCAATTTTTGCAGGCGATTAGCAAACATTGTGAAGTGCATTTTTATTGGCTGAATGCGTTGCCGGATTCAAAAGCTGATGATTTACATCCGCTTTTAGCGAGTTTAGGACAACAAAGTGTTGATTTTCAAAAAGCTTTGGCGGCATTTCACGACTACCAGTCCTTTAAAGGACTGGCAGTCGTTACGCAAACGTTTCCGACCGTATTACAACAATTGCAACACGATTTGGCGCAACCCCAGACCTTCCAGGTTTTAAAAACCTGGAAGGTCTCAGCGAATGATGATTCTATTAGTATTCACGCTTGCCATTCCAGAATGCGAGAAGTGGAAGTGTTAAAAAATCAGCTGTTACACGCTTTAGAAAAAAATCCCGCTCTGCAACTGCGCCAAATTGTTGTCACCGCGCCGGATATTCAACATTACGCGCCCTTTATCACCGCCGTTTTTGCCGACATTCCGCATCATATCGCCGGACGTAAAAACGAAAAAACCTGCGCCTCGACCTTGGAAACTTTTATCCAATTTCTGAAACTCTGTAACAGTCGTTTTGGCTGGCAAACCGTGTTGGATTTATTGGAACAACCGAATGTTTACCCGAATTTTGATTTAGCCGAAGCCGATTGTGAGTTGCTGAAACATTGGCTGAGCGATACGCATGTGCGCTGGGGAAAATCCGCTGAGCATAAACAACAACTTAACTTGCCGCCGTTATCAGAAAACACTTGGCTGCATAGTTTAGAACGCTTGCTGATGGGGTATGCGGTTGGCAATGATGCTGAATTTGTCGATAACATTTTGCCTTACAAAGATTTGGAAGGCTCATCCGCACAAGCGTTAGGCGGTTTATGCGATTTTATCGCCCTGCTTTTTAATGCCAGTGAGGTTTTAATAGAAGCAAAAACGTTGTTGGAATGGAGCGAGCAGTTGCGCCATTATGCGGATTTATTATTTGCGCAACTCAATCCGAGTGAACGGCAAGAATTGAATGATTTATTAGCCGATTTTGCGGAAAAACTCACTGCCGTGCATCAATATCCTGTTGATTTAGAAGTAGTTATTCATTGGCTGGAGCAAGCGGTATCAGAGCAAAAATCCGCCAGTGGCTTATTGCGCGGCTCTTTAACTTTCTGCTCTATCAACGCGGTGCGCGGAATACCGTTTGAAATTATCGCCGTGCTTGGAATGAATGATGGGGATTTTCCACGCGCTGATAAACACCCAACTTTTGATTTACTGGCACAACAGCCGCGTTTAGGCGACCCGTCGCAACGCGCTGAAGATCGGCAACAGTTTTTAGAAGTGCTTTTGTCGGCGCGGCAGCAATTGATTCTGACTTATATTGGGCAGTCTATTGCGCAAAATCAGACAATTCCGCCGTCGGTGGTGGTTAGTGAATTATTAGAAGTGCTAGAGTTTGACTATCAATGGCAAGATTGTGTGGTAAAACAACCGTTGCAACCGTTTAGTTTGCGTTACTTTGAAAACAGGACTGCCAGTCCTTTAGAGGAGTGGCAGTCCTACAGCCGCTTATTTAGTTATTCGCAAGCCGATTACGAAACCGCTTTAGCTTTGAATGCAGCAAAGCCGGATTTAAAAATCTGGTGGCAAGGTGCAATTTCAACCGAAAAAAATCAAGTACTTGAAATTGCAGATATATTTACATTTTATCGCCACCCACAACGCTATTTTTTACGCCGGCAACTCGATTTGCGTTTGCAAACTCTGGATACAGACCCGCAGGAGCGCGAACCATTTGCGATTGATGGTTTGGATAATTATGCGATTAGTCACGATTGGATTATGGCGTTGCTGAATGGCGCAGATTTTGATGTGGCAAAATTGCAAGCCCAAGGACGCTGGTTATCCGGTGTGATGGGTGAATTGGAATTCAGGCAACAAGAATCGCAAATCACTGAATTTGTTACACAAATTAAAGCATTGAATTTAGGCGAAAAAATCGCAGATCAAGCGATTGATTTGCACTGCGGCGATTATCGTTTGATGGGAAAGTTGAGCAATTTATATGAAAACGGCTGTTTGTTTTATCGGTTTAGCAAATTAAAAGGCAAAGATTTGCTGATTGCGGTGCTGCAACATTGCATTTTGAACCAAACGGAAGCGCGAACAACTTTTTTATTGAGTGTGGATGAGTTGTTGGTGTTCAGCCCTGAGATGGGAAATGCGGATTTGCTTGCTGAATTTGTGCGGATTTATTTGGCAGGACAACAACGACCGGACGCGCTGTTTTCTGACATTGTGTTGGATTATGTGAAACAGGCGCATACTTTAAACAATAGCACCCGCGCGAATAAAGCGGCATTGCAAGTGGCGGTGGATAAATTAATGCTTAGTTTGGAAGCGGATTATGAGCCGGAATTACAACGTTTATACGCGGCAATGCCGGATTTGAGTGAATTGTTAAGCGATGATTTTGTAAATTTTTGTGAAGAGTTTATTTTGCCGATTTGGGAAGCGACGCATTGAACCCAGCTTAAACCTGCCAGGTCTCTAAGACCTGGCAGGTTTTTATAAGTTTTAGCCTTATTTTTCGCTGCTAAAGCAACTCCCACAATTAAAACTTATGCTCACTTACCTAACCAATTATCATCATTTTCAAATTTACTTTTCAAAAACTCCCCTTGCGCAATTAAAGCCTCAGCATCTTTGCTATTCACACTAATCACAATTTGATTAATTTGATTATCCAAAATACTTAATTGCTCAATTAACACTTCCTGCGCCGTTTTACCATTGCGCATTCTGTGCATTTTGGCAAATGCCGGTGGCAATTCTAAATAAGTTGATAACATTTCTGGCAAATAATCCACCACTGTTTGTTTCACCACATGCAAATCATAATCGCCTGCATTCATTTCATCTAAATGCGGCAACAACATTAAAATATTCTCTTTAATATGAATAACTTTATCTAACTCAGGTTGCGAAACTCGTTTACTGATTTTTTTAATAATGGCTTCTAATTGATTTTTTAAATCACGCGCGGATAATTGATTTCCAGAAACCCAATGTTCTGATACTGAATTCTTAGGTGCAATTAAATAACCACACACATATAAAACAGGAACAAGATATAACCACAACAGCTGTTTTATAATAAAAAAAGCAATTAATCCAATTCCTCCCCAAATACAGCCAAAGATATTCGCAGTGCTATATAAATAAAATAAAACTGAGCGGTTAGACATATTTATTGATAGCCTCGAATTTGTTTAAATGCCTGTGATAATGAACTTTTGCGACTATCAAATGTTTTTCCACCCGTTAAAGCGGCAAGACTTTGCATTTCATCAGGGCTGGCATCACCAAATAAAATAGGAAAAGTACGAATTCCAGCTAAATAATCAATATCTTTTTTATAATATTCATTAAAAGCTTCATAACTAATACCATCACGGTTTTCGCCATCGGTCATTAATACAATGGAATAAAAACGATTCGGATCGGCTTTTCTCGCTTCTTCAGCCTGCAAATAAGCCGTTTGCAACGCAGTATAAATGGCTGTACCGCCGCCTAAACTTAAATCAGTGACATAGTTTTTAACTTCTTTTAATACCACGCCATCTTTATCAATCGTAAATTCGCGCGTATCCATCACGACATGACTGAATGTAATAATGGTAATTTTTTCTCTATTTCTAAATTGTGCAAACCTTCCAGTGATGGAAATATCATCACCCGTTAAATTAGTCATGGCTTCTTTTAATGCTGCAATTCTATCGCCTTGCATAGAGCCGCTTAAATCTAATACAAAAAAGGAATGACTGGGTTTACGTCTATCATTTAAATATGCAAATAGAATTTCATTAACCGTCGCAATATTGTTAGGAAACGGCAAATCCATTAAATAACCTTTTGGAAATTGCGCACCTATTGCAACCGCAGGATTCACAGGACGACGATCAGTATTTGTCATCATCCATGTTTGAAATTCCGCTGATTTTAAATAATCCACGACTTTTTGATAATCCGCTGATTTTTCTTTATTCAATAAAATCAATGGATAATCGGCTGTTACCGTGCCTTCTTTGGGATAAATCAATACCAATTTTTCTTTTAATAATGGATTGCGATTTAACTTTAATAATTCCGATTCATAATTAAAAATACCGCCTAATTTGGCTTGGTCTTGTAAATAACTTTCACTTAAAAATGCGGAACTTCCAGCCGTTAAAGAATGTCCACTGAAAAAGATTTTTAATTTTTCGGCATCCACATCTTGAGCTGTAATAGCATCGCCTTTATTAGAAAATGCCGCTTGCACACTCATCACTGTTGAAAAACCGGAATTGGAAGCCGTCGGGTCAGTCATTGCATAATTAAGCTGTCCGGCTTTAACCTTTTCCGCAATTTGCGACCATGCTATTTCAGGATTATTTATCCAGCCCCATTGTTTTGCGAGGCTTTCTTTTACTGCGGGAATAACCGGAGAAATTCCGATTTTTTCTTGCGCTTGAATTAATTTTTTATCCGCTTGCAATAGGCTTAAATATTTTGCATGTGAAAACCAAGCAATATCATAAAGTCCTGGCTGTGACGTAAGTTTTTCCGCGCCATCTAATGTGCCAATATATTCCATTTGCAATTGCACACCAGTTTTGCTTTTAATCATTTCCAGCATGGGCTCTATATCTTTTAATTCAGAACCAGCCAGCACTTTCAAAACACTTTCAGAATTAGGAATTGAAGTGTTTGCTGTTTCCTCTGAGTTTTCGGCATTCATTGCCATATACGCTAAAAAGCCAAAAAATCCAACTAGACTGGCAAATAAAATACCTAATAATGTAATGCGTATTATCTTTAAAAATTTCACGATAACTTTCCTTCTGCTAAATTATCATCTTAATCACACATTACAAATGCACTTGATTATCTTGTTGCAATTGAGTATTTGCGGTTGCAGCTACCGTTGCTTGTTGCCGCGATTTATCTAAATAGGTTTTTGATTTATCAATTTCACTGGATAAAACATTCACGGTTTTTTGCATGTTTTCTAAAGCTTTCACTTTATAATCTGCCATCATATCCATTGTTTGATATATATCCGAAAATGCGGCTTTTAATTTATCTATTTCAATCGTGCTATTTGCCGCTTGTTGACTGATTTCGCCTGCTTGTTGTTTTAACATTTTGGCAGTATTGGCAATCATATTGCTGGTGGTAGAATTCAGTGCATTAATTTGATCTAATACCAATTTTTGATTATTCAATGCTTGTGCAACAATCACTGCTGTGCGTAATGCTGAAATTGTGGTGGTGGTTGCTCTATCAACCCCTTTAATTAATTCCAAATTATTTTTGCGCACCATATCCAACGCTAAATAGCCTTGAATACTTACTGCTAATTGCGTTAATAAATCTTGCACTTTTTGCCGCACATAAAACAACATTTCTTCTTTTACAATTCGGGCTTTTTCGGGAGATTGCATTTCTATTTCAGCAATTCTCGCTTCTAATGTGCTGTCAATTTGTTTGCCTAAATACACATATTGTTCTAATTTCCCCATCACATCCCAAAGATTGGCTTTTTCAGTTTCAATTGCGGCATTATCTTTGCGTAATTCATCTTGACCGTTATATAACGCTTCAATAATTTTATTTAAATGCGTTTGGGCGGATTGATATTGTTGAAAATAATCATGCAATTTATTTCCAAATGGAATAAAGCCTAATAATTTGCGCGGCGCGAATAAATCTTGTTGGGTTGGGTCTAACGCCTCAACAGTATTGCGCAATTCCACCAATGTTTTGCCAATGGGCGCGTTTTCATCAAATACGCCACCGTTATTCAGGGTTGCCGCCGGCCTTTCTAACATGCGATTCGACATGCTGGCGGCGGCTCTGATTTCACCGCTGCCCATATTGTGAATCACATTGACCTTTTCTTTAAACGCTTCGCTGTTGACTTCGTTGCTGATGACAATATCAATAAATTCAGCGACTTTTTTGTTTAATTGTTCATGTTGTTCGGGCGAAACCGGCACCATTGCGGAGGCTTTTTCGGTGGAAACGGGGGCTACAGGTTCGGGCGGAGTTAATAAACTAATATCAGGTGGTGTTAAAGTGGCTGTTTCGGTCATCTTGGAATCTCCGGTTTATTAAATTTTAGATTTGCTATGATTTATCAACTACAGCTCAAACAATGTCTTCAAAAACGTTTGTACAGCTTTTATATTTTCAATTTCTAAAGCTTTTCCTTTCAGCCAGTCATTATCTTGAATTGAAACTTGAACAGATTTTCCAGGACGCATGATTGTTGCCATTGCACCAATGATTGCTTTATTTTCACCTGCATTCTTTAACTCCTTGAGTTCAGAGCTTTTAAGTCCGGCATTATGTTTTGCATCAGAAACGTAGTTTTTTGCTATTTTTAACAAATATGGATATTTTTGCTCTGCACTTTCAAGTAGTAAATCTTCTAATGTGCCAGAGGTTTGATTGTCGGGCAAAACAAATGCGCCTAAATTGGGCTGTCCTTTTTTTATCGTTCCTGCGTCATCAGGTAAGATAAAAAGTTGCGATGATTTTTCTGCCAACGATGTTTTGATCTCGTCATATCGGTTTTGCGGTGATGTTTGAGAATCTGAGTCGAGAAAAATGCCAATTCCTACCATTTTTTTAAATTCAAGAACCTCCCCATCCATGTTATCCATGATGACATTCACTAACTGCGAATCGCCTACAGCACTATGAATGGCGATGGCATGAGTATCATTTTGTAGAAAAAGTGGCGTTGACATTCTTTTTTGCAAATCACCTTTAGGCGGATATTCACGCGGAATTAAGGGCGACAAAAAAGGTTCTAATTCCTTTTGATGCTGAACTCGTTTCAATCCTGACGGACTTAATAAACGATAGGCAAACTCAACATCGTGTGGCCCTTCAACGACTAAGTAACCGTATTTTCGCATTGTTTATCTCACATCTAAACCGCGCTCAAAACGCAAACGGTGTAATAAATCGCCTGAAAGTCGTTTGCTTTCGGTTTTTTCTTCGGTTTGCTTCAAGCGAAAAACGACAATATCCTCTTCTGCGTCATCATTATCGGAGAAAGTAATCGCGTCCAACGCCTCTAAGCTGTGAGTTGTCACAAACACTTGTACATTCAACTTTCGAGCAGATTCTACTAACCATTTAAAAACATTCGTGAGTGCTGAAACATGAATTCCCACTTCCACCTCATCAATGAGTAAAACGCCACCATCTTTTAATGAAAGGAGTGTAGAAGTTAAAAGTACGGCTCTTCGCATAGCATCACCAAATACGGATAAGGGTGCTTCTCCCAATTTACGGTGTTTGATATAAATAGCGGCGCGTTCACCACTAAATGAACCAATACGGACAGCTTCAACATCTGGATCAAAATCCTGCAATAATTCGATAACATCATCGTTAAAAAGTTGTTGTGATTGTGATTTTAATTGCAGTCTATTTAATTGGTAAGAATAAGGGGTTAGCATTTCATAAGGAATATCAAAAAGAGGGTGTTCCTTTTTTTCTTTCTGTCTATCCAATACCAAAAACAACGCATGTCTATATGTTTCATCCACTTCTAAGTCGAAAGAGGTATTACCTGTGTTTGTATATGAAGCTGAAAAAATGTGTCTTAATTTTGTCGCTCGAAGCTCATATTCTTCATCTATATATTCCGTAACCCCACCTTCATTTTCTCCAATAGGGAGCTCAACAACTTGATGCTTCATAAATTCAACATATTGCACAGTGAGTTGATTTGAAAAGCGACCTGCATATTTAAAATAACAACTTGCTTCGATAAAATGGTCATAATTTGTTTCTGCTTTTTGTGTAAAACACCAACGCAAAGACTGCACAATGTTTTCATCTAATCGTCCAAAATCACGCCGATGCACCATCATCAACCATTCACTGGGTCTTTTTGGATTACAAAGAATCGACAATGCCTCTAAAACACTGGTTTTCCCGCAATTATTTTGCCCGACTAAAATATTAACGCGCCCTAATCCCTCAAGATTTAGCCCACGCAAACCACGAAACCCATCAATTTCTACCTGAGTAAAAGAAAGTGTTGTCATTTAAGATAATTCCAGACTGTTTTTAAGAACGATAACAAAAAAATACCTATTTAGCGGGAGAAATTTGATTAATCATCGCTTCCAACATTTCATAGCTCGGCGCGTCAATCACATTTACTAAATCTTGCAGCCCTGCAATATTTTTTCCTTTTGCAAACAACGCCGCATTTGTTGTTCTAAAACCATGTTTTGCAGCAATTTTTTGTAAATCGGGATTATTCGCCAACGCATCCGCCAAGATTTCTGCATCCGCATTAAACGGAATAAAAATATGTTTGGTAAATAACGTCGGCTCAGGATAGAGCGGAATCATGTCCGCGCTGATGGCGTTATTATTCATCTCGCGCAAAAATTGCGATTCATAAATCATCACTAACGGCGATTTTCCCATGCCCATCGTTAAATAATCTTGAAAAGGCACTTCGGTTGAACCTTCTGCAAAACCTTGCCGCGAAAATAACGACGCTAATTTAGGCAATAACGGTGCAATTTGCGCCTCGTTTTGCACAATCGCATTATTATTCAAAATATAGCTGGCAAGAGCCAAATACATCGCCGCACTATTCGACTTTCCTACATCGGACGTGACCACCAGAATGGATTTATTGGTCGGATATTGCTGATTATCTTGCAAATCTGTCCAGCGTTTTTCAGCCGTAATCAAATCGAACAAGGCAACCATATCAAGAATAAAATACGCATCGCCTTTTTTCTTCACAATATTATTGGCAATCAAAATATCCGCAATCGGTTTCCACGAAGCAATCACCATCGGGGTAAAAAAAGCCTGCGCTGATTTTTTGACACTCGGATTTTTATTTTGATCGCGTTTGATTTTTTCTGCGGCAGAAACACCGGATGGAAATGCAAACGCATATTGACTGGCAAGATTAGGAATGCTGGCAATTTCGCGTGAACCGGATTTATCCCAAGTCACTTTTAAATTGAGCTTAGCTAACGCAGCTACGGTTTCTGGATCGCGAAAAAAATCTTCTTTTTCTGAGCCAATCACGCCTTTAATTTCATGCACAGCGTCCAGTTTATCCGCAGCGGCTTTGGTGTTTGCTTGACCTGTGACAGAAATATAAATGGCATAGCCCACACCTGCGAGCAGCAGCAAGGTGAGTAAAGGTGCAAGTACCCGTTTTAGCATAGTTTTTTCCTCATTGATGGCAGCTAATTTTCACAAACCGTTATTTTATTCTCTAGTTTAGCACTTTTATTTTTTACAAGCCTTGCCTTGCTGAATATTCATTGCAAATTTTATCTTGTGATTTTTTATCTCTATATTCTGTCAATTGGGTGTGCCGCCATTCAGTTCAGCGATGGAATTCTATAAATTAACGCCGGAGTAAAATAGCTTCAGCTATTTTTACTGCAATAGCTAAAGCTATTGCTCTCCTTCTCATTTCTTAACTAAATGGTAGTGCCAAATTGGGTGATAGAAACTCAAGATAACCGTTGTAAAGTGAATGTAATTGCTTGATAAAATTTATTTTTCTCAACACAATTCAATATAATAGTTTGAATCATCTTTGACATACTATGCGAGCGTGAGTGACGAAGTGCAGATGCAAGCGCAAGTGGCTATGCTTTTATTTTTGGAGAATAACTCAATGAAGCTTTTATCTTTAACTTTGTTACTTGTGTCGTTGCCTTATAGCGGCATAAGCATTGCGCAAAATTGTGACCCCGTTGTGACAACCGACGCTACAAATAGTCATTACACTATCAACAGCAACGGCACAGTGCTGGATAAAAAAACCAATTTAGTTTGGATGCGTTGTGCGCTGGGACAAACGTGGACAAATAATGCCTGCGCCAATGTGCCAAAACTGGTGCAATGGGACACAGCTTTAGAAACCGCAAAAACCATGACCTTTGCTGGCATCAAAACATGGCGCGTTCCCACGCAAGAAGAATTGCAATCATTGATTGAAAAAGATTGCGAAGACCCTGCGATTAATATCACCGCGTTTCCGAATGTGCCGCCGAGTAGCGTTTATTGGTCATCAACGCCAGTCACGCCGATTAGCACAGGCGCGTGGGTGGTGAATTTTTTTGATGGTGATGATTATTGGAGCTACAAATACGATTATGAAGCCGTGCGTTTGGTGAGTGATAACCAACCTGCGCCAGTTGCTCCGCCTGCCGATTGTTCTACTTTGGATGCGGATAAAGATGGCGTGAATGATTGCAAAGATAAATGCCCTAATTCAATGGCAGGCAGCAAAGTGGATGAATTCGGTTGTCCGATTAGCATTGAGTTAAAAGGTGTGCAGTTTGAATTGGATTCGGCGGTATTAACTGCAAATTCAAAACAAATTTTGGATAAAGTCGCGAAAGATTTGCTGAGTTATTCCGATGCTAAAAAAGCGATTGAAGTGCAAGGGCATACCAGCAGTGAAGCGTCGTTTGCACATAATTTGAAATTATCACAACGCCGCGCTCAATCCGTGCTGGATTATTTGCAACAGCATGGCGTTAAAGATAGTTTGATTGCGAAAGGTTATGGGGAGAATTTCCCGATTGCGGATAATAAAACGGAGGCTGGCAGAGTGCGCAATCGTCGTGTTGAGTTGCATTGGTTAGGAAAATAAATGCCGCTGCTACGACTGGCAGTCCTCAAAGGACTGCCAGTCGTGAATTAATCCTACAGCGACAACATAAAACCGCCTTTTAGAAATCTGAAGGCGATTTTTTACTCCTCTTTTTTCATCTGAAATTTTTTAAGACGACTGGTCGTCTTAAAAAATTTTGGTAAATTTGATTAAAAAATACCGCTGCTACGACTGGCAGTCCTTAAAGGACTGCCAGTCGTGAATAAACCTTTTATTGTTCTAAATGGTAACTGACAATCCTTTCCACTTCATTTTTAGAACCCAACACCAACGGCACGCGCTGATGCAAACCGGTTGGCTGCATTTCCATAATTCGCTCGCGTCCGGTTGAACACGCCCCGCCCGCTTGCTCAATAATAAACGCAATCGGATTGGCTTCATACATCAACCGCAACCGCCCCGCTTTAGAAGGATCTTTAAAATCATAAGGATACATAAACACACCGCCGCGCGTCAGAATCCGATACACCTCAGCCACCAACGAAGCCAGCCAACGCATATTAAAATCTTTGCCGCGCACACCTTCTTTGCCTTCTAAACATTCTGCAATATAGCGTTGCATCGGTTTTTCCCAAAAGCGTTGATTCGACATATTAATCGCAAACTCTTGGGTTTCTGCTGGAATGGTAATATTCGGATGGGTAAGAATAAATTCGCCAATTTCCTGATTTAAGGTAAAACCATTCACGCCGTGTCCGGTCGTTAAAATCATCATCGTGGAAGGGCCATACAACACAAAACCTGCGCAAACTTGTTCTGTGCCTTTGCGCAAAAAATCTGCTAATTCCGGCTCAACCCCTTCGCGGCAACGCAAAATAGAAAAAATCGTTCCTACCGTTAAATTCACATCAATATTGGAAGAGCCATCAAGCGGATCAAACAACGCCAAATATTTTCCTTTTGGATAATGCGCAGGAATTTTAATCGGCTCATCCACTTCTTCCGATGCCATGCCTGCGAGATGTCCTGTCCAAATCAGCGAATCCACCATAATTTTGTTGGTAATCAAATCCAACTTTTTTTGCACTTCGCCTTGCACGTTTTCAGAATCCGCATTGCCTAACACGCCAATTAAATCGCCTTGATTTACCAAGTGTGAAATTTGTTTACAAGCGGTGGCTATATCATTCAACAATAAAGTAAATCCACCAGAAGCCGTTGGAAATTGCCGTTGTTGTTCAATAATAAATTGGGTCAGCGTCACATGCGTAGTCATAGTCATCTCTTTGCAAAAGAAAAAACCTTTCAGCTTGTCAAAAACTGAAAGGTTTACTGGTTTGATTTAATTTCAGCTTATTTAGCAGTGCGATTTGCTTTTTTAGGATTGTTTTTAGAGCTACGCTTACTTTGAGTTGTCGCCGATTTTTTTGCCGCTAAGGATTCGGCAATTGTACTGCTAAAGCGCGTGGCATCAGGCCCTGTGCGTCTTCCTCTTTGGTTAGGTGAGTTTTTAGATTCAGATTCTCCTCCAACAGCTCTGACTAACATCGCACGTTTTTCCAACATGCCTTTCATGCGTCTTTCTTTTGGGTTGGAACTATCTAAAGCCCGCATATCCACGTTTTTTAAATGTTCTGTTCTTTTTAACAAAAAAGTCACTACTTTTTTCACCAAAAAATTCATTTTCCCTACCTCACTCAATCAATCATTATTGAAAATATTTTTATAATTTTTATTTTGTAACATCCAGCATACACCTGACAGGTTTTAAAAACCTCTCAGTTTTTTTAATCTCTCAATACCGCGACGGAATATGATTAACCACATCCAACTGCCAAGGCTGCGTATCAAGAGTAGATTCTAAAGCAGTTTCTTCTTTATCGTCCAATTCATGGAAAAAATCCAAGCCCGTTAGCTCCTCCACTTTGTCCACCGTCACCACATAATCGGCTAAAGGCTCGTTTCCTTTCACCGTTTGCGGCATTAAAAACGCTAATAAATAGGTTTTTCCGTTGCCTGACATGGCATAAACTTTGTAAAAAGCATCAGGTATTTCAACATTATGGGCATTTTTTAAAGATTCAATAGACTCATCAAACACAGGCCCCGCTGTCACCCAAATGGTTGGCGACAATTGCGTAAAATATTTTACCTCTGCCTCTTCCAATCGCTGCCAAAGCTTGCGATTTAAATTCGGCTTTTGCGGGCTAATATTGGTCATTAAAAACGTTTCTAGCTGCGCATCTTTGCCATATAAACTGCTAATTGCATAATTTGGCGCAAGATGTCCTCGGTCGTAGCCGCTTTTGTCGTAATCTTGATGGGTAACTTTATTAACCGCCCGCCAATCAGCGGTAAAACGCGATGGTCTTTTTAAATGCGGGGCGTTTTCAGGCACAGTTTGCAGCGCGTAACTTACCCACAACGGATTGCCGCGTTTATCAGAATAGCCAACCAGAAAAGCTTGATTGGTTAAAGTGCGATTCCAAGTATTTGCATTAAGCGTAGATTGGGTTTGCGGCAAGCCTTTAAAACTTAAAGCAGGATGTCCTACAAAGGTTTGATAACCATACCAAGTGCAGCCAATCAGCAAAAAAATCAACAGCGAGGCAGGCTTTTTCCAGACCAGTTCTAACACCAAAATTGCTAACCAAAGCAAGTCTTTATTATTTCTTCTCATAAACATCCACAACGTAAAGAATTTTCTATATGATGACCATTTTACATTAACTCGACAATGAGGAAGCAAACATGGCAACGATTACAGACCCTGTCATCGAACGCTGGTATAAAGACATTGAAAATAATTTAAAATTTAAAGTAGTCGCCATCAGCGAAAGCGATGACAGTATTAGTGTGCAATATATCAATGGCGATATTGGCGAATATGACAATGAAAGCTGGTATAACTCCACATTTGATTATATTGAAGCTCCTGAAGATTGGAGCGCACCTTATGGTGGTTTAGAAACCGATGATTTAGGTTATTCTGATAATGACCTACACACCAATCCAGACCAAGAAGATATGGACTTAGCTGATATATTAGACAAGACGAGTTAAGCAAATGAAAATGAGTGCAACGCAATTCCTTGAGTGGGAATCGAAAAGTATTACCCTGTTAGCCATGTCGGGGGCAGGCAAAACCACATTGGCAAATAAATTGCCCAAAGAAAAATGGTTTCATTATTCCGGTGATTATCGGATTGGCACAAAATATTTAGATGAGCCCATTTTAGATAATATTAAAAAACAAGCGATGGAAGTGCCGTTTTTGCGGCAATTGTTATTATCCGACTCTATTTTTATTCGCAACAATGTCACGGTAAATAACTTAGCTCCAGTTTCTACTTTCTTAGGCAAATTAGGCAATCCTGCTTTAGGTGGTTTATCGTTAGCAGAATTTAAGCGACGACAAAAGCTACATCATCAAGCCGAAATTGCTGCCATGAATGATGTGCCTGAATTTATTCGCAAAGCAGAAGATATTTATGGCTACAAAAACTTTTTAAACGACGCAGGCGGCAGCGTTTGTGAATTAGATTCCCCCGCCGTATTAAACACCCTCGCACAACACAGCTTGATTATCTATATCAAAATCCCCACCTCCTTAGAACAAACCATCATCGACCGCGCCAAATCCGATCCAAAACCTTTGTATTACCGCGAAGCGTTTTTAGATGAACAACTCACCAAGTTTATGTTTTTTAAAGGTTATAAAAATACCGATGAAATTCCACCCGATGAGTTTGTCAGTTGGGTTTTTCCATTTTTATTTCAATCACGGATTCCGCGTTATGAAGCCATTGCCAAACAATATGGCTACACCATTGAAGCGGACGCGATTGCCAATGTAAAAACGGAAGCCGATTTTATTCAGGTGATTGCCGATGCCCTTGCTAAACAACCATAAGAGTACGCTGTTATGCCGCTAGTTGCCCATCTTGACTTACCGACCTTTGCCCGTTTGCAGGAAGAAGGTGAAGATATTTTGGATAAAAGTCGCGCCGACCATCAGGATATTCGCGCCCTGCATATTGGCTTGCTGAATATGATGCCGGATGCAGCACTGGAAGCAACTGAGCGACAGTTTTTTCGGCTGGTTGGGGCGTGTAATCAAATTGCGCAGTTTTATGTGCATCCTTTTACCATTTCTGGCTTAGAGCGCGGCGCACAAGGTCAGGCGCATATTGATAAGTATTATCAAACGTTTGAACAAATTAAGCAGGAAGGTTTGGATGCGTTAATTATCAGCGGCGCAAACGTCACTCATGCACATTTGGAAAAAGAAGATTTTTGGCAACCGTTAACCGAAGTGTTTGAATGGGCAAAAGAAAATGTCACCTCCACTTTGTGTTCTTGTTTGGCAACCCACGCCTTGATTCAATACTGTCACGGGATTCGCAGAGTTCATCAACCAAGCAAACGCTGGGGCGTGTTTACGCATCAACTCACTGACCGCACGCATCCGCTCGTGGTGGAAATTAACACCCGCTTTGATGTGCCACATTCACGTTTTAATGATGTGTCGCAAGCGGCAATGGAAGAAGTTGGAATCAAAGTTTTAGCCAGCGCGAAAGAAGTCGGCGTACATTTGGCGGTGAGTCCCGATGGTTTTCGGATGGTGTATTTTCAAGGTCATCCTGAATACGATGATGTGAGCTTATTAAAAGAATACAAACGCGAAGTGCTGCGCTTTTTTTATCAAGAACGCGAAGATTATCCGCCCTACCCTGTGCATTATTTTAATCAGCAGGCGCAAGAGATTTTTAGCACCTATCAACAGCAAGTGTTGGCAGCACAATCACAACAACAACCCTTACCCGCCTTTCCTGAGCAAGAAATTTTGCCGTTTTTGGATAACACTTGGCGCGATACCGCCAAAGCTGTGTTTAATAATTGGCTGGGAAAAGTGTATCAAATCACCAATCAAGATAGACGCTTGCCGTTTATGGATGGAATTAATCCAGACAATCCACTGGGTTTTCGCTGTGAGAAATAACTAAAACAGAGAGTAAAATTCCTCTCGCAAATTCTTAAAAAACACACACTTTAACGAGCAAAATAATATGAAATTTGTTGTTTCTTATCCTCAAACAAATTGGGATTACGCTAAATTCAGACTCAATCGCATTATTCGCGGCAAAGACAAATCAAACGATGTTTTTAAAGGTCTGCCGGGCGGAAAACTGCAATTATTTGAACACGATGGCACATTAGGCGGCATCAAATCCTTAGGGGAACTTGAACTCACTAAACCGTTTGGAATGCACTATATTGCAGGCGAAGGTTTATATTTCATCACCGGCTTACCCTGTGCAGAAGAAGGCGTGGCAGGTGACGAACACATTGTCCGCATGAACGATCAAGGAGAGATTGACTTAGAAATTCGCAGCCCACTCTTAACTCAAGTCCGCTCGTTGCGCCGCACAGAAAAAGGTATTTTAGTCACCTCCAGCGGTGTCGATGCGTTATTAGAATTTGATTTAGACGGCAACCTGATTTGGTCGTGGTGGGGCACAGAACACGGTTACGATCAAGCTTACGGCGGCGGCACACGAGTGATTGATAAAAACATAGATCACCGTTTGAAAAACTATCCGGGGCGTTTGCAAACTACGCATTTGAATTCCGCGATTGTTGACCCTTACGATTCATCAAAAGTGCTGACGATTTTATTTTATCAAGGCAAACTCGCTCGGATTGACCGCGAAACTTTGCAAACTGACATCGTGATTTCTAATTTAAACGGCGCACATCATATTCGCCCGCATTCTGGCGGCTATATGCTGTCGAATTCGCGCAAAGGTGAAGTGTTGTTATTCGACAAAAACTTTCAATTGACCGAAAGAATTCCCGGCACAAATCCTTATTTTCCAGTGAAATGGGTGCAAGATGCGATTGAAACGCCGTTTGGCACGCATTTGATTGGTGATTGTAATGCCTTTAAATTGCGGGAGCGCGATAAAAACGGCAAGGAAAAAACCATTAACACCCACATGCCGAATCGCTTGTTTCAAATTGAGCCTGTCGCGGATAGTTTTCACTTTCCCAAATAAACAAAAATCACTTTTTTATCAGGAAAAACAATGGACGAAAAACAGTTTTGGCACATCATTGAACAATCGCGCAAAAATACCAAACACGATTATGAATTGCAGATGCCGCAATTGGAGGCTTTGCTTGAGGCATTAAGTGAAGCAGAATTTATTGCGTTTTATGATATTTTCAATCGCTTATATTCGCAGTCATACAACGGCAATCTTTGGGGCGCGGCGTACCTGATTTTGGGCGGCTGTTCTGATGATGGCTTTGATTATTTTCGCGCGTGGCTGATTGCGCAAGGCAAAGAGCCGTTTTACAACGCACTGGAAAATCCTGATAGTTTGGTGAAAATCGCTGATGATGAAGACAATTATCCGGTTTTAGAAGAAATTTTGGGACTGCTTTATACAATGGCAGTTGAAAAAACCGGCTTGGAAGATTTCAGCGAAAAAGTGCAAGATTTTCCGTATCCTGAAATTAGTTTTGAGGCATGGTATGACGAAAAAATCGCTGATTTAGACGAGAAAAAAGCGAAAAAACTCTTTCCGAAACTGTACAAAACCTTTTGGTAGACGGCACTTTTCAGCCATCACTCTCCAGACCTTCATATCTCCGGTAGAGACGCAAAATCTTGCGTCTCTACTGCCGTCTATAAATCCACAATTTCCTCTCTATTTCCTTTCTGTCAAATAAGGAAGGAACATAAAAAAACTCCGGCAGCATAACGACTGGCAGTCCTTTGAGGCATAGGTATCTACACAAGATAGTTTGATGTTTTTTATAACAAAAGCATTGATAATAAAGAATTTTTTGTAGGTTGGGTTAGCATTATTGAGCGAAGCGAGATAAGCGTAACCCAACATTCAGCGTTAAAATAGACGCACTTTGTTGGGTTACGCTCTTTTTTCTGACGAAAAAAGCAGCTAACCCAACCTACATATTTCAATATCTAATTGATATATAAACACTTTTTTAAACTAAAGATGTGTAGATAACTATGCCTTTGAGGACTACCAGTCGTGACATGCGGCGATTTAATAATTCACTTGAAGAAATTGTTTTGTGCATATTCCTAAACACGCTTTTTTACCCGCCTTTTCGCAAAAATTTTTAAAGACGACCAGTTATCTTTAAAAATTTTCAAAAACGACCAGTCGTCTTGAATTTTTTAGCAAGACGACTGACTGTCTTCAAATTTCAAAACCGCAGCTAATCTCAAACATCTAACGCATGTGTTAAAACGATTAAATTATCATGGTTTCTAACGCCTTCGTTATAATGAGCGAAAATAGTGCACGCGCATCCTTTGTCAAAAACTTTCCATTGAGTCCTAAATCATTATGCTTTCAATCAACAGTTTTGCCTCCCAAATCCAACAACTTCCAGCATCCGCACAAAATGGCGTAACCGTTTCTTTGCAAACGTGGCTGGAAAAAATCAACGCCGCCAATCTTTCGTTTCAAAATGAAACCGTCAACGCAACGCTGGTGAAAGTGTGGTATTCCAGTCAATTTATTGCCGAAAGTTGTACGCGCAATCCACAACTGTTGCCTGATTTAGTCAATTCTGGTGATTTAACGACCGTCTATCAAAGTGATACTTATCGTCAAAAATTGGCAACATTTTCGCCCGCATCCGAATCAGAACTGATGACGTTATTGCGACAATTTCGCCGCCGCGAAATGGTGCGCATCGCCTGGCGTGACTTAGCCGGATGGGAAGATTTAAAACAAACTTTAGTCGAATTATCGTGGTTAGCCGATTCCTGCATTCAATACGCGTTGGATTTTCTCTACAACCAAGCCTGCGAAAAACGCGGCACGCCAGTTACTGCGGACGGTACGCCGGTTAATCTGGTGGTGTTGGGGATGGGAAAACTCGGTGCGTTTGAGCTAAATTATTCCTCTGATATAGATTTGATTTTCGCCTATCTGCACGATGGCGAATTAGCCGATAGAAAACAAACCACTTACGGCGAATTTTTTGCGCAGATGTGTCGCAGCTTGGTGAAAGTGTTGGATGCCATCACGGTGGACGGTTTTGTGTTTCGCACCGATATTCGCCTGCGTCCGTTTGGCGACAGCGGGCCGGTGATTATGACCTTTGACGGCATGGAAAATTATTACCAAACCCAAGCGCGGGAATGGGAACGTTACGCAATGATTAAGGCGCGGCAAGTGGCGGGCGATTTTAAACACGGGGCGCAATTGATGGCGATGTTGAAACCGTTTGTGTATCGCAAATATCTCGATTACGGCGCGTTTGAGGAATTGCGCTGGTTGAAAGCGCAAATCAATCAAGAACTGCGCCGCAAAGATCGGCTTGATAATGTGAAATTAGGACGCGGTGGGATTCGGGAAATTGAATTCACCGGACAAGCGTTTCAATTGATACGCGGCGGACGTGAACCGCGTTTGCAACAGCGCGGGATTCTGGATATTTTGCAAGCGTTGGGCGAAATGGAGCTTCTGCCTCCCGAAGATGCGCAACAACTGATTGAATCGTATTATTTTTTGCGCCGCACCGAAAATCACATTCAACAATATCAAGACAAACAAACTCACGATTTGCCAAAATCTCCCGAAGTGCAGCAGATTTTGGCGTATTCGTTAGATTTTGCCGATTGGGATAGTTTTCTGCAAAAACTTAATCAAGTACGCGAACAAGTGCAAGCGGTGTTTGATGAGGTTTTTTCCCTTTCTGAGCAAACAAAAAAGCCCGACAGCAGCTATTTTATTTGGCTGGCGAAAGCCGATGAGCCGGAATTAATTGCGCAATTAAGCGAATTGGGTTTTACGCAACCTGAGCAAAGTTTAAAAAATCTGCTCGATTTTAAAAACTCCAATGCCATCAAACGTTTGACCAGCAAAGGCATCGCGGTAATGGAAAAACTGATGCCGTCAGTTATTTCTGCCATGAGTTTGGTGAAAAATAAAGACGAAACCTTTAGACGATTGTTGAATTTGTTTGAAGCAGTGGCGGGGCGCAATGTGTATTTGGCGTTGCTGGCGGAAAATCCTGACGCACTGGCGCAATTGGTGAAACTCTCCAGTGCCAGCTTGTGGGTGTGTGAATATTTGTCGCTGTATCCGGTGTTGTTTGATGAGTTGATGGATACGCGCACCTTGTATGAACCGCTGCAAAAACAAGCTCTTGCCGAACAATTGCAGCAATATTTGGCAAAAACCGACAGTCAGGACGAAGAGCAAGTGATGATTGCGTTACGGCAATTTAAACAACTCAATGTGTTGCGGGTGGCGGCGGCGGACATCATAGGAGTGATTCCGTTGATGGTGGTGAGCGATTATTTAACCTATATTGCAGAAACGATTGTCGAGTTTGTGTTGGATTTCGCTTGGAAAATTTTGACTGATAAACATGGTTTTCCTCCTAAAGCCATGACTGGCAGTCCTTCAAGGACTGCCAGTCATAACAACCCTTACGATTTCGCCATTCTCGGTTTTGGCAAATTCGGCGGCATCGAATTAGGCTACGGCTCTGATTTAGATATGGTGTTTTTATACAACGCCGCAGATGGCAACGCGATGACGAACGGCGATAAACCATTGACCTGCACCCAGTTTTTTGGACGCTTGGGACAAAAAGTGCGCCATATTTTAGACACGAAAATGCTATCCGGTGTGTTGTATGAAGTGGATTTACGCCTTCGTCCGAGTGGCAATTCCGGTTTATTGGTCACGCACATCAACGCTTATGAAGGCTATTTGCGCAATGAAGCGTGGACGTGGGAGCATCAGGCTTTAGTGCGGGCGCGTTTTATTGCTGGCGATAAAGATTTACGTCAAGAATATGAAGCAATCAGAAAGCGGATTTTGTCGTTACCGAGAGAGCAGGAAAAGTTAAAAACCGAAGTGCGGGACATGCGCCAGAAAATGCGTGATGCGTTGGCAACGAAAGAAGAGGGACGTTTTGACATCAAGCAAAGCAAAGGTGGAATTGCGGATATTGAATTTCTCGTGCAGTTTGGCATTTTGTCGCAAAGTGTTAATCATCTGGATTTAACCACTTACACAGACAATGTGCGGCAAATTGAAAGTTTAGCGGCGCATGGATTTTTTAATTCAGAACAAGCGCGGGAATTGAAAGCGGCGTATTGTGATTATCGTGATTTTGGACACGCCCAAGTTTTGCAAGGACAAAAAGCGGTGGCGGATGAA